>NZ_JASLDS010000030.1 GCF_030151385.1 Soonwooa sp.
TCTTGAATTCGTAATCGTGCTCATCGGTTTGAGGACCAAAACGAATTTCTTTAACAACAACTTTAACTTGCTTAGCTTTAAGTTCTTTTTGTTTTTTCTTTTGTTCGTAAAGGAATTTTTTATACTCCAGAACTCTTGCAATATAAGGTTCTGACTTGTCTGAGATTACTACAAGATCTAATTCTTGATCATCAGCAATCTGTTGGGCTTTAGCTAAAGGATATACACCCGGCTCTACGTTATCGCCAACTAGACGAACTTCTTTTGCGCGGATTTTACCATTAATCTGATGCAAGTCCTCCTGTACTGGACGACGCATCGGGCCTCTACTGTTGTTTCTTCTTAGTGCTATTGTCTTAAAATTTTAAGTTAATATTATTTATTTTTAATCTTTTGAAATTTAAAAATTAATCAAAAGATTTAATACCTTTTTGGCTTTCAGTTTTAAAATAACTGATAAAATCGTCAATCTTCATTTCGCCAAGGTCACCCTCGCCTCTTCTTCTAACTGAAACTGTGTTGTTTCCTGCTTCGTTTTCACCAACGACTAACATGAATGGAATCTTGTTTAATTCAGCATCACGAATCTTTTTACCAGTCTTTTCGTTTCTTTCGTCAATTAGACCGCTAATATCGTGATTTTCTAACAATTGTGAAACTTTTTTAGCATAGTCTACATATTTTTCACTAATTGGAAGAATGATAAATTGATCTGGCGCCAACCACAATGGGAAATCTCCAGCTGTATTTTCCAACAAAATCGCGATAAAACGCTCCATAGAACCAAATGGCGCTCTGTGGATCATCACTGGTCTGTGCTTTTCGTTATCGCTACCTGTATACCAAAGATCGAATCTTTCTGGCAAGTTATAATCCACTTGGATTGTACCCAACTGCCAGCTTCTACCTAAAGCATCTTTCACCATAAAGTCAAGCTTAGGACCATAGAAAGCCGCTTCACCATATTCGGTTACAGTTTTAAGACCTTTAGCTTTTGCTGCATTGATAATTGCGCTTTCTGCTTTGTCCCAATTCTCATCGCTACCGATATACTTTTGCTTGTTCTCTGGATCTCTTAATGAAATCTGAGCTGTGAAATCTTCAAATCCTAAAGAACCGAAAACATACAACACCAAATCGATTACTTTCTCGAATTCCTCATTCAATTGGTCTGGCATACAGAATAAATGCGCATCATCTTGAGTAAATCCACGCACTCTTGTCAAACCGTGAAGCTCGCCAGATTGCTCATAACGATATACCGTACCGAACTCTGCATAACGCTTTGGAAGATCTCTATAAGACCATTGTTGCGCTTTGTAAATCTCACAGTGATGAGGGCAGTTCATTGGTTTTAATAAAAACTCTTCGCCTTCGTTTGGCGTTTTGATTGGCTGGAAACTGTCTGCACCGTATTTTTCGTAATGTCCAGAAGTTACATATAAATCTTTGTGTCCAATATGTGGCGAAATTACAAATTCGTAACCTTGTTTCTTTTGAGCAACAGATAAGAAATATTCTAATTTCTTTCTAAGCATCGCACCTTTTGGTAACCAAAGTGGAAGACCTGCTCCTACTTTTTCTGAGAATGTGAAAATCCCCATCTCTTTACCTAATTTTCTGTGGTCACGACGTTTTGCTTCTTCTAATCTTTCAAGGTATTCTGTAAGTTCTTTTTGCTTCGGAAACGAAATACCATAAACTCTTGTCAACTGCTTGTTCTTCTCATCGCCTCTCCAGTATGCACCAGCAGCATTAAGAATTTTAACAGCTTTTACAATCCCAGTTGACGGGATATGTCCACCACGACAAAGGTCTGTAAAGTTATCGTGTGTTACAAAAGTGATTTCGCCGTCTTCTAAGTTTTCAATCAATTCAGTTTTGAAAGGATTGTCCGCATATTCTTTAAGCGCATCTGCTTTTGAAACTTCTCTTAAGTTAAAAGTCGAATTCTTTTTAGCGTTTTCTAAAATCTTTTTTTCAAGTCTTTCGAAATCCTTTTCAGAAAGTGGATGATCACCGAAATCTACATCATAATAGAATCCGTTAGCAATCGCAGGACCAATTGTCAACTTTGCATCTGGATAATATTCCATAATTGCTTGTGCCAAAAGGTGTGCTGATGAATGCCAAAAAGCTTTTTTTCCCATATCATCATTCCACGTCAACAATTGCACGGTAGAATCCTCGGTTATAGGCGTGTCGACTTCTGTCTGTTTGCCGTTAACGACCGCAGAGATGGTATTTCTAGCTAACCCATCACTGATACTTTGTGCAACTTGAAGTGGAGATACTGCTCCTTCAAATTCTCTGATGCTGCCATCAGGAAGCGTAATTTTAAGCATAATGATATAAAAAATTAAAGTACAAATTTAGTGTTTTTTTCAGTTATTTGACAAGGGAATTACAAAGTAGATTGAGATTTAATGTGAAATTTTAAGTCTTTTCTAAAATAAAAATCAAATCAAACTAAAAAAGTTAGACAATTAATTATTCTCAAGTAACAAGCTTTTGCTAAAGATTAAAAGTAAGAGAACTCTATATTATTGTTAATTTTATCCAAAGTCAATTCTCTATAAAAGGACTCAACACAAAAAAAGCTTTCCAATTTCTTGGAAAGCTTTTTTAATATCTGTAAAAATTAATCTTATTCTGCTAAGATAATTCCTTTATCGTTATTGAATTCAATAACACCACTTTTAATCGCGAACGAGTATGCAGGTCTTGCTTCGTTCTCCTTCGTGAAATATTTAGAATATTTTTCTGGAACATTATCAGTGTAGATTTTTACTTGACCATTAACTAAAGCCGAAACAATAGCCGCGTGGTTTTTGAAAATCTGAAACTCACCTTGTTTACCTGGTAGCAAGATCGAGTCAACTTGACCTTCAAATACTACATATTCTGGAGTTATAATTTTAATTGTCATTATTTATCGCTTTTAGCAACTAGCTAATAGTTATTGGCTATCAGCAATCCGCAATATTATTAATTTTCAGCTAACATTTTTTCACCAGCTTCGATAGCTTCTTCGATAGAACCTTTTAGGTTGAAAGCCGCTTCTGGAATATGGTCTAACTCACCATCGATGATCATGTTAAATCCTTTGATTGTATTTTTGATATCAACTAATACACCTGGGATACCTGTAAACTGCTCTGCAACGTGGAAAGGCTGAGACAAGAATCTTTGCACTTTTCTAGCACGGTATACTGACAATTTATCTTCTTCAGAAAGTTCTTCCATACCAAGAATCGCGATGATATCTTGTAATGCTTTATATCTTTGTAAGATTTCTTTTACTCTTTGTGCACAGTTGTAGTGCTCTTCACCAATAATTTCTGGAGCCAAGATTCTAGAAGTAGAAGCCAATGGGTCTACCGCTGGATAGATACCTAATGAAGCAATCTTTCTATCTAGTACCGTTGTTGCATCTAAGTGCGCGAAAGTTGTAGCCGGCGCCGGGTCAGTTAAGTCATCCGCAGGTACGTAAACCGCCTGTACAGATGTAATAGATCCGTTTTTAGTTGATGTAATTCTTTCCTGCATCGCACCCATTTCAGATGCTAGCGTTGGTTGGTAACCTACCGCAGATGGCATACGACCAAGAAGTGCAGACACCTCAGAACCAGCCTGTGTAAAACGGAAGATATTATCTACGAAGAAAAGTACATCTCTACCTTGTCCAGTTTCTCCACCATCTCTATAATATTCTGCTAATGTAAGACCAGAAAGTGCTACTCTAGCTCTTGCTCCTGGTGGCTCGTTCATCTGTCCGAATACGAAAGCAGCTTTAGAATCTTTCATTAATTCTGTATCTACTTTTGACAAATCCCATCCTCCATTTTCCATAGAATGCATGAAATCGTCACCATATTTAATAATACCAGACTCTAGCATCTCACGTACAAGGTCATTACCTTCTCTTGTTCTTTCTCCTACTCCTGCGAATACAGAAAGACCACCGTGCCCTTTAGCGATATTGTTAATTAATTCCTGAATCAATACCGTTTTACCTACACCAGCACCACCGAATAATCCAATTTTACCACCTTTTGCATAAGGCTCGATAAGGTCGATTACTTTGATACCTGTAAATAAAACTTCTGATGAAGTTGATAATTGATCAAACTTCGGAGCTTCTCTGTGAATTGGCAATCCACCATCTTTAGAAAGATTAGAAAGACCATCGATAGCATCACCAACAACGTTGAATACTCTACCGTTAATAGCCTCACCAACTGGCATTGTGATTTGTTTTCCTGTACCTACAACATCTTGTCCTCTTTGTAGACCGTCAGTAGCATCCATTGCGATACATCTTACTGTATCTTCTCCAACGTGTTGCTCAACTTCGAGTACTAGGTTAGGCCCATCAGTTTTAACAACTTCTAGAGCGTCATATATTCTTGGTAATTCTTCAACATCATTAAAAACCACGTCGATAACTGGTCCAATAATTTGTGAAATCTTTCCTTTAATTTGGTTTGCCATTACTAAATTTTTTCTTGCGCACAAAGATAATAAAAGTTTGTAAATCTGCATTGTCACAAATAAAGATTTTTATCATATTTGCAAAAAATAAGATTGACTGCTTAAAATTCTATTTTTGAAAGTCCAAAAAATTAACTTCCTCGAAGTTTTTATTAAAAGTCTTATCCAAAATTATTTAGTTTTGAAAATCAACCAAGATTTAGATCATTATAATAGTAATACACCTCTAGCACTATCGTTGGGAATGTTCGATGGTGTGCATCGTGGTCATTTTTCGATCATCGAAAAGCTTAATAAAATTGCTTCCGAAAAGAATTTGGAATCTGGCATTCTCACTTTTTGGCCTCATCCACGCAAAGTGATTAATCCACAAGATGAAGTTTTATTGTTAAATACTTTGGATGAAAAAATTGAACTTCTAAATAAAGCAGGTATCCAAAATTTGTTTTTAAAAACCTTTGATGAAGATTTCCGAAATTTAACTGGCGAAGATTTCTGTCGAGAAATTTTAATTAAAAAACTAAATGTCAAACACTTAATCATTGGTTACGATCATACGTTTGGCAAAAACAAAAGCGGAAATTTTGATTTATTAAAAAAACTCTCCACCGAATTAGGTTTTGAAGTGGAGCAATTGGGACCAGTCGATTTTCATCACCAACATATTAGTTCAACCAAAATAAGAACGGCTTTAGCGGAAGCTAGCATTAAAGAAGCTAACGAAATGCTTGGTTATCCTTATATGTTATCTGGCAAAGTTGTTCATGGAAAAAAAATTGGCAGAACCATTGGTTATCCTACCGCAAATATTGAAGTTGCCGAGGGAAAACTTCTTCCTAAGAAAGGTGCTTATATTGTTGAAGTCTATGTTGATGGACAATTCCACAAAGGTATGTTGAGTATTGGCACCAATCCTACTGTTAACGGAGATAAGCTAAGTACCGAAGTTTACATTCTCGATTTCGATCAAGATATTTATGACAAAATAATTACGGTTAAATTCCGTGACTTTTTGCACGACGAAATTAAATTCGAAGGTTTAGAAAAGTTAATCGAAAAGCTGGATTTGGATAAAAAACTGACAGAGGAATTTCAGTTTTAAATCTTCACATAAGTCATTTAATTTCAATTGTTTTTCTTTGTAACAAAAAAACATGAAAATCAATAATTACCTTGTTATTTTAATTTTAGTTTTTGTGGGAAACTTTTGCAAAGCTCAAGGTTTTGCCCTTAATGTTGGTTACAATTATATGGGCAAAAATGCTGGGTTTGTAGGCGCCGATTACCGAATTTCGGACTCACGAAAACCAGCGATTAATGTTGGTGCTGGGACTTATCTCACTTCTGTCAATCATAAATTTGGCGTTGTTCCAGAAGTTCATTTTAACCAAGTTCTAGGCAAAGAATCAGCTTTTATGTATCAAGTATCTGTAAGTTCCAAAAATCTAAAACCCAGCCTTGGCATTAATATTTTCAATTTTCTGCATTTGGACTTGGGTTACAGTTTTGGTTATGAAAAAAGTAAAGACTTCCAAGGTTTTGCACTTGGGCTTAATTTTTTACTGGGACAAGATGGCTTTTACGAACCTTTCAAAGGTTTTTAAAGTAAAATTTCTTCGCGCACTTTTTTAGTTAATGAGGCAAAAATCAAATCATAAGAATGATCGATTAGTTTTTTGATGAGATCGGGTTTCAAACCATCGACATTCACTGTATTCCAATGCACTTTGTTCATGTGATAACCAGGTACAATTTGCACATATTCCTCACGAAGTTCCAAACTCCAATCGGGATCAGCTTTTAGATTAACACTCGTTGGTTGTCGGTCCAAAGACATCAGCGCAAACATTTTATTTCCAACTTTAAAAACCAAAGTCTCTGCGCCAAAAGGAAAGCTTTCTTCAACACCTTTTTTAAGCAAACAATAATCTCTTATTTCTTCCAAATTCATATTTTGATATTGTATTAAATATTATACTTTTAAAAGTTTCTCAACTGAAACAATCAAATTTTGAAGAATATCCTTAGTGCTTTCTTCGCTAAAATGTCCAATCGATTGTCCTGTCCAGATATTTACAAAATTAGGATTAGATTGGGATTTCGCTACTTTTCGCAATTCTGCGGTTAATTTATTTTGATATGGATAAGGAAGTACAAAATCTGAATTTTCAACAAAATCTGTAAAAGTATTTTTTAAACCTCGCGCATAGCGTCCAGAAAAGCTTTTTATTAAAATAATATCCTCTTCTGATGCTGATTTTAATTTTTGTTTTTCAACCTCTTTTAATTGACTCTCTTTTGAACAAAGCAACATTGTACCAATCTGAAAAGCTTGCGCGCCCAAAGCTTTTGCAGCCAAAATAGTTTGTGAATTAGAAAGTCCACCAGCATAGACAATTGGTTTTTTAACATTTTCAAAAACACTATTTAATAAAGATAAACCACCAATTTTCGGAATGTTCTCATCACCAAAACTTCCACGATGACCACCCGCTTCAAGCCCTTGAACACAAATGAGGTCAACATCGATTTTTTCTAACTCCACAGCTTCATGAAGTGAGGTGCAAGTACCAATTATTTTAATGTTTTTCGATTTTAGCTTTTCCACACTTTCATCATCGATATTTCCAAAAGTAAAACTAAAAACCTTAGCTTTTGCATCAATTATGGCATCAATTTGTTCTTGATAAGGATGAAGTTTAATCAATTCAAAATCTGGAAATACAACTTCTAAATGATGTTCATTGGCAAAACTTTCAAGAAATGATTTCGTCTTATTATACTGTAATTTTAACTCGTCTGTTACTTTTGGAAGTTGATGAACAAAGATATTCGCAGCAAAACTTCGATCGGTCATTTTTTGAACTTGATGAATGCTTTTAAGACAAGTTTCGGCATCCAAATCGCCCAAAGCCAAACTTCCCAAACATCCAGCTTCGCCAGCAGCAACCAGCATTTCAGGTGTCGATACAACGAGCATTGGCGCTTGTATAAAGGGATATTTGATTTGTAAAAGTTCTGTGATTTGATTATTCCAGTTCATAAGCTAGATTTTTGTATTGCTAAATTAATTAAAAAAGAGTTTCTATCGTTTTCAAAAACGGCGAAAGTATATGACTTTTGTTTCAATATTATTTAAATGAAATTTTATTAAATATGGAAACAATGAAGACTTAAATTTTAACTTTACAAGAATTCTCATATTAATATCATTTATGGAAATACTACCACTTGAAATCGAATTAAATTTTAATCGAAAATTCTTTGAAGAAATATATTTTAAAAATAATAATGGGAATATTTTTTTCGGACCACAGACAAAAAGCTTTTCTATTGCCTTTATTATTCTAAGCGTTTTCCTGATTTTAATAAGGTCAAACTTTACATTTTATTCAGCAAATTGGCCACTTTTTTACTTTCTTGTGTTTATTGATATTCTTGTGTTTTTAAATTTAGCTGCAAGAGTTTTCAATATTCTGAAGTGGAAAAATAGTATCAGAAAATATTTAGATTCTATTGAAAATCATAGCACATATAAATTGATAGCTGATGAAAATGCGTTTGCAATAATACTTGATGAAAATATTACAAAAGAAAAATGGAGTGAAATAAAAGCCACCAAAATGCAAGCTGACTACATTAGTCTAAAAGGAAATTATGAGTATTTCATTCCAAAAAAATCAATGACTGACAGTGAATACGAAAACCTAAAAAAAATTATTGATGAAAAAATTGGAAAGTAAGATCAAGACCTATTTCAATTGAAAAGAGATTGATTATACTTAAATTGATAATGATACGATTCCGAACAACAAAAATTTCACTTTAACAAACTACAAACATATATCCTTTCACTTACTTTTCATTTCTAAAAACAGAAAAAATAAATTGAAAATTGAAGCTTAAATTTTTAACTTTACAAAAAGCTATATGCTAGAAGATTATGTAGTTGTTTTTGCTTTTTGACATTTGTCAAAGGAGTGCTTTGAAAATTGTCTCAACTTTGCGGCATCAACAAACAACAAAACAAAATGAAAAACAGAAATAAGACATGGGCGGGGATTCTGCTTTTGCTTCCCACGCTTGTTTTTTCACAAACTTCTGCGCCTACTTTGCAAGAACTGATTGACAGTGCACTTGCTAGTGACGGCACTCTTACCGAGCAGGTTCTCAATAATAAAATTACGCATCTCGACGATGAAAAGCTGAAAGATGTTTTCTTACCGAAAGTCGATATTTCGGGGAAAGCAGGCTATCTTTATACATTTGCGAATTTTGACACGCCAGCTTTGAGTTTGCCTGCTATACCAAACATTTTCCCAGGCTTGACCATTCCAGAACGAGGCAATAGTCTTAATATTTCTGGACTTTCGGCAATGGCAAAAGCGGAAGCCTCCGTATTACTCTATTCTGGTGGAAAAGTAAAATATCTGAAAGAAGCGAATCGTGAAAAAGGACTTTCTGAGGAAAAATTAATGGATAAAACAAAAGATGATATCGTGTCTGCCATTTCTCAGGCATATGACCAATTCGCGCTTTTGGACGAGTCTAGAAAAGTTTTGGACGAAAGTAAAAAACGTCTTGACATCAACAAGAAAACCGCAGACAAAGCGCTTGGTTATGGACTTATCACACCTTATGATCATAAAAAAATTGAGTTAGCGCAAGCAACTTTGGATTCTAAAATTGTGGAATATGAAGGTAAAAAACAACTTCTTATTACCCAACTAGAAGTCCTTACAGGAATTGAACGCGATCGTATTTCGAAAATACAACCTGTATTGCAACCGATTTCTTACGCTGTAAGCGAAGAAAGTATTGATAACAGAGCTGAAATCCAAGCTTTAGATCACGGCATAAAAGCTTCTGAATACAAAATTGAAGCGGAGAAAAAATGGTGGGTTCCAAAAGTGCAAGCGCAGACATCACTCTCCTATTTTGGACTTTACAACAACCATATTTCTACTTCTAAAGATTTAATTCAAGGTTTAAATACAAAACTTGACATTAGCCCATCCAATCTTAATGTGTTGCCAATCTTCCAAGCTGGTGTTGGCTTCAAGTGGGACGTTTTTGATGGTAACGAAGGTAAAGTCGCTGTTGAAGGCGCGAAAATAAATAAGGAAATTCTCGAAAACAAAAAACGAGATGCCCAAAAGAAACTAAAATTGAATTTGGCAAACAACCAAACCAATTATGATATTGCTGATGCGCAAATTACGCTGAAAGCTAAGGCTAAAAGCATTGCAAAAATTGCTTTGGAAAATGTCGAAAAAGAATTCCGCTACGGAACTAAAAAATCTTCCGATCTTATCGATGCGGAAAATGATTTGCAGACCGCCGAATTGGAATATGAAACAGCGATCTACAACCAAAGACGCAGCGCTATTGAGCTGATGAAGGCTACACACAATTTAGACATCAACAAACTTTAAACAACACACAAAAATGAATACGCTATCAAAAATATTTACAATAACATCCGTTCTCACTTTAGTCGCATGTAGCGATAACAAACCACTAAAAGGCTTTGAAGGAAAAACCAAAAAAGATGTTATTTCTTTTTCACCAAAAGTAACAGGCAGAATCCTTGACATCTATGTAGAAGAAGGACAGACCGTGAAAGCTGGTGATACCTTGGCAAAACTTGACGTGCCAGAAGTTTCTGCAAAAATCGCACAAGCAAAAGGTGCAACCGAAGCTGCAAAAGCACAAGCACAAATGGCAAAAAACGGTGCTACTGCTGATCAATTGCGTCAATTGAAAGCCAAACAAAAAGGATTAAGAGAGCAATATGATTTTGCATCTAAATCTTATACAAGAGCAAGAAATATGTTCCGTGACAGCCTAATGTCACCACAAAATTATGATGAAGTTTTTGCAAAATACCAAGGCGCCAAAGCACAACTAGACGCTGTTAACGCAGAACTAAACGATGTCGAAAGAGGCACACGTTACGAAAAAATCGACATGGCAGAAGGTCAAGCCAACCAAGCAATGGGCGCTTTGCAAGAAGCCAATGTCGCTTATTCTGAGCGCTATGTTATTGCGACCAACGATATGGAAATCGAAACCATTTCTTTACAAAAAGGCGAATTGGCAACGGCTGGATTTGCGTTATTTAATGGTTATGTTCCAGAATCCACATATTTCCGTTTTACCATTCCTGAAAGTCAAATGTCAAAATATCAAAAAGGCATGACGGTACAGATGAAAACAACTTACGGTAATAACGAGTTTTCAGGAAAAATAGTAGGCATCAAACAATTAACAAAATATGCCGATGTTACAACAGCTTTCCCCGATTACAATCCGCAAGACGCCATCTATGAGCTAAAAGTTATCCCAACAGACAAGTCAAAAATTGCTTCGCTGTTGGTGAATTCAAGTGTTGTTTTACAATAAAAACAAGGCCATGAAACAAATAATGTTTTTAATAAAAAGGGAGTTCAAGCTCTTCCTTTCTAATAGTACTTTACGCTCTGTTTTCTTTTTGGCACCACTTGTCTATGCGCTTTTGATGGGTTTCACATATCAAAAGGGAAAAGTTACAGACATCCCAGTTATTGTTGTTAATCAGGACAAAACGCCTTTATCACAGCAAGTTGTGGATATGTTGTCCGATAACTCGTCTCTTAAGATTCTCAATTATCTAGAAGAACCTGTAGACCTAAAGGATGAAGTTATCAAAAAAGAAGCGGCAGCGGTGGTTATTATTCCGGATCGTTTTGAGGCGATGATGCTTCAGAAAAAATATCCAGAAGTCAATGTATTTATCAATACATCCAATGTCTTGACAGCCAACTTTGCCAGCAAAGCCATCCAAACAACTTTGGGAACTTTTGCGGCAGGTGCCGAAATAAAGGCTTTGCAGAAAAAAGGTCTTTCGGCGAGTGAAGCAAGCAAGCAGTTCGAGCCTTTCAAAGCTAATTACATCACGTTATTTAACACGACCAGTAATTATCTTATTTTTATGTGGCCAGCATTAATGGCGGTTGTTCTTCAGCAGGTTATCTTGTTAGCGATGGCGGTAACATTTGCAGAAGAATTTAAAAGAGAAAGCTTCAAAATAGACTTTGCTGGAAAAGAAAAATATGCAGCTTTGGTAATGGCGATTAAATGTTTACCGATTTGGGTTTTCTCATTTTTTAACGTGTTGATGTTTTATGCATTGAGTATTTACTTCAAAGTTCCAGCACCAGACAACGTGATGAATTTCCTTTGGATAACAGGATTCTTTGTCCTTGCAGCAACCAATCTTGGCGTGTTGTTCAGTATTATTTTGCCAGATTCGTTGAAGGCAACACAGATATTAATGGTTATTGCTTCACCAGCATTCATCATCAGTGGATTTACTTGGCCAACTTATGCGATGCCAACAGCGATAAGAGCATTAACAGATATTATTCCGTTGACACCTTATTTGGAAGCGCTTAAGATTATGCTAATCCAACATGGTTCCGATTATTTGACAGACAAATACTTCTGGCACTTATTAATCCAAGCGATTGCCTATTTTATTTTAGGTTGGATTGCTTTTAAAATTAAAATTCATTTTCTCTTCAAAAAGAATAAAGCCGAAGAGAAATCTATAGAAAAAGATGGAATTACTGAGTAATTCAGTATTTCATTTTTGTGTTTGTTGATAAGGATTTTCCGAGTTTTCGGAAAATCCTTTTTTTGTAATTGAATAAAATCTGTATTTTTAAAACCGAATTGGCTTTCAATCGTTTTTCTAATAGGACTTAAACGAAATGTTTAGTTTTAATTAAACGAAAAAAATGCATCAAATTTTAAAATTAGATTAATGAAATTATTCGACACAATAAAAGTTTTTTTCCCAAATGATAAAGAAATCATCGACTTTATGCAAGAACATACCAAAAGTCTTGAAGTCAAAAAAGGAGAACTTATAAGCAGAAACGGCAGTTATAACCGTAATATTTATTTTGTCGAAGATGGTTTGGTACGCTCATTTTATTTAGAAAACGGAAAGGACATTACCACCAATTTTTATTCTGAAGGAAAACTTGTTTCAAACATTGACACGCTTTTTCAAAATACACCAACGCGCTTTAACATCGAAGCTTTAGAAAACTCTACGATGCTGTATTGCGATTATCAAAACTTAGAAGCCTTGTGTAAAGAATCGCTTCCCGCAGCTAATTTTAGCAGATATATTTTAGGTAATCTAATGGCGCAAATGTCGAACCGAATGACCTCTTTACAATATATGACGGCAAAACAGAAGTATGAAGATTTGATGGAAGAAAATAAAGACATCATTCTTCGTGCCCCTTTGGGAATGATTGCCACTTATCTTGGTATTTCTCCAGAAACATTGAGCAGAATCCGAAGCAGTATTTAATTTTTTTAATTCGACTTAAAATTAATTCTAAATCAGAATTGGCGAAACTTTCTGTAAACAACTTTTAAATCTTAGAGCCCGTTTAAATTTTATTGATAAAATTTTCATAGCTATTTTGAGATGAATTTTTTATTTCATATTTGAAGATTTAGCGGGCTAAATCAAAAATGAGAAACAGAAAATTGGCCTAAAAGAGCATTAAAATTTAGCAAAGAAGATCTGAATAGTTTAGAAATATATATTTCGGTAAAATTTTTAAACAGGCTCTTAGAAAAACTTTATTTTCAGCATACAATTCATTAGCTTTGCCTATCACGAATTTTAGAACTTAAAAATGAAAAAAACAGCATTATACGACAAGCATGTAGCCTTGGGTGCAAAGATGGTTCCGTTCGCAGGATTTGATATGCCTGTACAATATTCTGGCGTTACAGAAGAACATTTCGCAGTGCGCGAAAAAGTGGGACTTTTTGATGTGTCACACATGGGACAATTTTTTGTGGAAGGTCCTCAGGCAAAAGCACTTTTACAAAAGGTTACAACCAACAATCTTGACACTTTAGAAGACGGAAAAGCACAATATACTTGTCTTCCCAACGAAACTGGTGGTATTGTTGACGACCTTATTATCTACAAAATGAATGACGAAAAGTACTTCGTTGTGGTTAATGCTTCTAACATCGACAAAGACTGGAATCATATTTCTAAATACAATGCGGAGATTGGTGCAACGATGACTAACGCTTCTGACGATATGTCTTTGTTAGCAATCCAAGGTCCAAAAGCTGTTGAAACTTTACAAAAATTGACAGAGGTTAATCTTTCGGAGATTCCTTATTATCACTTTACTGTTGGTACAGTTGCTGGCGTTAGCGATGTGATTATTTCTAACACAGGTTACACAGGATCTGGAGGTTTCGAAATTTATTTTAAAAATGATAATGCCGAAACACTTTGGAATGCTGTTATCGAAGCTGGTGAAGCATTCGGAATTATCCCTTGTGGATTGGCTGCTAGAGATACTTTGAGACTAGAAAAAGGTTTCTGTCTTTACGGTAACGACATCGACGACACAACTTCTCCACTAGAAGCAGGTCTTGGTTGGATTACTAAATTTGACAAAGATTTTGTATCAAAAGAGATTTTTGCAAAACAAAAAGAAGAAGGTGTTAGCAGAAAATTAGTTGGTTTCGAACTAACAGACAAAGGTGTACCAAGACACGATTATCCAGTAGTTGACGCAGAAGGAAATGTTATCGGAAAAGTAACTTCTGGTACGCAATCGCCAATGAAGAAAATCGGAATTGGTCTTGCTTATGTTGACAAATCGCACAACAAAGTTGGCACAGAGATTTTCATCCAAGTTAGAAACAAAAACATTCCTGCAAAAGTTGTGAAAACGCCTTTTGTTTAAGAATTTGTTATTAAAAATATTAAAACCGATTGACATTCATTTGTTAATCGGTTTTTTTATATATTTAATTAAAATAAAAACTATGAAAAAAATTATCCTTGTTACCTCAAGTCTTTTTGTTCAATTTTTCTTTTCGCAAGATTATCAAATCACATATAATTTGAGGTACAAAGAAGATTCGCTTTCGACCAATTATTCTAATGACAATTTTGTTTTGCAAATCGAAAAAGATCAATCAAAATTTATCTTAAAAGATTTGATTGAAAACAATAAAATTTTACCTCCAGGTACAACAATGGCTTTCGATTTGCCTATAGAACAAATAATCCAGCACAAACGAAACACAGATGACTATCTCAATTATGATATTATTTTTAGAGATTATTACAGTTATCCATCATCAAATCCAATAATCTGGAGCATCGCAAAAGATACTAAAACGGAAAACGGCTATAAACTTCAAAAAGCGACAAGCAATTTTATTGGACGTCAATGGGAAGCTTGGTTTATCCCTGATATTCCAGTGATGGAAGGACCTTACAAATTCCGTGGACTTCCTGGTTTGATTTATGAAGTTAAAGACAGTAAAGATAATTTTGTCTATGAACTGATTGAAGTTAAAAAATTGGATAAAGCTTATGATACTTCCAACATTATCGAAACCCATTTCGGAAAAAAACCAATCAGCATTTCACGAAAAAAATACGATGAACTAAAAATAAATGACTATAAAAATCCTTATGCTGAATACAGAAGTATGAAAGCCGGTACTTGGAGTATCGGACTAGATGGAGATCGGACAATAAATACGATTTCTCAGCTCGATCAATATGCCAAAGAGTATCAAGAAAGGATAAAAAGAAAGAATAATCCAGTGGATCTAGTAACAGCTATCAAATATCCATAAAACAAAAATCCGACTCAGTTAACTGAGTCGGATTTAATATTTTTTATTCCCATTCGATGGTTGCAGGTGGTTTGCTTGAAATATCATAAGCCACACGGTTGATCCCACGCACTTCGTTGATAATTCGGCTAGACACTGTATCTAAAAACTCATAAGGAAGTCGACTCCAAGTTGCCGTCATAAAGTCGATGGTGTTCGCTGATCTTACAACTGCCGTGTATTCGTAAGTTCTCTCGTCGCCCATTACACCAACAGATTTTACAGGAAGTAATACAACAAAAGCTTGTGATACTTTTTCGTAAAGATCATTTTTGTAAAGTTCTTCAATAAAAATATCGTCCGCTTCTTGTAGGATTCTTACTTTCTCAGCATCTACGGCACCCAAAACTCGGATTCCTAAACCTGGACCTGGGAAAGGATGACGGTACACCAAATGATGCGGAATACCAAGCTCCTCGCCTACTTTTCTAACTTCGTCTTTGAAAAGCTCACGAAGTGGCTCCAACAATTCGAAGTCCATATCTTCTGGAAGACCACCAACATTGTGATGCGATTTGATAACCGCAGATGGTCCTTTTACAGATTGCGATTCGATAACGTCAGGATAGATTGTTCCTTGTGCTAAGAATTTTGCACCTTCTATTTTGTGAGACTCTTCATCGAAAACGGCGATAAACTCGTTACCGATGATTTTTCGTTTTTGCTCTGGGTCGTCAACACCAGCTAATTTTGAAAGGAAACGATCAGCAGCATCAACCAACTTGATGTTCATGTTAAAATGCTCGCCATAGTTTTCCATTACTTTTTTGGCTTCGTCTTTTCTCAAAAGTCCTGTATCTACAAAAATACATGTCAATTGATCGCCAATCGCTTTTTGAATTAAAACCGCAGCAACCGAAGAATCGACACCACCTGATAAACCAAGAATTACTTTTTGGTCACCAACTTTTTCTTTAATTGCAGCAACGGTCGTGTCAATATAACTGGTTAATTTCCAATTTTTGTCGGCTTTACAAATGTCGAAAACGAAATTCTCTAACATCTTTCCTCCTTCTTCGCTGTGCGAAACTTCTGGATGGAATTGTACACCGTAAATATTTTTTTCAGGATTTGAAATTCCTGCGATAACACCAGATTTAGCGTTAAGTTCAAAACCTTCTGGCAAAGCTGAAACTTCGTCGAAGTGGCTCATCCACACAACAGAATTTTGAGAAACGCCATTAAGCAAGGCATTTTCTTTTACGATTTCTAAATTTGCTTTTCCGTATTCGCCTTTTTGACCTTTGTCAACTTTACCTCCTAAAAGATGCGCTGTTAACTGCATGCCGTAACAAATCCCAAAAACTGGAATACCTTGCTCGAACAAAGCTTTCTCCACTAGATTTGCGTCTTCTGCGTTAACAGAACTCGGTCCTCCAGAAAGGATAATTCCTTTTGGTTGTTTGGCTAAGATTTCTTCTAAAGGTGTGTTGAATGGGATGATTTCTGAATAAACCTCCATCTCGCGAATACGACGTCCAATAAGTTGATTGTACTGCGAACCGAAGTCCAATATGATAATTCCGTTTTGCATAGGTTTTATAATTGTTTTGAAATAATTTTATTTTTAGGTTTTTGTAAACTAAACTTTTTTTTCTTTGGTGCTAATTTTTAACATTAAGCAATTAAGATTTTTAAAACTATGATCAAAAGAATAAACTTCGTTTTTAAAATTAAGAGCTTAAACTTTGTCATATTCAAAATTAATTTGCAATTGCTCATCAAACTAAAAATTTAGTTTAGCGGTATTTTGTAAACTAGCCCCGATTGCAATGAAAATCCTTTTTGGATGACATGGCTTGCAGCTTTGGCATCCAAAAAGATTGTAATGGAAAGCGGGATTAGCTCCAAATAAAAAGAGACATTGGTTGCCCAACATCTCTTATTCTGTATTTAGAATTTGCCAATATCGTCTCTGTAGAAGCCGTAGTCGAAGTCCACTGGCACAGCGTCGTCGTATACTTTCTTTCGAGCTTCGTCGTAAGTGTCACCCGTCGCGATGATGTTAAGGACACGTCCACCATCCGAAAGCACCTTGTCGCCTTGCAATCTTGCACCAGCGAAAAGCACTTGGCTGTGTTTAACTTTTTCGGTACCACGGATTTCGAAACCAGTTTCGAAATTTTTAGGATAACCACCAGAACACATCACTAGACAAACTGCTTTTTGGTTTTTGAATTTTAGGTCGATGTTTTTGCCATCGATACAATCTTGGATAACGTCCAATAGGTTGTTCTCCAAAAGAGGCAACAACACTTGCGTTTCTGGATCACCCAATCTCATGTTGTACTCTAACAGATAAGTTCCGTTTTTGGTCACCATCAACCCAAAGAAAATAAATCCTTTGAAGCTAAGACCTTCCTTCTTAAGACCTTCCACAGTTGGTGCAAGGATATTTTTTTCGAAGTCTGCTTCGTGCTCAGCTGTATATTCTGGACTTGGCGCCACAGATCCCATACCGCCTGTGTTAGCACCTTTGTCTCCGTTTCCTACTTTTTTGTAATCTTTTGCAGAGATGCAAGGGAATAATTTTTCGCCATTAGAAAATGCAATGATAGAAGCTTCGAAACCTTTAAGATGCTCTTCTACAACAACTTGGATTCCTGCATCACCAAAGATTCTTTTGATCATAAAATCGTGCAAAGTTGCTTCTGCTTCTTCTTCATTTTCGCAAATTACAACCCCTTTGCCACCAGCAAGTCCGCTAGCTTTGATTACCAAAGGATATTTTTCATCCTTAACATAATCTACAGCATCTGTGTAAGAATCAAAGATTTTGGCTCTTGCAGTTTTGATGTTATATGTCTGCATGAACTTTTTAGAAAAAGCTTTTGAACCTTCCAAAGAAGCTGCTTTTTTTGATGGACCAAATACGCACAAATCGGCTTTTTTGAACTCATCAACAAGACCTTCAACAAGAGGAGCCTCTGGCCCTACAATTGTCATGTCTACTTTATGTTGGATAGCAAACTGCTTAAGTTTGTTAATATCTTTTTCGTAAATGTTCTCTCCTAATTGTTCTGTTGTAGCATTACCATGCGCAAAATACATTTGTGTAATACGTTGATCTTCACTAAGTTTTTGTGCAATTGCAGATTCACGACCTCCGTTTCCAACGATAAGTACTCTCATTGTGTTATGTTGTTATTTTACTATTATAAATTTATTCTGCCAAAAATAATAATTTTTCGGCAAAAAAGCCTTAGAGCCTGTTTAAAAATTTTAGCGAAGTTTTTTATAATCGCACTTCGAAACATTCTTTGCTAAATTCTAATTCTCTTTTAAGCCAATTTTCCACTTCATATTTTTGATTTAGCCCGCTAAATCTTCAAATACGAAGCAGAAAAATAATCTCAAAATAGCTACGAAAATTTTAGCAATAAAATTAAAACAAGCTCTAAAATTCTAAAATTACAAGGCTTAAATATTTCTTAAAACTACTGCGGAAGCTGCATTGGAACTTCCATTAACAAAATTTCGGAACCTTTATTAATTTTTAAATCGACATTATTGGTTTCCCAAACACCGATGGCGTCTCTGCGTTCCAAAACTTGTTCTCCAACTGTTGCGCCACCTTCCAAAACGAAAACGTAAAGTCCATTTCCTTCTTTATGCATTTTGTAATCAACAACAGTATCTTCTGTAAATCTTCCCCAATTGAACCAAGCATCTTGGTGAATCCAAACGCCTTCGTCATCAGCATTAGGTGATAAAATTTGCAAAAATTGGTTAGGAACTAACTTGTCTTCGAAGTTTTGTTGGTCGTAACGCGGTGTAACATCTTGCTTGTTAGGGATAACCCATATTTGTAAAAACTTAACTGGATCGGTATCGTTACCATTCTCTTCGGAGTGCATAACACCAGTCCCAGCCGACATTACTTGGATGTCACCTTTTTCGATAAAACCAAGATTTCCCATATTATCGCCATGTTTTAAACGACCTTCCAATGGAATTGAGATAATCTCCATATCACGGTGTGGATGACGACCAAAGCCCATTCCACCTTCTACGAAATCGTCATTGATAACACGAAGAACACCAAAGTTCATACGTTCTGGATTATAATAATTTGCAAAACTAAAAGTGTGGTTACTTTTTAACCAACCATGATTTGCTAAACCTCTGCTATCTGCTTTATAAAATGTTGTTTTCATAATAATTTCTTTTTGTTAGGACAAATTTCCGCAAAAAAATCAGCCTTTGCATTGATGTGTGATAAGAACGATAATTCTCGTTTTCGAAACTAAAAAGCTTCTTTAATTTTTGATTTTAAACTTATTTTAAATATTAAAATGAATATCAAAACGCAAACCAAGATCAGACCAAAAATAATTGGACTTCCAATAATTTCATTTTGAAAAACGCCTAAAAGATTGGTAACAATTCCTGTTCCTGTTTGATTCGCCGCCATCAAAACACCAGAAACCAAAACAGCGAGATTCGGAAATTCGACGGTTGCCCAACCAATGGATCCTGGAAAAATACTTCCCATAAAGAATCCAATTAAAAAGAAACTAACTATAATTGCAAGATTGGCATTTACTAAAAGAAATAATACTAAGCCCAGCGCCACTACTAAAGGTGAGAAAATAAAAATTTTGGACAAATCTTTTAAAGGTGCAAAAATGCCAAACAACAATCTGTTAAGTGCAATTCCCGCCCAAAATAAAGATAATCCCAATGAAGCTTCTTGACTTGTTAATCCTTTGCCTATTAAAATAGGAATGCCAAAACTTCCAAAACTACCTTCCAAAAAACCATACATAATAATGATGATGATAAACATCCAAAGCTTGTGCGGAATCTGGATACTGTTTGGTAGTTTGAAAAAGTCACCTTCTTCAATTTTGGTTAAAGCCAATGCGAAAATCAGAACAAACATTACTACAGCGATACAACTCGGAATCCAGTACCAATCGCTTAAGTCTTTTAATAGAAACATTAAGAAAGGCGCAACAGAAGTTCCCAAGCCGACCAAAAACTGCAACATCAAAATTGCTGACGCTTTGTTATTTTGGAAAAAGCTTGCAGCCAATGGATTGAGAATGGTAACACTTGTACCAAACCCGAATCCCATTAATGCAACCAAACACAGCAATATTTTGTACAAACTGTCCTTTGGGAAATTTTGAAAAACCGAATCTCGAAAACCTAGAAAGCCAAGAACAAATGTCACCAATAGCATTAAAATGAGTCCACTAATCAACATCAATTTTGCTCCAAATTTGTTTGCTAAAAATGGCGCAAACAAACAACCCAAAGCAATAAAAATAACTTGGGGCGCAAATAGAAATCCAAATGCCGACGCTTTTAAGCCAAAATAAGTAGGACTCATTAACACAGGCGATAAAGCAGGAAACATAACAAAGTTAAGTCCCGTCAAAAAAGCCAAGGCAAAGACAATCCCTATTTTGAATCGGTTATCAGAAATCACTTTAAAACAGAATTTTTAAGATACTCACCAACGCGAAGTGCCATTGCGATAATCGTCAGCGCAGGATTAACCGCACCACTCGACACAAAAAATCCACCATCAACAATGTACAAATTATCCAAATCGTGGGCTTTGCAATTGGTATCGACAACAGAAGTCAACGGATCGGTGCCCATTCTGGTTGTTCCGTTTTGGTGCGCTGGCGATGCAATGCTCATCCCTTTGCTAAAATAAAATCCTTTGAACAAAAAGCTATCAAACTTTCCAGAAGCTTTAAGAGCCTTTATTAGCTCGTCTTTTAGAAGTTCGTGTCCCTTTTGATTATTTGGTTTGTATGTAATTTTTATTTTGCCGTTTTCGACAGTAACGCGATTATTTTCGTCAGGTAAATCCTCAGAGGTTAACCAAAAATCGACTGCGTGTTGTGCCATCATTTCGAATGTAAATCCAGGAGCAGGCACAGGACTGTCGGCAGCAATCTGCTTTTCGTCGGACTTTCCTAACATTTGGATGTGCCCAAGCGGAAATTCGTAGTCTTTTGTCGCACGATAGAAATCATTTATACCAAAGGTTTTTCCAAATTTAGTTGGATTCGGTTCTGTGTAAAGTGCAATTAAAGCAGTATTTTGGTGAAACATATAATTGCGCCCAACCTGATCCGATCGATTTGCTAAACCTCGTGTAAAGTGAACATTAGCACTGTTCAAAAGCAAAGCTGCAGAGTTAACGGCACCAGCTGATAAAATAAATAAATCCGCTTGTAGTTTTTGCTGTTCTCCATTTTGCTCAATCACGACTTCCGAAACTTTAACACCATTTTCATCCGTTAACAACTGAATCACTTTTGCATTGGTTAGCAATTCTACATTTGGATATTGCAAAGCTTTGCTTAAAGCACAAATATGCGCATCAGCTTTCCGCTCTGCCGCATCTGGAAATCCGTCAAATCTATCCAAAGTATAAGGTGCATTTGCCGCAGAATGCGGATTAAAATTAACCCCAATTGGCAACTCAAAAGGATGTAAACCGTAATTTGTCAACTCATCAAAAATCTCTTGAATTCTTGGTTCGTGAGGTAACGGCATCAAAGGATAAGCTTCAGCTTCTGGCGGCTCTGTAGGATCACTTCCGCGCCAACCGTGCACAGAATAAAGCTTTTCCGCTTCTAGATAATACTTTTGAAGATCATTATATTTAATTGGCCACGCTGGAGAAACACCACCATAATGTTTGATTTCGTTAAAATCATCTTCTCGCAATCGGAACAAAGCAGCACCATAAAATTTGGTATTGCCACCAACCTTGTAATGCATCCCTGGACGAAACTCTTTATTATGTTCGTCCAACCAAGTTTCGGTTGTGGTGTATCGATTCTTTACAAAAACTTCTTCGGATTCCCAGTTTTCTTTTTCGACGGGAACAAAATCGCCTCTTTCGATAACTAAAATTTTCTTTCCAGAGTCCGCCAATTTGTAAGCCATTGTTGAGCCTCCAGCGCCACTTCCGATAATGATGATGTCGTACATAAAATAATTTTATAAAACTAATTTAGCTTTTTTCGAAAGTCAACAATCAAAATTAACATTAATTATATTTTATTAAAATGAAATAAAAAAAGTCGCCTTTGTAAAGCGACTTTCTATTTAAAATTTTTACTTCGATGATAAAAAATAAACTTAAATTATCTCAGCTTATTTTTTTATTATATAAAGAAAATTGCATCAGAACAAATTTAAAGTAGTTTTAAGATAAACATTGTAATCGATACTATTTTAAAGATTTAAGTAATCCATCTTCAATAGGAGATTTAACTTTAACAACTTCAGTAACGACATCATTTGGAATGGTCATTGACAGTACATATTGTTTCACTTTCCATTGTCCATTTATCTTTTCTAAAACACCAGAGCCACGACAGATTTTCATTTGTGTATCAAGAAGCTCATCAAACCAAGCATACTTCCCATCTTTGCTAAAATAAACATTTCGTTTTAGAGATGTGAAATCCCAAGTTTTCTTAGCCTCAAAAAAAGGTTTCGCCCAATCCATGAAAGCTTTCTTGTTCCAAACTTCAGTAGCATCCGTTCCAATAAAAGTAGATTCTTTCGCAAAACAATCAAAGTAAGTTTTGAAATCTGCTTTTGCTGCCGAAGTATTAAAAGTCAATAACAAGTCGTCAATTTTCTGACGCTCGACATCACTTGAAAACTTGACTTTCTGAGCAGAAAGTCCAAGCGAAAACAATACAACAAAACACAAACTGATTAAGTTTCTAAACTTCATAATTTTTTTGTTTAAAAATAATTATAAACTAATACGTAATTGGTATTCTTATCTAAAATTTCTCTTTAAAACAAAGGTAATAAAAAACCAAAAACAAAGACTATAAAAACATAAAAAAGCACAAAAAAATAAACAATAAACATCAAAATTGCTGTTTTGTTATTTTTTACGTAATTTTGCATTTCCAAATTTAATTATATAATAAGTTTTTTATGAAGAAAATTTTATCTTTTTTAAGCTTGAGCCTGTTCTCAATTGCGATCACAGCTCAAGATTCAGTAGTATCTGAAAATTTCGACGATGTTACAACCTTATCAGAAAAAGGTTGGAAAATTCTAAACGTTAGTGAGAGCGCAGGCACGAGAACTTGGGAGCAAGGGAAAGTATCTTATATGTCCTCACAAGAAGGTAATGCAACATCATATATTGCGTCACCACATCAAAGTGTCAACATGATCGGTTTATTAAGCAATTGGCTTATCACTCCTAATTATATGGTTAAAGATGGGGATGTTCTTAGTTTCTATACTAGAACACCCGCCGATTCCGATAAGGCAGACAGACTGCAAGTACGGATGAGTGTTGGTAATTCTTACACACCTCCCACTAATGGCACTAATTTTGGGTCTTTCACGAATCTTCTACATGAAATAAATCCTTTTCAAAATATTAACGGCTACCCTAAAGTATGGACAAAAATCTCGCTAACCATTTCGGGTGTAGGTCCTGTCAAAAAGCCAGTTAATTTTGCAATGATACATTATGTTCAAGATGCAGGATTATTTTCAGCTGAAAATGGATATTATATCGGAATTGATTCATTTAGTCTTTCATCAAAACAATCCGAACCATTTCCTTTTCCTTATTGCAAAGTTGACATCCTATATGATGTAGAACCAATTACAAGAGTTCGTTTTAGTAACATTGACAACTCATCAGATCCGGTAGTCAATAATTCTCCTGCACATGAAGATTTTACATCAATTGTAGGAAAAGTAACTAGAGGAACAGTATATCCAATTTATTTAGAAGGAAATACAAATAATGATTTTGCTAATGCAAGTGTTTTTATAGATTGGAATCAAAATGGTGTTTTAGACGACGATGAAGGTGAAATATATATGTATAGAACTGCTTTTCAAGGATCTAATGGAGAAGATGGTGTTAAGTACATAAATTATATTCAAATACCGTACGATGCTAAGCTGGGAAAAACTCGATTAAGAATTGTTAAACACTGGGATTTCGCATTAGGAATAGCATGTTCTGCTCATGGCTATGGACAAGCGGAAGATTACACTTTAGATATCCAAGAAACTGGATCAGGTTGTACAACATCTAGTAATGGCCAGTTTCCATCATCCATCTTTACTCCTGCTTGCTCATATAATCCAGAAATAATTACCTCTGACGCAAAAGCCAGCCAGTATTCTTTCGTCAATACAACTAAAGGGAAAACATATAAATTTTCCACATCTATAGCTTCAGATTTCATAACTATAACCAATGAAAATGCCTCACAAGTATATACATCTGGTACTGGAAATGTAATTTGGACAGCTAAAGCAAATGAAACTATTCGATATTACATCCACAAAAATGAAGCATGCGAAACTGATTCAAATATTAGAACAAAAAAAATCGAATGTTTCAATCCAGATTTAACACCCATAAATGATACATGCGATAAATCAATTGAAGTACATGTAGGTGACGAAATTAATGGTAGCACCACTTACGCGACTGATAGTGGCGGAGATCCAGAAAGTAACGAATTAGGAAATGATGTTTATTATAAATTAACAGGTGCGAAGGCCGGAGATTTTGTCACAATCTCTCTATGTGGATCTTCATTACCTTCGACTTTATTTATTGCTAAAGATTGCTCATTTAAAAATTTAATTGCTAAAAATTCAGGATATTGTGGAGAGCAGCCTCAGGTAACTTTCAAAGCAGATGGCCAATCGACATATTATATTAAAGTTGATGGATATTACTTTAATGCTGGTGATTTTACTATGAAAATATGGAGTAACCCTGATACGTTTACAGGCTCTTGTTCTGACATGAAGGTTGAATCACAAAGCATTGATATGCCCGTTGTACTAAACAATGCTAGATCTATTGCTTTTGATATTCCTGTAGGAGAAAGTGCTTTCACTTTTTACGGAATCAATATTGTTGCACAAGATGGAAATAATTTCAATTTCAATTTATACGATGAGCAGAATGAACTTCCAGGCAATATAATAAAAAGTGTTACAGGTACAGTTTTAGAGAAGACTCTTTTTGCTGAAATTCTTGGAAATAAATTTTACAATTATAAAATTGGATTTAATAGCGCTTTAAACCTAGACTCAAATAAACGATATTGGTTGGAATTAAAATCAGATGTATATACCTGGAATGCCGTTGTCGATAAATCTTTAGGGAGAGCATCCGCTATGAAAGGTCCTGACACTAATCAGGAATGGAAAATAATGGAAGAAAGTTTTGGTTCTGTAGAGGTAGTTTATAGTCTTATTTGTAACATGCTAGCTGTTTCCGAAACTAACCACAACCGATTACAACTTTATCCTAACCCAACGAATGGGATTGTTAAAATAAACACAAAAGAGAAGGTGGATATTAAAATTTATGACATATCTGGTAAAAAAATAAAAGAAGATAAGGCTAACATAGTTGATATTTCTTCTTTCCCATCAGGCGTATATTATTTTAATGTCAATGGAGAAACTACAAAAATAATTAAACAATAGTAATATTTTTTAATTCAAACAACTTAACTTAAAGTTATCTCTTATTTAAGTCGGAAGGACAATCTTCCGACTTTTATTTTTTCCAAAAAAACTATCATTACTCTCAAATATCATTTCTCAATTTAAAATACCATTGGTAATCATTTATATGACAGTTTATTTTTTTTACAATTCTCTTAAAGAGAGGTAAAAAACAAAAGATAAAATCTTCAAAAACACAATAATAGGCTTCGTTTTACAAAGTATTTTTCTTTAAATAATCATATCTTTGCATCTTAAAATTATTTTTAAATAAATGTCAAACAAAAAACTGATTACGGCGGCTTTGCCTTATGCAAACGGACCCGTTCATATAGGGCATTTGGCGGGAGTTTACATTCCTGCGGATGTCTACGCAAGATTCGAGAGAAGATTAGGTAACGATGTTGCTTTTATTTGTGGTTCCGATGAACACGGAATTCCTATCACGATTCGTGCAAAAAAAGAAGGTGTTACACCTCAAGATATCGTTGATAAATACCATGAAATCATTAAAAAATCGTTCTCAGATTTAGGGATTTCTTTTGATGAATATTCAAGAACAACGGACAAAAAACATTATGAAGTTAGTCAAGATTTCTTTAAAACTTTGTACGAAAACGGAAAGTTTACAGAAGAAGTTTCAGAGCAATATTATGATGAACAAGCAAACGAATTTTTAGCAGACCGTTACATCGTTGGAACTTGCCCAAATTGTGGCAACGACAATGCTTACGGTGACCAATGCGAGAAATGTGGTTCTACACTTTCGCCATCAGAATTGATTAATCCAAAATCAATGTTGAGTGGAAATGTTCCCGTTCTTAAACCAACAAAAAACTGGTATTTACCTTTAAATGACTATGAAAACTTCCTAAATGAATGGATTATCGAAGGTCATAAAAACGACTGGAAACCCAATGTTTATGGACAAGTAAAATCTTGGTTAAATGATGGTTTGAAACCTCGTGCCATGACAAGAGATTTGAATTGGGGCGTTCCTGTTCCACTTCCAGATGCTGATGGAAAGGTACTTTACGTTTGGTTTGATGCACCAATTGGATATATTTCTTTCACGCAACAATGGGCGGAGAAAAACGGAAAAGATTGGAAAGATTATTGGCAAAACCCAGAATCAGATTTAATTCACTTTATCGGAAAGGATAATATTGTATTCCATTGCATTATTTTCCCAGCAATGATGAAGGCTCACGGCGATTACATTATGCCAACCAACGTTCCTGCTTTTGAATTTTTAAATCTTGAAAACGATAAGATTTCAACGTCAAGAAATTGGGCAGTTTGGGCAAATGAATATGTTGAAGAATTCCCGGGTCAGCAAGATGTTTTGCGTTATGCATTGCTTTCTTCGGCTCCAGAAACTAAGGATAACAACTTTACTTGGAAAGATTTCCAAACCAAAAACAATTCAGAATTGGTGGGGATTTTCGGAAACTTTATCAATAGAGTTGCGGTATTAATTCATAAATATTACGATGGTGTTGTTCCGAATGGTGATGTAAACGCTCCTGAGTTAAATGAAGTTTCGAAATCTGCAAAAGAAATTCATGAATTTTTAGAAAAATTTGAGTTTAGAAATGCATTGACGGCGTTAATGAATTTAGCTCGTTTCGGGAATCAATATCTTCAAACCGAAGAACCTTGGAAAACCATTAAAGATAATCCAGAAAAAGCAGCTCAATCTTTATTTGTAGGCGCTCAAATTGCAGTTGGTTTAGCGCAATTGTGTGAACCTTTTATGCCTTTTAGCTCTGAAAAACTGTTGAAAATGTTTAACATTGATAAGTTAAATTGGAATGAGTTGATAACAAAACCTATATTAATCGAAAGCGGACACAGAATCAATGAAGCTTCTCTTCTTTTCTCAAAAATTGAAGATGATGTGATTGAAGCGCAAATCCAAAAATTAGAGAGTACAAAACAAAACAATAAAAAAACAAATCCTAACGCAAAACCTATGAAAGAGGAGATTTCTTTTGACGATTTCGGTAAAATAGATTTAAGAATCGGAACTATTTTGGAAGCTGAAAAAGTAGAAAAAGCCGACAAACTTTTAAAGTTCAAAGTAGATACAGGAATCGATGTAAGAACGGTTGTTTCAGGAATTGCAGAAAGTTTTTCACCAGAAGAATTAATTGGAAAACAAGTGATGGTTTTGGTAAACTTAGCACCAAGAAAAATCCGCGGTATCGAATCTCAAGGAATGTTATTGTTGACATCAAAACCCGATGGAAAGCTTTCTTTTGTGACTCCTGACGATTCCGTAGAAAACGGGATTGACGTAGGGTAAGAATTTGTTTTAAATTTGTGATTCAATTAGATTTATCACAATTTTATCAAATTTAAAAACATAAAAAATGAAGAAAATTTTTATATCCCTTATTGCTTTTGTTTCAATATTAAGTTTCGGACAAAAAACTTCTGGAAAAGTTGTTGTTGATACAAATGGCGAGGTGGTTGGACGATATATTGGAGAAAATAAAACGCAATATCACATTTCCGTGCAAGATGAAGCTTGGGAGCCTAAAAAAGGGCTTAAGGTTGTTTTGTATAGCGCAAGCAAAGGTCAAGGTATTGTTTTTCCTAAGAACTTTGGAGCTGTAAATGTCAGAAAAGAGCCAAATACTTCTTCTCCCATCATTGCTAAAATTAATTATGCCGAAGGTGAATTACCTGAAACTTTTAATTGTTTAGGTTTAGAAAATGGATGGTATAAAATAAAAGTGAAAGGAAAATTAGCTTACGTAAAAGCTGAAAATATGGAATGGGATAGTATGGACTCGTTTTAGAAAAATTTCTAAACTTGTAAAATTTACAGAATCCCTTTTTTCAATCAAAATAATTAAAAGTTCTCATGACAATTTGTTTTGGGAACTTTTTTATTAATTTTAAAACTTCGAAAATTAAACAACATGAGAAAAATCGACCAACTCTTTGCAGAATATAGTGAAAGTCACCAAAACCACACCAACAAAACGATACATTGGATTTGTGTGCCATTGATATTCTGGAGTATTTTGGGTTTTATTTCGATTATTCCATCACCTCATATTTGTTCAAATTATTTAGGTTGTGTTAGTGTTGTAAGTATGGTCGCTATGGTTTTAGTATGTTTATTTTACTTGAGATTATCACCTGTTATCATGCTTTTTATGGTCGTTTTGATGTTGATTATGGAATATTTATGCTATCAAGTGAACATTCATTTTTTGTCAAAATCGTGGATCGTGTTTTTGTCTGTTTTCGTTTTGTCGTGGATTGGTCAATTCTACGGTCATAAAATTGAAGGTAAAAAACCAAGCTTTCTGAAAGATTTACAATTCTTATTGGTTGGTCCAGCTTGGCTTTTGAGTTTTATCCTGAAAAAGCTGAATATTCCTTATTAAATTCTTTTCTGATCATCTCTTTTTAGCCCCGATAGAAGCGGCATCCTTTTGTTGATGCGGATACTTCGGCTCCACTCAGCAACCCGATTCAACAAAAGATATAGCGGATAGCGGGAAAAAGCTTCTAAAAAACTAAAAAGGCTTTCGGCGAAATTAATTGCTCCTAAAAAGCAATCGACATAGTCAAAAAGCTCCTAAAAAACAAGCTTTTGATTCAATCAACTTACCAGAAAAATTATATCATTAATCCGTGGATGTTTTTGACTTCGGCCATCACGAAAGTGCTGTGCGTGCTGCCAATCGAATCCACCGAACCCAGCTTGTTAAATACAAAATCTTGGTAATGCTTCATGTCTCTGACTTGGACTTTTAGCAAGAAATCATAATCGCCAGAAATATTGTAACATTCGGCGACTTCGTTGATTTCTCGTATTTCGTTGACAAAATCGTTTCCAACAGATTTGTCATGGATTTTTAGTTTTACTTGGCAGAAAACAGTGAAACCTCGATTGAGTTTTTCGGCATCCAAAACCGCCGCATATCGGTTGATAAATCCCTCATGCTCCAATCTTTTTACCCTTTCGAAAACGGGTGAAGCGGAAAGATTAACTTCCTTAGCAAGCTCTTTTATGGTGAGTTTTGCATCATTTTGCAACAATCGTAAGATGTTAAGATCCTTGTCATCCAATTGATCCATAGAATAATATTCTTTTGGTTAATAATTTTAAACAAATATAAAGTATATTAAACTTTAAAAATACATAATAAAAGTTTTATTTGCTTAAAAATTACATTTTATTCAATTTAAAATTCTGTTTATCTATTTTTACAAAGACTTAAATACTGTTAATAAAATTGATCAATTTTATCAACCGCATCTAAACAATATTGGTTTTACGTAAAGTAAATTAATAGGGAATCGTGTGCAAATCACGAGCTGTCGCGCAACTGTAAGTAATGCGAACGTTTTATTAAATAAATCCACTGTTTCGGCAAAGAAATGGGAAGGAAAATAAAACGGTTACAAGCCAGGAGACCTGCCTTTATTGCAATGTCAATGCTTTCGCGATTAGAAGCTTTTGATCCTTTAAGATGCAATCTCTCTTGGTTTCTTTACAGAAATCGAATGTCAGATTGTGCTTTGCAATTCAATAGACTCTTCGTGTAGCATTATTTAAAATTTAAAAATAAATAATTAAAGTTAAATACAATGCAAACACACATCCTTGGCTATCCGCGTATTGGTAGCAAACGTGAACTAAAAAAAGCTTGCGAACAATATTGGTCCGGCAAGATTATTCTTCAGGAACTTCTTAATGTTGGTCGAAAAATATGCAACGACAATTGGAAAATCCAACAGGAAGCAGGCATAGACCTAATTCCGTGTAATGATTTTTCGTATTACGATCAGGTTTTGGACATGACTTTGACGCTTGGCGCAATCCCAAAACGCTACCAACAAATATTGCTAAACAAATCCAATACAGAACTGGATCTTTATTTTGCAATGGCGCGTGGCTACCAAAAAGACGACCTCGACATCACCGCAATGGAAATGACAAAATGGTTTGATACTAACTATCATTACATTGTTCCCGAATTTTATAAAAATCAAAAATTCCAACTATTTTCTAACAAAATCGTAAATGAATTTGCTGGTGCAAAACAAGCTGGGATTAACGCTAAACCAGTAATTATCGGATTGGTATCTTATCTTTTGTTGGGTAAGGAAAAAGAAGAAGGTTTTGACAAATTGGATTTAGTCCAAAATTTACTTCCTGTTTATACAGAAATTTTATCCAAACTTCAGGAGCAAGGCGCGGAATACATTCAGTTTGATGAAGCTTTCTTGGCTTTGGATTTATCAGAAAAGGCAAAAGCGGCTTTCCAATTGGTTTATACTGAACTTCGCAAAAAATTCCCAAAACTTAAATTGATTGTCGCCACTTATTTTGACGGATTAAAAGATAATCTTTCGTTGGCTACTTCCCTACCAATCGATATTTTGCATATTGACCTTGTACGAAATCCCGAGCAGTTGGAAGATGTTTTGGAAGTTATTCCAGATTCGCTTCAGCTTTCATTAGGAATTATCGATGGACGAAATATTTGGAAAAATAATTATGAAGCTTCGTTAAAATTGATTGACAAAGCCGTCCAAAAAATCGGTGGCGAAAGAATCTTTTTAGCACCATCTTGCTCGTTATTGCATTCACCATGCGATTTGGATTTTGAAACCGAGTTAAATCCTGAAATTAAAAATTGGATGGCTTTTGCCAAACAAAAGGTTAAAGAACTTGCAAGCCTAAAAGCTTTGGCTATTGGAAGTGATGACGAAAAATTGCTTTTAGAATTTAATGAAAATAAAAAAGCAGCCGAACTAAAACGTAGCTCTCGATTGATTCATGACGAATCTGTAAAACATCGTGTCGGAAATTACACGAAACAAGATGCTGAAAGGAAAAACAATTTTGACGTTCGTAAAGTTGCGCAACAAGAGCTTCTAAATCTTCCATTATTTCCCACAACTACGATTGGATCGTTTCCGCAAACTACAGAAGTTAGAAATTGGCGTTCGAAATTCAAGAAAAAAGAAATTAGCGAGCAGGAATATGACACTTTATTAAAAGAAGAAACAAAACGTACAATCGAATGGCAAGAAAAAATTGGCATCGACGTCCTTGTCCATGGCGAATACGAAAGAAATGACATGGTCGAGTATTTTGGCGAACAACTAAATGGTTTTACGTTTACCAAAAACGCTTGGGTACAAAGCTACGGAAGCCGTTGTGTGAAGCCTCCCATTATTTTTGGTGATGTTTCGCGACCAACGCCAATGACGGTTTATTGGTCAAAATATGCGCAATCGCAAACCTCAAAATGGGTGAAAGGAATGTTGACAGGTCCTGTAACTATTTTGCAATGGTCATTTGTACGTGATGACCAACCGAGATCCGAAACTTGCAAGCAAATTGCCTTTGCAATTCGTGATGAAGTTCAGGATTTGGAAGAGGCAGGGATTAAAATTATTCAAATCGACGAACCTGCTATTAGAGAAGGATTACCACTTCGCAAAGAAGATTGGAACCAATATTTGAAGTGGGCAATCGAGTGTTTCCGAATTTCGGCAAGTGGTGTTGAAGATTCTACTCAGATTCACACACATATGTGCTATTCCGAGTTTAATGATATTATCCAAAACATTGCAGATATGGACGCAGATGTTATCACCATCGAATGTTCGCGCTCGCAGATGGATTTACACCATCTTCGGGTGTCGAAGGACGTCCAGTCGTTTTCGAAAAAAGCAAAGGTATTTTCACACAAAGTCGAAATTATTTCTTTAAAATGAAATTAAAAAATGAAGAAGTAGAATTTAAAACCAATTTATATTACAATTCATTCACCTATTTTGATGAACTTAACTCGCCAAAGACTGACCAAGATACACTACTCTATTACTCCGAGAACAGATTCTATCAATTTTATAAAAAGAAATAAAATGAAAAGTTTTAATTTATTATACTTCTTTGCAATTGCCATATTATTGTTAAGCTGCAAATTACCTGACAAAAAAGAGAAGCCTGACAAAGAAGAAACCGCAAGAATCGAAAATATAAAAGCTTATAAAAAATCACTTGATAGCATCAACAAGAATCTCGGATGGACCAAAACCAGTTTTGGACTTTATAAATCAAAAAATGGGGATTTGGGTTTAAAAACTAGTGAAGGTACCGAAGAAGGCATTATCATAGAAAAATATATCACAGAAATGGCTGATGGTCAAGCGTTAAAATCTGTAATCGATTCTGCAACTTTTTCCTATCTTGGTAGTTCATTCTATAAAGACAAAAACCATGTCTACACGCATTATGCGATGGCGGATGGTGGTAATTTTTGGACCGTTGACAATGCAGATGTTAAGACTTTTCAGGTTTTGGGAAATTGTTACGCAAAAGACAAAAACAAAATCTTTACAGAACGAAATATGGAAGCAGACACAATCTTTGATTATCACAGCTTCCGCACTTGCGATGATTGTGGATGTTTTGCAAAGGATAAAAAAGGCTACTATTTTTGGGATGAAAAATTAGATATCAACGCCATTGAGGATAAAGAAACTGAAGCTATTGTTGCTAAACTAAAAAAATTATAATCGAAATTAAAAACTATGAAGCTAACTTGGAAAAAAAATATGTCAAGTGACTATTCAATATATGATGGAGGACAAAAAATCGGAAGTTTAAAAAAAGAAAATTTCTTTTCTGGAAAAGTTATCGGAAACATTAACGGTGAAGAATATGTCTTCTACAAAAAGAACATCGTTGACAACTCAATTACTTTTAGAAAGACCAAAGATTCAGGACCTTTAGGGAATATTAATTTCAATATTTGGAGTAACAAAGCCAATATTCGCATTGATAATCAGCGTTATATTTGGCGTTACAACAACCTCCTTAATAACAAATGGAACATCGAAAGCAGTAACGGAAACAAAGCCGAATACAAAGCTAATTTTAGCTCGGGCGACATTAATTATAAAGATAATGACCAACTTATGATTCTTTTGGGACTGTATGTTAGTCGGTATTATCAAAGACAAAGCATCTTTATAATCTGCATATTATTTGTACCGATTTATATGACATTCATTTCGCGCTTATTGTCTTAGAAATTCTAACTAAAACAACACAAATTGAAAAAGATTTTATTATTAATTCCTGTACTTTTTATACTTCACTCTTGTGGCAAGAACTTCAAGGTTGAAAAAGACAAATATCCTGACATTCCCGAATTTCCAAAATTTAAAAATGATCAGCTCAAAATGACGAAAATCGACGAAGTTGTTTTTGACTTCGATGATGATGAATTTGGTCAACATTTCAACACGAGATATATCGTTAAGGACTCAGTATTGGGAATTGTCATTTTCACATCAAACACAGGAATGATGGAACATCCTACCAAAAAAGATCCCTTTGTTGTCAACCTCACGGTCATTAAAGGTGACAAGATTATGAGCAAACAACGCAATGATGATGATTTTGCATTTAACTTTAAAATTGATTCTCTTAACAATGATATCACGATTGGCAAAACCAAATATTTTGCAAAATCAGATTATCTAAAGTTTGATTCAATTCCGAATCTCAAGGAAGAAAATTTTGTCGATAAAGTTGCAAGTTTCGAGTATGACGACACTGTTTTTTATAAACCCTACCTCTTTGACAAAGCAATTGTTGACAAAGACTATAAAGTTGATGGTGCACAAAACAGTCCGCTTTTTGTTATTAAAACAGTTCCGCTTTTCATGTATTATTACCAAGTCCGAACACGTGGCAAAGTTGGATTAACAAAGCTTAAAAATAAATTTATAAACAACATTATCAACGCAAATAACGAGCTTTATTACCTTGAAAAACCAGTAAAAGTTAAGGATAAACAATATAAAGTCGAGATCTATAGAATTGAGTAATATCTAGCGCTTTACAACAATCGAAAATTTTTAAGTATTTAAAAATTAGAATTCGTCATATTGAATTTGCATAAAATGGCTTAAAGATTACTAGCATTTAGAAATGCAACTAGAAAGATGAAAAACAAACTACGAAAAATTACAATCGATAAGCTAGAGTATTTGTATTTGGTCACCGATAAATATCATTTGGGAACCGAAACCAATACTTTAACAGTTAAGGTCTTTCTAAGTGGTCATAAACAAACACCGCTGATTATCGAATTTCTGACACGCGACGATTACTACATGGGACAACTTCTTAATTCGGGGATAAAACTAAAAAACTGCATAAAGTCAGTCGAAGAAGTGGTTAACCTTAACGAGCCAAAATTTATAAAAGAACTTATTCTGCTCGGTCAAAAAAAATCTTGGAACGCTAGTGTCAAACTTGACAAGCAAAATGGACTCGATTACTTAAAAGACTTAGGTTATGAAATCGATATTTTGGTACCAGACAATTTAAAACTCGAAAAATAAATTATAATTAATGGAGTCAAAAATTATACAACTAATTCCTGTTATAGATATTTTTATTTCTAATGCGGAGGTCAAATCTCCTTCTCATGGACCATATTGGGAGTATCAAAAAGATTGGAATAACTATAATACTGAATGTTTAAGAAGAGTCGGACTCTCTGAAAATATGACGCCATATTTGGTAGGATCCTCATTTTATGAAATAAATAAAATTAATCAGAGCGATCTATTAAAATTGATCTTGCTAGAAATTGAAAAGCAACAAACTGAAGAAGAAAAAGAAATATGTGATTTGGTATGTTCATTTGAGGGAGGTTATATCCTTAAAATAGAGGGTGAAAACATTTTATTTCCGCAATGTTGCTCAAATTTAGCAGACATACAAGAATGGGAAAATCTTACTACTTCTGAGACGATTTCTTTTTATTCTGGTCACCCTTCTCCACAGATTAGCAAAATGGAAAATAGTTTACTTTTTGATTTTGAAAACACAGAAACAAATGAAAGCTTTTGTCCCCCAATTTTGCACAGTAGTGTAGTAATCCTAATTTCAGATCTCAAAGATGCAGTAGCAACTGCCAAAACAGAGCTTAAAACATTCTCACAAAAACTTGAATTAGTAAATGATGAAAATAATTTAAATATCAAAAACATCGCTAAGATTCTTATTTATGGAGAAAATAACTAGAAGTAGTTTGAAATATTTTTACGATCATATCAAGAAAAAAAACACTACTTTTAAATAAAAACAAAAATGCGCCAAATCTATTTACTTTTCATATTATCATTACTTCTCTCTTGTGGACAAAGTTCGCACGAAATAATGAGTGCAGACGAAGCAGTAACACAAGTTATGTCTGCAGCAAAAGCCGAAAATCCGGCAAGTGATAGCACACCACCACCACCGCCAAACGCATCAGAAAGTCCTGACATAAATATTGAGAAAAAGATTATTAAAAGTGCCGACCTCGATATTGAGGTTTCTAATATTGAAAAAGCGAAGCAAAATATTCAGGAAAACCTGAAAAAGAATAACAGCTATATCCAAAGTGAAACTTTTAGCTCACAAACTGACAGAGATGTGGTTTCGTTTTTTATAAAAGTTCCGAACGAAAACTTTGATGTGTTGATTAATTCGTTTTCGACAGGTTTGGGAGATTTGATTTCTAAAAATGTAAAAACTGATGATGTTACTGAGGAATATACAGATGTTGCAATAAGGCTAAAAAACAAAATGGCTTTCCTTGACAAGTATCGAGATCTTCTGAAACAAACCAACTCCACAAAAGACATTCTTGAGATTCAGGAGAAAATAAGAGGCTTGGAAGAAGAAATCGACTCGGCGGAAGGTCGACTAAAATTTATTGATGATCGTGTTAAATACAGCACTATCAACATGACGATTGCGAAAATAAAACCTCAAAACTCGGTAACTTCCAAAATAGGATTCGGAACCAAGTTCGTGGATTCTATATCTCAAGGTTGGAATAATTTTGTAGATTTTATTTTAGGCTTGGTTTCATTCTGGCCATTCTTATTGATTATTCCAGTGTTAATTTTCCTTTGGAAAAAATGGAAAGCTAGAAGAAAGGAATAAACAGTTAGTAGTAAGGTTTAAAAGTAACAAAAACCCACAAATATATTTTTTGTGGGTTTTCTAATTATGTTTTAGAATTATTATACTACAAAATCAATCTCCTCTCCAAAAACTTTTACACTATCAAAATCAAAGTATTTAGTTTTAATTAAATCAATTTGCATTTCAAGTGGTAGATATGCAGCCCATTTTGAAAACTCTAACATATCTAAACCTTCATCAAAAGCTAATAGCATTTGAAGTCGTCTATCTATTTCCAGCATGTCGATATTTGCTAAAATACGGGAAAACTCTTCCATTGATAACTCAATATTGTTTACGATAATAGCAGAACTATTATCTTCAATATGGTTATCAATATTTTTCATGCTAAGAAGAAAGGAAATTGTACTATTCACTTTTGTGCTTGAAAATGTGTAGAAAATTTGCGATTTATCCTTTACCAAAACTGGTCGTTGCTGTTTGATATTTTCAATTTTGAAAAAAGAAAACTCTTTTCGTAATTCGGATAAAGCAAATTGACTTTTTTCATCTAAAAAATCATAACCATCTTTTGAAAGAAGAACTACAAACATCTTTTCTCTAATTTTGGCTGCAACATCAGCACTACTTCCGAAAAATAAAGGCTTCTTACCGTCGTTTGCGGGAATGACTTCAATTTTTTTTGATTTAAAATCGATGTCTATTATTTTCCAAATACGTGCTGAGAGAAAGACATTTTCGTTAACAATTAATTGAGAAGATAATGGCAATTCTCCAATTTTATTACCCGAGTTTACAACTTTTAAAAAAGTATCTGTTTTAAAAAGCGAATAAAAATCTTTAGAGTTTACCAAGGGTTCGGCGTCGATACCAAGAATAATTTCGTTTCCGATTTTTTCTAAAAAATTTAAACCAATTAGGTGACTAATTAAAGATAAAATCTCGTCTTTGCTAATCTTTAAAAAAGCTGGATTATTTGAAATTTGTAAATATATCTTCTCAATTTCAATTCCTGAAGAACTTTTAACAATAGATAAAATTTGGTGTAAAAGAACATCATAAGGTTTTTCTGTAATAAAAACTGGTTCTATAAAATGTTCTTGATACAAAAGCCAAGATGCCAAAGATTGTAAAAAACTCCAAGAATCTGTTGAGTAAAGAACCAAATTACTTGATTTCCCTTCTCTTCTTCCGCTTCTTCCAATTCGTTGTATTAATGACGCAATGCTGTGCGTAGCATCAATCTGAACAACTTTATCGACGTTGCCAATATCAATTCCTAATTCTAAAGTAGATGTACAAGAAATAGTGAAATTTTGCTGATTTGTATTTTTCGCAAAAAATTCTACATATTCTCGAGTTTCCTTATCAACTGCCGAATGATGAGAAAAATAATTCTGATGTCCACCAATTTTTTCGGATATTTTTTTTAGCTTCACAGCAACTTCCTCTACTCGTCCTCTTGCGTTTGGAAAGACCAATGCTTTGCAATCTCTTGTCTCCTTATACAAATCTTTTAAAAGATCTAAAGGCAGTTCCGTGGATTGCGAGTCAAAATATCTAAAATCTGCATTGATAGGTTTTGGTGTAATATCTCTAATAATTTTGGTGTTGATTGGATCACCAAAAAAAGTTTTTAATTCTTCATATTGATTAACATCGCTTACCGTTGCAGAAAGTCCTACTACAGATACTTTTTTAGAACTTTTCTGTTGTAATCTGTGAATCAAAGATTGTAATTGTAGTCCTCTATCTGAACCTAAAAAATTATGTATTTCGTCGATAACAACATATTCTAATGAGGAAAAAAGCTGAACAACATTGTAAGGTTTATTACAAAACATTGCCTCAATAGATTCTGGCGTAATGAGAACAATTCCATTAGGATCTTTCAAAAGCCGATCTTTCCCGCTTTTATTTGCCTCGCCATGCCATTTTGTGACCGAAACATCCAAATAATTGCAAAGTTGTTCTACTCGCAAAAATTGGTCATTAATTAAAGCTATTAGTGGTGAAATGTAAAGTACTTTCACTCCAGGTTCTTTAAAATTCACTTTTGATAAAATCGGTAAAAAAGCTGCTTCCGTCTTTCCAGAAGCAGTCCTCGAAATAAGAACATAATTGTTATCCGTAGAAGTAATTCTCTGAATAGCAGTCTCCTGAATCGGTCGAAAACTATCCCAACGCTTATCTCTTATGTACCTTCGGATTGGTTCGGAAAGCATTTCATAGGTCGTCATATTTCTTCGATAGAATCTAAAGCAACAAGGTCATTTGGTCTTTCATCAGAAATCTCGATTTCGCCAAACAATTTTCTTTTATCAATTTCAGGGTTTTGACGAATAATGTTGAGAATATTTAGAAAATCTCTAATCACTTCGCGAGGTGTCAAAAACTCGGAAGCGCCAGGTTTATTAAACATTTCTTCCATAAACGAAGTAATATCTTCATCTGAAACATTTAATTCTGTTTTATAATTCATATCAAAAATGGCTTTCAGTTTCTTCAACAAAACAAAAATCTCGTTATGATTTAAAGGTTTTAATTTAATGACAGGTTGTGCAAAATCCCTTATTTCTAAACTTTCAAATTTATTAGGTTCCAAACGAGATTTTAATGCCTGATAACTGAACAAACCACGTCTTTCATTTTCAAGAAAATCTCCTGTTCCTGCAAAATTCACAAAGAAATTTGAAACTTTCCCTTGGTAGCAGTCGTTGTAAATAGAAAGAATTTTCTCATAATTCTTCTCACGTGCTGCCGAAGTTGTGATTTTATACAAATTAATCGCTTCGTCCAGATTGATCATAAATCCGCTATAGCCCATGCTCACGAACAATTTGCAAAAGTTTTTGAGCATATCGTAATAATTGGCATCGTTAATAATCTCTCGAACACCAAGATCTTGTCGTGCTTCCGTTTTAGTTTTGTACTCGCCTTTCAACCATTTTAGCGCATTTCGGCGAAGATATTCGTCACCTTTGATATAACCTTCGTAATATTTGATAATTACGGAAGCAAAATCGAATCCACCAACTTCTGTAATCTCGTTAACGGTTCTCAAAATTGCGTTTTGAACTAAGGGCAAATACTCATCATTTCTGATATCTGTTAACGCAATATTTTGTTTCTCACTTACCTTTGTGATAACTTGCTCAATCCATTTTTCTAAAAGCGTTGGTAAAGCTCCGCCTTCTGGCTTTGTTTGGATGGCGATATTATCCATAATTGCCGCGTACAACAAAACACTTTTTCCATCATTGGAATATATTCTATTTTCTGGAGTAAAATCTGCATTGGCAACGACAAATTTTTGTTTTAACGCAACCGTATTTAGCAAATGTAGCATAAAGGATTTTCCGCTTCCGAAATCTCCAATCCAAAATTTCGCAAGGCTGTGACCATTTTTAACATCTTCTAAAGAGCTGATAAAAGCGTTAATTTCTTCGGAACGTCCAACAGTAATATGTTGCACACCAATTTTAGGAACAACACCGCTCACAAGCGAATTAACGATGGAAGTTACTTCTTTAGGTTTAATATTGTCAATCATTTAGTAATAGTTTTTTATAATAATCTGGGTAAATAGTGTAATAATCATCATCTTCCTCAATCAAAACATCATCGAGCATTTCGAAACATTTATCATTGATTGCTTCAATGGCAGAATTGAGAAACAAATTTTTAGATTTAATATAATCTTCGAGCTCGTTTTGAAGCATTGAAAAACTAGATTTTTCAAACATTTCCAAAATACTTACTTGAATATTTGATAATTGAAGTTCAGGTTTAAATTTAATTTCTGAAATGGTTTCAACTTCCGGAATTATAAATTCTTCGGTTAACGTTTGTTCTGTTTCAATAATGTCTATTGGTTCTTCGTCATTTAGATATTCCTCTAACAATTCGACTGTTAACGAATCTTGCTTTTGTATATCTGCAATTGCGCTTCTATCAATACTAATTTTCTTTCGCTTCGGTTCAAATATTCTCGGAATGTTTCCAAGTGCTTCTGTTAAATTTCTGTCGTTTATAAAATTCTTAATCAACACGACAAAATTGTCAACTTCATTTTGATTTTTAAATAACTGTTTCTGGGTTAATTTTGGAAATTGTTTATTTTCAAATTTTGTTGAAACAATATCCTTATCCAAATATTTAAAATACAATTCCAAAGCAACTATTTTATCAAAATCTGTGATAAACTTCGCTGCTTCAAAAAAAATGTGACTAACCGATGGATTTTTCTCATTAACAGCAACCAAACGATCGACTTCCCAAGTGAATCCAATAAGGCTTGAATAATGCGTTGTAACATCATCGAACTTTATTTTCCAACGATTGGTATTGGTTTCATTGAGAATTAAATTGGTTCTGGAATCTGCATCCAAAACTTTTGATCTATCATAAAGTAAGAAATCCGGAAGTTTTGACAGGATTTTCTTCTCATAAAGCCTTTCAATATCTGGATGTTTGTAATCTAAATCTGTATTGATTTTTCGTTTTATCGCATAAACTTCTCTAATATTATTTTCACAAAATTTAAGAATTTGATTATAAATTTCGGATTTTATAGAATCTATTGCATAAACGTAGTTGAGGCTTTCTTTCCGATAATTGTATTTATTGTAAATGATGATTTCTGCCATTTCATCAAAAACCGTTGCATAAGCTTTGTTGACTGGTTTACATTTCTCGACAAAAAAATCATAAGCACGAATAAATTCTTTTAAAATCTGTATTCTGCAAAATGGAATTTCATTAAAGACATTATCAGCAAAGTTTAGCTTATTAAGCAATTCAACTTGATTGGAATTTAAACTTAATTTCTTTGAAAATTTTTGACCTAATTTCCAATATTGATTTGAATTAGAACTTTCAAATTCATTCTCATCAAAACGTGGCAACGGCACAACATTTTGTCCCGAAACATCTATTATCGATGAATCATTTATAATTGGAGAAGTAGTAGAATTTTCATTCATACGCAAATAATCTTGTAGAAGTTAAAAATAACAAAAAGCATTTACACCGTTAAATTCAACAATGTAAATGCTTTTGTTTAAAGATATTAATTAAGCTTTTTCAGCCTCGTCCTTGTCGTCATCTTTGTCTGGGAACATAATTGATGCGATTACGGATAGTACCAAAATACCACCAACGATTCCTAAAGACACTGGCGATGGAATATGGAACCATGGTGAAATCAACATTTTTACACCGATAAAACTTAGGATAATTGCCAATCCATAAGGTAATTTGCTAAACATATGAATGAAATTGGATAGCAAGAAATACAATGATCGAAGTCCTAAAATTGCAAAAATATTAGAAGTATAAAGAATAAATGGATCTTTAGAAATTGCAAAAATCGCTGGGATAGAATCCACTGCAAACAATACGTCTGTGAACTCGATAACGGCAACAACGACCAATAGAGGCGTCGCCATTTTAATGCCATTTTGGATTGTGAAGAATTTGTCACCATCATAGTTGTCGGCAACTTTGTAGAATCTTTTAACCAAACGTGCACCTGCAGTTTCGCTGAAATCTTCATCCTCATCATCGTCACCACCGCCCCAAGATTTGATTCCGGCATAGACTAAGAACAACCCGAATAACGTCATCACAACATTAATACGAACTGGCGTTCCGAAGATTACCCATTCTGGCAAATAAGTTAGGTTGATGATTCCGACACCTGCAAAAATGAAGATAGCACGGAATATCAAGGCGCCAATAATTCCCCAAAACAGAACTTTGTGGTGTAAATGTCTCGGAACTTTGAAGAATCCAAATACGAGAATAAAGACAAACAAGTTGTCAACGGAGAGTGCTTTTTCTATCCAATATGCTGCTTGGAATTGCGTAAACTTTTCGATCGCAAGCTCGTGTCCACCTGCATCTTGGTTGAAAACCCAATAGACAACGCCCGAAAATACCATTGCTAATGATATCCAAACAATTGTCCAAATTGTAGCTTCTTTTGACGACACTTCGTGTGCTTTTTTATTGAAAACACCAAGATCCAACATCAACATTACAAGCACGACGACAGCAAATCCTATTATCAAGCCGGGATGTAAATCGATAATACTTTTATCCATTTTTTAAGTTTATTTATTTGTTAAAGTTATATACATTAATCGCCCTCCGTCTTCGTCGGAAAGCATTATTTTTTTCCCATCTGTTAACTCGACCATCGAGTTGATTGGGATCATTTTGTCTTCGGTTATATCCTTCATATTGGGCAAACTTTGGTTAACCAAAACCCATCTATTTTGATAAAATGTAAAATATCCAACAGGCTTTTTATCCGCCGCCGTCAAACTTTCATTACGGATAACTTTTCGGGAAACATGCCATTTGAAAAGATATTGATTGTGATACACCATCAAGCGATGATTTTCGGGTTTCCAAACCCCTTCTTTGAATTTATAATACAAATCCACAACTGGCAAAGTCCCTTGATGTGGCGTTCCACAGAATGGACATTTTGGTTTCGACGTATTATCGAAAACATACCATTTCTCGTTACATTGCGGATTGCTACAAGGTTGGATCAGATCAACTGTTTTTAACAAAGCCGTTTCCCACTCATTTGCAATGGGTCGCAACATTGGATTGTGAAGTCCATCGATAAAAGCTCTTTTGAATAATTCTTCCAAATAGGGGCCAGTCGCCGAATAAGGAATTTTGCTAGGATCGCCCCAGAAAACATCCCACTTTCTTAACTGATCAACTTTTACTCTGTTGATGGTATCTGTAGGACTTTCGATAAAAGTAGCCTTTTCGCCCATGGATAAAACCTCATCTTTTTCGGCATCCAAATCCCAAATTTTACCTCCGCGCAAAGGATGTCTGCGCAAAAGATACATATAGATCAAAACTGCCAAAGCATGCAAATCTGTTTTTTGATTCGGCAAAATTCTATTCGGATCGTTGAGTGGCAAATGTTTGGTTTTTAAAACCTCAGGTGCGATAAAATCTGCTGTACCAATCACTTCTGGCGGAAACAAACCTGGAACCACCAATCCATCGATATCAATAATGGCAGCAGCTTTAGACACTGGATCTACCAAAACATTATTGTACGAAAGATCAGAATGCGCCAATCCCATTTGATGCATTTTTTTGACACCGCGCGAGATATTAATTCCGATTTGGAAATAGCTAAGCCAATCGCCAAGTTCGGTTTTATCCAAAGCTAAAGGATATTGATTATTACGGAAAGACGGCGTTGTAAACCACTTCCCTACTTTTTCGCCACCTTTGATGGTTTCATTGGTAGCATAACCTTTTTGAAAAAAGAATTTTGAATTATAAATCGGAACAACGACACCCGTTTTTCCATCTTTCTCAACTGCATCATACGGCCACCTAAAAATTTCGTCTAAGAAATAATCGGCCGCATTTCCCTTTTTTATATTTTCTAAATAGAGCGAAACAATTTTTTTAATCCTTTCCTTTTGATTAAAATCCAAAGGTTCGCGGAAAAAAGCAACCACATATTGTCGATTTGGCGCAAAATAAACGTCTTTAACACCTCCTCTTTTGGGATTGCCGTCATCTACATATTCGTAGGATTTCGTAGGATCTATAATAGAATTTACTTTTATAACACTCATCCGATTAATATATAATTGCTAAAGTTCTATCATCGTGATTTCCTTTGCTCCAAAAATCCATCCAGTCTGATAATTGCTTATCAACCTCAGCATCGTTGGCAAAATCTACGCGAATTCCGTCTTCATTTTCGCCGTTTAAATCTCTTAAAAAGTTCTTCCAGCTTTCCATATTTTCGAGCTTACTTTCTACGACAAATTTTGGATCGTAAATACCGTCTGTCATTAGGAAAAGTTTAGAAAAATCTTTAAAACAATTGATTCCAAAACGATTAACCATATCTGGTTTACCAAAAATTTCGGGCATGGTGATAAAACGTGTTCCACCTCCAAAATCGCCAACATCGAGGAAGTTGAGCAACTTAACTTCGGTATCATTATTTTGTAAAATATTAATTGGACAATCGCCCACACCAAAGGAAAGTACGACATAACCAAACTCAAATTTCTTTAGCAAAGTAAAAATAAGTGTGGTATGGATATCTTTAAGCGTCGCACCTTCGGAAGTTGCAAAAGCATCCAAATCGGCATTCAGCTTTTTAACCCTTGTATACAAAGAGTTAATGATAAACCTTTTACTATCCAATTTAGAATTTTTGCCTTCGGTTTCAATTGCATTTTCTTCTAAATGATTTTCGGTTTCAGAAGATTCTATATTTGAAGTTACATTTGTTTCAGCATTATTTTCTGCTGAAAAATAATTCTCAACTTCCTTTGACAGCGCAAGCAAAAAAGCTTCGTCCTCTAAACTTTTAACAATATTTTCGGTCGCAAATTTCGAACCTGCGCGCGCCAACTTTGCAGAACCTGCGCCATCTGCAACAGCAACAACACTCCAATGATCAGCTAATTGTTTTACTACAAAATCATCATCGCGAAAACTTCCTTCATGTGCATGAGAACGTCCTCTTTTAGACGCTACAACAATCTTTTTATCTAAAAATTTAGATTTAAAAGTTACATTATCTTCTTTTGGGAAAACTTCATCTTGCGGACTTGGTTTGTTAAGCCATAAATCTTTGGGATCAGCATTCACGATGAAAGGAATCGTCTTAAAATCGATTTCCATGTTTTCGTCATTAGTGCTAAAAAATTCAATTTGAATTTCGATTTGGTTGGCAGTTGTCGGAATCCCAGATATACAAACGGTTTCAGGATTAAATTCTAAACCGACTTGATCCAAATTTTTAACATCCGTGATTTTAATGGCGGGAAATATGCTGGTATCAAAGCAAAAATTGTATTCCTTTTTGACATTCGCATTTGGAATGGACAATTGCGCTTCGATAAATTCTTCCTTTTCTTTATACATATTAAAAATTTGGAGTATTTGAAGTTTTAAATCTAAAATCGACTTCGAAATTTCGTTAACTTTTACGTTCTCACTTAATTTTGAAATCGTAGCATTGACGACTTTAGAACTTTCAATATTATTTTCTTTTAGGATTTCATTTAAAATTTTCTCCATATTTTAGCCTAAAGTTCTGTTAATATCAAAACCGCCTTCGGACATTCCGTAATAACCTGTATTTCCGCACCACGGACAAGTCGCAGGACCATCGCCACTTATGCAATGGATGCCGCCACATTGACAAGTTGCCAACGCATAATTGTTGCCACAAGATGGACAACTTGGATTTCCGTAAAGCTCGTCACTAAAGATTTTGTTGGCATTAACCGCGCCATCAGAATATTCTCGGTACGCATTTTCGTCGATTTTGTAAGCGCCATCTATTTTGTAAACGCGAGTACTAAAACCGGGAATACTTGATTCATGCGTGGTTTTCTTAAATTTCAACAAATACAATTTGTCATTAGAAGAACATTTTCCGCTAAGCACCACAAAATTATTATCGGGCAAAGAATGATTTTTGGACAAATCAATTTTCTCAATAACGTCTGGATCGGACTTGCTAAGATTAATTCCCTCAACATTAGTATTGTTGATGTTCTCGCTCGTCGCTTTGATAGACGCTGTAATCCATTTGAAAAACTCTTTGTAAGCGTTGGAATCTGTATTGTTAAACAACAAAACTTGGTCAGATATTTTTCCTAAAAGATTATAGTTGGTATTATCACCAATTGAAATCACAATCAAATTGCATTTGCTGCGGTAACTGGCGTTCCAACGGTCGATCGCTTGATCGGTATTATCCGTCGGAATACCATCTGTAAATAAAAATACAATTGGCTTCCAATCTCCTTTTCTTTCGTAGGTTGTCTTTACAAGGTCTCTATCGAAAGAATTCATTAATTCTTCCAAACCTTTAGACAAAGACGTTCCACTTCCAATTGGGATTTTTGGTGGATAAAATGTTATAACATCTTGCAAAGGCGTTATGACTTTGCTTTTTCCCGCAAAACCAATAATCGAAATCCAAACCGTTTCCAACGCATACGGATCGGTTTTTAACTCTTTGATAATTGTTGCAATTCCATCCTGAACTTGCTCTATAGGCTCTCCCACCATTGACTCGGAAACGTCAATAAGGAAATAAATAGGTAGTCTTCTCATAGCTTAGTGTTTTATACAATAATGTTGAGTTCTGTCGGCGGTGGCGGAAGCGTCATAGACTCGCCCGTTCCTTGTGACTTCCCTCCCATCTCAATGGACGAACTTACCCACTGAAAAAATGTCGTTAAAGTTGTGGCATCCGTTGTATCCAGCTTTACCACATTATCCGTAAGATCTTGTAAGAAGTTAACTTCGGCTTTTGGTCCCGCAGCACAACCTACAATAACGCCAAAATCCAAAGATTTGATTTTAGGAATTACCTCTCTGTATTTTTGTAAATCGGATGGTTTGCCATCGGTGAAAACAAACAACAAAGGCTTCCAATCTCCCTTTCTTTCGGTAGATCCTTTGATAACTTCTTTATTCACAAGATTATAAACCATTTCTAAAGCTTCGCCTGTGTGCGTCGGTCCGCTATCGGGACATTTGATTTCCACAGGATGAAAACTCGCCAAATCCGTCAACGGAATAAGATTCTTGACTTCTCTATCAAAAGTAATGACACTAATGTGCAAAGAGTCCATCGCTTGTGGATCCGATCGTAACATGCTAATCAATCCATTGAAACCGTTATTAAGCGCAACAATGGGTTCACCTCGCATTGATCCCGAAGTGTCCAGCAGGAAATATGCTAATAATCTTCTGTTCATAATTTATGATACTATTACCAATTCCGATGGTGGTGGTGGAAGTTGATCCAAGCCTGATAACTCAATTCCCGTTTCTTCAACTTTGGTTGATGTTGTCGAAATGGACGCTGTTACCCATTGGAAAAATTTAGAAATACTTTCGGAATCTGCATTGTCCAATCTAACCACCGAGTTGGTAATCTGTTTTAGGATTTTGTCATCAGCGCCTGATCCTGCTGCACATCCAACGATAAGACCTTTATTCACTTGCTTTAATTTGTTAAATCCAAGCTGCCAGTCGTCGGTCGGAATTCCGTCTGTCATGATAAACGTCAAAGGTTTCCAATCGCCTTTTTGTTCGGTCGTTGTTTTTGTGATTTCAGTTTCCATTCTGTCGGCTAACAAAGACAACGCAGCGCCCATCGACGTTGTACTTTGCGCTTTGATATCCACCATTTGGAACGATGCCAAATCTGTTAATGGAACAATTTGTTTTGCTTCGTTATCAAATGTAATGATACTAACATACGCCGTCTCGATCGCTTGTGGATTTTGACGAAGAGAATGCAACATCATTTGTACACCATTTTTCACAGCTTCGATAGGCTCGCCAGTCATAGAACCAGATGTATCTAACAAAAGATATACAGGTAATCTTCTCATAGTATCTAAGCTTTATTTGTAATTTTCTAAAATCCTTTGGATGGTTTGTACGAAGATTTTGTCATCAGCAGGTTCTCCAATAGCATCGAATTTCCATTCGCCGTTTCTTCTGTATAATTTACCCAAGATAAGCGCACCTTTGCCTCTATAACTAGCATCAGTAACAATATCGTAGTTGGAATGTACACTGTTTACCTTTGTCGGCGTTCCTTCATACATTCTAATTTTAGCAAATGGAATTTGTGCAAAATCAAAATTTTGACCTTCATTAAGATAAATATTTAGAAAGAAAAAGATTTTATCAACATCTGGACTTACTTTGTTAAGATCCACCGAAATAATTTCGTTGTCAAGACCATCGTCGCCACCAACATCACCTTGTCTGTCATCACCACTGTGACGAAGTCCACCGTCTTTAGAAGTCAACTTCCCTAACGGAATATTATTTTGAGACAACCAAGCATTGTAATCTGGAGAATACAACCAATCGATTAAATCGCCATTTGCATTAAGCATGATGCAGCTAAGATCCAAATCCACATCTTCCACAACTTTTTTGGAACCGAAGCCTAAAAAGCCTGATTTTACTGTTTCAATTGCACCCCAGTTAACACCAACACAAAAGTTAGTTAATGCTTCGCCTGTACTTTTTCTTAAGTCAATCTTTTGACCTTTTTGTAAACTAATCGCCATCGTAAATTGTATTTTTCAGTTAAGTAATTTTATAAGTAGTTTTGTTTTACTGTTTCCACAGTTTCTTGTAATTTTCTGTCGCGTGTAGGTTCGCCAATCGCATTGAATTTCCACTCGCCGTTTCTCTTGTAAAAGATTCCCATAACCATAGAAACGTGTCCAGCGAAATTATCGCCTTTAGCAATATTGTAAGTTGCAAAAACTTCTGAAACTCTTGTTGGTGTTCCTTCGTAGATTCTGATAGAAGCAAATGGTATCGTTCCAAAATCCTGACCTTTGTAGCTATTCAGTACAAAAGCAACATGACTAACATTCGGGTTTAGTTTTGACAAATCCAAGGTAATTACTTCATTGTCCAAACCATCATCACCAGACATATCACCAGTCAAATCGTCGCCACTATGTCTAACAGCACCATCTTTAGATTTCAATTGTCCGAAGTATACTACGTCCAACTCATTTTTGCCATCGTCGTACAAAATACAACTTGCATCTAAGTCAACCGCTTCTTTTTTGGTACCAAAAAATCCTTTCTTCTCGATTGCGCCCCAGTTAACGCCAACACAAACATTATGTAAAGTGCTTCCGTTGTCTTTCTGAAGATTTATTCTTTGTCCTTTTTGTAAGTTAATTGCCATATTATTCTATTTTGTTATTTAGGTTTAAATTTAACATCGAGTTGAGAATACTCATCTCCTCATCTACATTGATTACTTGATTAATCATTTCTTGCTTTTCCAGCGTTTCGCGGTACTTTTTCAGCAGATCAATAATATCGTCCGGAAGCTCCGTTTTTATGGATTCTACTTTTCCTTCCAGTTCTTTGTTTCTATTCAAAAGATCGTCGATAATGTTTTTATTATTCGACACATTGGGAGAAGTATCCAACAGCTTTTCGATATCAGAAGCTAAAAAATAAAACTCGTTGGTTTGAAGATTCCAAATAAAGTCTTCTTCGGTGCCAACGATTTTGTACAATTCGAACATTTGATTGTCGACATTATATCCACAAACAAAGCGAACTTTGAAGTTGGTAGCATTTAGTTTACCAACCAGTTTGCGCTCCATAACGACATTTTCGTACTCGTAATATTTGGTATCGGGAAGACTTAACAAAAATTCAATCTTTGAAGTTTTCCGATAATATTCCATCGCGTAATCGTTGGACAAACCGCGGATAGAATTGATTTTCAGCTCGACTCTTTTATCCGTCAAATTATAATAAAATGCCCTTAAATAATCTGACATAAGGGCATTTTGGTATTTTTTGTCTAATGCAAAATTCTTTACATTGGCGTTAGCAGCAGCATAACTTTCTATGTAATCTTCGTTTGCATCAATTTCTTTATAAATCGCAAGAATATTAGCCTCTTTTTGTTTTTTGATTTTTTCCAGCAAAACAATCAAACTATCGGTGTATTGTAGATGAAATAATTCGAGTTTATTGATATCCAAACCGTTGGGCGAATTGGTGTCAAAATAAGACTGAATCAGTTCAGTTTTAATAATGATATTGATAAGATCTGCTTTATCAAAAAATTTACTGAGAAGCTTTAGTTTTTGTAATCTTTTTTTACTGTTTTTTAATATCTCGTTATCTTGCTCCAATTGTTAATTAAGAATTTTGAATTTGCTTTTTCAAAGTATCTTCAAGGTTTTTCAGCTCAACATCCAATTGTTGTCTGCTTTGTGCTCCTTGTTGTTGGATTTGTTTAACCTCGTTCAATGTATTGATAAGCGTACTTGTTGTGTCTCTCAAAGTGTCGATTGATACAATTGTTTGCTCGTTAGCTTTGGCAACATCGATGGTATTCTGTTGCAGTCTTTGTGCATTCTTTCTCAAGATTTCTTCTGTTGTGGAAGACACTTTTTTCTGAACATCAATATTTTGTTGTTGTCTGTACATCGCCACTGCCAAGGTCAACTGGTTCTTCCAAACTGGAAGTGTTGTCGTAAGAATCGTTTGCGCCTTTTCTGCAATAGAAACATTGTTATTTTGGATTAAACGAATTTGTGGTAACGATTGCAAAATGATAAATCTTACCACTTTAAGATCCGCCAATCTTCTGTCTAACCTGTTAACGAAATCTCTTTTATCCGAAATTTGATAATCCTGATAATTTGCTGGATTGGTTTCCATCTGCGCCAACTCTTCGCTCGCTTTTTGTTGTCTAATCGTTCCCGCAATAATGTAATCTTCAATCTTCTTTACTGATTCGATATTGCTTGTAAAAATCGTCTGAAGAACGGCATTATCTTTAGTAGAAGTGATAATCCCAGCATTTACTTTGTTGGAAATATCAGAAATATTGTTGACAATTTTGTCATACTTCACAAACATCGTTTCTACCGAAGTCACCATATTTTTAAGGAAAGGAATCTTCTTTAAAAAATTCTTTACCGAATTGCCTTCCAACTCATCAACATCAACGTAGTTAAGCTCTACCAAAAGTTTGTTGATTAAATCACCAACTTCGCCTGAGTTAGATTTTCTTACATTATTTAAAAAAGAATCACTTTGATTAGCCAAAGAGTTCTGCAACTCCGAACCGAAATTAATAATCGAATTTGGGTTTTGCTCGTCGATAGAATTTGCCATTCCATCGTACTTTTGCACATCTAACGTGTTAATCTGCGCAAGATCTACATTACCATTTTTATCAATGGCTGCATTTACAATTTCTCCTTCCATGACTTATTGATATAAACTTACGTATTTTGCAAGGCCTTCTCTTTGACCATTTCCTACCGCTTCGAATTTCCACTCGCCGTTACGCTCGTAGATTCTTCCGAATTCTACTGCCGTTTCGATTGAGAAATCCTCGTCCAATTCGTATTTCAAGATTTCTTCGTTAGTATCTGTGTTGAAAATTCTGATAAACGAATTACGAACTTGTCCAAAATTCTGTTTTCTGTCGTCTGCCTCGTGAATTGTTACTACAACGATAATTTCTTTAACACGAGAATCAATTCCTGTTAAATCAATTTTGATTTGCTCATCATCGCCATCGCCGTCACCTGTTAGGTTATCACCAGTATGTGTCACCGCTTTGTCTGGAGATTGTAGGTTGTTATAAAACACGAAGAAATCGTCCGCGATTAATTTTTTATTTTCATTTAAAACAAAAACTGAAGCATCCAAATCGAAAGCACCGCCCGTTGACGAAGCGTTAGCATCCCAACCTAAACCGATTGTGAATTTTGGTGCGTTAATATTTTGTCGTTGTCCTTTTTGTAAGTTAATTGCCATTGTAAATTATTTTTTAATTTATTAATATTTCGTTTGTATTCTTCGACTTGATGGTAGTTGTTACTAATTGCCAAAAGCAACATTTGCGACAGCATTTTCTTGGAAAGATTTTGATACACAAAATCAAAATCGCCGTCTTCCATCAACAGAATATACTTTGTAATTCTTGTATTAAAACTAAAATGGTCCGAGTTCATCACCTCTACCAAATCTTTAGCCGTTTTAATTTTAAAATAGTTATAATGATTTTCGATTCTTGGATGGATGTCAGGATTCATTAATTCAGCAAAATACACGAAGATAAATTCACCATTAACATCGTATTCTTTCAATATTTTGTCAACCGTTTTTTCGTGGCTTCCTGTAATTTTGATGTCATCAATAAAAATGCAAAACTTGCCATCCACAAAGCTTTTGTCAATATAATAAGTATCGCCCGCAATCAAAGTCATTCTTTCCTCAAAACTCATGTTACCATAATCTTGGACATAAGTTTGTTTTCTGTGGATTTTCCCCTCTACACAAGCCGATTTACCATGCTCGAAAAGGAAGTAGTTAAGATGCTCTTTGAAGAAAGCGCACAAGAAATTGGACGCCGTTGGAATCGAATGGTATGGACTCGGAAAAAGGATAATCTCCTCCTGCTCCAGTATTTCGTCACCAAATTCTTTTATAAATCCATTGAATAAATCTTCGGCAAAAATATGGGCGAATTGTGTATCTCCAAATTTGAACCAACTGTATCCCGCTTCATCAAAGGGGCAATTGGCTTCATCATGGATTTTATGTAAACTATATCTTTTATTCATCATTAATTAAATTTCACTAATTCTGCGGCAATTCCAAAAGATTTGGCTCCTTGGTAATCTGCCACAGGATTGTCACCGATATGAATAATTTGAGATTTGGTTATAGTTTTTAGTTGTTGAGTGTTTTTGTAAAGATATTCAAATATTTCAAAATTTGGTTTGGAAATTCCAACTTCATCAGAAAAAATCATAAACGAAAAATAGCTATCCAATTCCAATTTTTTCAGAACTTTTCGGATAGAATCTCCATGAATAAAAGCGGTATTACTAAGAATACTCGCCGTTTTTCCATTGTCCTTTATCTTTCCTAAAAAGTCATGAATGTCTTCCCAAATAACTAATGGCACATTTTCTACGAAAAGCGCATCTGATTTTTCAAAAAACAGTTTTAAATCATCAATCGAAATATCTCGAATATCTATTCCGAGTTTATCCAAAATCAACATAAAAACCTCTTCTCTTTCAATATGATTTCCTGTTTTCTCCGAAATAGTATTAAACAAATTATCATAATATCGAATCACCGAATCTATCTCCTCCGTTGTTTTGTCCAAAGAGAAAACATTTTTTAGTAATTCGGTTCTTTGAGGTTTAAAATTGGGATTCGACCGAATAATCGTCATCCACAAATCAAATGAATAATGCTCGTAATTGTTGTTAAATTTCACTCAGTTTTTTATTTAGAACCTGCAGCCCACTTCATTCCCCAATTATAAGCTTTGTCACAATCGCCATGCGAATTGTGGAAGCTTACTAATTTTTTCACTTGCATGTTGGTTGGCGAAATCAGGATTTCTGCAATTGCACAAAACTTTTTAGGATCATTTTGTTGTCCCATTTGCACTTCGATATCAGGATTCCCTGGAACTTTAATCGTCACAACCGCATTTGTTTCTGCCCATCTCGCAACACCATCATAAATAAAACAATAAACAATGATACGCTTAATCTTCTCCAAAGATTGAGGATTCACAATAATATTCTCTCCCGAACCTGCAGCAGCACCACGATCATCACCTGTATGCCAAATCCAAGGCGCATCTGTGTAACAACCTTGTCTTGTTTTGCGATCTCTTGGCCCACCTTGACCTTTCGAAAATTGCAAACCATCGATACAGTTTTTGCTTCCGTCAGTTAATTCATAAAAAACACCAAGATCCAAGTCGATGTCTTTATTCCCCCCAAAAAGGCTAGACAAGAAACCGCCTTTTTTAGCTTGTTGTCCTTGTGACCAATTAAGGTTGATAACAATCTCTTTGTTAGAGTTATCTCTTTTTGTTAAATCAATCGAGTGCGTGTCGCCAGTTTTCTCAATTGTTACTTTTTGCAAGTTAATTGCCATATCAACTATTTAATGATTTGACCTTTGTAATATTTTGCCAAGAAAAATGCTAAATCTTCTCTATAACCAATTCCTGATGCTTCGAACTTCCAAGCGCCATTTCTTTTATAAAGACGACCAAATTCTACGGCAGTTTCAATAGAGAAATCTTCACCCAACTCGTATTTTGCAACTTCTTGTCCGTTAGAATCATCCACAATACGGATGTAAGAATTACGAACCTGACCATAATTTTGTTTTCTGTCCAAAGCTTCGTGAATCGTTACTACGAAAAGAATTTCGTTAATACGTGCATCAACTTTTGACAAATCTACCTCGATACTTTCGTCATCGCCATCTGCACTGTTTCCTCCTGTTGGATCATCGCCTGTATGATGTAATGCACCATCGGGAGAATCTGTATTTCCATAAAAAACAAAGAAAGGCTCGGCAGGAATTAAACGGTTTTCGTCAATCATAAATGCAGATGCATCCAAATCGAAATCTGCACCAGTTCCCTCATTTGGATCCCAACCTAATCCAATTGTCATTTTCGTTAAGCCAATATCGATCTTCTGACCTTTCTGTAAATTAATTGCCATAAATGTTTACGTTTTAAGTGTTTTTTGATTTAAAAAATTCTGTACGTAAATATAAACAAATCATTTGAAAGGAAAGTATGGCAAAGCCTTTTGAAACTGCTAAAATTCGTTAAAAAATGAAAAATGTGTTTGAAAATTTTCACTTAATTTTTATAAATGCTTGTCAAATTTAGTTTCGCTAAATTTTGATGTTCTTATTTCTAGAACTTTACTTATTTTAACGTCAGTTCGGGATAAGGCACTTTTACTTATACGAAGCATAACTTGCAGTATAAATTTGAAAGATTTTGTATCGAGAAAATTTGATAATAAGAAAATTCACTTGTTTTCGATACAGTTTTCTTCGAAAACCACTCCAACTGACGTCAATTTTCTTATTCCTAACTCAGGTTCTTTAGGATTGGAATAGAAATTTTTGTAAGAATTTAAAATATCAAATAAACAATTAGTAGTCCCTAGCCCCGATAGAAACGGCATCCTTTTGTGGTGGAGCGAGGCGACGGAGCGTAGCGGAGTCGTCCGAGCGATACTACAAAAGATATAGTGGATAGCGGGAAAAAGCTTCCAAAAAAAATACTAAAAAGCTTTTCGACGGAGTCAATAGCTCCAAATAAAAAGCCTGACCAAAAAGTCAGGCTTTAAATATGTTGATTTTCAAATTCTAGAATTGTCCGCCACCAAGTGCACGATAGAATTCGGTCATAGCTTGTAATTGTTGTAATTTGTCATTAACTGCGGAAAGCTGCGCTTGTAGCAAGGCTTGCTCTGCCGTCAAAACGTTAACGTAATTTACTTTAGATGAATAAGTCAACAACTCGTTACTGAAGTCAACAGCTTTTTGCAAAGATTCGATTTGCAATTGACGTGTTGCTTCTTTGGATTTTGCTTTTTCGTAAGTTACTAAAGCGTTCGAAACTTCCGAACCTGCCGTTAACAATGACTTTTCGAAACCTAAATAAGCCTGCTCTTTTCTAGCTTCCATAATTTTGACTTGCGTCTTACGATTGCCTTGCTGAAAGATATTTTGGGTAAGTGTTCCACCAATAGTGTAGAACAAAGACTCCTTGAAAAAGTCCGAAATATTCTTCGACGACAAGCCTAAAGTCCCCGTAATATTAAGGGATGGATAAACCTGTGCTAAAGCAATATTTTTGTTTTCAAAAGCTTGACGAAATGCCATTTCTGCAGCCAAAACATCGGGACGATTTTGCAACAACGAAGCCGGAAGCCCCGTTTTGAAATCAGCTGAAATTGTTTGCGAATCAATGCTATTTCGATCAATTGATTTTGGCGTTTCGCCCATTAAAGTATTAAGAGCATTTTCGGTTTGCTGGATTTGGATTTCCAAATCTGGAACCATCAACTGCGTCGAATACAAGTTGGCTTTACTCTGCTCAACATCAGCACCAGTTAAGTACGCCGCATCCATTAAAAGCTGCACAGCTTCGACATTCTTTTTACGAATTTCGATGGTTTGCTGCGTAATTTCTAACTGCTTGTCCAAAGACAACAATTGATAATACAAACTAGCAGCTTGCGCCACCAACTGCGTTTGCACCGCTCTTTTAGCAGCATCGGTTTGCAAAAATCCGGCATAAGCAGAACGCTTCATCGCAGCCATCTTTCCCCAAATATCAACTTCCCAACCTGCCGAAATGCCAAGTTGAAAATTAGTGACATCAGGAATTCGGAAGTTGCTTCCCTGCGCTGCTGCACTGTTTTTGGTATCTTTAATAGAAGCTATTCCATCCAACGTTGGCAAATTATTAAGCTGCGATTGTTTGAAAACCGCATCTGCTTCGTTAATTCTCGCCAGCGCTATTTTTAAGTCATAATTATTTTCGACTGTTTTTTTAATAACAGCTTGTAGCTTTTCATCAGAAAAAATCTGATTCCAAGCTACTTTCGCCATAGAAAGTGAATCCGAATTGGTTTGTTTTCTAAACAAAGATTTGTCCCAATCCGACTTTACATTTGGCTTTTGATAGGTTTCCGTGACTTTACAAGACTGCATTAGTCCTGCCAAAGCAATTGCGGAAACGATATGTGAAGTTTTAATTTTCATTGTAATAGATTTTCTGTTGAGATTATTCGCTAAGTCTGTTTCCATAATCTTCTTCGAAAACTTTCTTGCTCGATACACGCTCTTGTAAATATTGGAAAATCGCAAACAAAACTGGTATGAAAAGTACACCAAAAATAGTCCCAACCAACATACCTCCAATTGCACCAATACCAATAGATTGGTTACCGATAGCACCTGCACCACTTGCTGTTGCCAAAGGTATTAACCCGAAAATAAATGCAAATGACGTCATTAAAATCGGACGAATTCTTTGTTTAGCTCCAGAAATTGCAGCTCTACCAATAGTAAAGCCTTTCTTACGTGCATCCAAAGCAAATTCCACAATCAAAATCGCATTTTTCGCCAAGAGACCAATCAACATAATTAAAGAAATCTGAGTATAGATATTATTAGATTTACCAATCCAGCTAGAGAACATCATCGCACCAGCAAGACCTACTGGCAAGGACAGCATTACCGCAAATGGCAAAATATAACTTTCATACTGCGCCGCAAGCAAGAAGTACACGAATACACAACATAAAATAAAGATGTAAACCGTTTGACTTCCTGAGTTAACTTCTTCACGTGTTAAACCAGAAAACTCATAACCGTAACCAGTTGGCAAAGTTTCTGCTGCAACTTCTTTTACGATATTAATCGCATCTCCAGAACTGTAACCAGCATTCGGCGTTCCGTTAACACCAACAGCAGTAAAGAGGTTAAAACGTCCAATCGCTTGTGGTCCATATACTTTTTTGGTGGTTACAAATCGGCTAACTGGCGCCATAACACCAGAACTATTACGAACCATCATCGAGTTTAGATTTTCTAAACTTTGACGTTGATCAGCCGGCGCCTGATAAATTACACGATATTGTTTCCCAAATAAGTTAACATTGGAAGAATAAACCCCTCCAAAATAACCTTGCATCACGGATAAGATATCATTAACTGAAAAGCCTGCAGCTTTAGCCGTTGGCACGTCAATATCAATCATGTATTGCGGATAATTTGGGTTAAATGATGTAAAGGCATTTTGTATCTCTGGACGTTGCTTTAACGCATTGATAAAATCATTACTTACTTTGGTTAAATCTTCAATACTTCCACCTTTTTGATCCTGAACTTGGAATTCAAAACCTGCTGCATTACCAAAACCTTGAAGCGTTGGACGACCAAAGAATACCATTTTTGCATCTTTGATTCCTGCTGTCTTTTGATACAATCGACCAATTAAAGCTTGTGTACTTTCGTCTTTACCTGTACGTTGTGCCCAAGGTTTTAATTTTAAAATCAACATACCATTGTTACTACCAACACCAGACATCATACCACGACCAGTAACTTTAAGAATGTGATCGACTTCTGGTTCTTTTTTAACAATAGCTTCTACTTCGTCTAAAAGTGCTTGAGTTCTGGCTTCACTAGCTCCTAATGGCAAAGATATATCAGCCATAACACCTCCCATATCCTCAGATGGAACGAAAGATTTCGGTGTCGTATTCATCAACCAAACAAAGATTGCTGTAAACAAAGCCAAACCTAAACCAGCAAGCCATTTTTTTCTTAAAAGGATTAAAACCCATCCCGAATAACGTTTAACAAAAGCATCGAAAATTGTATTAAAATACATGAAGAATCGCTGCATGATATTCATCTTCTTAGCTTCGTGAGAATGTGGTTTTAGGAAAATAGCACATAGAGCTGGACTTAACGTCAAGGCATTAATTGCCGAAAGTCCAATCGAAATCGCCAACGTCAAACCAAATTGCTTATAAAACACCCCAGCCGAACCAGTAATAAAACTCACCGGTACGAATACCGCCGACATTACCAAAGTAATACTGATAATCGCCCCACTAATATCGCCCATCGCATTGATAGAAGCTCGTAATGGTGACTGTTCACCTTGCTCCAATTTACTATGGACGGCTTCAACAACAACAATCGCATCATCCACCACAATACCAACTGCCAAGATTAAGGCAAATAAAGTTAAGAGGTTGATGGTAAATCCAAATATATCAAGGAAAAAGAAAGTACCAATAATCGCTACGGGAACTGCAATTGCTGGAATTAAGGTTGAACGCCAATCCTGCAAGAATATAAAAACAACGATGAATACTAAGATAAACGCCTCAACTAAGGTATGGACAACCTTTTCGATAGAAGCATCTAGGAAATCATTCGCATTAACCAAAGTTGTCCATTTGACACCTTTCGGAAAAGTTTTTTCAGCATTTGTTAAAACCGCTATTGTCTGATTGATAACATCTTGTGCGTTAGACCCAGCCGTTTGTGCAATCGCAATACCAATACCAGGATTACCATCTGTAAAACTCTTTCCTGTATAATCTTGTGCTCCTAATTCGATTTTGGCAACATCTTTTAAGCGAAGAACTTGTCCATTTTCGGTACTTCTTAATACGATATTTTCAAACTCTGGAATTTCGGTTAGACGACCTTTATATTTTAAAGTATATCTAAAACTTGTTTCTGCATTATCGCCGATACTACCAGGTGCAGCTTCAATATTTTGCTCTGCCAAAACAGTATTAATGTCCGCTGGTACCAATCCGTAACCTGCCATTTTTTGAGGATCAAGCCAAATTCTCACCGAATAATCTTTGGTCCCAAAAACTGTTGCGTCACCAACTCCTGGCACCCTTTTAATCTGTGGAATAATGTTGATATTCGCGTAGTTCTGAATAAAAGTTTGATCAAATTGTGGATTCTCACTATACAATGAGAAAATTAACACGTTGGAACTTTGACGTTTAACAACAGTTACCCCAGCCTGCGTTACTTCTCTTGGAAGCAAACTATTAGCTCGCGACACTCTGTTTTGTACGTTAACCGCTGCAATATCTGGATTAATGCCTTGTTCAAAATATACAGTCACCGAACCAGATCCATCATTGGTTGCTGATGATGTCATATAGGTCATTCCTTCAACACCGTTGATTTGCTCCTCCAATGGAACAATCACACTTTTCAAAATTACATCTGCATTTGCACCCATATAGCTGGCGTTAACAACTACAGTAGGCGGCGCAATATCTGGATACTGCGCAACAGGTAATGTTACGATACCCAATACTCCCAAAATTACGATGATGATGGAAATCACCGTGGAAAGTACTGGACGTTCTATAAATTTTTTAAACATAAATCTTAAATAAAATCAGAAAAACCTTAATCATTACTCTTTAACACTGTTTGAAGACTTGTTTCTTTTGGAACAACTTCAGTATCGTCTTTCAAGATACCAACACCTTGTACCACAACCTTGTCTCCTTCTTTCAAGCCTGACTCAACAGCGTAAGACACGCCATCTGGCAATTCCGTAATTTTTACTTCTTGAGATTTTACTTTATTGTTTGCACCAATAACATAAACAAAGATTTTTCCTTGAAGCTCATAAGTTGCCTTTTGAGGAATAACAATAATATTTTCCAAATTAGTAGGAAGCAAAACAGTAGCACTATAACCACTTCTCAAAAGTCCTTGCGGATTGGTAAAAGCAGCACGCATACTAAATGAACCTGTATTAGGATCAACCAAACCGCTGATGGATTCTAGTTTTCCTTTTTCGTTGTACATACTTCCGTCAGACAATTTAAGGCTGATAAGTGGTGTATTTTTAATTTTTTCAGCAATAGAAGCACCTGGCGAATGCTTTAAGAAATTAAGCTGATCCTTCTCATTAATTGAGAAATAAGCATAGATTTTTGAAATATTAGAAACAGTTGTCAAAGCTTGCGATGTGCTTGCACTAACATAGCTTCCAGCTTTTAAAGGCAGTGTACCTACAACGCCAGACACAGGACTTGTAATCACAGTATAACCTTGGTTAACTTTAGCATTTGTCAATTGTGCTTGTTGTTCTGCTAGACTTGCTTGCGCAGCTTTCAGGTTAAGTTGAGCAGCCTGTAATTCGTAAGCTGAAATGATTTTACGATCAACCAAAGGTTTGGTTTTTGTCACCTGCATTTGTGCCGTTGCAACTGCCGCTTGAGCGCTGTTTACAGAAGCTTGCGCCACACGAACCATTTGCTCATACTGCGGATTACGAATACGAAACATCGATTGTCCACGACTTACCATCTGGCCCTCGTCAACATAAAGATTTTCGATAAACCCGTCAATCTTTGGACGAATTTCAACATTTTCTACACCTTCTAATCTTGCAGGATATTCTGTATGATTATCAGCAGCACCAGATTTAGCAACAATATACTCGTATGGTTGTGGCTTAGCATCCTTCTGCGCATCAGGTTTCTTATCTTTGGAACAAGAGGCCACTACAAGCGCAGAAGCTGCTATCAATATCGAAATTCTTCTCATAAATATTATAAAATTAAATGATTTGCTAAAATAAAGTTTTGAAACCAAACAAACGATTGATTTGCATCAATAAAAACGATTAAAGATAATAGATAATATGTATCGAATACGATTGTTAATGCAGGTTTAACGTTTACTTAACAAAAAATCCGAAAGCTAAAGCTTTCGGACTATTGGTAATATTTCGTTCTTTTGGAGCGCAAATCGTTTTTGATCCGCTTCTGAGTATTTTTGTGAATAATAATTAACATCAACTTCAAAACCAAGGCTTTTCAGTCGGTCAAAATAATCCATTCCGTACCACCTTACATGATCATATTGCCCAAAATGTTTTTGTCGTTCTTTGGGATCAGTAATACTGAAGTCCTCATAAGTTTCTGCAAGTCCATTCTTCATCGGGACTTGTAAAATCCCCCAACCTCCTTTCTTCATCACGCGATATAATTCAGACATTGCTTTTCGATCATCTACAATATGTTCCAAAACATGATTACAAATGATAACATCAAAACTATCATCTTCAAAAGGCAAATCCAAAATATCAGCCTTAACATCAACTATCGGAGAATATAAATCCGCTGACGTATAATCGAGGTTTTTCATTTTTTTGAATCGTCGCAGGAAATCCTGCTCTGGCGCAATATGCAAAACCTTAAGATTTTTGGTAAAAAAATCAGTTTCATTTTTAAGATACAACCACATTTGACGATGTCTTTCTAGCGACAAAGTCCCAGGTGATAATGCATTTTCTCTTTGCTTCCCGTAACCATACGGAAGAAATTTTCTGTAAGATTTACCATCAATTGGATCTGTAAAACGATCGCCTTTGTAGACTTGATAAATCATTGGTCGCGCCAAAATACTCAATTGAATAAGCATTGGTCTTGGCACTTTATTCAGAAGAAATTTTGCAATTTTTTTCAAACGAAATAAATTAAATTTAACTTTAAATAAATTTTACAAGCAATTAAAATACTGCCTATTACAAAATTAACCTAAAGTGATTTTAACTAAATTAAAAATCTAATTGAAAGGCTTTTTCCTCGTCAGATGTAATTCCTAAAGCATCATAAATATGCTGATAAGTCGATAACAAAACTGGCTTACCTTTGATGATGCACACATCATGTTCGAAGTGTGCTGATGGAAGATTATCCAAAGTTGTAACTGTCCAACCATCGTTATGGAATTTAACTTTTTCCGTCCCCATATTTGTCATCGGCTCAATAGCAAGTGCAATACCGTCTTTTAAAACTTTGCCACTTCCTTTTTTACCATAATTTGGAACTTGAGGATCTTCGTGCATTTTTCGCCCTAGTCCATGTCCAACCAATTCCCTAACTACACCATAACCTTCCTTCTCGCAATGTACTTGGATCGCATTCGCAATATCACCAACACGCTTTCCACGGATACATTGCTCTATTCCTTTATAAAGTGATTCTTTAGTTACGCGAAGCAATTTCTTAACCTCTGGAGCAACTTCTCCAACTTCGAAAGTATAAGCATGATCACCGTAGAAATCGTTCATATAAACGCCACAATCCACAGACAGAATATCGCCTTCTTTTAAAGGTTCATCATTAGGAATCCCATGCACCACTTGGTCATTAGGAGAAATACAAAGATTCTTAGGAAAATCATACATTCCTAAAAACGCAGGATAACCACCATGATCGCGAATAAATTCGCCACCCAATTTATCCAAATAATTTGTTGTAACACCATGTTTAATTTCCTTCGCAAGCATACCCAAAGTTTTAGAAACCAATTGAGCGCTTTCTTTCATTAAGCGAAGTTCTTCTATTGTTTTTAACTGTATCATTGTATTAAAAAATTAAAATGCTGATTAAAAAACCAGCATTAATAATGTTTGTCTAAATATCTTACCAAAAAAGACCTCTCTTTTTCTCTTTTTTCATTTTAGAATAAGCATGTACTTCTCCACCTGCCACTTGGAATTCGATACGTTCTTTAACGATTTGATAAACCTCGCCCCAACCTGGGAAACCACCCAAATTACGATCATCAATGAAAAGATCCGCATCTAGCTTACGGCTTTGTGTTTCATGATCAAAAACTTCTCCTTCGAAACTTGAATTAACAGCGTAAAACTCTAAGCCATTTTTACGACAGAATTCTACTGCATCATTAAGCTCTTTACCATGACGGTATGTCCACAAAATAAGTCTATAACCTTCTGATTGTAGCTTTTTTAAGGTATCGAATGCAAAAATTTTAGCTTTACCAATTCCTGGATATGCATCATCAACGATTGTACCATCAAAATCAATTGCTAACTTTTTATTACTTGTCATCATAGGGATTTAATTTCAGTGTGCAAATATACGAAATATATGAAAACAAAAACGAGGCCTTTTGACCTCGTTTTGTTTATGATTTAACCCATTTAAAGCTATATTCTTTGTCAGGTGTTGCAAGTCGGTCTGTAATACGTTGTAATCTAGATGGTAACTTCATCAGATAATCTCTGGCTTTTTCTGCAGACTCATTAAGTCCTGTGATGCCATCGATCTTCCAATCTACCAAAAGATCTTTTAAGATATCAATGTAATCTTGTGCTGTGTAAACCATGCAGCGTTGTGCAGCATCTGAGAAATGCTCCCAAAGTTCTCCAGCTTTTTGACCAGATTCTCTCATCAAGTGTGCAGGCATCACGATTTTTTTACGCATCATATCTTCAAACGCTAACATCATTTCGCTAGCATCCAATTCGAAGATTCTCTCTACGAAATGCTTATAAGCTTTTGCATGTCTCGCTTCATCCGCAGCAATTACACCACACATTTTAGCAAGTTTAGTATTACCTGTTTGTTTAGCTAAAGTCCCAACACGACGGTGCGAGATATTAGTTGCGGTCTCTTGGAAACTTGTATAGACAAAGTTTTTATAAGGATCCATACTGGTTTGCAAATCAAACCCATCGTTAATTAAATACTGTGTTGTGATTTCCATTTCGCGCATGTTAACGCGTCCACATAGATAAAGATATTTACCAAGCAAATCGCCATGACGGTTTTCTTCAGCCGTCCAAGCTCTTACCCACTGTGCCCAACCAACTTTCTCTTCTTGGTTAATACCATCGATTCCCATAATCCAAGATTCGTAACTAGGCAAAGCTTCTTCGGTAATACAATCTCCAATTAATGTAACAAAAAGATCATAAGGCATCTCATGCGCAAATGTCTGTAACTCATCCAATTGATCCTTAAAATCTGAACTAGATGTATCAGGCAAAAAATCCGAAGGTTGCCATATCTTTTCAATAGGTGTAAGAAACTTCGAAATAAAACTCGACATTTCAATTTCCAAATTTTTCATCACCTCCTTCCTAACCAGTTTGTTGTACATTAATATTTAATTTTAAGTTTTCGCAAATTTAACAATATTATGCGTAGAATAGCACTAATTTTTATGATTTAAAACAATTTCAATTAAGATGTTAAAACTTCTCCTGTCATAACATCAGGGATTTGAACACCCATAACACTCAAAATTGTTGGGGCAACATCACCTAATTTACCTGCTTTAAGATTCCACGTACGCTCTTTATCCATCACAATAAATGGAACTAAATTAGTCGTATGTTGCGTGTTTGGAGAACCATCAGCATTTATCATGATATCCGAATTACCGTGATCTGCCAAAATAAATACAGCATAACCATGTTCGTATGCCATTGTTGCAACTTTTTCGATGCAAGAATCAACAACTTCAGCCGCTTTAACAGCCGCTTCAAAAACGCCAGTATGTCCTACCATATCAGTATTGGCAAAATTTAAACATACAAAATCAGCAGTGCCATGCTCTAACTCCGGCAAAATTGCTTTTGTAATATCATAAGCTGACATTTCTGGCTTTAGATCATAAGTTGCAACATCTTTTGGACTTGGACACAACAAACGCTTTTCACCATTAAATTCCGCTTCACGACCTCCCGAAAAGAAGAATGTTACGTGCGGATACTTTTCTGTTTCAGCAATTCTGATTTGGCTTTTACCAGCGCGTTCTAGCACCTCGCCCATTGTATTCTCTAAAACATTTTCATCAAAAACAACATCAACATTTTTAAAGGTCTTATCGTAATTGGTTAACGTAATGTATTTTAGATCTAATTTGTACATTTCGTAATCTGGAAAATCCTGCTGCGAAAGTACTTCTGTGATTTCTCGTCCTCTATCTGTTCTAAAGTTAAAACAAATAACGACATCACCATTTTCTATTTTAGCAATCGGTGTCCCATTTTGGACGCATACAATTGGCTTGATAAATTCGTCAGTAATATCGTTGTGGTACGAATTTTCGATCGCTTCCAAAGGATTTTTTGTTTCTACTCCTTTGCCCTTTACAAGAAGATCATAAGCTAACTTCACACGCTCCCAACGCTTGTCGCGGTCCATTGCATAGTAGCGTCCAATAATCGACGCCAAACGTCCCGTCGATTGCTTCATGTGATCCAAAAGCTCTTTGATAAAGCCTAAACCAGAATGCGGATCGCAATCACGACCATCTGTAAAAGCATGGACAAAAACATTTTTTTCTAGTCCAAAATTATGAGCAGCTGTCAATAAAGCTTTCAAGTGATTGATATGCGAATGCACACCTCCATTAGAAACCAATCCAATAAAGTGTACTTTTTTATGATTGTCTCTTGCATAGGCAAAAGCATCCTGAATTTCTTTTTGGCTACCCAAAGTTCCATCTTCTGCAGCCATGTTTAGCTTAACAAGATTTTGATACACTACACGTCCAGCACCAAGATTCATGTGTCCAACTTCCGAGTTTCCCATTTGTCCAGCGGGCAAACCAACAGCAAGTCCACTAGCTTCCAATGTCGTGTGTGGAAAATTCTTAAGACAATTATCTATAAAAGGTGTTTTGGCTTTTTCTAATGCCGAAACTTCTGGATTTGTACCCAATCCCCAACCATCTAGAATGGCTAGTATTGCTTTTTTTGACATGATTTTGGATTTTTACTCCTACAAATTTAACAAATAAGGATGAAGATTTCTAGTAAAATTCATGTTTTTACTATGGATATTTTTACTACCTTTAAAATCTTTTTCTAAAATCAAAAAACGAGATGGATCTTAGAGACCAATTAAAAAATCTTTTCCCTGATCATGAAGAGCAAGATTTCGAAATGCCAGAGGAAAAATTTGAGCAAAAAGAAGCGCTCATTTGTAAGTTCGAAAAGAAAGGACGTAACGGAAAACCTGTAACTTTAATAGAAGGATTCGAAGGTAGCGAAGACGAATTAAAAGCGATTTCTAAAAAGATAAAAACGACACTTGGCATCGGTGGCTCAGAGAAAGATGGCGTCATCGTAATCCAAGGCGACAACCGCGATAAGATTATGGCAATCCTAAAAGATTTAGGTTATAAAACAAAACGCGTTGGCGGATAATCTTTATTAAAGGACAGAAGAAAATTCGTAATTCGAAAATAATTGAAAATATAATAATTAATAAAATATACATTATGATTAATAAACTTGCAGCTTCGGAGCTGGTACTTAATGACGACGGAAGTGTTTATCACCTTAATTTGTTGCCTGAAGATATCGCAGACAAAATCTTATTAGTTGGAGATCCAGACCGCGTACCACGTGTTTCTAAATATTTTGACACTGTAGAAATCAAAAAAAACAAACGTGAATTCTACACGCATACAGGAACACTTCGCGGCGAAAGAATTACAGTAATGTCAACAGGTATCGGTACTGAGAATATCGACATCGTGATGAATGAGTTGGATGCTTTGGTTAATATTGATCTAAAAGCAAAAGAAATAAAAAAAGAGCACAAATCACTGCAACTTTTCCGTATGGGAACGTGTGGTAGTGTTAATCCTGACATCCAAGTGGATAATCTTTTGGTGAGTGAAAATGTTGTAGGACTAGATGGATTAATGCATTTCTATAGCGATTATAAATTCGAAAATGAATTCAGTAAATCGTTTATGGACAAATTCCCTTATGCGAACATCAAACCGATGTTGTATTTCTCGGATTGCGCTCCAGAATTATTAGAGCTTTATAAAGATGCAAAATACCATGGTAATACAGCAACTTTCCCTGGATTCTACGCACCACAAGGACGTCAACTAAGATTAAAAGCTTTGGATGATCAATTCTTGGAAACTCTGAATGATCTTGGTATTTCAAACTTCGAAATGGAAACCTCGGCAATCTACGCTTTGTCTAAATTATTAGGACATAAAGCAATTACTGTAAATTGCGTTATTGCTAACAGAAGACGTGGCGAATTTGCTGCAGATCATCATGCATCAGAAAAAATGATGATTGATTGGGTATTGGAACGCGTTATTAAATAATTTGACACCAATTATTTAACCCAAATAAAGAAGCCTAGAATTAATTTTCTAGGCTTTTATTTTTAAAACATAAACTATCTCGCATGACAATCTAAAACATGGTCGTTAACCATTCCTGTTGCCTGCATATGCGCGTAAACCACGGTTGATCCAAGAAATTTGAAACCTCTCTTTTTAAGGTCTTTCGCCAAAGCATCCGAAATTTCTGTCGTTGCAGGAACGTCTTTCAAAGTTTTAGGTTCGTTGATAATAGGCTTCCCATCCACGAATCCCCAAATGTATTTTGAAAAACTCCCAAACTCTTTTTGCACTTCCATAAAAAGCTTGGCATTATTAATTGTTGCCAAAACTTTTAATCGATTTCTTACAATACCAGTATCAGCCATTAATTCCTCAACTTTGGCATCATTATACTTTGCAATTTTTTTGTAATTAAAATTGTCGAAAGCTTTTCTAAAATTCTCTCGTTTTCTAAGAATAGTAATCCAACTAAGACCAGCTTGGAAACTTTCCAAAACCAAGAATTCGAAAATTGTGTCGTCGTCATAGACTGGTTTTCCCCACTCTTTATCATGATAATCCATGTACAGCTCATCTTTGCCACACCAGCCACATCTTATTTTTTCCATTTTTGTCAAATTTTAGTTAAGAAAAGTTTGTGAAAAATACGAATTAATTTAACATTTCTTATCAGTCTTATGGAATATGTTTTGACATTTAGTAAGTATCAAACATTAAAACAATTACTAAAATGGAAAATCAAGATTTTGACAAGGCAAAAGAAGTTGTTAACGACGCAAAAGAATCATTAAACAGCTTTGCAAACGACTCTCAAGAAAAAATTACAGAATTAGCTAACAAAGCTAAAAGCTATATCGACGAGCAAAAAAGAAACAATCAAGAGCCAGATAAAGAGGGATTTTTTGATCATCTAAAAAACTCTGTTGCTAGCGCTTGGGAAGATACCAAAGACTTCGCAGAAGAAGCTTGGCAAACAACAAAAAACACAACATCCGAAATCGCTGAAAAAGTAGCGGACAAAACGGATGAAGTTAAAGATAATATCGCTGACAAGTTTAATTCGTCTAATGATGATAATTAAGCGCAAAGCGTTTTCATATTGACACATTATCATTTACTTTAAGAGGAATTTTGTATTCCTCTTTTTTTTGTTTGATATTAAAATTATCTTTGAATTCCCTAAACTTAAAAAATGACACTAAAATCTTCTTTGTTAATCGCTTCCGCGTTTGTAGCCAATTTACATTTTGGACAATCTGCAAATCCTTATTACAAATCGATTTCCGAGCAAGTAACACAATATAACATTACCAATAATCTCCAAGAGTTCGAAAATATTGGTGTTAAAACGACTGGTAGTAGCACATTAACAAATGCTCTTTCTTGGTTAAAAAACAAATATACAAGCTTTGGATACAGTGCTTCAGATATTAGCGAACAGAGCTTCTCTTACCTTGGAAGTACCTCCAAAAACCTGATTATAACAAAGACAGGAACAAAATATCCCAATACTTTTGTCATTATCTGTGGGCATTACGACACACTTAACGGTCCTGGAACTAATGATAATGGAAGTGGTGTTTCGGTAATTTTGGAAGTCGCGAGAATCATGAAAAACATTGATACAGATTATTCTATTAAGTTTATCAATTTTTCTGGTGAAGAGCAAGGTCTTATCGGAAGTTCGGCTTATGTCAAAAATGTAGTTAATGCGACAAGCCCAAAAATGGATATTAAATTAGTTTTTAATATTGATGAAGTTGGCGGCGTTGCTGGTAAAATTAACAACCAAATTATGTGCGAACGTGACGAAAGTAACAACGTAACAAGCAACAACGCAGCATCTGCAGCCATTACTCAGGATTTGATGACTTATGTTGGTTATTATTCGACGCTTCAACCAAAACTTTCGCATGCTTACAATTCCGATTACATGCCTTTTGAAGCCAATGGCGAAGTCATCACTGGTTTTTATGAAGCGAATGAAAGTACATATCCGCATTCTTCTGGTGACACTTTTAGCAAACTTGATCCAACTTACGTCTATAATGTTGCAAAAGCAGCAACTGGCGCAATGATGCATTTTTCAGGGGCAAAGAATCAGATTATGGCAGTTTGTACGCCAGCCGACCAAGTGAAAAGTCTTGAAATCTCTCCTAATCCTGCAAAAAATTATATTCAGCTAGAATTTTTAAATAAAAAACTAAAAGATTATGATTTTAAAATTGTTGATACCACTGGGAAAACACTTTTAGTCTCTAAAAACGAAGATCGAATCAATGTTGAAAAACTTAAAAAAGGACTTTATTTTGGAACTTTAACGATTGACGGCGTTTCTCACACCAAAAAAATCTTAATTGATTAGGAAAAATTTTCCTTAAAAACCTGTTTTAAATTTTATTGCTAAAATTTTTAAGCAGGCTCTAAATCATTGAATAATAATTAGTACAATTTTTGCTACCTTTGCACTATGCAAAAAATTCTTATTGTAGAAGACGAAAAAGCCATATCGGGCGTTCTTCATAGCATTTTATCAGAAGAGCTTACAGATTACGAATTCGAAATCGCAAATGACGGTTTAGAAGCTTTAAAAATTCTTGAAAAAGAGGATTTTTCTTTGGTTATTTCTGATATCAAAATGCCAAAACTTTCTGGTACAGAATTACTTAAGGAAACTATGCAGATAAAACCAGAAACTACTTTTGTCATGATTTCTGGCCATGCTGATATCGATACTGCAGTTAGTTGTCTTAAAGATGGTGCTTACGATTTCATATCAAAGCCAATTGACATTAACAGATTGATTACCAGCGTTAAAAACGCACTAGACAAAGGTAATCTTCAAAAAGATAATAAAAGCTTAAAGTCTGAAAACACGCAGCTAAAAAGAAAAGTCAATAAAAAATATCAAATGATTGGTGACTCTCCTGCTTTGAAGATGATCCAAGATATGATAGAAAAAGTGGCGGCTTCGGATGCTAGAGTTTTGATCACAGGACCAAATGGTGCTGGTAAAGAATTGGTAGCGCACGCAATCCATGCACAAAGCGAAAGATCGAAAGGTCCAATGGTAGAGGTTAACTGTGCAGCAATCCCATCAGAACTTATTGAAAGTGAATTGTTTGGACATGTTAAAGGTTCTTTCACTGGCGCGATTAAAGATAAATCTGGAAAATTCGAGCAGGCTAATGGCGGTACAATTTTCTTGGATGAGATTGGTGACATGAGTTTGGTTGCACAAGCAAAGGTACTTCGTGCTTTGCAAGAAAGCAAAGTCTCTCCTGTTGGTAGTGATAAAGAAATAAAAGTTGACGTGCGTGTTGTAGCGGCGACTAACAAAGATTTGCATAAAGAAATTGCGGAAGGAAAATTCCGTGAAGACTTGTTCCACAGACTTTCTGTAATCGAAATTAATGTACCAGCTTTGGATGATCGTAAAGGTGACATCCCGCTTTTGGTAGAACATTTTGCTAAAACAATTGCAGATGAGCAAGGAAATGCTGTTAAAAAATTTGACGAAAAAGCGATTACTGCGCTTCAGCAATTTAGCTGGACTGGTAACATCCGTGAGCTAAGAAACGTGGTAGAACGTTTGGTAATTTTGGGAGCAAATCCTGTATCTGCGGAAGATGTAGCTAATTTCGTAAAAAAATAATCGATTTTAATATTCTATGGAAACCGCAGAACTTTAAAATCTGCGGTTTTTTGTTTTAAAAAATAAATAATATATGAAGTTTCTTGACTTAAAATATACGCGCGAATCTCTAACCTTGGCATTACCAGTAATGTTGACGCAAGTTGGGCAGGTTTCTGTTAACTTGTTCGATAACATTATCGTTGGTAAGTTGCTTGGCTCACAAGCTCTAGCTTCGGTGTCATTGGGAAACGCAGTTTTCTTTTCAATATTTGTATTGGCATTAGGTTTTTCTTTTGCTATTCCGCCTTTGGTCTCGGAAGCCAAAACTCAAGGAAATCATTCGATGATTAACAATGTTTTTCGTCACGGATTTATCATTAATATGACAGTTGGTATTATCTTGATGCTAGCTTTAATGTTAGCATTGCCACTACTCTATCACATGGATCAGCCAAAGGAAATTATCCCCGACACCATTGACTTTTTGCATATTATGGCGATTAGTATGATACCTTTTATGATGTTCCAAACTTTACGTGAAGTTTCGGAAGGTCTTAGTTATACTATTGGCGTAACCAAAGCGACTATTCTTGCTAATATCATTAACATAGTCTTGAACTATGTTTTAATAAAAGGTATGTTCGGACTGCCAGCAATGGGCGTACAAGGTTCTGCAACAGCAACTTTAATCTCCAGAATTTTCATGGTTGTGTTCCTTTATTTCGTTATGGTTAAAGAGTCAAAAACAAAACGCTATATAAAAGAATTCAGTCTTAAAGTTTCGGAGTTTAGCAAAGCGATGTTTAACAAAATGATAAAACTTGGGCTACCAACAGCTTTACAAATGTTCTTTGAAGTAACTGCTTTTGCAGGAGCTGCTTTTATTTGTGGATTGATCAGCGCTAAAGATATTGCATCACACCAAATTGCTTTATCTATGGCGTCATTTACCTTTAACCTCTGCATCGGATTTAGTGTAGCATCAACCGTTATGATTGGTAATCGATTAGGAAATCGAGATTTTGTTGGTTTAAGAAAAGTCGGAATCAATAACTTAAAAATGGCATTTTTGTTTATGATATTCTGTGGTTTAATTTTTATTACGTTTAGAGATATTTTACCACATTTCTTCACCAAAGAAAGCGATATCGAAGTTATTACTTTAGCATCAAAATTATTGATTATTGCAGCACTTTTCCAGTTATCAGATGGTATCCAAGTAGCAGCTTTAGGCGCATTGCGAGGTATTCAAGATGTTAAAATCCCAAGCATTATTACCTTTGTCGCATATTGGGTATTTACAATTCCGTTGGGATATTATTTATGTTATACTTTAAAAATGGGTGCTTTCGGAATGTGGATTGCATTAGGATTGGGACTGACCATTTCGGCAGTATTCTTGGTGATTAGATTTTTAAAATTGTCATCAAGATTAATTCACTCAAAATCAAACATTTAAAAAACACAATATGCAAGTAGATATTAGAAAACTTTCGATAGACGATTACGACGAATTGGCGACAGCCATGCAAAACGCTTATCCAGACATCGAAGATAATGTTTGGGCAAAACGTAATATTCAGAAATTAACTTCCATTTTTCCAGAAGGTCAATTGTGTATCACTGTTGATGGAAAATTGGTTGCTGCAGCACTTTCTATTGTTGTACAGTACGAAATATTTGGCGATCAACATACTTACGACGAAATTACAGGCAACGAATCATTTAATACGCATAGCAATGTTGGTAATACATTGTATGGCATCGAGGTTTTTGTCGATCCAGAATATCGAACCCTGCGTCTTGGACGACGTTTGTACGATGCACGTAAAGAATTATGTGAAATAAAAAATCTAAAATCCATCATTGTTGGTGGTCGTATCCCAAACTATCACTTGTATAGCGACGAGTTAACACCACGTGAATACATTAAAAAAGTTAGGCTAAAAGAAATCTACGATCCAGTACTTAGTTTTCAATTGTCAAATAACTTTTCACCTTTAAAAATATTAAAAGGTTATCTAAAAGGCGACGTGGAATCCGAAGAATATGCGGTTCTTCTACAATGGAATAACATCTACTACACTTCCAAGAAGAATACAATGCAGGATAGCGTTATCCGACTTGGTTTGGTACAGTGGCAAATGCGTCACTTCAAAGATATTGATGCATTCTTCGAGCAAGTCGAATTTTTTGTGGATGTTTTAGGAAGTTATGAATCTGATTTTTGTGTTTTTCCAGAATTGTTTAACACACCTTTGTTGGCGCAATTCAATCACATGCACGAGCGTGAAGCAATGGAAAAGTTGGCAGAAATGACCGATGAAATTAGAGCTAAAATTTCCGAATATGCTGTCAGCTACAACGTGAATATCATTTCGGGAAGCATGCCAATTATGGAAGATGGCAAAATGTACAATGCCAGCTATCTTTGTCACCGTGATGGTAAAATCGATGAATATCGAAAAATCCATATTACACCAAACGAAAGACGTTATTACGGTATGCAAGGCGGCAGCGAAATAAAAGTCTTTGACACCGATTGTGGCAAAGTCGGCATCGTGGTTTGTTATGATGTGGAGTTCCCAGAATTGCCACGAATCTTAGCTGATCAAGGTATGAAAATCTTGTTTGTCCCTTATCTTACAGACACTCAAAATGCTTATACCAGAGTCCGAAATTGCGCTGCAGCACGTGCCATCGAAAACGAATGTTATGTCGCAATAACTGGTTGTGTTGGCAATTTGCCGGGTGTGAGTAATATGGATATTCAGTTTGGGCAAGCGGCTGTTTTCACGCCATCGGATTTTGCTTTTCCATCCAATGCGGTTAAAGGTGAAGCAACGCCAAATACCGAAATGACTTTAATTGTTGATGTTGATCTTAATTTGTTAAAAGAACTTCATTACAATGGCGCTGTCCAAATTATGAATGACCGCAGAAAAGACCTTTATGAAACTGTTGCATTAAAGCATTAGCTATCAGCTTTTAGCTATTGGCTATTGGCTATTGGTTATTGCCAAAATAATCGTTAATCGTTAATCGTTAATCATAAATCGTGAATCGTAAATTGTAAATCAGAAAAAATGTCAATTAAAGAACAATATCTAGATATCAAATCTCAACTTCCTGAGAACGTAACTTTGGTTGCGGTATCCAAAAATCATCCTATTGAAAAAATTCAAGAAGTTTATGATTTGGGGCAACGTATTTTTGGAGAAAATAAAGTCCAAGAAATGATGGAAAAGCAACCTAATCTTCCATCGGATATCGAATGGCATTTGATTGGACATTTGCAGACCAACAAGGTTAAGTATATTGCGCCTTTTGTTGCGATGATACAAAGCGTGGACAGCGAAAAATTACTTAGCGAAATCGACAAACAAGCTGAGAAAAACAGCAGAATAATAAAAGTGCTTCTCCAAGTTAAAATCGCAGAAGAAGACACCAAAACTGGTCTTGAAGTTTCAGAAACTAAAGAATTGTTTTTAAAATATCTTCAGGGTGAATTTCCAAATGTTGAAATCATCGGCTTGATGGGAATGGCAAGTTTTGTTGATGACAAAGAGCAGGTGAAAAGAGAGTTTTCATTCTTGAAACGGTTATTTGATCAATTGTCAATGCAGAAAAAATTGGACGTTTTATCAATGGGAATGAGCGATGACTTCCCTCTTGCTATCGAATGTGGCGCCAATTCTGTGCGTGTCGGCTCAGCGATATTTGGACAACGCATTTATTAGAATTTTATAAAATATAAAACGGCTTAGCATCAGATACTAAGCCGTTTGTTTTTATTTTAGTTTAAAAAAACTTACTTCACAGAAATAGACATCGTCAAAACATCATAATATCTTCCATCTTGTTTGAAGAAATTTTTGACAATTCCGTTTTCTCGGAATCCAATCTTTTTATAAAGTGATAATCCCGCAAGATTTTCGGTGTAGACTTGCAACCAAACGACTTCCAGAATGGGATTTTGCTTTGCCCAAGCCATCATTTCTTTTAATAAAACGGTACCAAGTCCGGTATTTTGCCATTCGATTACCATGCCCATTCCAATCATTCCGGTATGCGCCATAATTCTTCTTTGACTGCCTGTAAGATCGATGTTTCCAATAATTTTAGAACCGTGTTCTGCTACCAATAACAGAGAATTATCGTTTTCAGCAAAAGTGTTTATCAAGTCTCTTTCAGCATTGACGTCATTTGTTATTTCGTCCGCATATTGAGGAATAAATGGACTATCATCAACATAAATTTTGATACAATCTAAAAGTTGTTCGGCGTCAGCAGGCGCAGCTTGTCGAATTGTGACAAGCTTTCCATTTTTTAAAACAAAATCCTGAGGTTCAATCTTTTGCATTAATTTCAGTTTTAAAAATTTTAAAGATTATTAATCTACGAATATAGATTTCTGGTTTGAGCAAAACAACTTTGAAAAGCCTTTTATTCTGGACTTTTATCAAATAAATTAAAAATTGAAGCCGCAAATAGCACTATAAAACTCAAAAGCCAAAGAATATAACCTGATCCCAATTCTGTAATTCGGGAGCTCGCGCCTGATTCGCTTGTAATTATCGTATCCAAATTTGCAAAAACTACGGCTAATACTACAGGAATCAAAGCAAATAATACGCCTGCTTTTTCCCTAGAAGTAACCAAAAGAATTGAAAAAATGTACAAGGGATTAGCCAACCAAATCAAAAACGGTATTATCGCTCCACCCAAAAGTCCCATCCATCCGATAATAAGCAAATAAAACGAATTAGAGTAAGCGTCTCGGTCAACTCTATCAATAAAAAATGCAGGACAAAACAACGAAATAACAAACAAAACCACACTCAAAATAACAAGTCCATATCTTATTATTTTGTTTCTAGAGTGCTGGGAATTAGTATTGTTTATCATTTTATTATTTTTGAATATCTAAGTTAAACAAAATCTAAGGCAAATTCCAATAAACAGGAATCTTTCCAAAATTCGCTTTTAGATTTTCATAATCTTTCGCACTGATAAGGTACAAATCCGAATAATAATATTTTAGAACATCGTTTTCTGTTTCAATCTTAAGACTCAGAATATAGACAAAGTCCTTGGTTTTCCATTGGAAATATTCTTTCTCAACAAAATTCTCAGAATCTATTTTTTGAGGATTTCCAAACTTGTTGACCAAAAGACTTTTAAGATGTTCATAATTCTTTTTGTTATCATTAAAAGAATTGGAAACAGCACGCAAAGACAGAAATTCATTCTTTTGGTTGCTAATCATTTCGAGTTTTTGAAATTTCACATTTCCAAAATAAGCCAAAGTATCTCGTGTATTAGTAGCTTTCATTTCGTACAACAGCAACTTTTTGGTATCAGAAACATCAATTGTTGTAATGCCATCTACAAATTTATATTGCTTCATAAGCTTGTCAAACATGGGCGTTTCCATTTTGTCCTTTTCCATAAGCTCAAGCGTTTTTTTATTTAACTCGAACTGTTTTTTATAAAAACTATTAACATCAAAAGGCATTTTGAAGCTTTCCAAGTTTATTTTATCTTTTCCCAACTCCAAATGCTGAGCAGAAAACGTCAACGAAACAAAAATTAAAACAAGCTGAACTAGATTTTTCATACATTATATTTTAGAAAGAAGGTTTAATCCTCATCGTATTCGGGATTTTGGAAAGTCAAATTTTGGGGAACTTTTATTTCAACAAATTTTCCAACATTAACATCGATTTTCCAAAGTCTAAAAATCTTAGTGATATTTTCTTTTTCACTATCCTCATATTCTGCCAAATACACTTTTTCTGAACCGTCTAAAGTTAAGTGAACAGCGTTAAAATAAGTTTTGGGATGATTGGTTGTGACATTTAATTCATCAACAATTTTAAAATTCGCTTTTTTGCCATCATCATAGTAATTAATAAATTTTTCGAGCAAAATCTTGTTCTTCCCTTTAAAGCAATCATCAACTACTTTCGAATATTTTGATAACGCAAATCTTTGATCATCATCCTCAATCAACAATCCAAAACATTCGTAAAGGTCTAATTTATTTAATTCAATTGTTGTTTTCCCAATAAAAGAAGTATCCAAAACAGCATCAGAAGTTTGAGATTTTTCTTTTAAATCAGATGATATTGAAGTTGAATCAGTTTTGATATTTTTTGAAATCTGAGCCGAATCTACTTTTTGAACATCAGAAACTGAAGCTTCCTTTTTACAAGAAGTAAAGGCTACGACAACACTAAAAAGTACAATATTTTTCGTCATTTTGTTTTAAGAACTTAGATTGAAAACAAGATTTCATTTCCTAGAATTTCTTTAAAACTAAAATACAGAAATTATTAGTCGAAAAAACAAAAACAGCCAAAATTGACTGTTTTATTTATTTTAAAATCTCTTGATATAGCTTCATTACATCGCTCGCAACTTTCAAATCATTAAAATTAGCTTGAGCAAATTCATAGGATTTTTCGGCGCGGCGTTGTCTTTCCGATTCATTGTCCCAAAGGAAACCTATTTTAGCTTTAATATCTTTCACATTAAGCGGATTAACATACATCGCATCCTTTCCGCCAGCCTCAGGCAAACAACTAACATTACTAGTAATAACCACAGTCTTCGAAAAATGAGCTTCAATAATTGGAATTCCAAAACCTTCGAACAAACTAGGATAAACAAAAATATCTGCCAATTGATAAATGCAAGCCAACTCCTCCATCGAGACGCCTTCCAAAAACTGAACTTGCGTTTCCATTTTTTCTTTTTTGATAAAGTTTAAAATTTGGTCAGCATATTTTGTTTTTCGGCCAACGACAACCAACGGAATGTCTGTATTTTGCAAAGCTTTTACCACTGTAAACAGATTTTTGCGTTCTTCGATAGTGCCAACATTTAGCACAAATCGTTCTGGAAGATTGTATTTTGTTTTGACAGCCTCGCGTTCATCTTGTGATTTTTCAGCTTTAAAAGCTTTGTGGCATCCTTGGTAAATAACCACAACCTTTTCGGCTGGGACTTTTAACATTTCGACCACATCTTTTTTGGTTTGCTCAGAAATGGCGATGATTTTGTCAGCAGAATGTGCTGCTTTTCTAAACTTCCAAAAGTGAATTTTTCTATCAAAAAACGAATAAAATTTAGGATAATGAACAAAAATTAAATCGTGAATTGTCACAATTTTTTTGATTGGTTTTTTGTTCCATTTTAAAGGCAATTCACCTGACAATCCATGGAAAATATCAGCATTAAGATTCTGCGCATCCTTCCCCATCTTTAATTGTCGCGCCATCGTCGATTTAGAAATTGGACTAAAGCTAACAGATGGATTTTCCAAAATTGCCTTGCCTCGTTCGTTTTCTCGTTTTGCAAGAAGCACGTATTTATTCTCTGGAAAAAACTGCGCTAACATCCTCACCAAATCTCGAGAATAATTTCCCAAGCCTGAAGTATTGTTAAAAAAACGTTTGGCGTCGTATGCGATTTTCAAAATCAGATTAATTTATAATATCAACAAAATCCTTTATTGTACAGTATTCTCGCTTATTAGCATCAAGCCAAGTCAAAAAAGAATCAAACTTTTCGACCATTGCTTTTCCTGTATCTTTTGTTGTAAAGTTAGGCAATTTAAATTCAGGATTTTTGATATCTGCAAATTCCCAAGGATGGAAATAAACATTAAGATATCCGTTATCCTTCCAACTTCTTTTAGCCAAAAATCGATACACTTGCTCTGGGAAATTATGGAAACTTAGCCAAAACAAAGGCACTCGAAAAAGTGGCGACACCGAAGCTGGCAATTGCAAAACCTCTTTCTTTTTGAAATAACGTTTACTAACACCCAAATTATTATAACGTCCAGGCAAGAATGTCGGATTAATCGATGAATTATAAATATAACCGGCATCTCGAACTTCATCTTCGTCAACGGGACTCATCCTAGGCATTCGAAGTCCTATAACCTCCGTATTGAAAAGTTCTGACAATCGCTCGCGAGAACTTTTAAGATGCTCATTTTTAAACTCAGAATGAAACCACGTGTGGCTTGCCAACTCATGACCTTCATCCAAAAGTCTTCTGATAATATCTTGATTATTTTCTGCAAAAACAACCGTTGAAAAAAAAGTTGCTTTGGCGTTATGTTTTTTCAAAAGGTCCAAAATGGCGACGGTGCCACCTCGGGAAATTTGTATTTGTTGTTCGAAAGAAATCTGACCTTTATATTCGAGAGGCATGTCAAATTCTTCAATGTCGAAACTCAGTAAAACCATGCTTAAAAGTTTTTTGAACGAATAATATAATTAGGTCTGTCTTTAATTTGTTTAAACATTTTTCCCATATAAATTCCGAAAATTCCTAAAATAATAAGTTGAATACCACCAAAGAAAACAATCGTCATAATGAGTGATGCCCAACCAGATATTTCGGTTTTTGCAACAAATGCGTAGATGACGTATGGAATGTATAACAAGCTAAGACTCGAAAAGAAAAAGCCTAAATAAGCTGCCAAATACAAAGGTTTTACACTAAAAGATGTTATTCCAGTAAAGGCAAATTTCAACATCTTTTTTAAGTTGTATTTGCTCTCACCCGAAAAGCGTTGATCGGCTTCGAAATGTATCGCGTATTGCTTAAAGCCCATCCATTTCACCATTCCTCGGAGAAACAAATCGGACTCGCCAACGTCTTTAATACTGTCAACTACTTTTCTGTCCATCAATCGGAAATCCGAACTTCCTTTATCGATTTCGACGTCAGAAAGATTGCTCAAAAGTTTGTAGAAAAAGTCAGAGGTTTTCTTTTTGAATTGTGAAATTTCTTTAGGATATTTTCGAATGGTATAGACCATATCATAACCTTCCTCCCATTTTTTAATCATTTCGGGAATTAATCTCGGAGGATGTTGCAAGTCAGCGTCCATAGAAATTACAATCTGTCCTTGCGCTTCGTCCAAGCCTGCTTTTACGGCAAATTGATGTCCAAAGTTTCGGGAAAACTCAATGTATTTAATTTGTGGATAAGCTTCTGAAAGCAGCTCCAAAATCTGCTGCGTATTATCTCGACTGCCATCATTCACAAAAATAATGTCGTATTGATAATTTGGCAAATCTCTGAAAACCAAATCAATTTCTTGGAAAATCTTTTCTAGATTACCTTCTTCGTTGTAAGCTGGGATAACAATGCTAACCTGCTTCATGCCGCAACTTTATAATCGGTTTCGAAGTTTCTTGTCATCAACTCGTAAGTAATTCTTAACCAAACAACGCTGCATGGTAGGGACTTCAGAGAATATTTAATAATAAAATTCTCTTTTACGAATTTTGGAAATAAATCCGAACTTGAGAAACACGTCAAAATAATTACAAAAACCAGCAAGGCAATATCAATCGGCTTTTTCTCTTTCTGAATTAAAAACCAAATCATCACACCTGCCACCGCAATAATATAAGTCGGCGACTCTGAGCCAGAACTAAACAACACAGTAAACAAAAGTGTTGATGCCAAAATCAAAAGCTTAAAAGCCAAATGTTTGTATTGACTGATTCTGATATAAGGTAAAGCAAATAATGGCAATCCAAACATCAAAAATGTCAAATTAGAAATGTTAGCATCTTGCAAAATGCGACGCACAAATCCCATCAACGAAATATCTTGGTAATTTCCTAAAACTTGGTTCGTACCGTTTTTGTCCTTTAGCTCTACGAACCAATCAACATAAGATTGTACACCAAAATGCGGCGACGAATATGCCATTGGAATCACAAAAAACAGCACACAAAATACGGCTAAAGCTGCAATAAATTTGACCTTGTTTTTAACAAAGAAAAAAGCGGAAAGTCCTACAATGCCATAGATTTTAACAAAAATACCAATGGCAATTGCCAAAGCAGACTTTACTTCTTTTTGCTTGTAGATATAGGTTGCGGATAATATCAATAGTCCTGTAAGTGCAATATTAAACTGCAAACTAACCGCTGCTGTAATAAATTCTTGCAAACATAACCATGCAAAAAAAGCTTTGTTTTTGGAACTAAAAGGCAAGCTTTTAACAGCATACAAAAACACCAATGTATTGGCAACATTCCAAAGGATAATCCCCATCCAATCTGGCATTATTGCAAATGGCGCAATCAATGCACTAAAGAAAATCCCATAATGATTCTTGTCAGAATACAGCTCGGGATACCACGAATAAAGATTTCGTTGTTGTAATGTATTGAACAATACATTTTTAAAAATTAAATAGTTATTGTAGGCACCAGGTCCACGATTATATTTTGATAATGCAGACAAAGCACCTACAATAATATAGATGATTCCAATATATCTTGGATTAGATATAAAATTTAGGAATTTATTTTTCAAAATGTGTTTATTAGCTTTTATATTTTAGACAGCAACATTGTTTTCACGCAATGCATCGTTAAGAGAGGTCTTCTTATCTGTCGACTCCTTTCTTTGTCCGATAATCAAGGCACAAGGCACTTGGTATTCACCTGCTGGATATTGCTTAGTATAACTACCTGGGATTACAACTGAACGAGCAGGCACACGACCTTTTATTTCGATTGGTTCTGGACCAGTCACATCGATAATTTTTGTAGACGCCGTCAACACAACATTAGCACCCAAAACAGCTTCTTTCTCAACATGTACGCCTTCTACAACGATACATCTAGAACCGATAAAACAGTCGTCTTCAATAATAACTGGCGCAGCTTGCAAAGGCTCTAGCACGCCACCGATACCAACACCACCAGAAAGGTGAACATTTTTACCAATTTGTGCACAACTACCAACAGTCGCCCACGTGTCAACCATCGTTCCGCTATCTACATAAGCGCCAATATTAACATAAGACGGCATCATGATAACGCCGCTTGCTACAAAACTTCCGTGTCTTGCAATTGCGTGAGGCACTACTCTAACACCTTTTTCGGCATAATTCTTCTTTAAAGGGATTTTATCATGGAATTCGAAAGGTCCAACTTCGATGGTTTCCATTGTTTGGATTGGGAAATAAAGCACCACCGCTTTTTTCACCCACTCATTAACTTGCCATCCGTTGTCAGTAGGTTCTGCAACACGAAGTTCGCCTAAGTCTAGTTTTTCAACAACATTTCTAATCGCGTCGGTATATTGAGAGTCTTTTAGAAGCTCTCTGTTATCCCAAACTTTCTCAATCGTTTCTTTTAATTCCTGTAAAGACATAGTTTTATATTTACTTTTTTAATAACAATTTGGGCGTGCCCCTTTGTTTTTGCCAACTCCAAACCTCATAGGTTTCCCCAGCAAAAAAACAAGCGGGTCGGTCTCCGCACAGTCGCTTTTCTTGTGCAGCTTCAGTTCCGCCACCACAAGAAAGAGCTCCAACAATGTGCTTCGCCCTCACGCTAAAATAATCGCAAAAATAGTAAATTAAAGGACGCTACGCGCAAAAAGAAAAGCTTTATTCCAATAAGCTTCATTAAGGGACGAAATTATCACACCTTTACTTGTAGAAGCATGAATAAATTTAATCTCGCCATCATTTTCGATGTTGTTAACAATGCCAACATGCGTAACACTTCTGCCTCCTCCTGTTGCAAAAAATAACAAATCACCTGCTTTAACTTCCTCAACTCGAATTGAAGAACCTGTATCTGCTTGGTCCGTAGAACGACGCGGCAACTTGTAGTTATTATCTTCAAAAACTTTGGTTACAAGACCAGAACAGTCAAAACCAGTTCTGGTGTTGCCACCATATTTATACGGAACACCAAGATATTGCTGTGCATCCTTTACCACATCATTGCGATCACCAGAGACTTTCGAAGTATTGTTAGAAGTATATTTCTTGAGATTGACAGTCGATTTGGATGCAGCCGACTTAGAAGCCGACTTGTACTTTGAACGGCTTACAGGTTTCGAAGCCGTACAAGAATATAATGTTACCGAAGCAATAAGAATATAGATTAACCTTTTCATTAAAAATCTTTTACACATCTCAAATATAACGAAAAAAGCTAAAGTTTAGTTTGTTAGCCTCATTTTTTTGATTTAACATTGTTATCATATAAAGATTAATGCATATTTTAACAACATAATAATACTCAAATCACCGAAACACAAAATGGGAATCTTCAATAATCTATTCGAAAAAAAAGACAAAGTAAGTGTCCAATTTATAGACGCTTCTAACGACCAAATCATTGGAAAAACAGAAATGGCAGTCGACCAGTTACCTGCTACATTCTCTGTGCCAACAACGATGCATATCGACAATAAAGATTGGTCGGTGGAACAAGCTATTCCCGAAAATTCGGAGGACTTTGCAAAATCGGGCAAGCTGGTTTTAAAAATGCGAAAAATCGAATATGTCAATCCTCAAGATATTTGGTACACAATCCCGACAATTGAAAATAGTTTTCCCAATTTGGTTGCAACCGCGCCTTTCGGGGATTTTAGTATTCAGATTCATGGCGACGATTGGTTGCAACAAGAATTAATATCTAGCAACAATGCCAACGAGGTTGAACAAATGCTAGAGCAAATCCGAGAAAGCGCTTCAGAATCCAATGAAAACGGAGAAATAATAAGTTACAAGAATTGCTATGTCAGAAACTTTCAAGCAGAAAAAATAACGGACAAAATTTATTTGCAAGACATTCAAAAATACTTGGAAGCTGACAAAGTAGGTTCTTTAGCTTTCGTCAATGACTATGATGGTTTTGCGGACAAATGCTTTGTTATCGAAGCTTTGGGAACTTATTTTTATGGTCAACTCAACGATGACAATTCTCTCCAAACTTTTGCAATTTATGATATTGGAAGTGTCAACGACAGCCAAAAACTTCAACTATTTGCAAAAAACATGAACCTAAATTTCGTAGATTGGGTCGGAATGTACCAAATTCAGTAATAAATATTTTAGCAAAAATTACAACTCGATTATGTTTAGCAAGTATCTCTTTCTTTTACTTTTAGCATTTGGGCAAAGTATCTTCGCGCAAGAATTTAGTCTGTCTAAAGCTTTTGTAAGGGATTCTGAAGATATTACAATTCAGTTGCTTATCAAAAATCTGAAACTAGATTCTATCAATCGCATCGAACTGAAAAAAAATGCGATTTTAAAACTAAATGACGGAACAAGCCTCCACTCGGATGAATTTCTAACGGACAATTACTACGACAAGGCAGGTAATACGTATGATATTGTTTTTGAAACCGCACCTGAAACGCTAAAGAAGATTAAAAGCATTTCGGGAACTGTGAAATATTTCACGCCAAGTGTTGCTAATAAAGCAATCCAAAGAATAAAGATTGACGAAACCATGAAGGACAAATTGGTTTTTAAAAATTTGGATATCAAAGTTTTGTATATGGATGCTCTTAAAATCGATTCTTTACAAAACAATCAAAAAAATTTTAGTGTTTGGAAAGCTAAAATAGTATCAGAAAACAAACTTAATTCTAAACTTTTCAATACTGCAATTACCAAATATCTAAAGGATCGATATCGGTTTGAAATGCCTCGTAATCTAACAAACAATATGCTATTCTACATCGAAAATCCTACATATCATGTTGCAAAAAATTATGTTGTAAAATCTGATTTGTACGATTTCCCAGAAGCAGGAAGTGAATACCATAGCAAAGCTTGGACGTTTTGGGAACTTAATTATTCATTGAGAAGTTTTCCGAAAAATTATGAAATCGAGCTAATCATGGAAAACAAAACAGCAGTTAAATATTATAATTTTAAAATAGATCTTAGGAAACCTGAATAAAATTTTATGCTTTTATAAGAGCTTAGCATTTTAATTCAAAAAAACGCTAGATTTTTATAACTTAGTCTAGATTAAATTTTGATTTGTTTTTAACCAAATAAAATCCTAAAGATGAAATTACTTCTAAAATTTATTGCAATCTTCATCATCAACTTATCTTTTGCACAACAATACAAAGTGGTTTATGAAATGAAATTTAAACCAACAAAAGCCAAAGATTCTATAGTGACAGAAAATTTTGTTTTGATGATAAATCCTAGCACTAATTCTAGTAAGTTTTTTAATTACAATTATTACTATAGTGATTCTTTAATGACCGTAATTCGCAATAAAAATCTGCAAAGGAGCTTTGACATTAACATTAATAGTTTCAGAAAAGCCAATTATCCTTTAGGTGTTGTCAAAAATTCAAAAAACATTTTCTTGATCAAAAGCTTGGATGGTGATTCTTATAAAATCCGTGAAGACAAACCAAAATGGAATGTCAGCAGTGAAAAAAAGGCTTTCAAGTCTTATACTTTGCAAAAAGCAACTGCAACGATCTTAGGCAGAAATTGGACGGTCTGGTTTTCTAATGAGATTCCTGTTTCTGATGGTCCTTATCTTTTTAAAGATTTGCCTGGTCTTGTCTTTAGTGGAAATGATGATGCTAGTGATTTCAATTTTGATCTTTTGTCATTAGAAAAAAGCAATTCTATTGAAGATTATTTCCCAAGTATTTTTGCAAAGACCATTGATGTAACTGCGGAACAATATGCAAAGGCTTACAAACAATATACACTAGATCCAGCAAAACAGCTTCGAAATGGAATTTTTGTGGATGATAGTGGCATAAAAGTTAATATGCTGAATGGCATCAGCAAAGACATAATAATCGATATGGAAAAGGATCGAATCCTTAAAATCAAAAAATTCAACAATTTTATTGATGCTAAATAACTGAAAGCTTAACAAGACAAGTATTTAAGATAATCTTCGGAAGAAATTAGCAATCTTTAAAATTTTCCGTACTTTAGCGAACGTTAAAAATCGGGGGATTGGCGCAGTTGGCTAGCGCGTTTGACTGGCAGTCAAAAGGTCACGGGTTCGAATCCCGTATTCTCCACACGAAAAGCTTTAGATGTAAATATCTAGAGCTTTTTTAATGCCTAAAATTGAAATTCACAGATACAAAAACAAACTCGTTTCATTATATTTGATTATTATTAAAAATCACAAATATCTAAAATGAGTAACATCGAAATCAAAACACCTCCAAAGCTTTTTAACGAAACCCAAAATCTAATTCAGAAACTTTCCGACTTATTGGATGGTGACTTTATGAGTTATTGGACCTCAGCAAATAGCCGAATAGTGGGAGATGACATTATCGCATTCTACGAAATTCTAAAGCATAATAAGAAAAAAGACAATCTTTATCTTTTCATTAAAAGTGATGGCGGTTCTGGTGAAGCCTCTCTACGTATCGTCAATCTTTTGCGCAAATTTTATACGAATATCTATGCTTTAATTCCTTTGGATTGTGCATCAGCAGCGACAATGCTTGCTTTAGGCGCCGACAAAATCCAAATGGGACCTTTGGCATATTTAACAGCGATTGACACTTCGATAACGCACGATTTGTCACCTTTGGATAAATTTAATGATCGTGTAAGCGTTAGCCAAAATGAATTGGGACGCGTTCTCAATCTTTGGGATGCCAACAAAAACAATAACGACAGCAACCCATTTTCTGACATTTACAAATACATCCATCCGTTGGTAATTGGCTCGGTGGATCGTGCAACTTCGCTTTCGATAAAGTTGACAAGCGAAATTCTGTCTTATCACATGAAAGACCAAAACGAAGCCGAACGTATCAGTAATACTTTAAATTCCGAATATCCATCGCACTCCTATCCTATCACCATTCGTGAGGCGCAAAAAATTGGCTTGTGTGCGGAAGAATTAGATAAAGATGTCAACAAACTTCTACTAGAACTTAACGAATTATATTCGGAAATGGCGCAATTGGCTTACACGGATTTTGATGAAGTTAATTATCATGACAACGAAATCCTAAAAGTTGTTGAAGGAATTAACACCAAACTCTTTTACCAAAAAGACAAGGATTGGCATTACCGTGCCGAAGAAAGACGTTGGGTACCGATGAATGATGAAAGTAGCTGGAGAAAAATGAGTCTCCACGATGGCAATATTTTGGAACGTAGTTTTTATGTGAGATAATATTTTAATAAAATAAATTCGCTTTTGAAGTTTCGCTTTTGCGCCAAAATTTCAAAAGTCAGTTCTATTTTTTGATCGTCTGTAACAGAGTCAAAGTCTTTTTTTAACAAAGTTTGTCATTCCGACGTAGGAGGAATCTCTGAGATTCATACATTTAAGATTCTTCGCTTCGCTCTGAATGACAGAATTTTTCGAACTTACATGATCAAACAGACAATCAAGTTTTTATTTAAAAACAGATTTGACGAAATATGAGCTTTGTTAAAACGATCTTTTATTTCGTCATTTTTTTAACATTGTAAAATTTAGTCAAAGCTATGTTTAAAAAAAAATTTACCATCGTCCTTATTTCATTTCTATTAATAAATTGTTCTAAACAAGAAAAGGCACAATTTGTAAAAAGCGAAGATTTTATTAGAGATTGGAGCGTCGTGAGATACCCTTATTCTGATGCAACATTGAGCCTTATGAGTAATCATAACTTCTCCTATTCAGAAAATGGGCATATGTCAGGCTCGTTTTCAGAAGGTACTTGGCAAAAGAAAGGAGACACTTTAATTTTAAATTCTAATCAACAAAAAGACTGCTTTTATCTAGATGATTTTTCTTTGAATACCAAAACATTGAATGACGAATTATGGACTTCCATAAAAGATTGTCAACCAAAAGATGGCTCAGACTTCTTTACGGAATTTAAGAATTCAAAATTCATTGTTAAAAAAGATTCTTTAATTTACCTCGACCTAAACCCTGATTATAAAAAGCAATATGGGAATTATAAAATCTATAAATTCCCATATTAACTTTCTGTATCTTTCTAGTTCGACTTCAATAGGCTTACTCTCTATTTTTCAATAAAATCCAGCCATTTCGCTGATTTCCGTCTGGTGTTTTAATCACATACCAATAAGTAGCAGTTGGCAATGGAGCACCTTTTATCTTCCCGTCCCAAATGATTTCGGTATTACTAGATTTTTCAAAAACAAGTCTATTGTAACGATCATAAATTTGCATCGTTGTATTTTGTCCGTTGAAAAAGCCTAATTCAGAAATTTTCCACGTATCGTTAATTCCATCAGCATTTGGTGTGATAACATTTTGTGCAGACAATACATAAGCTGCAGTTGCAGAAGAAATACAATTATTATCACTCTGGTTATCCGCATATCTAACATAGAATTTTCTTATCCCTTTCGGAACATTTACAAAAACATTGCTTGTTTGCCAACTTCCAAATGATTCGTAAGTATATTCAATCGTTCTGTTAGGATTTGCCGCAGTAGCAATAACCTGCACGCTATTAATATCAACAATAATATTGGTAATAACTGGCACATCGTAAGGTATCAATGTTACAGGATCTGCAGTATAAGAACAGCCATTGTTTGCTATAATAGTAACTTTGTAAACTCCCTCTTTGTTAGTTGACAAAACTAATGGATCTGTGTAAGCGCCAGTAGTTTCGGATCCGTCAGGTCCTAAAATTTTATACGAAACTGGAGTCAAACCAAGATTAAAAATATTAGAAGGATCAATTTTAATATAGGCATTTTCTAAACTTTTACAATAATAAATCTCATTGTCTTGCATTGTAAATATTGGTGTCACCTTTGGATTAAAAGTAATAATTCCTTTTCGTGGACATTGACTTCCAGGAAAAATAATTTTCACAAAAACCGAAGTTAAATCACCTATTAAAAACTGCGTATCATTTGGAATTTTATTACCAGCAATTAAATCTGCTTCAGTTAAATAAAACTCAAGGTTAGATGCACTTGCAATTCGTGGATCATTTTTAATTTGATTAAGATCTATCTTATCATACACGCAAAAATTAGAAATGGTGAACGGCATAGTGGAAACATCTCCAAAATCGAAATCAAGTTTCATAAAATGGGCACAATCTCCACCACCACCATCTGCCTGAATCCAAACAAAAGAATTACTGAAAGGATCTGGATGAAAATTAATTTCCTCATCTGGTGTTAATGCTGGACTTGTTGGCGAAATATGGAATGTAAACTTAACACCTAGCGTTGCCTCATAATCATTTAGAAAACTATTTCCCGGAAGGCTGTTTGCAATTTTAGCATTAACCCAATCTCTTAGATTGAAGGTGTAATTTCCATCTAGCTTATCATTACAAATCGGTATCTTAGGCTCTGGTTTAACGGCAAAATCAGTTTCATTAGGGTTGGTGATTCTTATTCCGAAAGATTTAACAGAATAACAACCTTGGTTAGACTCAAAGCGAACCCACAAAACTTTTCTTACATCAGTGACATTTAATGGATATACTGTTGGATTTGGAATTCTCGCTGTTACAACATCTGCTTCGGCATCACTTTGCGATTCATAAAAATAGACATGTGTAATAAATCCAGACAATGGAGGATTCGTTTCATCATAAATTTTAGGAATTATTTCTTCTAAATTAAAATCCAAGATTTGGTTCGTGACATTACATCTTAATAGATATTGTTTATCCTTTAGCTTGATCGGAGTATTAGTTACATTAACATTAAAAATAATTTTAGCAACTGTATAGCAATCAGAAGTCGTTTTTCCAATTTTAAGATAAATAGTCTCTTGTCCAGAAAATGGAAGTTCAAAATTATTTAAAGAACCTATAATCTCATTACTTAAAAAATTAGTGGTAGGATTAAAATTTCTAAAGTATTGAACCTTGTTATTAACATCCGTTGGATCTGTTAAGAATTGTGGTGCGTATTTGGTAAGATCAACGAAAATTTTGCCATCTGCATTATCGTCACAATTGATGCTAACCGTTATTTCATCTTTTAAAACATCAATACTCTTGAGACTAAATTTATACTCTAACAGATCGGACTGACATGATGTATTATAACCCGATGTTATCTTGACAAACACAGATTTAATTGGTGTTGTCGAATCTAAGCTTACCTGTGTAATTTCGTTAGTACCAGCGGAATCCTCGTAATATTTAACATCAGGCTTTGGCTGTTGAAAAATCATCGTTGCCAAAATTTGATTTGTATAATCAATAAGATTTTTTGTTACCGCTTCATTATTTTTAGTACAAATAATAATAGGATTTGTAGGATTGAGAACAGGAAATGTCTCCACCGAATAAACAAGTCTCACAATCACATAGCAACGGCTATCTGGATCTGTCCCCTTACTATATTTTGCATAGAAAGTTTTTGATACTTCATTAGCTAATAAAATTTGTTGTGGAAGTATATTGGCAACTCCTAACGTATCTAATATTGCATCATCTAGATTTGCGTAGAAACGCTTTGTAAGTCCAACAGCATTAACTGGTTGAGTTACTTTAATAATATTTTGAAAGTCAGCATCAAGATTAATTTGTCGGTCTACTGCTGATTTACATAAGTAAATATTAGCATCTTCTGTATCAAATTTTGTAGGATCATCAGGTACGCTATCTTCATCGGCATCATTAATGTTCACAATAATTTTTTCAAACTGCGCTTTAACATTTATTTTCACAATTGATGAACATTGCGTTTTACAGAGTGTAGTATCTTGTTCGCTAGGCGTAATTCTTACCCAAAGCTCGTAGGTATAATCTTTTAATGGATCACCTTCATCAACATAATTCATGATGCCAATATTATTTTTAGCATCATCTTCAGTTTGATGAACAGTAATAATGGCATCTGGGTCAGCAGTAAAAACAATGGAATGATCCTTAAAAAATTTAGTCCATTTAAAATCTGTTTCTCGAAGTGGAGGATTCATTCCTGGAATAACAACATCACAAATATTAATCATAATAGGATCAGGAATCGAAAGAATGGGAGGCCCAGTTGTAATAACCACATCTATTGGCCCCAATGTAATATCTCCGCAAGATGTCGTTGCAACAACATAAATCTTTGTAGTTCCAGTTAAATCTGCTTTGGTAACAAAAGCTCCGGTAGGACTATCTATACGAAACTTAACAGCAGTTGGCTGGAAACTTGAGTCAAATAACTGACATAGTAACTTGCTGAGGTCATAGTCTTTCTTCATACTCTCACATACCTGCACCGAATGTGTAAGGAGCGCATCCGTCGCATCTTCAATTTTAACAAATGCAACTCTGTAACAAGCTGGATTTGTTTTATTTTCTACACGAACATGATATTTGACATTATTATCTAAGGCAACTGCAGGATTTAATGGCGGAACAATTCCCAACTCGGCATCCGATGGTGATAAATAGAATTTGTAATTAAATGCTGAAGATCCTCTTACTCCAAATTCATTATTTGGTAAACTTGGCACAAGAAGACTCTCATAAAAATCATTTTGATGATAAGTCGTTACAGCACCATTACAAATAGGTTGCGTAACATCTTTTACTAGTGGATAATCTAATGAAAATTTAAAAACGATCTCTTTTTCAACCTCCAGAACGTCACCATTCTTTAACTTATAAAAAGCTTTTGCACTATATTGTTCTACATCAAGTTTTGGACAAACATTAACTTGAAGTTTATTATCATTACCTCCTAATTTTTGACCATTATTAAACCATTGGATGTTTCGTAACATATCTGCTCCAGACGGTTGAAATCTCCATCCTTCATTACTTGCAGCCCAAACACTTCCATTTCTCCCAGGTGCAGCGATACCTTGATAACTATTATCTGTAAGTCCAATAATAGCCGATTTTCTATTTGCAGTGCTATCTGGCGTTGGTTTGTCCTTTACAAAAATATCAACAACACTCGTCAATTCTTGAAGTACAATTTGCGAAGTACTATGTTGATTAGTACCAACAATTCTAACATTGTTAAAGTTAATCACTAATTTTCGGCACGGATAATCATCAACAACATCAATGGAAATTGTACTTTCTCCCTTTACAAATTCTAAATCTTGATAAACTCCAAAAATTGCTAATTTTGGAAGATTGGCTGATGGAATCTGATGTCCTTCAAAATCGCTCGGACTATAGTCATTCTCCTGAAGATCATTACGAAAAGTAATGAATCCATTGCTACTTATAATGAAGGAATCGTAAACCTTTCCGTAATACGAAAAAACAAAAGCCTTACTTCCAAAAAACTGAGAATCATTAAAATTAATTCGTTTAACGAAATCTTCATCTCTAATTGACTCGCTTCCATAGATGTCCAAAACTTGTCCACCTGCATAATTAGCATAAGGTGCGTACGGAGTACTAGAAACATTATAAGTTTCGGATCCTGACAAAGTGGGAAAAGTAGCAAACAGATCAATGCAGTTGTTTGTATTAAGATAATTACAATCTAGCTTAACACTTCCTCCGAAACCTCCATGTTGGTCTTTTAAAGTTGGACAAATTTGTCCATAAATATAAGCTTGTGAAACAAGGAAGCAGAAGAATATGAATTTGTAGAGATGTTTCACTTTTATAGAATTTAAAGCAAAAGTAATAATTTACAGAATTGCTTTATAATTTATTTTTTAAGCATATTTAACAGTCTTCACTCGAAGTTGGTCAAAATCCCAATTTTTGTGGTCATCTTGATGAAAAGATCATCAAAATTTTTCTTGGTAATGTACAAACTTGCACTCGTTTTATCCGACTGAATTTGTTTCGCGATATAATCCTTCTCAGCTGTTGTCAGAAATTTATCATCACTTACATGATAATTCCCCAAACTCGCTAATGTAATTACACGATCATTAAGAATCCATTTTCTAATTTCAGCATCACGAAAGTCAGATGGCTTAACATTCAGTTTTGCCTTTCCGTATTGTTTGTCCATCGCCTCTATAAAGTTGGCAATGTCTGTTTTCTTCAACTTTTGAGAAGCGGAAGCCAACATCAACAGATTATTGTCCATATCCGTTATGGCAGTTAACTCCACGAAATTAAGATTCTTAAAATAGCTCAGTCGAAAATCCTTTGCCCAAGTATTCATGCCGCCAGTACCTGTAACTTTGTAGGTAATTGCAAAAGCCTCTTTTCTTCGAAAATCACTTCCAGACGCATCGATGGTATCTGCCGTTGATTCAAAGAAATAAATTGGCGATTTACCAGCTTCCATTTGGTCATGAAACTCGGACCATTTTACTTTCATAGATTTTGCGTAATACTTCTTGGCATTAAAGTTTTTAAAATTAAGCGCTTCCATATTAAAATTTGCATCTTCCAAACTGGGACTCGATTGGCAAGAAAACAAACCAAAAGTTAAAATTAGGAAAAAGAAGCCCAAATACTTCTCAAATAAAACTCTCATCAGCTATACTTTATTTACATTTCTTGGCATTAAAGAAACAACAATCAAAATAATAATTTGTGTTATGATAATAAAAATTGCAAAAACTTGTTTTTCAAAAGCATGTCCAGCAATTTTTCGATCGAGTGCGCGTCCAGCATCAATACCAGCTATTAACTTCTCTTTTTCACAATTATCAATATCTTTTCGCTCTTGTATTTCCCATTTCTGCTGTGCAGCAAATTGGTCATTCTTGTTAGATGGAATGTCCAATGAATTCATCTGATTTATGAAAAACCAAGCCGAAACAACAATTGTGACGAGACACAAAATAATAGCAATCCATTTTTTCATACTAACAATTTATGTAAAACTTAGATCTTGTTTTGTAATTAAAACAAAGTCTAAGTTATGATTTTGATTAAATTTACAGCTAAATTCATCAAACTATTTCAAATGAACATTTCTAAAACATTATCAACACTTATTATTTGCTTTTTTTTAGCTTTAAATTTTAGTACTACAAAAGCACAAAGTGAAGATACAATTCCGCAACATGACAGCTTAAGAATAGATTCAAAAATACTGAATGAAAGTCGATTGATTAATATTTGGATTCCCGAAGAATACCGAAATTCTTCAAAAACACTTCCTGTTCTTTATATGCCAGATGGCGGTCTTAAAGAAGATTTTCCGCATGTTGCAAATACTTTGGCTCAACTTATCTCGGATAAAAAAGTCCCAGCTTATATTCTTGTTGGGATCGAAAACACACAACGTCGCCGCGATTTGACACCACCGACGCAAGTAAAAGAAGATAAAGAAATTGCACCTGTGGTTGGCGGCGCTGCAAATTTTCAAAAATTTATCGAGACCGAATTATTCCCAATCATCAATAAAACTTACAAAACAAATAATAAAAAAGCCATTATCGGCGAATCTTTAGCTGGTCTTTTCATCATTGAAAGTCTTTTGAAAAAACCCGCGATGTTTGATGCATATATTGCCATCGATCCTTCTCTTTGGTGGAATAATGAAAGTTTAATAAAAAACTCTAACAAGCTTTTGAAGCAATTGAAAAGCACAAAAAAACTTTGGATTGCAGCTTCCTCTGATATGATACCAACTGTTACTAAATTTGATAAACAAGTAAAAGCTTCAAAGACAAAAATCAAGTACCATTATGTTGAAGCGCCAAAAGAAGATCACAGCACAATTTACAAAGCGGTTGAAGCACAAGCCTTAATTTGGGCATTGAATTAATTTTGAATCTTTTGTCAGTACACGCAAATTTTGAAAAAATTGTATCGAGAACTTTTTAGGACGAGAAGTTCTCGATACGCTTCGCTACTCGAACTGACGAAGCCTTTATGTCCTTATAAGAAAGTACATTATCTAGAACTTAGTTGTATTAATCTAAAACTTCCCACTCCAAGGAAGTTTTTTTATTTAATATTTATCTCAAAAAAAATCGAGACCCATAAATGGACCTCGATTTCTGTAAAACGTAAAATTTAAAATATGAAATTATTTTTGGTTCTGTTGTAAATAAGCATCGATAATTTCGAATGCTTTTTGTTCTTCTTTCAAATCTACTTTCAACATCATATTGGTTGCAGTTGGTGTACTCATAAAGGATAAATAACTATTATCAACTTCACTTTCTATACCTGCAGCTTCTAACTTTGACTTCATCAATTGTATCTCCTGCTGGTTACTGCTTTCAAATACTGAAACTTTTGTTGTAACACTCATAAAATAGAATTTTAATTCAACATCATTTAACTTTCCGTTCTTAAAATTACAAAAAATTTAATAAAACAACAAAATATTTGAAATTATTTTTGTGTTAAAATTTCATCAATTTTATCCAAAACAATTTTAAGTTCTTCTTCCTTCACATTAAGATGTGGACGGAAACGCAAAGACTGATCACCACAATTAAGAATAATAATACCTTCTTCGAATAATCGCGATTGTAACCAATTTCTAGTATCATGATCTTTAAGATCAAATGCACACATCAAACCTTTGCCTCGAGCAGCAAAAACCTCATTTGGATGTTTTTCTTCCAAAGCTCTAAGACCATTAAGTAGATATTCGCCAGCTTTTCTAGAATACTCGATTAAATTTTCTTGTTCGATAACTTCCAAAACCAATTGGAAACGCAACATATCGATAAAGTTACCACCAAAAGTAGAATTAATACGAGAGCTTTCTGTGAAAACATTATGCTCTACCATATTCATTTTCTCTTTGTTGGCAAGGATTCCGCAAACTTGCGTCTTTTTACCAAACGTAATAATATCTGGATTTATACTAGATTGTTGGAAATTCCACATTGTTCCTGTCATTCCGATTCCCGTTTGTACTTCATCAAAAATCAAAAGGATATCGTTATCGTCGCAAATGCGTCTTAACTCAACAAAGAACTCATCACGGAAATGGTTATCGCCACCTTCTGCTTGGATTGGCTCAATAATAATACAAGCCACCTTATCAGGATGTGTAATAATCGCTTCTTCGATGTGTAATAAAGCAAGGCTTTCGTTTCTCATCGTTTCCTCCATACTGTCGTCCGTAATTGGGAAATTGATTTTTGGATTGATGATTCTTGGCCACTCGAACTTAGGGAAATATTGATATTTACGCGGATCAGAAGTATTTGTTAAACATAATGTATAACCACTTCTTCCGTGGAAAGCTTGTTTGAAATGAATTGCTAAGCTTCCTTCTGTTTTAATATCTTTTTGCCAGTTACGTCTTGTTTTCCAGTCAAAAGCAGCTTTTAGGGCATTTTCAACAGCCAAAGCGCCACCTTCGATAAAGAAACAATACTCTAACTCTTTCGGGATTGCTACACGCTCAAAAACCTTCATAAAGTCAGCGTATTCTTGCAAATACACATCACTAAGCGTTGGTTTGTAGATCGCCATTCTGCCCAACCATTCTGCTTTTTGCAAAACGTATGGATGGTTGTAACCGATAGATGCCGAAGCAAACATCGAAAACATATCTAGATATTCTTTTCCTGATATACGGTCAACAATCCAAGAGCCATGCGACTTTTCGTAATCCATTACAAAATCGAAGCCGTCAGCCAAAATATGCCTTCCCAAAACTTCTTTCACTTCGTTAGCTGTAATTGTACTCATATTAATTTTTATATTTTGATTTGGTAATATTTATTAAGTTTAGGTTTGGTGTTTTTTACAAGTCAAATTTAATTCCTTGTGCTAATGGAAGACCTGTAGAATAATTGATGGTATTCGTTTGGCGTCTCATATAATACTTCCAAGCGTCAGAACCACTTTCGCGTCCGCCACCAGTTTCTTTTTCACCACCGAATGCACCACCGATTTCTGCTCCAGAAGTTCCGATATTAACGTTCGCAATACCACAATCCGAACCAGCTTGTGACAAGAATAATTCTGACTCACGAAGACTTTGCGTCATAATTGCAGAACTCAATCCTTGTGGAACATCATTTTGCAAAGCAATCGCTTCTTCTAATGTTTTGTATTTAATTAAATAAAGAATTGGTGCAAAAGTCTCATGCTGAACGATTTTGTAAGAATTTTTAACCTCAGCAATACAAGGTTTCACATAGCAACCACTTTCATAACCTTCGCCTTCTAGCACACCACCTTCAACAACGAAATTGCCACCTTCTGCCTTACATTTTTCGATTGAATCTAAATATTGGCTAACTGCATGTTGATCGATAAGAGGTCCAACATGATTGTGTTGATCTAACGGATTTCCGATTTTTAATTGACCATAAGCCTTTACCAATCGATCTTTAACAGCATCATAAACATCTTCTTGAATAATCAAACGACGAGTCGAAGTACAACGTTGTCCAGCAGTACCAACAGCGCCAAATACAGCACCGATAATACTCATATCCAAATCTGCTTTATCAGAAATGATAATCGCATTATTTCCTCCTAATTCCAAAATGCTTTTTCCGAAACGAGCAGCAACATTTTTGTTAACCTCGCGTCCTACTCTTGTCGAACCTGTGAAAGAAATAAGTGCCACTTTTTTGTCATTTACCATTTTGTCACCGATAACGTGATCAGCAACTAAAAGGTTAGAAATACCTTCTGGTAAATTATTTTCTTTAAGAACTTCTGCAATGATATTTTGACATGCAATCGCACACAAAGGTGTTTTTTCTGATGGCTTCCAGATGCAAACATTACCAGCAATCCAAGCTAGAGTAACATTCCAACTCCATACAGCTACTGGAAAATTAAACGCCGAAATCACACCAACAATTCCAAGTGGATGATATTGCTCGTACATACGGTGACCAGGTCTTTCTGAGTGCATCGTAAAACCATGAAGTTGTCTAGAAAGTCCCACTGCAAAGTCGCAGATGTCAATCATCTCTTGTACTTCGCCCAAACCTTCTTGCAAAGATTTACCCATTTCGTAAGAAACAAGTTTTCCTAAATCGTCTTTGTAATGTCTAAGTTTTTCGCCGAACTGACGAACGATGTCTCCTCTTTTAGGAGCAGGAATCATTCTAAATTCTAAAAATGCCTTCTCAGCTTTCTCAATAACTTTATTATAATCTGCCTCAGAACTTGTCGTGATACTTGCAATCTCTTGCCCATCTGTTGGCGATTGACTTTTAATAACTTCTCCTGTTGCAAAAAAATCAACACCTGTAGAACTTCCTAAGTTGCTTGCGTTGATTCCTAAATTTTCCAATGATTTCTGAATTGAAAATTGGTCTCTTGTATTCATTATTTATTTTGATTTGTCTGATGCTAAAGATAGACAATAATTTTCAAATCCTAACAAATATCATATTCTGAAACGCATTTTTTTTCGTTCAAAAACATTAAAAACCTAGTAATAATCGAGATAAACACAAACTAACGAGTGTTTGTTAAATTATTTATAATTATTCTAAATAATATTGTTTAAGTCAAAATCATCTTTTAAATTTGCAGAAAAATAAATCAATGGAAAACGAGGACAAAAATTCTAAATTAAAACTCTGGTTCAAAAGAGTTGGGATTGGTGGTTTGATATTCTTCACCGTAAAAGGTTTGGTGTGGCTGGCGGTGTTCTATTTTGGCGCCGATGCGATATTTGGAAGTTGTTCCCAGAAATAGAAATTACTCCTAGAAATAAAAAATTCGTTACCTATTAGTAACGAATTTCTTTTTTTGTAAATAATTGATCTATTGAAAACTTGCCCGCACCTATCAAAAGGATTACGATATACATGACAAGGTAAATAGCCGCCATCTCTTTGACAGCATACGGATCTGCTGCATGCGCTACAAAGATTGCAACCAACATTGTAATCATTAATACTACACTTGCAAATCTTGTTAATAGTCCCAAAATTAATAAGACCGAACACACAACTTCTGCAAATACAACTAACACTAAAGTGATTACTGGACCTAGTCCCATGAAATCCATAAACTGAATATCACCTGACATCAATTTTTCTAATTTTGGATAACCATGTGTTAACATTGAAACTCCTGCAAAAATGCGCAAAATAGCTGCTGCGATGTTTACTAAAGTTGGATTATTTTCTGAAGATATTAATTTCATTAGTATGCCTTTAGTCCAAAGCTACAAAATAAGTTTTAAAAAGCCTATCTGTAACCGAAATTTTTAAGATCTCTTTCATTTTTACGCCAATCTTTTTTAACTTTTACAAAAAGATTAAGGTGAATTTTTTTACCAAAAAACTTCTCCAAATCGACACGTGCCTCTGTACCAACTTTCTTGATGGCATCGCCTTTATGACCAATAATAATACCTTTCTGAGAATCGCGCTCTACATAGATAATAGAGTCAATTAGGATAACGCCTTCTTTTTCTTTAAAAATCTCCGTCACCACTTCTACTGAATAAGGGATTTCTTTATCGTAGTTCAAAAGGATTTTTTCGCGGATACACTCATTAACGAAGAAACGCTCCGACTTATCTGTAAATTGATCTTTATCATAATACGGCGGATTTTCTGGTAAAAGCGATTTTAGCTTCGGAAGAATGTATTCGGTATTGTAAGCTTTAAGCGCCGAAACTGGCAAAATCTCAGCTTTCGGAATTTTGTTGTGCCAATACTCTACTTTTGCTTCCAGTTCGGCTTGGTTACTAAGGTCAACCTTATTTAATAACAATAATACAGGAACTGGAATCTTGTTTAGTTTATCGATCAAAAATTCTGAAGGTTCTTCTTTATCCATCGCATCTACAATGAAAAGGAAAACATCAGCATCTTGTAGACTTTCTTTCACGAAATCCATCATTTTTTCCTGCAATCCATATTTAGGATCGAGAACACCAGGCGTGTCCGAGAAAACAATTTGCAAATCATCTTCATTATAAATCCCAAAAATTCTATGTCTTGTGGTTTGTGCCTTTTGCGTAACAATCGCCAACTTCTCTCCCATTAACTGATTAAGAAGTGTCGACTTTCCTGCGTTGGGCTTACCAACTATATTTACAAAACCTGCTCTGTGCATTTATTTAATTCTTTTAAGATTTGCAAAGTTAAGAATTTCTAAACCGAGAAGCACGATAAGATTTTAACAATAGAAAAACTAATAAATGATATTCTACAATTTTGTCAAGTATTGATATTTTTTGGATCAAGTTTTCAAGACGCAATCGAAAAAGTTTTAAAATTGATTACCTTTGCAATCTCATAATTCAAAACAAATATGTTTAGTCCTCAAGAACTTTCTGAAATCACAAAATTATTAACGCCAGACCATAATATTGTCATTACAACCCATCACAATCCAGATGGCGATGCAGTCGGTTCTAGTCTTGGACTTTATCATTTTTTGAAAACAAAAGGCATTGAAGCTACCGTCTTGACTCCAAATGATTTTCCAAAATTTCTAAAATGGATGCCCGACGCCAAAAAAATCGTGATCAGCGAATACAAAAGAAAACAAGCTGGCGAAGCTTTGTACAACGCAGATGTTGTTTTTTGTCTAGATTATAACGCAACTGTAAGAGCTGGAATAATCGGCGAATGGGTTAGAAAATCGCACGCGAAAAAAATCCTAATCGACCACCATCAAATGCCAGAAAAATTCGACTTTGTGTACTCGGATACTTCTGTGCCAGCAACTTGTCAAATGGTGTATCATTTTATCGAAGCTTTGGGTGAAGAAAATGCAGTTAACCAAGATATTGCAGAATGTCTTTATACGGGAATTATGACCGATACTGGTGGATTTAGATTCCGTTCAACCAGTGCGACAACACACAGAATTGTTGCCAACCTTATCGAAAAAGGTGCAGATCCTGCAAAAATTACGAGTAACACTTGGGATAACAATACCATCTCGAGGCTAAATCTTTTGTCTCTAGTTTTGGGACGTATTGAAGTTGTAAAAGATGGCAAAGTTGCAATCCTTTCGCTTACACGAGACGAGCTAAAATCTTTAGGTTTCGAAAAAGGTGATACAGAAGGTTTTGTTAACTATGGTTTGAGCATCGCAGGAACCAAAATGGCAGCTTTCTTTATGGAAGATCTTTACGAAGATTTTATTAAGATTTCGTTTCGTTCCAAAGACGATGTCGACACCAACCAATTTGCAAGAAAGTACTTTAATGGTGGCGGACACATCAATGCTTCTGGTGGAAAGTACTTCAAAAGTTTGCAAGACACGATCGAAGATTTCAAAACATATATTAACGAAGAGGATTTTTAATCCTCTTTTTTATGTCCCAATTTTAAAAAGAATTTCTCAAAATACTGATAAGAAAAATGAGCCATAAGCAATGTCAATAAAACATTAGCAAGTACGAAACCAATAATAAATATTGTTGAATCAATAGATTGGTAATTTACATATTTTAGTACAATATACCCTACCATCTGCATTGCAATAGCATGTAACATATAGACACCATAAGATATTTTCCCAAAGTATTTTAAGACTTTATTCTCTAAAAATGAAATTGGTTTACTGATTAAGAAAATAATCAAGAAAGGAAAAATAAAAGAACTAATCAACTGATACAACCAATCCGAAACATTTGCTTTAATATAATTCGTTGAAAAATAACATATCACAACAGTACAAATCAAGAATTTAAACCATGTAGACATCTTGTACTTAGGATTCTTAACAACAAAAATCGCGAAAAGACCAGAAATCGAAAAATAATAAAAATACATGCTGTACTTTTTAAAAATTTCAATAACATCAAAATTAAAAAGCACAAAATATATTATACTAAAAACAGCTAAAAACCAGACAATTTTATTTTTTGAAAAAAGTAAAAAACATGGTGCTATTAATAGATAAAATTGCTCTTCAATACCAATTGACCAAAGCACTTCAATTATGCCACCTGGCTCATAATTTTTCAAAACGTTAGAAAAAAAAGTACCGCCTAGCAGTATCGCTTCGGTGTAAGAGTACTTCCTTTCAAACTCAAACCCAAAGTGAGGCAAAATAAAATTATAGTATAATAATCCAAAAATCAATACTACATAATACAATGGAAAAATTCTAAAAATCCGTCTTTTATAAAAATTTTTAATCGATATAGTCCCAGTATCAATTTTTTCGGTATATAGATTTCTAATAATTAAAAATCCACTTAGTGAAAAAAAAGCATAAACAGCCTCCGTACCTCTATTGAAAATTGCCCATTCAGTATTACTTGGAAAGCCTCTTTTCCCACCAAATTGCATGACATGATACACCACCACAAGCAATGCTAAGAAAAAACGAACAGAAGTAATATTGGGTAGATTATTCCTCATCTAGCAATTCTGTATTAATAATCTCGGCGCAGATACTAGGTTTTTCCCAATGTCCGTTGTGTCCACAATTGAGAAGATAAGCACTGATATTTTCACGATCCGGAAGCTCCGAAATGGTTTTGATAGAATTAACAGCATTATCAAATCGACCAGCCAGAAGCAACATTTTTCCATTAAAATTTTCAAGAACAGATTTTCGGTCAGGACGTTCGATCATTCCTTTTTGGCAAGCCAAAACACCATCAATATTTGCAGTGTATGCAATTTGTTTTGCCAATTCGATTTTATCTTTTTTGTTGTGTTTTGCGTCTGGACCAAAAAGATTAGGAATGCCGGCGTTCGCATAAGCTTTGTAATTATCTTTAATAACGCGAAGACTTTTTAATCGTACATTTTTCTTTTCGTCATCATCTTCAAAATAGGTTGAAAAAAACAAAGTAAAACTTTTCAAAAGCTGTGGATATTTTTCAGCAAAAGCCAAGCTTATGTAGCCGCCCATCGAATGTCCCAAAAGATGAAAGCTTTCGACTTCTAGATAATCCGTTAGTTTTTTGACTTCTTCCGCCATCAAATCCATTGTTTGGGCATCAGCAATTGGCGCAGATTTTCCAAAACCTGCTAAGTCAACTTTAACCAACTGAAAATCTTCGGACAAATGCGGAATCATATCATTCCAAATTTCAAGATTCTCCATAAAACCGTGCAACAAGACCAGCGTCTCTCTACCCTTTCCTGAAATTTCGTAATGTAACATATTTTGTTTTTTTCAAAAATAATGATTCTAAAGTGAAAAAAGAATTTTCCACGGATTTTCACTTGTTGCATTTATTCAAACAGAGCTTTATTTGTAGACAAATCGACGATCTTGTCGCAAAGGAAACACACCAAGAATTTGATTATTTGCATCAATTAAGATTTTTACCAAGGCGCGATCTTCAAAACTCAATTTTTCATCTTTTAAAAATTTTGAAACTTTCTTTTTTCCATTAAAGTTGATTGGAAAGAAAACATCGCCAGCTTCTACTTGTCTTAATTGCAAAGGAAGCTTAATTAAATTCGCATCAAATTCCCATTCCGAAAACTTAGAAGTATCAGGCATTTTAACAACAATTGAATCATCTGTCTTAATAACATTTAATTCAAATTCTTCGGATATTATTTCTGTTTCAAAACTTTGAATTAAAATCTCTTCGCGTCCAACTTTAATATGATGAGAGTTACTTTTGAAAAGCTTTCCATTTTCGGCTGTAAAGATTTTATCAATTTCAGTCTTGTTATTAAATCCAAAACGGCTTAAGATTTCATATTTCACAAAATCACTTTGAGACGCCAATTTCGATTTATTTAAAATCAAAAAAGCCGAATCTTTTTTAAGCATACTTTCAAAAATTAAATCAATTTGCGAATCAATGAAATCTTTAGATTCTTTAATAATGGAAACTGAGGTTTTAAAATTTTCAAGAAAATCTATGTTAACCTCGTTTAACAAAGGCGTTATTTGATTCCTAATTTTATTCCGAACATAAATATTTTCGGCATTCGTATAATCTTCGCGATAGTCTATGTGATGTTGTTTAGCATAAACACTAACCTCCGCTCTTGAAAATTCTAACAAAGGACGAATAATGTTTTCCGTCTTTTGAGGGATGCCTTTTAAGCCTTTCAAACCTGCTGCTTTAGAAAGATTCATCACAAAAGTCTCGAGTTGGTCGTTGAGATGATGCGCGGTAACTAAAAAATTGATATTTTTTTTTATTAAAATTTCCTTAAAAAAACGATACCGAATTTCGCGCGCCCAATTCTCAATAGAGTTTTCGGGTTGCTTGTCTTTTTCGGAAACGTCATAAAGATGAAATTTTATTTTTTTATTTTCGCACCAAGATTTCACCAAAGCTTCATCGAGCTTAGAATCCTCATTTCTAAGATGATAGTTAACATGAGCGACTTCGAAACTGAGTCGCAATTGATAGCACAAATCCAGCAAAACCATAGAATCCATCCCTCCACTCACTGCTAAAAGGAATGTTTTTTGCTGCATTTCGGGAACTAGCTTTTCTATTGAAGCTCTAAAACTGGGAATACTAAGCAAAATTTATTACTAAGTTTTACGTTATACATGAGCAAAGATAGGCCTTTATTTAAAAGCATTTTGTAAATTTGAAAAAATCTAAAATCATCCAATATGAGATTACTTAAAATTCTAGGTATTGCTGCAATCGCTATTTCGGCAACCTCGTGCGTTAGTAAGAAACAATTCGACGCACTGAATCTTAACTATCAGCAATGTGTTAACGACGCAGCAGACAGACAAAGACAGATCCAAGATCTTTCTGGTAAAAATGCTGGTCTTCAAAGTCAAAATGACTTGCTAATGGGACAAAACAATGCTCTAAAAAGCTCTTTGGATGCATGTCTTAGCAACTCTGGAAAAAGCTCAACTAACATTGACAAACTTGTTGGCGAGATCAATGCGTCTAACAAATACATCAAGCAGTTGATTTCTACAAATGCTAAAAATGATAGTTTGAACTTGGCTTTATCAAACAAGCTTAAACGTTCTTTAGACAATATCGCAGATCAAGATGTTGATGTTAAAGTTCTTAAAGGTGTGGTAATGATTTCGTTATCAGACAAAATGCTTTACCAAACTGGTAAATTCGATGTATTACCTGCTGCTCAAGAAGTGCTAGGTAAAGTTGCTAAAGTTATTAACGATTACGATACTTACAGTGTACTAATCGAAGGTAACACAGACAACGCAGCACTTAACAGTTCTTCTGTACCAAGAGACAACTGGGATCTTTCTGCGCTTAGAGCAACAGCTGTGGCGAAGATTCTACAAACACAATTTGGTGTTAATCCGAACAGAATTACAGCTGGTGGTAGATCGGAGTACAATCCTAAAACAAGCAACGCTTCAGTTTCGGGACGTGCTGAGAACCGTAGAACGGAAATCATCATTATGCCGAAGTTAGACGAGTTTATGAAACTTATGGACATTGCGCCGAAGAAATAATCTCCCTAACAAGCGAATACTAACAAAATCCTACAGAATTTCTGTAGGATTTTTATTTTCCGTAATTTTGACTAAGAATCTAGAAGAATGAGCTATTTCGAAGAGTTAGACTTACCAATGGATCGCTATCTAGAAGCCAATGCTTCCAGCGAACCCGAAATCCTAAAAAAACTACGCAAAGAGACTTACCAAAAGACAACGCAACCACACATGATTTCTGGTTATTTGCAAGGTCGTTTGTTAAGTATTATTTCCAAAATGATGTCACCTAACAATATTTTAGAAATCGGAACTTTTACAGGATATGCGACATTGTGTTTAGCAGAAGGACTTTCTAAAGATGGCAAAATCTATACTTTGGACAAAAATGAAGACTTGGCTTACATTCCAAAAAAGTATTTTTCAGAAAGCGAATTTTCTAATCAAATAGAATTTATTCTTGGTGATGCTCGACAAGAGATCAAGAATCTAGATGTCATTTGGGATTTAGTTTTCATTGATGCAGATAAGGAAAGTTATCTCGAATACCTCGAACTAATAAAACCAAAACTAAAATCTGGTGGCGTTATCCTAATAGACAATGTCCTTTGGTATGGCAAGGTTTTGGAAGAAAATCCTAGCAGCAAAGCTACACAACAGATAAAATTAGTAAATAAAATTGTCGCAGAAGACCCAGATTTCGAAAACCTAATCTTACCTTTGCGAGACGGTATTCATTTAATCCGAAAAAAATAATGGAACAAGGAGTTTGCAACGTATCAATAGCACCAGTTAGAGCAGAAAATAGTGACCGAAGCGAAATGGTCACCCAAATGCTTTTTGGCGAATCTGCCGACATTTTGGAAGTCAGAAACAACTTTACCAAAATAAAAATGCATTACGACGGCTACGAAGGTTGGATGGATACCAAACAAATTACACCTGTGACATCCGAGTTTATCAGTCATCGCAAAACCAATTATATTAAAGAAACTTTCGATGCAGCAGCCACCGAAAACGGCAATCTTCTGTTGTCTCTCGGTTCCGAGGTCAGCTACAAAACGCCTGAGGTGATTCGCAGCCACGATACTCGCGAAAGTATTGTAATCTGCGCCAAAGAATTCCTGAATGTTCCTTATTTGTGGGGCGGCAAAAGCTTTTTTGGTTTAGATTGTAGTGGTTTTACCCAGATGATCTACAAAATCCACGGTATCAAAATTCTTCGCGACGCCTCTCAACAAGCTGAAAGTGGCGAGCCACTAACCTTTTTGGAAGAAGCCCAACAAGGCGACCTTGCCTTTTTCGAAAACTCCGAAGGCAAAATTGTCCACGTTGGTATCGTTTTAGAAAATCAAAAAATAATCCATGCGCACGGCAAAGTCAGAGTCGACGATTTGGACTCGATGGGGATTTTCAACAAAGATCAAAACAAACACACGCACAAACTCCGCTTTATAAAATCATATTTTTAAAATTATTTTGGGCGCGTCCCTCACCTAGCCTTTCCCAGCGTTCGGGTCAGGCTATTCGCTGCAATCTTTTTGTGCCAGACATTTTCCATTCCCTACAAAAAGGATTTCCGCTGCTATCCTTCGCGCAACTTGGTGTTTGGTGTTTGGTGTTTGGTTTTTGGTTGACAGTTGTCGGCTGTCGGCTGTCGGCTGTCATGCTGAGCCTAGTCGAAGCATCTCCTCTTGTCTCTTGTCTCTTGTCTTTTGTCTTTTGTCTTTTGTCTTTTGTCTTTTGTCTTTTGTCTTTTGTCTCTTAATCAAAACTAATTCATAATTCACAATTCATAATTCACAATTCATAATTCACAATTCATAATTCACAATTCATAATTCACAATTCATAATTCATAATTCATAATTCATAATTCATAATTCATAATTCATAATTCATAATAGTAATTAGTAATTCGTAATTCATAATAGTAATTCGTAATTCGTAATTCGTAAATCAAAATGCGTGAGCGGTAGAAAGGGCGCGCTTGCAAAGCGCGGTGCACAGCACCGAAACGAAGTGAAGCCCTGGATGACGCGACCTTTTGCCTCGACTGCTTTAACAATTTTTAACCTCGTCTTCTGGCAAAAGGGCACGCCCAAAAGAATATAATTTCGTAAATTTATACCACTAAAAAACAATATTGACAATGTTAAATTTCGAGTTTAAAAATCCTACAAAAATTATATTTGGAAAAGGGAAAATTGAAAAATTATCCCGCGAAATTCCTAAAGACGCTAACATCCTAATGATTTATGGAGGCGGAAGCATCAAGAAAAATGGTATTTACGAACAAGTTGTTTCGGCGCTTGATGGTTACCAATTAACAGAGTTTGGTGGTGTGCCTGCCAATCCAGAATATGAAGTTTTGCTAGAAGCTTTACAAGTTATTAAAGACAAAAACATTGATTACTTGCTTGCTGTTGGTGGTGGATCGGTTATTGACGGTGTTAAATTTCTTTCGGCGGCAGCTAATTATGATGGCGAACCTTGGGAAATCCTTTCAAACCGCATTGTAACCAAAGAAGGAAAAGGAATGCCTTTCGCAACGGTGTTGACCTTGTCTGCAACAGCTTCCGAAATGAACTCTGGCGCCGTAATCTCTCGTCGCGGAACTGGCGAAAAATTAGCAATGGGTGGACCTGGATTGTTTCCTCAGTTTTCGATTTTGGATCCTGAAGTGATTAGATCGATCCCGAAAAATCAAATTGCCAACGGTATTACAGACGCCTATACGCACGTCCTTGAGCAATATATGACTTATCCGACAGGTGCGAGTTTGCAAGATCGTTTTGCAGAAGGTATTTTGTTGAGCCTCCAAGAGGTTGCACCAAAAGTTATGGGCGAAACTTTCGACTACGATGCTGCCGCTAACTTTATGTGGAGTTGTACGATGGCACTTAATGGACTTATCGGGAAAGGCGTTCCGCAAGATTGGGCTGTCCACAGCATGGGACACGAATTGACAGCACAATACGGTATCGACCATGCAAGAACGCTTGCAATTGTAGCGCCGCAACATTATCATTATTATTTTGATAAAAAGAAAGATAAATTGGCACAATACGCAGAACGTGTTTGGAACATTACGGAAGGTTCGGTAGAAGAAAAGGCTAAAAAAGGGATTGAAGCGATGGAGCAATTTTTCCATTCTTTGGACATCAAAACCAAACTTTCGGAATATACAGATTCTTATAACGGAACAGCTGAAAAAGTGCAAGCGGCTTTCGAATCGAGAGGTTGGCTTCTCGGCGAAAACCAAATGGTAACACCTGAGGATGCTAAGAAAATCGTTGAAATGACGTACTAGTTTTTAGTTCAAAATATCAAAAACGCCCGAAAATTTCGGGCGTTTTATTTTATTTTTTTTTGCGAGATTTTTGCTTTTGCTGACCGCGGTTTGCAGGTTTCGTTTTTGGCGGTTTACGCTTAGTTGGCCCACCCCAATTGACTTTTTTGTTCTTGTCTTTCTTCTCGTGGAACGCTGCACCTCCTTCGTTAAGTTTTACCACAACTGGGTTTTTCATAACGACAACTTCTTTCTCAGATTCAATTTTTACATCCGAAACTTTAACATTACTTGAGAACGCTTCTTTCCGAATTTCTTTGTCCATCAAAACTTCAATATCCAAAATCGCCGATTCTTCTTTCGGTGTGTAGAAACTGATTGCAATACCATTTTTGTCCGCGCGACCTGTACGACCAATTCTATGAATATACTGCTCTGGAATTTCTGGAATTTCGAAATTGAAAACGTGTGACACATCCGGAATATCGAGACCTCTCGCCATAATATCTGTTGTAATAATCCCACGAAGTTCATTATTGCTAAATTCTTCCATCACGCGCAAACGGAAGTTCTGAGATTTGTTAGAGTGTATTACACCAAACTGTCCTGGAAATTCTTCATCAATTTTATTAAAAATTAAATCTGCGTGTTTTTTATTATTGGCAAAAATTAAAATCTTTTCAAAATCATTTTCAGTTTTTAAAAGATGAATCAAAAGATTTAATTTGGTATTAAAATTAACCACAGGAATCACCGATTGGTCAATCTTTTCCAATGGTGTACCTGATCTCGCTAACGAAATTTCTAGAGGATTTTTAAAATATTCGTTAAGCATGGCATCCACTTGGTCAGTCATGGTTGCAGAAAACAAAATGTTTTGACGTCTATCACTCATCATCGTGAAGATATTGGTCAATTGTGTTTTGAAACCTAAACTTAACATTTCATCAAACTCATCAACCACAAGCTTTTTTAGATCTTTGAACTGAATAACATTATCAATTCCCAAATCCATAACGCGACCTGGCGTACCAACCAAAATATCTACGCCATTCTCGTAAATATTTTTTCTTTGGGTGTTAATGTTAACACCGCCGTAAACGCCCATCACACGAACATTAATATATTCTGTCAATTGCATAAGAACTTCTATAACCTGCACCACCAACTCTCTCGTCGGCACCAAAATCAAAATTTTTGGTTGGTGGGTTTTAGAATATTTATACTCTTTAAGAATCGGCAAAAGATAGGCTAAAGTCTTACCAGTACCCGTTTGGGCAATTCCCATAATATCGCGACCAGACATTATCGGAGAAAAACTTTTATATTGAATAGGCGTAGGCTCAGAGATGTTTAGTTTCTCCAAAGCTTCATTGAGTGCTTTTGACAGCTCAAATTCTGCAAAACTTGGTTTCATGCTGCGAAGATACGGATTTTGAAAAAACTCAGACTTTAAGTTTTTCAATAGTCCCAAAAAAATTTAATTCTTGTTAATACATAATTTTAGGAATGCTATTTGAATGTATGTGAAAAAAAATGCGTTATGATAACAAAAAATATAATCAAAAATTTTGGCTTTTCTGCAATTGCAGTTACTACGTTAAGCCTCGCTTCTTGTTCAACAAAGAATAAAACATTAACATCGTCAAGCGAACATACTGCCAAAACGGCTTTAGATTATCAAGGGGTTTATTTGGGTGTTTTGCCTTGTGCAGATTGTGAAGGAATTAAAACAAGAATATCACTTAATCAAGACAATACTTATTTGTTACAACAAGATTATCTAGGAAAAAGTAAAACAAGTATTTCCGAACAAGGAACTTATTCTTTTGACAAATCTGGAAATGTTGTGACCTTAAAACCAAATGTTAAAAATGGACAACCTCTGAAATTTTTTGTTAGCGAAAATTATATCAACATGTTAAATCTGGATGGTTCCAAAATTACGACTTCATTAAAGGACAATTATATTTTGACAAAAGCATACAACCAACTTTTGAATAAAAAATGGAATATCCAAGAACTTTACGGAAAGGCTTTTGATGCGCAAAACACCATGAAAAAAGATGGCTCATTAATTCTTGAGGAAGCTAAAGGAAGATATGTGAGCAGTGCTGGTTGTAACCAATTGAATGGCGGATATAAAGTTGAGGCTGCCAATAATAAAATTAGCTTTAATCAAGGAATTTCCACAATGATGTCTTGCCCAAATATGGAAGCAGAACAAGCGCTGGCAAAAGTGCTACAAGAAACAAAATACTTTGATGTCCAAGGTGATAAATTGTATTTGCAAAATGATAAACACAAAACAATTGCAAGTTTTAAGAATAGAGATTCGATAAGTTTGTAATGAATACAACGCAAAAAAAAGCTGATTTACTTATGTAAATCAGCTTTTTTAATATCGGAAAATTTTTATTTAAACAAAGCTCTTTTCAAACCAAGCGCTGCCAATTCTGATGAGAAATGAACTGCATCAACATGGTCCAAAGGATTTAGCAATCCGTAATCGTGGATAAAACCATTGAAAACCTGAATCGTAGTTGGTACTCCTGCTTCATCCAATCTGCGTGCATAAGCTAAACCTTCATCTGCCAAAATATCATTTTCGGCAATCATTACAAATGCTGGTGGAAGTCCTTTTAGCTTTTCAGCAGGCGCGTTGAAAGGCGTTGCGTAATATTCTTTACGTTTTTCAACATTAGGAAGATAATTGTCCCACATCCACTTCATCAACGGTGCAGTCAAGAATCTGCCATCTGCGTATTTTGTCCAAGACGCTCTGGTAAAATCGGCGTCGGTAACTGGCCATAGCAACAACTGGAATTTAATTTCTGGACCACCTTTGTCTTTAGCCATCAAACAAAGTACTGCCGTCATATTTCCGCCAACGCTGTTTCCAGCTGCAGCCATATTTTTACCATCAACTCCGATTTCATCGCCGTTTTCAGAAACCCATTTTGTAGCCGCATAGATTTGGTTAATCGCCACTGGATATTGCGCTTCTGGTGATGGTGTGTAATCTGTGAAAACCGCTGCTGCACCACTATTCACCACTAAATCTCTTACCAATCTTCGGTGTGTAGGATAATCTCCCAAAACCCAGCCACCGCCGTGTGTAAAGATAAACACTGGCAATTTTTCATTGGCTTTATTCGCTGGTTTTACGATGTGGATGTTAACGGTAATTCCGTCTTGCGTGATTTCTCTTTCTGTTTCTACAATGTCCGAATAATCAAACTGAACCGAATTTTGCGCATCTACAAGCACTTGTCTTGCTGCTTGTGGCGTCATCGTTTCTAATGGATCGCCACCACTATTGTTTAGGACGTTCAAAAATTCTCTGATTCCTTTTAGGATTTGTGGATCGTTTTCCGCTTTTACATTTTGTGACATAATTTTTGTTTTTAAAGATGAATGATTTCGATTAAATATGATGTTATTGCATCATTTTGCGTCTGTAATCTTAATTAGCTAATTCTCTTTGATTAATTTGACACTGCAAAGGTATCTCACCCAACAAGTCAATAAAATGGTAAAATCGTCCTATTTATTGTACATTTTTCCTTTAAGTCCTTTTTCTTGCAACAAATACTAAATATTTTAATTGAATTTGATTCCGTTTTTAACAATAGAAATAAAATTTATCTTAGTTAAACCTCTTTCGAAATGCTGACGGTGAAACTTTTATCTTTTGGGTAAATAAGCGATTGAAATAGGCAGGATCGTCATAACCGAGTTTGTAGGAAACTTCTTTTACACTCAAATCTGTGTAAATCAGCAATCGCTTTGCTTCCAACAAGATTCGATTCTTGATGTACTCGTTGGGATTTTCGAAGTTGAATTTATTGAACTTATTGGACAAAGTTTTGGGTGAAATCCCTAACAAATCGGCATAATCTGCGACACTATGTTTCTCCCGAAAATAAATTTCGACTATTCGTCCAAAATTTCGGAAAAGTTCGGCTTCACTTTTCGCATCGTGTTCTGCATCAGCAGAGAGATTTTGTTCTTTCCAAAGTCGAGTTGCCAAAATAATAAGTTCCTTTAAACGAATCCTAACCATTTCCTCCGAATGCTCATCAATAGTAGAAAGTTCGCCAATAATACATTCAAAAATACCTTGCATTCCTCCAATTTGGATTTTGGATAATTCTGTTTTCGGAATTTGAAAAATATTGTTGAATAAAAGTCCATCGCAAGCGACCTCGGCATCATGAATCTGAACGCAATAAAAATCTCGGTTGTAAAAAATAATGTGTGCCGCCTCTTTTCCTTGTTGTGAAATATGAAGATATTGATTAGAATTGACGAAAAACAAGGTAAAAGCTTTTGTTTCGTAAGTATTGAAATCAATCGTTAAAGTGTAATCTTTTGGCACCAACAAAACCCGAATATATTCTCGTAAAGTCGCACTGTTAACCATTTCAAGATTATCGAAATCAATCTTTTGGTAGCCAAACTTCTTGTAATTTGATTCAAATTGAAACATTAGTTTTTTTGTTTAATTCATCAAAAATTTAGCCACAAAAAATTAATTAAATGACTGTCTAAAATCCAAGGGCGAAACCGAAGTTCGCTTCTTAAACAAGCGATGAAAAGACTGTGCATGCTCGAATCCGAGTTCAAAAGCTATCTCCGAAACGGATTTATTGGTCGTAGAAAGCAGCTCTTTTGCCTTATCCAAAATACGTTCTTGAATATGTTGTTGCGTCGTTTTTCCCGTTTGAACGCGGAGCATATCACTGAGATAATTTGGACTTAAATTCAGTTCATTCGCCGCAAACTGAACCGTTGGAATTCCATTTAACACTAATTTATCCTGTTGAAAATACTCATCTAAAAGGCTTTCTAATTTGGTCAATAAATCGCTATTTACCTTTTTCCTTGTCAAAAACTGGCGATTATAATAACGATCACAATATTTCAACAATAAATCGAGATTAGAAATCAATAAATCCTGCGTAAAAGCATCCATATTGTTATTGATCTCGCGCTTCATATTTTCAATAATTTCCATAATCGACTGCTCCTCTTTTTCCGAAAGAAACAAAGCTTCATTATTGCTATAACCAAAAAATCTGTAGTCTTTAATCTTCGACAACATCGGACTTCCATGCAAAAAATCGGGATGCACCACCAAAACAAAACCTTTAAGACTCGCCAATACAATTTCGTTAAACTGCAAAACCTGCTGTGGTGCAATAAAATACATCATTCCTTCCTCAAAATCGTAGTGACCTTGTCCGTATTTTTGAATTCCACCCGCACAATCTTTTTTGAGTGCAACAAAATAAAGATCCGACGTAAATGGAATTGTTATTCTATCTGGTTCTACGGCGACTTCATCCAAATCGAAAACGCTAATCAACGGATTGGTAGGATTATTCAAACCCAAAGCCTGATGTAGCGCACTGATACTGGAAATATTGATGGGAGTTGTCATTTTAAATTATTTTGGAGAATATCTGTGAAGGTTCAGTTTTGTATTTTTTAAACTATGGCAAATATTGGTCTTCAAATGGAATATCGTTTTCATTGAGCAAGCGTTTGTACTCATCTAAAAAAGTTTCGTGTTTATGATGCTCTTTCTACTTTTTGATGTAACCAATAATCATTTCTTTTTCTCGCAACGAATACGTAAAAGCGCCGTAACCTTCCTGCCAAGCTTCAAAATCGGGAAAGTTCGCATTCTGCTTCATCCACAAACAACTTGCAACTTTTACATCTTTCACCAGATCAGCAAGTGCCACCGACGGATGTAAACCAACCAACAAATGGATATGATCTTCAACGCCATTAATGCGGTATAATTTACATTTTTTGTTCGCCAAAATCCCCCAAATATATTTGTAAAGTTCCTCACAATGAGCTTCATTAATTGTTGGCTTTCGGTATTTTGTCCCGAAAATGATGTGATATAAAATTTGGGTGTAACTCATGGCGGCGAGTTTTGTATTGGAGTATTAAATTTACTAATTATTGGGGATATGGTTTTTTTTTTTTCAGTTCTCTGTCGCCGCACTGCGTACGGGGTTATGATGTTAAGCCCTTCGGGCTTTCTTGTGTTGTGTTGCTGTCTTCTGTCTTCCCCGCACTGCGTACGGGGTTATGAATATTAAGCCCTTGGGGCTTTTTCTTGCTGGACAATTGTCTCTCATCTTTTCCCCGCACTTCGTACGGGGCTAATGATGTTAAGCCCTTCGGGCTTTCTTGTATTGTGTTGCTATCTTCTGTCTTCCCCGCACTGCGTACGGGGTTATGAATATTAAGCCCTTCGGGCTTACTCTTCTACCGCATAAATCCGAAGGATTTAACTTTTCATAACCGTGTGTGAAATGACCAAACACACAAGAGTACACTTCCACCGCGTAAATCCGAAGGATTTAACTTTTCCATAACCGTGCGTTTCACGCACGGAGTCTACGCAAGCAACCCAAAGGGTTGAACTATTCCCATTCCTTTTTAATCTTCTCCATACCTTCCCGATACGTTGTCACTTTAAAATCAGGAAATCTCGAACGAAATTTTGAATCGTCAAAAATGTTATCATGTTCATAGCGAGGTAACAATTCCAAAAGCTCTTTTGCTTTCGAACTAAACAAAGCTCCGATATTAAAAACAAATTTTGGCACCACTGAATAAGACAACTTCCTGCCAAATACTTCCGAAGCCAAGGCGATAAATTCTTTATAAGTAGGATGATTTTTATCCACAGGTAAATGCCAAGTTTGCCCAAAAGCATCGGCAGTATTACCTATCAAAGCTGTTGCTCTACTTGCATCGGGTGTCCAAATCAAACTTCGCTTTTTAGAATCGCTTAAAGGAACTTTTAATTTTTTGCCTTCTTTTATATTGTCGAAAATAAAAGTATTGGTAATACTTTGCGTTTTCGAAGGTCCGTAAAATTCAGGGGCGCGACAAATAACGGCATTTAGTGTTCCCGCTTTTATTTCTTTCAAAACAAGTTCTGCCATATTTTTTCGAACGATTCCTTTTCTACCAACGGGCGCAAAAGCAGTTTCTTCAGTAAGAATACGGCCATCCTGCGGATACATATAAGTATTATCAAAGAAAACCAATTTCGTTCCGTGAATTTTACACGCCTCTATTACATTTTGCAGAATAACAAGAAATTTTTCTTCCCACATTTGTGTATTCATAGGCATTCCTAAGGTAAAATAGGCGATTTCACTACCTTTGACAGCTTCAATAGCTTGTTCGCGAAGCATTAAATCCGCCGAGAAAACCTCATCAGTTTCGTTCACTTTCTTTGCATTTCTGCTGACAATTCTGATATCGGAAGTGTAATTTCGTTTCAATTCCCGAGCGAGTTCTTCGCCTATTTGTCCATTTGCACCTAATATTGTTTGCATTTTTTTAGTTTTAAATTAATTCACCATTTGATTTTGCAGCTTCTTTTCAAGCGTTTTTATAACCACCTTCGCCATTTCTTTTGAGCTAAAAGGATTCTGACCAGTAATCAAATTATCATCCACCACAACCTTCGATGTCATCGGAATAAAAGCGTTCTCATATTTAGCACCATGTTCTTTTAAAGCAGCTTCGAGGTTAAAAGGCACTTCCTTCTTTCGTCCAGCCAATGTTTCTTCAAACCAATCATAACCTGTTAGCTTTTTGTCTTTAATTAAATATGTTCCATCAGATAATTTCACGTTTAACAAACCTCCAACGCCATGACAAATCGCCGCAACAATTCTTTTATTTTCATATTGATTGGCGATGAGATTCTGAAGCATCTCGTTATCGGGAAAATCGTACATCGTTCCATGCCCTCCAGCCAAATAAACGACATCGAAACTTTCATTTTGAACCTCTTTCAAACTTTTGCTATTCTCCAAAATTTCCCGAAAGTTGGCGTCTTTCCAATATTCCTTCGACAATTTATTTAAAGTGAAAAACTTTAAAGATTCTGGGTCTATAGGAACCTCGCCACCATTGGGACTCGCAATTACAATTTCGTAAGCATTCTTTTTAGAAGCGTCATAAATATGCGTCAACTCGCTTAACCACAATCCGGTCGGAAAATTTCCACTGGCATAGACATTAACATTGGTTACAACGATAAGTATTTTAATTAAGGACATCTCCGTGATTTTTACAAGTACAAAATTCTAAAAACTTATATGCAAAAAAGTAACCGAATTACGAAAATGAGTAGCCAAATCTCGGACACGATTTTTTGAAAATTTTAGCTAAGAACTTAATAACAAAAAAAACCTCGCAAAATTAATTTTACGAGGTTTTTAGTTCTTTCGGAAGTTTAAGTGTAATTCGGAAAGTTGTTCCTTTTCCGATTTCGGTTTGGCTCACTTTTATTTCGCCGTTGTGGTATTCTTTAACAACACGATTGGCAAGTGAAAGGCCCAATCCCCAACCACGTTTTTTGGTCGAATATCCAGGTTTGAAAACACTTCGCGCTTGTGCTTTCGTCATTCCCGATCCATTATCTTTAACGTCGATGTAGACATTTTTTCCTTTTCGGTACACAAAAAGTTCCAATTTACCTTCGCCTTTCATCGCATCCACAGCGTTTTTAACCAAGTTTTCGATAACCCAACTCATCAAAATTCGACTATGTGGAATATTGATTTCTTCATAAGTCTTTTGCAAACTGAACTCAACCCGAGTCGAAATACGTTTCTTTAAATAATCAAAATTCTGCTGCACCGTTTCCACCAAATCCAAATCATTAAGATCTGGTATCGAACCAATTTTAGAAAACCTTTCCGAAATCGTTTTTAGGCGGTTAACATCCTGCTCAAGCTCTTTAACGCCCATTCCATTTTCATCCTCCATTTTCATAATTTCTACCCAGCCAATCATTGACGACAGTGGCGTTCCGATTTGGTGTGCCGTTTCTTTTGCCAGTCCCGCCCACAAAAAACCTTCATCAGTCTTCTTCAAAGTTCTCAAAAACCAAAACGAAAATGCAATATAACCTCCAATAAACAATGCTAAAACATAGGGATAAAACCTCAAATTATTCAACAATTCCGAGTTGTCGTAATAGATAAATTGGTTGTTAAACTCCGGCAATTGAATCTCAAACGGAGGATAGCGGCTTTCCATTTGGCGCATCATCGCTTTTAGCCTTTCCGGATTATTGAGAACATCCGACGGAATATTTCGGCTCTCGATAAGGTTACCTTTTTTATCAGTCAGGATAAAAGGAATATCCTCATTTTCGTTGATAACATTGAGGGACAATTCGTTAAGGCGATAGTCAAAATTAACGTCCTGCATGTACTTCATCGCCGTTGCAATCGACTTTATCCGTCCCGTTTCCTTCTCCCGCAGATAATTAATCATCACCGACGACGACAAAATGATCCCGATCACAACTGCCGTCAAAATGGTATAAATAATCCATTTATTAATCTTCGAAAAAAAATAAAGCCTTTTCATAAAACGTTGACTAATTTAGAAAAAAATCGGGAGCTAGCAACAACATCAAGTTTTATTAAACGTGATTTATCCTTCAAATATTGTTTTTTTAGGAGCTTTATCCCGCTATCCGCTATATCTTTTGCGGAAGCCGCCACCACAAATGCAAAACGGCATCCACAAAAGGATGCCGCTTCTATCGGGGCTATTTTACAAGCTTTGTTACAAAGTTTCTTTCAACCAATCGAAAAATTCTCGTTGCCATACCAATCCATTTTGAGGATGAAGCACCCAGTGATTTTCGTTCGGGAAGTATAAAAATTTAGTTTTAAGACCTTTTAATTTTGCAGCTTGGAAAGCCTCCTGACCTTGCTCATAAGGCACACGGAAATCAATTCCACCTTGGATAACCATAATTGGCTTATTCCAATTCGCTACTTTTTTAATAGGGTTAAAATCTGTGTAAGCCTTTGGCGTCGGATTTTTCCAATAAGGTCCACCCAAATCCCAGTTCGCAAACCATAATTCTTCTGTTGTACCATACCAAGACGTCATATCAAACAATCCATCGTGTGCGATAAAAGTTTTGAATCTATTCTCATGGACACCTGCCAACATAAACACCGAATATCCTCCATAACTGGCACCAACAGCTGCAACGCGGTCTTTGTCTACATAAGGAAGCGTTTTTGCAAAATCCGTAGCAGAAAGATAGTCGCGTATAGGTTGTCCTCCCCAATCGCCAGAGATATCTTCATTCCATTTGGTTCCCCAACCTGGCATACCACGGCGGTTAGGAGCTACTACGATATAATCATTTGCTGCCATCAAAGCAAAATTCCATCTTACAGAATTGTATTGTGTTAATGCTGATTGCGGACCACCTTGGCAATACAAAAGTGTCGGATATTTTTTGTTCGGATCAAAATTCGGTGGATAATGGAACCAAACGCCCATTTCTTTGCCGTCGGTCGTTTTCACCATTTTTAATTCCGATTTTCCGAAAGTTAATTTAGCATAATTATCTTTGTTAACATCCGTCATCTGAGATAACTGCCCTTTCTTTAATTCGACATTGAAAAGGTCAGCATTATGATTGATATCTACTTTAGAAACGACCAAACCATTTTTTGTTTGAGCAAAAATATCGTTAACGTCAAATTGACCATTCGTTACTTGATTTACTTTTCCTCCTTTCGCGTCAACTACAAACAGTTGTTTTGTACCACGATAGGCTGCGGTAAAGTAAATATTTTTTGAATCTTTACTCCAAAACGTCGAACCAGAAACAGTCTCATCCCAAGCTTCAGTTAGATTCTTTTTGGCCTTAGACTTCCAATCCATAACAATAATGTCATTTTTGTCAGCCTCGTAACCATCACGCTTCATACTTAGCCAAAGTAGGCTTTTTCCATCTTCGCTAAATGATGGTGCAACATCATAACCCATCATACCTTCCGTCAAATTGGTCGTTTGACCAGTCGCAAGATTATACGCGAAAATATCCGTATTAGTACTTTGCGCATATTCTGCACCACTTTTAGCTTTAGTTACATAAAGCAATTCTGTAGAATCTGGGCTCCAAACGAAATCCTCACTTCCACCAAAAGGCTTCTGTGGCGAATCAAACTTTTTACCTTCTAACAAATCTTTTGCTTTATCAGCAGAATCTGAAGTATTAACTACAAATACATGATTGTATCGTCCCTCATTCCAAGCGTCCCAATGTCTATGGTTAAGGTCTGTATAGATTTGTCCTGTAGATTTTGGTGTGTCAACGTATTTGTCTTTAGCCATTAAGTTTTCTACTAAAACAGCTTTGCTAAACGCTACTTTTTTCCCGTCTGGAGAGACTACAATATTTTCGGCATCATTACCAACAGTATAGAAATCTGACCAAGTTTTTCCTCCATCTTTAGACAATACAATTTTATCACCTTCTTGCGCATACAATCCATTCTTGTCCCATTGGATAACCGCACGTTTTCCAAAATCAACTTTATCTGCAGATTGGTTTAGCAAGCTCATAAAGTAAGTTGAAGAATTTGATTTTTCGGTTTTCAAATCCGTTTTACTGACTTTGTAGATTAATGAAGATTGATCTGGAGAAACTGCCTGAACACCTAATTTGTTAAGCGTCCACAGAATTTCGGGCGTTAATTTTTGCTGTGCATTCATCATAAAGGGCGCAACAAGCGCTACGATAATATGTTTTAACTTCATGAAAATATTTTTCTTTTATAAGCACGAATTTATTAAATTTAAAACGATTAACCCAAATATTCTTAACTATGAAAAAATCTTTACAAATTTTAGCCCTTGTTTTTGCAACTTCTGCATTTTCGCAAATTAGTTTTAATCCTCAGTTAAACTATAATTATGGGCAAGATTACAGTGCAACCATTAATGCTAATGGAACAATCTACTACACATTAGATGGCTCAGAACCTAGCCTTAGCTCTGCTTCTGCAAATAATATTGTCAACATCAATGTCACACAAAATATAGTAGTTAAAGCGAAAATACAAAATGGAACTGCTGGACTTTCGGAGACTTTCTCTAAGAAATTTTGGCATACATTAACTTCCAAAACGGTGTACTTCAAACCACCAACCAGCTGGTCTGGCGCACCTTGTTCTTACATGAATACTGTAGATCCGCAAACAACAATCGACTTCTTTGCTCCAGGTCAAAAAATGACTGCCGCTTGCGAAGGATGGTATAAGACCAACTACAATTTTGCAAAAATCCAAATGAGCTTTAATAATTGTAATTTTATCTCGGGCTCGCCAAATGCTAACTATCTGGAATACGAAACTGTTTCAGAAGACACTGTTTATTATGATTCATCTTCTGGTCCTATTAGCAATCCACCAGAATGTCTATTGGCAACTCAAGAATCATCAAAAATTGCGAACGTAAAAATTGCTCAAAATCCAGTTAAAGATGTACTGATTGTAAACTCAGATTTAAAATTCGACACCTACGAAATTATAGATTATTCTGGAAAAATAGTTAGACAAGGTAATTTCGTAAAAGATATTAATGTGGCTAATTTGCAAAAAGGAAGTTACCTTGTTAAATTACTTGGAAACAATTCTGTGCAACATTATTTAAAATTCATTAAAAATTAAGCAACGAATATTTTTAGTAATAAATATTTATCATTATATTTGCCACTCAAAATTTAAAATTACATGGGCACTATATTTACGCTATTTATGGTATTGATTATGATTGCATGCGTGCTATTAGTCATTATTATTATGGCTCAAAACCCAAAAGGTGGCGGTCTTTCAGGAACATTTGGTGGTACTTCTTCTGCAACTTTTGGAGTACAAAGAACCAATGACTTTATGGACAAGGCAACTTGGACTTTAGCTACATTTATCGTGGCAATGATTCTTTTGAGCATCGTTATAACTGGTAAACCAACAACCAACTTCCAAACGCCAAAGACGCCAACTAAACAAGAAGCGCCTGCACAAGGTCAAGCACCAGCTAATCAAACTGCGCCTGCTAACCAAACTGCACCAGCACAAAAATAAACTATCTACATAGTCTATATAGAGCGATTGATTTTTTCAGTCGCTTTTTTTGTGCTCTAACATCAATAGTGGCATTATTTTAGCACAAAAGAAAAGTCATTTTTAAATATTCGTATGGAAGCAAAAGCTCTTAGAGTTTCTTTGATAGTCGGTGCCACTTTTTTAATGGAAAATCTAGATTCCACGGTAATCACGACTGCGCTTCCCCAAATGGCAAAATCCTTTGGCGCCGATCCGCTTCACATGAGCATCGGAGTTTCCGTGTATATTATTATGCTAGCGGTTTTTATTCCAGTCAGTGGCTGGATCTCCGAAAAATTTGGTGTTAAAAAAGTTTTTGGAACAGCAATACTTGGCTTTTTGGTTGCTTCAGCCCTTTGTGGATTGAGTCAAAACTTAACCCAGTTTACCTTAGCCAGAGCTCTGCAAGGATTCTTTGGCGCAATGATGGTTCCCGTTGGACGCCTTTCTGTACTAAAGAATACTGAGAAAAACGATTTAGTTAGTGCAATTGCATTTATTACTTGGCCTGGATTAATTGGACCAATTCTTGGTCCTTTTGTTGGTGGATACATTACCACCTATTTCAATTGGCATTGGATATTTTTCATCAATATCCCGATGGGACTTCTAGCATTCTTTCTAAGCATGAAATACATCCCCGACACAAACGAAAAAACCGATAGAAAACTGGACGTAAAAGGTTTTGCACTAAGTACTATTGGGATGATCGGCTTTATGCTAGGTTTAGAAAGCTTCACCAATGATATGTTGCCTGTTTATTATTCGGTGCCATTGATGTTATTTAGTATTTTTGTTTTTTATATATTCTACTTGCACACCAAAAAAGTCGACAATCCACTACTCGACTTTTCGGAATTAAAAACCAAAACTTATGCGATTACTATTTATTCTGGTTCGATAACAAGAATGGTTATTGGTATGGCTCCTTTTTTAATGCCTTTGATGTTCCAAGTCGGCTTTGGATTAACAGCTTTCGAATCTGGAAGTTTACTAATGGCAAGTATGGTTGGTAGTTTGGTAATGAAACCAGCAACAGTATGGATAACCCGAAAATTTTCATTTAAAAGAGTTTTGGTTGCCAATACTATTTTACTTAGTTTAACATCCTTTGCAATGCTTCTACTATTCCCAGATACGCCACATTGGATGACCATTATCGTATTATTTGTTTCTGGTTGCGTCCGATCTATGCAGTTTAGCAGTCTTAATACTTTAGCTTACGCTGATATTCCAAAAGAACGCATGAACAACGCTAACACTTTATATAGTACAGCACAGCAAATGACTTTGGGAATGGGAATTACACTTGGTGCATTCTCGTTAAAAACCGCGAGCTTATTCCATGGAACTGAAGGTCATTATAATGTTAGCGATTTCCATTTAGCTTTTGCCATTATTGGCGTTCTAGGATTGGTAACGCTTTATGAATACCTAAAATTATCAGATCGTGATGGCATCAATGTTAGAAACATGAAAAGTCGAAAACGTGCTAAAAATGATTTAAACAAAACGCATTAATTTCGTTTAGAAAAAATAAAAAAATTCGTCCCAAAATTAATTGAAACGAATCTTTTATTTAACAATAGAAAAATTATTTTTTAATGATTTTTACAGATTTTGATTGTGAACTATTATTAGAAACTTTTAGCATATAGTTTCCTTTTGGAAGGTCTGCCACAATAACTTTTCCGTCTGTAATTTTTGTCGTTTTAACCAACTTTCCATCAACAGAATAAATATTTGCTTCGGTATAAGGAATTTTGTTTCCAGAAATATTAACAACATCTGTTGCTGGATTTGGGTAAAACATCACCACTTCAACAGAATTGTTTGTTGTGGCTAAAAAAGCTTCGTTTATGGCTTGTGCTCCACTTTGAGATTGATTGACCACGCCAGTAGCTGCAATATCTGTAGACATCAAAACTGGATATTTGTGCGACATATCAAAATAAGAATACATCGTATTGGTTAACGTCCCAACTTGTAGCGTAAAACTTGGCAGCAAATAAAGTTTAAAATCCATAAAAGCTTTTACTCGAAGAATATTTTGATAGGTTTTAGAACCAATAACCAAAGTTCCCCACGCATCAGCTTCCAAAGTTACTGGACCTTTGATGTAACCATTAACACCATTGGCAGAAATACTACCAGCAGCAACATTATTAGTATTAACAATATTTCCAAATGACATCGGGTACTTCATCGCAACAGCGTTGGTTGTTTTGAAATTCAACGAACCCAAACTCATAGTAATCCCAGTAATCTCAAGAAGACTAGAAGATTGCTTATAAAAAATTGAAGTCCCATTGCCGTCGCTATGTTTAATTGTAGTCCCTGGATAGGTCGTAATCTCATCTACTGTTGGTAGACTATAAGTATTGGTCACCGCATCGCCACTGGTTAAAGAAGCATTATTAAAAGTGGAATTCGCACCAATCGCAGAGTTATCCACCATTCCATTAACAATAACATTGTTGATAACATCACCAACAACAGGATCATTAGCCGTTTTAGTAATGGTCATTTGCCCGAAAAGCGATATACTTGCCAAATTAGCAATAAGTAGTAATTTTAATTTCATAGCATAAGTGTTTATTAGAGATTGATTCGTTTAATATTTAATTAAATTTAACTAAAATATTCCCTTAAAATAACAATTTTTTACGACAAATAAAAATCAAATACACCAAAATAAAACATTCGCCAATAATAATTTTACACAAAAAAAAGAGGAAGCTAACTTCCTCTTTCATCACATTTTATTCTAAAAATTATTGACTAGAAATAAATTTTATTAGATCTCGTCTTCCTGTCTCAAAATCAAAAGCATCCCCAACGACGAAGTATTGGTTTTTGTCAACACAGTTTTTGTATAATATTTTTGCCATTTCCAGACGACTACTATCAAAAGAAAATGGTTTTATCAACATTGCAATTTGATTTGATGTAAAATAAGTTGTTCGGACTTGTTGAAGGATGAATTCCTTTTTATCTTTATCAAAAGCTGCATTTTTCAGCATTGCTTTGTAAAACTGTTGAAACAGTTGACTGCTCATAACACCGCTGATATTGGAATTTGGAAAACTGGGTTGATTCCAACCAGAATTGCTATTGTAAGGATTGTTCCAAACATCGTCCCATTCATTAAAGCCATACATTTGACCCTCCACAGGATATGAGTCTAACAAATACAATCCTTTGTTGGTGAAGAAATCCAAAACCATTCTGCTGTTGTTCGCAACTTTCAATTGTGTTCTATAGATAAGATAACCGTTCGTATAAATTGATACAGGAATCTTTCCAGAACTTAAATCAAAGAAACGGTATTTTCCTGACGCATTACTTATCACTTGATCACCAACTTCTACTGTAAAATAGCCATTTTCCGGAATTCTTAGAAATACCTCGGAATAACCATAATTTTGATTCCAACGATAATTGTTAGTGGATCTCATTCCAGAAGAGCCATTGCCTCCTCCAGAATTTCGCAAAGTATTGTTTGAATTTTTTGAAGAACCTCTCTCGCCACTTATCTCTCCGATGCTGCTTTGTTTTTGCATTTCGGAAGCGCTAGCCTCGTTTCTTAGCAATTCTCCAGATCGTCCAGCTTCTTGTGCAAAAGCTTGCAAGCTAACTGCTAAAATTAAAAATGTAAATATCTTTTTCATGACTTTAAAATTTAGGTTTACACTTTCCTACATTCTACAAACGTGCCAAAAAACGTGTATTGTAGCATATTTAAAGAAATAATCAAATATTTTTACTAATTCTGAAATTTTAACAAAATCGCATTTAACTCTCCTTAAAAAATATTATCAAAGAAAAATTCAACACAAAAAAAAGAGAAGCCAAAACTGACTTCTCTTTTTTTATTCTTTAATTATTTTTTGACTTGAAGTACCAGACTTGCTTTTTATAACAATTTGATACACACCTGGCAATAGTTTATCTAGAGATATCCTCGCCTTTATTGTTGGATTCTTTACAATTTCATTAAAAACTAATTTTGATGATGCGTCAAAAATCTCAATTTTTTCTATATTGCTTGTAGACTCAATAGTTAATACATCTTTAGCTGGATTTGGATAGATTTTAAAACTGTTTTTACTGACTTCATTTGTAGAAATTAAATCACAATTATCAACAGCAAAAGGATAATCTTGCTTATAAAAACCTTTATCTGCACAATTAACTTTAAGACTTGTCAAATTAGGGTTTCCTTGTAATTTTGGGAGATAAGTACATGAATTAGTACCCATGTTATCATAAAAGAAAGGGCAATCTTCCCAAGATGCTAGTATCATATAAGCAGTAGTCTTATTATTTTGGAGATTAATCGCTTGAAAATTATTATTACGAAGTTTAAACAAAGTATAGTGTCTCTCTGCTAATACAGACGATTGACTTAGATCAATACTTGTCAATAAATTATCTGAGCAATCTAGGTACAATAATTTTTTGACAACATCAAAATTAACAAATGACGCAATCTTATTTTTGTTGCAATAAAGTAATTCTAAATTATTTAAGTTTTCAAAATCGATTGTCGTTAATTGCCCGCTTGAGCAATCCAAAGATTTTAAATTTTTGAAATATTTTATACCATCCAATGATGAAATATTATTTGCGGGAGGATCGGATACATACTCTTCACGAAAAAAATAAGTAACAAAATCCTCCCTTCCTAATCTCCGATTATTCAGCGACAAAGTAACAACTGCCTCAGCTTCCGAAACTTCAATTTCATTATTATTGTTTTGATCTATTTTAATAGATTTTCCATTCACATCCGTTGCAATAAGATTGCTGGTAGATGATTCTAAAAGTTTTGCTTTAAAATTTGCATCTGCAAAAGTGATACTTTGCGAAAAACAAGTGAAAATTATAAGCAAGGAATTAATAGTGAGTAGTTTTTTAATCATAGCATATTTGTTTGACATAAATGTACAAAAAAAAGAGAAGCCAAAACTGACTTCTCTTTTTTAATATTTTGATTTTAAAAATCTTACATGTGGATTGCTCTTTTTCCTGTAGCGTCCAAAGCAGCTTCTTTTACAGCTTCTGCGTAAGTTGGGTGTGCGTGAGACATTCTTGTTAAGTCTTCTGCACTTGCACGGAATTCCATTGCAGTAACACCTTCTGCAACCAAGTCAGCTGCTCTTGCACCAATCATGTGGAAACCTAAGATTTCGTCAGTTTTAGCATCAGCTAAGATTTTCACGAAACCATCAGTATCACCAGACGCACGGCTTCTTCCTAAAGCTCTCATTGGGAAATTACCAACTTTGTACTCAACACCAGCTTCTTTCAATTGCTCTTCTGTTTGTCCAACACCTGCAACTTCTGGCCAAGTATAGACAACACCTGGAATTAAGTTGTAATTGATGTGTGGTTTTTGACCAGCCAAAGTTTCAGCAACGAAAACACCTTCTTCTTCCGCTTTATGAGCCAACATTGCACCTTTGATAACGTCACCAATTGCATAGATGTTTGACACGTTTGTTTGAAGATGGTCGTTTACTTTTACTCTTCCTCTTTCATCAAGCTCAACACCTGCATTTTCTAATCCAAGTCCAGTAGTGTAAGGCTTTCTACCTACAGAAACCAAACAATAGTCTCCTTCGAAAGTTACATCTTCACCTTTTTTGTTTTTAGCAGTAACTTTTACGCTATCGCCATTTCTTTCAACACCAGAAACTGCTGTAGAAAGTTCGAACTTCATACCTTGTTTTTTCAAAACTTTTTGAAGCTCTTTAGACAAAGATCCATCCATTCCTGGAATAATTTTGTCCATATATTCAACCACAGTTACTTGAGAACCTAATCTTAAATAAACAGAACCTAACTCAAGTCCGATAACACCACCACCAATTACGATTAGATGTTTAGGAATTTCTTTTAAGTTAAGAGCTTCTGTAGAAGTGATTACTCTTTCTTTATCGATATTGATGAATGGCAACGAAGATGGCTTAGAACCTGTTGCGATAATCGTATATTTTGACTCGATAGATTCTGTAGAACCATCGTTTTTAGTCACTTTAATTTTTGTAGCAGATTCAAAACTTCCTACACCTTCAAAAACAGTAATTTTGTTTTTGTCCATCAAGAAGCTGATTCCTTTTGTAGTTTGCTCTACCACACTGTTCTTGCGCTCAATCATTTTAGCCAAATCTACTTGAGGCTCGTTGATGATAATACCGAAATCTGCAAAATCGTGTTTTGCTTTTTCGAAATGCTCAGAGCTGTCCAAAAGTGCTTTGGATGGAATACATCCAACGTTAAGGCACGTTCCACCCATTGTTGGGTATTTTTCGATAATTGCTGTTTTGAAACCCAATTGCGCCGCACGAATTGCAGCAACGTATCCACCAGGACCAGAACCGATTACGGTAACATCAAATTGTGACATTATATATTTTTTATGTTAATTACTTATTTAAGCGTTACAAATTTAAAGATAATATACAGCATCGCCAACTGAGATATATCAAAATTTTGTTAAACCTGCGATAAATGTTATAAATTTCCTAAAACTTGCTCGTATTTTTTCATAATGATGTCTTTCGAAAATCTTGAAAGAATAGAATTTCGAATCGAATTAACATCATGTTCTTGTTTTAAAATTTTTAAAATATCTTGTGCAAAATCTTCGTGGTTATCAATATCCGAAACTTCACCATTAATACCTTCTTGCACGATTTCGTTGATGCCGCCAGGACAATTATTGGCTAAAGCAAAAGTTCCGCAAGCGCCAGCTTCCAACAAAACATTTGGAAAACCTTCGTAACGAGACGATAAAACGAACAAATCCGCAAATTTTAAAAACTGATAAGGATTCTCTAGTCTTCCATGAAATGTTACATTTTTAAGACCAAGAAGTTCTTTCATTTCGTGGAGCATTTCTTTGTCGCGCCCATCACCCAAAATGTGAAGCAAAATATTTTCATTTTTTAATCTCGAAAATACTTTCAATAAATTATCAAAACCTTTTCTCGAAGAAAGATTTCCGATGGCTACAACGTTTTTAAAATTGGTTTTAAAACTTTCTGGACGTTGAGAAGATTTTAGTTTTTCATCAATAAAATCAAAGTCAACGGGGTTATTTATTTTGACGATTTTATTGGATTTAATATCAAAATTTTTGAGTAAATCTTTCGCCATATCATCGCTTTGACAAATGATGTTTTTGTAACTATTATAAAATTTATAAAAGAACTTAATTTCTTTTCTGGTAACGTGTTCCGAAACTACATTGGTTTCTCTCGCGATGAATTTCGTTTTAGGAAAAAGCTTAATAAATAAGGATAAATACGCATTAACCTCACCAAATCCAGAAAAAACAATATCGGGTTTTCTCTTTCGAATTTCTTTAAGAATCGGTCGAATCGAATGTCGAATGCGTTCTGTATTAAGGTCGATAATTTCCACATCACTTTTCACATATCGCAAATAGCCGCCTTCTTTACGTAAAAGCATGATTTTTGGCTCAAACTTTTCACGTGGAAGATGGTTAGCAAGCGTCATCACAATGCGCTCGGCACCGCCAGTTTCCAAATCGGGAAGAATGAATATGATTGAGATTTTTTTCATCATTCCAAAGATAAAAAAATAAACGCTCTACTAGATTAGTAAAGCGTTTATTTAATATTTTAAAACAAATTAGTTAGCTACATCGCTAATAAATTTAATTCTTAACATTCGGATTTCTTCATCAGAAAGGTCATCGCCAAATTCGTCCGTCAAAACTTTCATCGAGTCGCTTTCAGAATCTTTCATAAATTCCATAAATTCTTCAACAATATCTTCATCAAAATTATCTTCGATGTAGTAGTTAACATTCAATTTAGTTCCCTGATATACAATCGCTTCCATTTCTTTAAGAAGCTCATTCATTGTTAAATTTTTGGCTCTCGCAATATCTTCGAAATCTAATTTTTTATCCGTATTCTGAATAATGAAAACCTTGTGACTCGCTTTGTTAGCAACTTGTTTCAGAACCATATCTTGCATGCGCTCTATATTATTTTCTTCAACATATTTCTTGATGAACTCCGCAAAATCTTTACCGTATTTTTTTGCTTTGCCTTCGCCAACACCATAGATTTTAGCAATTTCTTCCAAACTCGTTGGATATTGCACCGTCATATCTTCCAAACTCGGGTCCATAAACACCGTGTACGGCGGAATTCCTAATTTGTGCGCCACTTTCTTGCGAAGCTCTTTTAACTGCCCAAACAAAACTTGATCTAGTCCACCACCAATTTGCACTTGCACTTGCTCAGATTCGGATTTTTTGGTTTGTGCCAAATCATATTGTCGGTCTTCTGCAATAAAGAATTGCTCTTTACATTTGCCTTCTAGCATTTCGTTGCCTTTTGCAGATAACTTTAGAACGCCGTAAGTTTCAATGTCTTTTTTAAGATATTCTTGTACCGTCGCTTGGCGAATAATGGATTTCCAATAGTTGTCGCTTTGGTCCTTCCCGATTCCGAAAGCTTCAGATTTTTCAAGTTTGTAAGATTTGGTAACCGCAGTTTCTTTTCCTGTAATTATAGAAATCAAATCCTTGGTACGGAATTTTTCACCCAAATCTTTTATCAGTTTTAAAACAAAAATTAGGTCTTTGGTAGCTTCAATTAGATTAGGAGGATTTACCGAATTATCACACATTTTGGCACCATTACCTTTTACAGGATCAAATTTTTCACCAAAATAATGCAACAAATATTGACGACGGCTCATCGAAGTTTCTACATAACCGACAACTTCATTCAACAATTGAAGTCCGATTTCGCGTTCAGAAACTGGCTTTTGAGCCAAGAATTTTTCAAGTTTTTCTATATCTTTTGGATCATAAAATGCCAAACAATAACCTTCGCCGCCATCTCTGCCAGCTCTACCAGTCTCTTGATAATAACTTTCTAAAGATTTTGGAATATCATAATGAATAACAAATCGAACGTCTGGCTTGTCAATTCCCATTCCGAAAGCGATGGTTGCGACAATAACGTCAACTTCCTCCATCAAGAATTTGTCCTGATTGGCAACTCTCGTTTTTTGGTCAAGTCCCGCATGATAAGGCAACGCATTAATGCCATTAACTTGAAGAAGTTGTGCAAACTCCTCTACTTTTCGACGGCTAAGACAATAGACAATCCCAGATTTACCTTTATGCTGGTTGATAAATTTTACAATTTCCTTATCAACATTAACTTTTGGTCGGATTTCGTAGAACAAATTGGCTCTGTTAAAGCTTTCTTTAAAAACCAAAGCATTGTTCATTCCCAAAGTTTTCTGGATATCATCCTGCACTTTTGGCGTCGCAGTCGCTGTTAAAGCCATCACTGGCACATTTGCAATTTTATCAATAATACCTTTTAGATTGCGGTATTCTGGGCGGAAATCGTGTCCCCATTCCGAAATACAGTGTGCCTCATCTATCGCTACAAAAGAAATTTTGACATCGCGAAGAAAATCAACATACTCTTCTTTAATCAAAGATTCTGGTGCAACATAAAGCAATTTTGTTTTCCCTGATTTAATATCGTCAAAAACTTGCTTGGTTTGCGCTTTATTAAGAGACGAATTAAGAACATGCGCCACGCCACTTTCTTCCGAAAGCCCATTAACAGCATCTACTTGATTCTTCATCAATGCAATTAGCGGCGAGACAACAATTGCTGTACCTTCCGAGATTAATGCCGGCAATTGATAACAAAGCGATTTTCCACCGCCCGTTGGCATCAGTACGAAAACGTCTTTTGAGTCTAGTAATGTTTTTACTATCTCTTCTTGTTGACCTTTAAATGTTGAAAAACCAAAGTATTTTTTTAACTCCTTTGATAAGTCGATGTTCTTTGTATCCATCCTTTAGTTTTGTTTACTAAATTTGCACAATAAATCAAAAATGACTTCAATTATTAAAGAATAACATTTTTGCTAATCTTTAAAAGCTTAATAGCTGACTTGATGTACTAAAGTTACTAAAGCTTATTGAAAATTCCAAAAGTCTATTTTTTTTGGGAACGTGAAGATAGCAAATTTTATGATGATTCTAAAATAAAAAATGAAGCTTAATAAATAAGTAATATGAATCTCCTTTCACTAGCCAAAGATGCCCTATCCATCGAAATTGCCGAGCTCGAATCGCTTAAAAATAGACTTGATGATAGTTTTGTAAAAGCGGTTGAAAACATCAATGCAGCCACCGGAAAACTTATCGTAGTTGGTATTGGTAAGTCCGCACATGTTGGTAACAAAATCGTGGCAACCCTCAATTCTACTGGGACGCCAGCCCAATTTCTTCATGCAGCAGAAGCCATCCACGGTGACCTAGGTGTAATCCAAAAACAAGATGTTGTGCTTTGCATATCGTATTCTGGAAATTCGCCCGAAATCGTTAACCTGCTTCCATTTTTAAAAGATTACTCATCTTGTTTAATCGGTATGACAGGAAACCCCGAAAGCAAGTTAGGAAAAGCCGCGGACATCATCCTCAACACGCATGTTGACAAAGAAGCTTGTCCTAACAAGTTAGCGCCAACAAGTTCTACAACGGTACAAATGGCTTTGGGTGATGCGTTGGCAGTTTGTCTTATGGAGCTAAAAGATTTCAAAGACATTGATTTTGCAAAATTTCATCCAGGAGGAAGTTTAGGAAAAAATCTAACGGCCAAAGTGGAACAATTTGTTTCGCAAACCAAACCCGAAGTTAATCCAGAAGCGAGCATTCGTGACGTTATTATTTCGGTGAGCGCTTCCAAACATGGAATAACTGTTGTCACGGAAAACGGAAAAATTCTAGGTGTGATTACCGACGGCGATTTGCGCAGAATGTTGCTAAATCAAGATGATGTTTCTAAAGTTCTTGCTAAAGATATTATGAGCAAAAATCCTAAAAACATTGACAAATCGGAACTTGCCAAAGAAGCGATGTATATTCTTAAAAGTAATAATATCGGACAGCTTATTGTTACGGATAATGGACAATATTTTGGAATAATTGATTTGCACAAACTTCTAGACGAGGGCATTATTTAGAATTAACAGAAAAGTCATATAAAGATTTAATTTTAAAATAGTTAATTTCGCAGTCACAAAAATTGCATTAACAGGAACAAAATTAATGAGCGAAGAAAAAGAAATGTCCTTTCTAGGACACGTTGGAGAGCTTAGATCGCATCTCGTAAGAGCAATTTTAGCCATTATTGTAGGCGCTCTGATTGTCGGATTCAATATTAACTGGATTATGGACCACATATTTTTTGGTCCAACCAACAATGATTTCCCGACCTTTAGAATCATCAACCACTTTTCGAGAATGTTTACAGGGCATGATAGTATACATCTTCCAAATACCTTTAAAATTCAGCAAAAGCAATTGTTTCAACAATTTAATGTGATGATGGCAGTTTCCATTTTCGGTGGAATTATCATTGCATTTCCTTACATTATTTATGAGATTTGGCGTTTCATCAGCCCTGCCCTTTTACCAAATGAAAAAAAGAACTCACTTTTTTATATCAATTCGATTTGGGTTTTATTTATTGCAGGTGTTTTGACAGGATATTTTCTGATTTTGCCTTTAGCTATTAACTTTGGTTTATTATTCAGTGTTTCGCATAACATTGTCCAATTGTTTGACCTTAGCGATTACACGACTTTGTTTTTGCAAGTTGTTATGGGAATGGGCGTTGTATTTTTGTTCCCGATTATCGTTTACATTTTGACTGCAATCGGAATTTTAACACCAAAATTCTTAAAGACCTATCGCCGTCACGCAATTGTATTGATTATGGTGGTTGCTGCAATTATAACACCAGCCGACGTACTAAGTATGATGGCTGCTGCAATGCCACTCTTGCTGTTATATGAATTCAGTATTTTGATGTCAAAATATGTTTATAAAAAAATTGAAAAAGAAAAAAGTCGCGAGTTGACAAAAACTTCATAACAAACGAAAGCTACAATTAATCTTGTAGCTTTTTTGTTGGTATAAAACTTGAAGCCTTACTTGCTTTTTAAAATAAGAAGTATGGAAATCACGCTAAAGGAAATTTTAGAATACGATATTTTAACGCTGGGCAAATATTCCTTGTCCGTCTATCAACTTATCTCATCTGCGGTTATTGTTATTGTTGGGATGAGTATTACAAAACTTTTCCGAACCTTTATCTACAAGTCAGAACGAATCGATGTTGGGAAAAAATTTGCATTCTCGCAGATTTTAAAATATTTAATAATCCTCATTACAGCTATTTTAGCATTCAAATCAATTGGGGTTGACGTATCGCCATTTTTAGTCGGTGGAGGCGCCATTTTGGTTGGTATTGGTCTTGGTTTGCAAAACTTAATCCTCGATTTTATTTCTGGAATTATTATTTTGCTGGATCGAAGTATAAAAGTAGATGACGTTGTAGAAATCGAGGGCGTTGTTGGAAAAGTGCAACAAATCAATATCCGAACATCGACGATGTTAACCAGAGATAATAAAACGATGATTATCCCAAATTCCATTTTGACGAAAAATAAACTGGTAAACATGAGCTACGATGATGATAGCTCGGGCTTTAGTATTTCGATTGGTGTTGGCTACGACTCCGATGTGCAAGAAGTCATTATGCTTATGGAAAATGCTGCAAAGTCTCATCCAGAAGTCATGCATGACAAACCTATTGTTGCAAGATTAATGAATTTCGGTCAGTCAACTTTGGATTTTAGTTTATTTTTTAACACCAAATACCTCTTTAAAGCAGAAGCCATAAAAGGCGATATTAGAATTGATATTTTGGAAAAATTTCGTGCCCATAATATTGATATTCCTTATCCGATTAGAACGGTTTACACATCGAATATTAAATCAGCTTCACAGCAGAATCAAGCTTAAGCTTTTACAATCTCTTTCCGAATTCTGCTAAGGGAAGTATCGGTTATTCCTAAAAATGAAGCGATAAATTTTAATGGAACTGTTTGCAGAATCTGAGGTTTTTCTTTGATTAGTTTTAAATATCGATTGGTCGCACTTTGGGTAATCATGTCCAAAGAACGCTGTTTCACAGTAAATAATTGATAGGTAAACCACAATCTTCCCCATTCGGCAAAACCTGGAATGGAGCGAAAAACTTCCTGAAAATCATCGTATTTAATTTCCCAAACTTCACAATCAGTTAAGGCTTGCAAAGTCTCTTGCGAAGCAACTTGTTGAAACAAAGAACTTGGGATAATCACAATATCGTTGTCGATAAAGAATTCGGTTGTAATGTCATTGTTGTCCATATCACGAACAAAGGCTCTGACAACGCCTTTTTCCAAAAGGTAATAAGCATCCAAAACATCACCTTCTGCCAAGATAATATCATCTTTAGCATAAGTTTTTTTCTTGTGAAAAGAAGCAATCTGCTTGATGTCTTCTTCGTTTAAAAGAAAGTGTTGGTAGGTATTTTGGAAGATTTCCGAATTCAAATTGAAGACAATTAATGTTTGATAATTTCTTTGACAATTCCGCCTTGTGGTTCGCGTACCGTTTGCGTGAAGATAAAGGCTTTTGGGTCGATTTCGTGAACAATATTTCTTAGTTTTCTTACTTCTAACCTAGTTACAATCGTGAAAATAATATCCACTTCTGCACTTTGCTCAAAAGATTCTTTCATAAAACCTCTTTCGCCTTTGTACACGGTAATTCCACGATTCAAAGTTAAAACCAAAGCTCTTTTCACTGCTTCAGGATTACTAGACACAATCGTCACACCAGTATAAGCTTCAATCCCTTCTATCACATATTTGGTCATTTGTCCCGCAATCACATAAGTAAGAATCGCGTACAAAGCAGTTTCTGTTTTTAGGAATAAAGCAGCGATGATGAAGATAACAATGTTCATCCCCAAAATAATTTCGGTGATGCTAAAGCTGCTACGTTTTAACGTCATTAAAGCCAAAACCTCCATTCCATCGAAAGTTCCGCCACCACGCATCGATAATCCAATGCCGATTCCGAGGAAGAAACCACCAAACATCGCCACCAATAATTTGTCGTGCGTCATTTCTGGAAATGGTACAAAATATAGTGTTAGTGCGATTAAAACAATAGTTAACGCCGAACGAATGGCAAAATGTTTTGACACTTTAAAATAAGCCAAAAGGATAAATGGAATATTGAGTAAAATAAGAAGTAAACCCAAATTCCAACCTTTGACTTCATGAATTAAAAGCGAAATCCCCGTTACACCACCATCCAAAAAATGGTTGGGAACGAGAAAACTTTTCAGTGCAAAGCTTGCGGACAAAACGCCCAAAATAAGATAGATTACATCCGAAATTGAAAAAAGTGAATGGTTATGATGCGTTTCTGCCTGCATTTTTCGGTAGTCGTTTAGATTTTAGATTTAATAATAGCCAGGTTTTCAGCTTTTTTGGCTGCACGATTTTCAATCGCAGTTTTGGTAAAATAATGGTGGTTTTCCAAGAAACGTTCTTGTAGAAGATTCCAATCGCGCTCGCTGGAAATAATCCCGAACATCGCCAATTCTTCGTACAATTTGTTTCCAATGCTAAAGAAATCATCGCGTCCAAGATAGTCCAAATCCGCATCTGCAAGGATTTCTTCAAAATGATTGGTCGGCGATTGCGGAATTTTAGTTGCCATAATCATCCCTTTAATCTGGTCGATTTTCTCTTGGGAATAACCATGCGATGGCAAATATTCCTGAGCGATTTCACAAGATTTTTCTTCGTGATCTTTAGAACCATACAAAAATCCCGTATCGTGGAAAAGTGCCGCCGTTTCTAACAAAACCAAATCTTCCTCCGAAAGACCTTCGGCTTCGCCAATCTCGCGAGCAGCGTTAATTACGTCCTCAATGTGCGATACGCTGTGGTACGACAAATGTTTCGGCAACTTGTTCTGAAGCTCCGACAGAATTATGTTTTTTACCTCTTGATAATTCATCCTTCAAATATAATTGAAATTGTGACTAAATACTATGCTTCAACAAAATACATTTCCATTTCACCTTTTCCTTTCACAGAAATCTGTCCGCGGTAAGTGGTTGCGAAATCTTCTTTTACTAATTCGTATGTATTTTTTGAAATATTAATTTTTCCTTTCTCGCCCGATTGTTCCATTCTGGCAGCTGTATTTACGGTATCGCCCCAAATATCGTAAGCGAATTTCTTTACTCCAATAATTCCGGCAATCAAAGAACCCGAATTGATTCCGATTCGGATATCCAGTGCATGCTGACTTTCTTTTTTACGATTTTCAATAAAATTAAGAATATCAAATGCAGCTAAAACAGCATTTTGAGCATGTCTCGGATCTTCTTGTGGCAATCCACTTACTGCCAAATACGCATCGCCAATGGTTTTAATTTTCTCCAAATTATGTTTTTCCATAATCATATCGAAAGCGGTAAAGCATTCATTTAATTCTTTCAACATGGCTTCAGGACCAATCTCTTCTGATTTCTTTGTGAAACTCACAAAATCGGTAAACAAAACCGAAACTTCATCATAAAAATGCGCCTTTGAACTTCCTTTTTCTTTAAGTTCTTCGGCTACTTCTTCTGGCAAAATATTTAACAATAAATTCTCTGATTTTTGCTTTTCCAATTGTAATTCAGCGGTTCTTTCTTCTACTTGTTTTTCAAGAATTTCATTTTGATTTTGAAGAATATTTTGTTTCTCTTGCTCTTGCTTTATCGTTAAATCCGATAGTCGATTCACCTCTACCAATTGTTTTGTTAATCCTACATTGGTCGCTGCAAATTGCCATCCCAAATACGCCGAAATAGAAATAGGAAAACTAAACAAAATCAACAAAATTACATACTTATAATTAACACCTAGAAAACCTGTACTAAAATTATAATTTCCTCCTCCTAAAAATAAACCTATGATAAAAATAACAATAACTCCAAAAAAAACAAGGATTCCACCGCCAACAATAAAAGCGGATTTTTCTTTTCTCAACATGGCTCGAACAATAAGAATAAAAGATTCGAATCCTACAAAAACCATGTATGAAATGAGAAGTAAGCCAGCCCAATTGGGGTCTTTTAAAACTACAAGACAAATAATTCCAACAACAGGAAATATAGATGATATATAAAAGCGACGAATCTTTTTGCCAAAAAGTGAATTTACAAATGCTGTTAATGAAAAGCAAAATGCCGCAAAACTAACATAAAACCAAAAAACGTAATCATTAATTTTATTTGGATCTTCAATTTGATACAACAAAACAACCAAATAACTCATCACAGCTATAGAGAGGTTGTATATCCCAAAGTACAAATTGTAAATCGCTTTACGATAAAATAAAAAAAGTAATAAATGGATAAAACCTAATGCCAAAAATATTCCCGAAATAAGCATTGTAAAAGAGAAGAAAGTTTTGTTCTCCTTCATTTTTTTTGCAACAAGCTCATTCGCATCACTAAAAAACAATGAGAAGCCACTTCCGAAATTTACAATAGCGCGTTTTTCATTTTTATTCACTTCTTGAAAACGAACAGCCACAACGTGGGTTAAAGTATCCGAAATCGTTATAATATTAGGAATTGTTTTTCTGATTTGATACACAGGTTTTTTAGCGTCTACTTTCCCCAGAGTTTCAAACTTTTTTCCGTCCAAATAAATTTCCGATGCGCCGTTCTGGGTTACATTTAAAACAATTGGTTTATTTGCCATGGTAGGCGTCAGTTTGAAATAATAGCGCAACCAATATATTTTAGGACGCTTATCCGATTCTTCATCCGATAGATACTTCCAAGAAGTATCGTCAAAATCTTTAGTTGCATATTCAGGACGATCATCTGGACTATACTTCCAAACTTTTTCGTTAAGCATCGCTGTCCACTCATTGTTGACAGAACCATCAATAACTTCAGGTTTATCTTTGTTGTTTTGCGCAAGAACAAAAGCCTGAATAAGAAGCATTACTACAAAAATACTTCCTTTAAAAAATCTATAAAATCCGAATGTTTTTTCCAAAGTTGTAATTCAAAAAATAAATTAAATTCTTTCAACAAAATACATTTCCATTTCGCCTTTTCCTTTCACGGAAATCTTGCCACGATAAGTGGTCGCGAAATCATCTTTTATCAATTCGTATGTATTTTTAGAAATATTGATTTTCCCTTTTTCGCCCGCTTGTTCCATTCTGGCAGCCGTATTAACCGTATCTCCCCAAATATCGTAAGCAAATTTCTTCACCCCAACAATTCCTGCGATCACTTGTCCAGAGTGAATTCCTATGCGTAAATCCAAAGCATGTGGACTCACTTTTTTACGTTCCTCAATAAACTTAAGGATATCCTGACTCGCTGCGATGGCATTTTTTGCGTGATCTTTATTAGTCGTTGGAAGTCCGCTCACCGCGAGATACGCATCGCCAATAGTTTTAATTTTTTCCAAACCATGTTTGCCCATAATATTGTCAAATTCGGTGAAGCAAACATTAAGTTCCGCCAACAATTCCTGAACACCAATCTTCTCAGAAGCTGCTGTAAAATTGACAAAATCGGTAAACAAAACCGAAACCTCATCATAATACTTCGCTTCGGATTTTCCTTTTTCTTTAAGCTCTTGCGCAACTTCTTGCGGAAGAATATTCAGCAACAAATCTTCGGATTTCTTTTTCTCCGCCGCGATTTTAATGCCGTCTTTTCTTTTTTGATTGTACGACCAACCTGCAAATCCTAAAAGCAACAAGGCTGCTAAAGCACCGCCAATAGACATATTTCGGATATTCTTAGATTTCGAAAGTTCGGCTTTGGCTTCTGCGTCTTTTTTCGCTTGTTCAGCTTTTGCCACTTTCTTTTCCTGCTCGTATTTTATAGCAACCGCTTTTTGCTCTTCATCGTATTTAATGCTGATTTCACGGCGCTTGTGTTCTTCTTCCAATAACAATCTTTGGCGTTCTTCTTCAGTTTTGGCAGCGGCTTGCTTTTTATCAAATTCGTAACGAAGCGCTTTTAACTCCAACTCTTTTTGAAGCTGAATTCTTTTTGTTTCTTCTTCTAATTTGATTTTTAATTTTTGTTCAGATAATGCTCGTTCTGATTGTACTTCTTCAATACCACGGATATTTTCGGCACTTGTACTTTTATTTTCAATTTCTTTATACTTTTTATAATACGAAAATGCAGATTCGTAATCGCCTAGCATTTCGTCAATTTTAGAATAGTATTCCCACACTGTTGCATCGAAACCTGTATTATGAACAAGCTCGCCCGCAAGAACATCTTTATATCGGTCTTCAATCTCTGATCGTAATGATTTCAAAACTTCTTTTTTCTCCGTTTCACTAGAAAAAGTAGTAGCCCCTTCTTTTATTTGATCTACTTTAATCATTGGCATAAGAAGTTTAGAGAAAGGTTTAATCTGATACGCGCTATTTACGGGAGCCGATTCGAAGGCTTTTTGAGCGAATTCTTGAGCTTTTTTATAGTCTTTCTCTTTAAGATATAATTGTGCAAATAAATAATAAATTCGAGATGTATTTTCGATATTGCCTTGTTTATCATAATACGCTAAAGCATTAGAAGCATAATATTTTGCTTTTTCAAAGTCTTTAAGTTCCATATAGCAAAAAGAACGGATAACGTTAATGTTTGCTACAGTTTCACTACTTTTTACTGGGCTAACATTTTCACCTTGATTTAAAAATTCTATTGCTTTGTTGAAATTTTTCATTTCATATTGCAAAAACCCCATATAATAATAAGGCACATTCCTAAATTCTTTATCATATTTAGTTGAGTAATCGAGGTAATCATTTGCTTTTTTGAATGCTTCAGAATATTTGGTCTGAATAAGATGATTCGATATATTCATCTGAAAAATATTCCTTATCAGAGAAGGTGATATTTTACCTGGATTTTTTTTATTTAACTCTAAAGCTTCATCCAGCAATTTAATTGCTCCCGTCATATCATTTTGCATACTTCGGCTTGATGCTTTTGTCATCAGCAACTTTGCTTTGGAATCAAAATCGTTCAATAATTGAAAATATTTTTCCGCATCTTCTCTGTACTTTCCTGCCGTAGTGGGGTCACCTTTAAGGATATACATTGTAGACAGCGTCATGTACATATTTGCAACTAAAGAATTATTTTTAATTTTTTTACCATATTCAATCAAATCCCAACTGTACGCAACAATACTATCTTTCTGTCCCTCTTTATTAAATTGATTCATCAATGCAAGCTTAGCATCAACTCGACTTTTTTCATCTTTAGCATCTTTCAGCTTTTGACGAAGTTCTGTAATAGCATTAGAGTCTTGAGCAAACGACTTTGGCATTCCTAAAAATGCAAAGAAAATAGCAAAGAAAATTTTGGAGTATAGATTTTTCAAGCTGTATTTTTTCAAAAGACAAAAATAGAAATTTAATCGAATTTATCTTTATTCTTGAGGAAAATTATTGATAAATTAAATAGAATTAAAATACCTTAAAACAATGACAATTGTATTCCGTCTGTTGAAGGTTTTGCATCGCCCATAACCGTCTTACCACCAAATCGAAATGAATTTCGGCGTTCGTCTTCAACAACAGCGTCAAAATCAAAATCAGGTGTAAAGTTCTTTTCAGTTTCGGCAACAATGCGGTGTAGCTTTTCGATTGATTTTAACTTATCCGAATTTCCGAGCTTGGATTTTTCTACTCCTTTTTGTAGAATCGAAATCGACTCATCAAACGTATTAATCGGTACAGGAAAAGGATGACCATCTTTCCCACCATGCGCAAAGGAAAAGCGCGCAGGATCTTTGAAACGCGACGGTGCACCATGAATAACTTCACTAACCAAAGCCAAACTTTGCATCGTGCGAGGACCAACACCTTTTAACAATAACAAATCCTCGAAGTTTTGAGGTTGCAATTCGCGAGTGACATACAGCAAAGCACCAAGCCTTTTCAGATCGACATCTTTGGCAGTGACTTCGTGATGTTGCGGCAGAATTAAATTCGCAAAATCCTGCATAATCTTCTCGGAATTGGTATGTGAAATGTCTAAAATTCCGTTTCGATTGTCTTTAGCATCACTTGCGGTAAGATTGAGAATTTCACCTCGATTAACACCTTGGATCGCGCTGTGAGGATCATCAACAAAGGATTTTAGATTTTCGGAATGCCAATGATAGCGACGCGCTGTTCCATCCGCATCATTCAGACCTTGCTGAATAACCGCCCAACTGCCTTCGTCACTTAAAATAAAATTATGCAAATACAATTGATAACCATCTTGAATTGCTGTGTTATCAACTTTAGCTGTCAATTTGCTCGCTCGGACAAGGCTGTCCGCATTTAATCCAGTTTTATCGGCAATTAGGAGAAGTTCGGATGGCGTTTCTTTAGAATATTTGCCTTTGCCACCGCAAATATAAATTCCCAAATCTTTAGCAATAGGATTAATACTGCGTTTGAGAGCGCCCATCACGGAAGTTGTAATTCCCGACGAATGCCAATCCATGCCCATAACAGCACCAAAACTCTGAAACCAAAAAGGATCAGACAAACGACGAAGCACTTCAGCCTTTCCGTAATCTGCCAAAATAACTTCGACAATGGAAAGTCCCAAAGCAGACATACGTTCATACAACCACGGCGGAACTTTGCCGTAGTGAAGCGGAAGTGTTGCGGTGCCCGATCGTTTCATAGGATTAAAAAACGGCCTACTCATGCAGACCGTTTAGATTTTTATTTAAAGATAAATACTATTTAACTGCTGCTAAAGCATTTTCGTAGTTTGGTTCTTGACCTATTTCTGGAACTTGCTCTGTGTAAACAACATTTCCGTTTTCATCAACCACTACAACTGCACGACTCAAAAGTCCATGAAGCGGAGAATCTTGTAAAGTTACACCATAATCTTCTCCAAAACTTCCTCTGAAGTCCGATAAAGTTTCAACATCGTTAAGTCCTTCTGCAGCGCAAAAACGATTAAGTGCAAAAGGTAAATCGCGAGAAACGTTAACCACAACTGTATTGTCTAAAGAACTTGCATCTTGATTGAAATGTCTTGCAGAAGCTGCACAAACCCCTGTATCAATACTTGGGAAAATGTTAAGAACAACTTTTTTTCCTTTATAATCGGATAATTTTTTTTCGGATAAATCGGAAGCTACCAATGTAAAATCTTTTGCCTGAGTTCCAACTTCTGGAAGATTCCCTACTGTGTGAATTGGATTTCCTTTGAATGTGATATTCGCCATTTTATAGAATTTTAATTCTTGTAAAAATACAGAAAAGAGATTTAAATCTTTATCACGAAAGTTTTAAATTTATCATAAATTTTGCTAGTTTATTCATGGGAATTTATCGCAAGGGAGCCATTATTAATCAATCTATTTTTTTTATCAAAGACTTTTTGTAGTATTATTCAAAAAAAAAGAATAAAACTAATTTTATTCTTTTTTAAAATCTAATTTTTAATAAATTTTTTGGAATATTTATTTTTGTCTGTTACAACTTGTATTTGGTAATTTGATTTAGGCAATGCTTTGATATTAATATGAGTTGCATAACTTTCTGTCATAATTTTTTTCCCGTCCATTGAGTAAATGCTTAAACTTTTTAAATTTTCATTTAAAGGAATCTTAACTGAAATAATTTCTTGAGCAGGATTTGGATAAATTTCTAAAGTTGATTCTTTTATATTATCCACAGCTAAAGTAGCATCTGTTGCAATTGGACGATATTTAAAACTTAACAGTCCCAATCCATTCTGATTAGGAATATAAGGTTGCGCTACTGATGATTGGATTAAATATCCTAAATATGCTGCCCAAGGATTTGCAGAAGTGAAAGATTTGTTCAAATTCAAAATAATCTTATCTCCTATGATAGAGCCACTTGTTACTGATACTGTTTCATCGGAAAAGTAAAATTGGTTTTCAACACCCGCTTGCCAAGTTAAAACACTTGTAGAAGGAACGATTTTTATTTCTATCTGGTTTTTATTGGAATTTGTGAATTTTACAGCGCCTACATTTGGTGAAACAATTCCATTCAAAGATCCAGTATTGTAAATTTCGTAAGCTGCAAGATTATGAAGACTATGTGCAAATTTCTTATACCCATCAATTGTATAATGACACAAATCGGCAGGACTTGTATCTACGCCATTGGTTGAAATAATTTGAGAATTTGGAATTTCTTCTGGAAGTTGACGTAATGCCTCAAAAACTTCAGTATTTTTTGTTACTACACAGCCTTTAATCTGAAAAATATATAGTTTGTCAAAAGCATAATTTTCTTTCCAAGCATTATATAAACTATTAAAAACTGTTTTGTATTGCGCAATTGTGGAATAAGGACTATTATTTTCGCCCTGATACCAAATAATGGCACGAGAAGCTCCTAATTCAGAAGCTTGATATAGATTTAGAAGTTTTCCATAATTGGTTGTTGCATCTGTTGGATTTGCATCATTTCTTTGGAAATACTCAATACTTTGACCTCCTTCTGCCCCATTCATTATTGCTATAGGAATATTTTGACTTGCAGTAAGTTCATCTGCAAAATGATATGCAATGCCACCTAAATACATGTTTGCTATCTTCCATTTGTCAACAGAACTATAGCTTCGTATAAATTGGTTGGTTGCTGTAAACGGTTGTCCAGAACCTTCTGCAACATTCGATTGTCCTTGGATAATATAGGAATCCCCTGCTACAATATTAAAGACAGAATACAAGGTTGTCCCAGTTTGTTCAATAATACGGAACGAATAATTTTGTTTTTCTGCAATAATTGTTTGTTGAAAATTAAAATTTCCAATCCCTCCTGTATAAGTCATATTTTGAGTAATAGAATTATACAAAACATCATTTCTATAGGTTTCTAAAGTTAATTTTGTATACCCAGATGAAGAAGGCACCGTCCCAATAAACTTTACTACAGCAGAGTTTGTAGTTAAATTTCGTGTGAAAAGTTGATTTCCGACAGGTTGTTTCGTAAAAGTAAGTTGAGCAAAAATCAAAGTATTGCAAAATATTGCAATTAAAGTAAAGTAAAAATTTTTCATATTATCATTTGTTTTATCAAACTTACTAAATTCATGCTTCTAAACAAAAATAATTTAATGCTATAAGTACAATTCCCTTATTTTAGAAGCTTGATACTCCATAAAATCGGGAAAAATTCCCAAATGATAATTTTTATTAACTTGCTTCTTCTGTTTTGCCCGAATTTCCAATTAATCTGTTCAGTTCATTCATTTCCTCCTTAGAAATTTCGCGAAATTTTCCATACAGAACGTCCAATTGCAAATTCAAAATTCAAATTCTTTTCAATTTGGTCACTTTACAATCAAGACATTCGCATATACGACGGATTTTGTGTGCGAGTAATTCGGAACGAAAACTTATCGATTTGTTCTACAAAACATTTATTTGTAACCGTATCCAAAATCGAAATTCCATTTCTCCTTTTTCGAATAAAATGAAATTAAATAGGTTTGTTCACTTGTACCAAATATTCTTTTTCGTGATTGTTTTTTTGCTCAAAAACATTAGATACACAAAATCTTCGGTAGGTTCTGTTATCAATTTTCAGTCTAGTTCCACCTTATCATTATGCGCTACTTTGGCTCCCATTTCGGGCACTTTGTCATTAATGGTCAGACGTCTTTACTCTATGACTTCATCCGCTTCTCTTTCTACAGCAGAAACCAGATTCGTCAAGAAATTTGTTTATTCTTTTAAGATTTTCTTCGATAATAAAATTGAAAAATTACCAAAAATTAGACTCCGTACCACCACCTTCAGAAATCAAGAAGATTTGCACATTAAATCAAGGCGAAAAATGACCCAAAATCAGTTTTAAATTGTTAAATTTGTGCACCTTTAACAAAGAATGCAAGAATCTTGCATCAATTTTAAACCTCTTTTAAAAAAAGATATAATGTCAAAAATTCATTACACCCTAACGGATGAAGCGCCAATGTTGGCAACACACTCGTTTTTACCTATCGTAAAAGGATTTACAAAAACCGCTAACATCGAAATCGAAGTTCCAGATATTTCTCTTGCAGGAAGAATCTTGGCTACTTTCCCTGAATTCTTGAAAGAAGAACAAAGAATTCCTGATGCGCTTGCTGAATTGGGTGCTTTGGCGACTACTCCAGAAGCGAATATCATTAAACTTCCAAACATTTCGGCTTCTGCTCCACAATTGGATGCGGCGATTGCTGAACTTCAAGCGAAAGGATTTACAGTTCCTAATTATCCTGCAGAACCTAAAAATGATGACGAAAAAGCAATCAAAGCAAGATATGCTAAAGTTTTGGGAAGTGCTGTAAACCCTGTTTTACGGGAAGGTAACTCGGACAGACGTGCGCCTAAAGCGGTTAAGAATTATGCAAAAGCTAATCCACACAAAATGGGTGCTTGGGCTTCTGATAGCAAAACTGACGTTGCAAACATGAACGAAGGAGATTTCTACGGAACTGAAACTTCTACAACTGTTGAAAACGCAACTGAATATAAAATTACATTCTACGGAAACGATGGCTCTTCTAAAGAATTAAAAGGGCTTGCTCCGTTAAAAGCTGGTGAGGTTATCGATTCTTCTGTAATGAATCTTAACGCTTTGAAAGCTTTTGTACAAAACGCAATTCAAGAAGCGAAAGATAAAAACGTATTGCTTTCTGCACACCTTAAAGCTACGATGATGAAGGTTTCGGACCCAATCATTTTCGGGGCGATTGTGGAGACTTTCTTCAAAGACGTTTTTGCTAAATATGGTGAATTATTCAAGTCTTTAGATATCAATGCTAACAATGGTTTAGCAGATTTATACGAAAAAATTAAGGGTCAACCTCAAGAAGCAGAAATTAAAGCTGCAATCGATGCTGACTTGGCAAATGGACCACGCGTTGCGATGGTAAATTCTGATAAAGGAATTACCAATTTCCACGTTCCATCGGATATTATCGTTGATGCTTCTATGGCTGCTTTGGTAAGAAATGGCGGTAAAATGTGGAATAAAGATGGTGCTGAAGAAGATACTATTGCGATTATTCCAGACCGTTCTTATGCAGGCTTCTATCAAGCTGTTGTAGATGATATGAAGGAAAATGGAGCACTTGACCCAACAACTATGGGTTCTGTTCCTAACGTTGGTTTGATGGCTCAAAAAGCTGAAGAATACGGTTCTCACGATAAAACTTTCCAAGCTACTGCAGACGGAACTATTAAAGTTGAAGATGCTAGCGGAAACGTTCTTTTGGAACAAAAAGTTGAAAAAGACGATATCTTCAGAATGTGTCAAACTAAAGATGCTCCTATCCAAGATTGGGTAAAATTAGCGGTAAACAGAGCAAGATTGTCTGATACAACTGCAATTTTTTGGTTGGATAAAGGAAGAGCTCACGACAGAGAAATCATCAAAAAAGTAGAGAAATATCTAAAAGATTTCGATACAACAGGTCTTGACATCAGAATTATGGATGTGAAAGATGCGATGAGAGAAACTTTGAAAAGAGCAAGAGAAGGAAAAGACACGATTTCTGTTTCAGGAAACGTATTGAGAGATTATTTAACAGACCTTTTCCCTATTTTGGAATTAGGAACTTCTGCTAAAATGCTTTCTATCGTTCCTTTGATGAATGGTGGTGGTTTATTCGAAACTGGTGCTGGAGGTTCTGCTCCTAAACACATCGAGCAATTCCTAGAAGAAGGTTATTTAAGATGGGATTCATTAGGTGAATTCTTAGCTTTACAAGCTTCTTTGGAGCATTTAGCACAAACTCAAAACAATACAAAATCTCAAGTTTTAGCAGACGCATTGGATGAGGCAAACGCTAAATTCTTGGCAACAGATAAATCTCCAGGTAGAAAATTAGGAACTATCGATAACAGAGGTTCTCACTTCTATTTAGCAATGTATTGGGCTGAAGCATTAGCTGCTCAGACAAAAGATGCTGAAATGGCTGCTAAATTTGCGCCTATCGCTCAAGCTTTGAAAGATAGCGAACAAGTAATCAACGCTGAATTAATCGGAGCTCAAGGAAAACCTCAAAACATTGATGGTTATTACAAGCCTGACACTTATAAAACTTATGCGGCAATGCGTCCAAGCACAGTTTTAAATGAAATTATCGACGGAATTTAATTATAAATTCTTTCTTAAGATAAATAACGGCAGCTTCTTCGAAGCTGCCGTTATTGTTTTAAAATCATTATTTCTTAGCGTTTCTCATTGCTTTTACCTTAGCAACATTATCAGACTTTTTAAGCTTTTCAAACTCTTCTGAATCTGTAGAAATTAATTTCATTTTGCCGTCAGAATCATAATAAACTGCCCAACCATAACGTTTTGTTAGCGGTGATGCTCTAAAACAAGCTTGACCTTTTGAAAAAAACTCTTTTCGTGCATTTTCTTTTTCGGAAGGAGAAATATCGTTTCTTTCTGCAAAAACTTCAAACAAAACTTCGTCAGAAGTCAATTGTGACGGTTTTGATTTTAATAAATCAAATTGGAAATTCGCCACACTCAACTTTTCTTTTCTTGGAGGTTCTTGCGACACGAAAACTGGACAATCCTCCGCAGGCTCTATTAATGTATTGAAATAATTTGTAGTGTGAATTTTCATATTTTGATTTAAAAAATATTATTACCTCAAACCTTATTTTGCTTTCTCGAATCAAAAAACACCCAAACTACTCCTAAAACAACACTCACAAGATTAATAATTTTTAATGTCGGGCTAAGGTCTGCATAGGAAACTTTTTCTTGTGGTATTGTGAAAATTACGACAGCACTCAGAAGCATTATTACAGCCAAAATAATCTTGACAATTTTTCGTCCAGAAGGGGCAGCTGCTGCTCCATTAAAAATAAATATCCCTGTAGCAATGGTATGAAATATAAAGGAAACTGTGTAAAGAAACCACTCTGCACTTGTAATTTTTAGCGCCCAGTTCGAGAAACCATTTACCAAAATAAAACTCAGCAAAGCGATGGGCAGAACAAGAATCCAACGAATAACTGCAGGCCATTTTTGCATAAAAATAAAGCCTCCATTCTCGTCATACATTTCTTTTTTTGGTGTTGTATTATTTTCCATAGTATTTTGTATTTACCTAAATATAAAAATAAAAATACTTTTACACATATTAATTTTTCGCTTTTTGCAAATTACAGCTAATCGAAGGTATATATTTTAAAATAGAAAACCTCCCGAAAAGGAAGGTTTTAGATATAAAGAAATCTTTAAAAATCGGTTGTGGCAAGAATTACAAAATCCCCAAGTCTTTGCACATCGAAATCATTTCGATGTTGTTTTTCGCATTAAGATTTTCTCGTAATTCACTAAGACGTTTTTCGATTGCACTTTGACTAAAAGGTTTAAAACCAAGTTGCTTCAGCTCTTCACCAATTTCTTGTTGCTTAAGACCTTTTGCTAGCAGTTGCAACAAAATTTCATCATAATCAGAAATTAAAAATGAATTCTGTCTCATAGAAGATTTAACTTCAAAAGGAATCACAGTTTCACCTTGTAACACACGTTGGATAGCATCTTTAAGAACTTTATCATCATTTCTGGATTTGCTGACAAAAGCATTTATTTTTTTATTGTTAAATAAATCCTCTATCATTTTTGGTTTCTTCTCAATCGAGAAAACAATGATTTTAACATCATCCGAAATTTCTCGAATTGCTTGGATAAGATCGATGCCCGATTTTAAATTTTGAACGCGATAATCTTCATCAAAAGACAAATCGGTTATTATCAAATCATAAGGATTGTTATCTGCTTGGGCTTTTTTAAATTTAATAAAAGCATCATCGCAATAACTTTCGATATCATAGCTTTCAATTGCGAGTTCCTTTAAAGTTTTTAAGGTTCCAATATTGCGATACTCGTGATCTTCAACAATTAATATTTTTTTAAACATTTTTTTCAAACAGGAATGTGAATTTTAACGACCAAGCCGTTACTAGAATTTTCATCAAAAATAATACCTCCTGAAATATTGGCAATACGGTTTTCCATATTTTGGAAACCAGAACCCTCTTTTTTTGTTAAATTATGTAAGCCAACACCATTATCTGTATATTTTATATTAACAGATTTTTCATCTTTTTTGAAAACAATGGAAACCATTGTTGCATGGCTATGTTTCTTCATATTAACCATTAATTCCCTTAAAACATAATAGATTTCTTCTCGCATCTGTAGAGAAAAACCATCCCAAATAGCATCATTGTTTCCCATGATAAAGACCTTTTCTGCTGAAGATGAATAAGATGAAAGCATTTTGGCCATCATATTTGTAAAATCCGTTTCCAAACTTTTCGCGAAACTGTCATTAGAAATATCACGGGATTTTTCGTACAAATCTTCAAGCTTATCTAATAGTTGATTTTTTGTCAAATTTTCATCATTCTTAACTTCAATCATTGCATGATACAAGCCATTTGCAACGACATCATGCACTTTCTTAGAATATTTGAGTTGCGTATTTTTGACATTAAGTTCATTCTGCTTTTGCTTCTTTTTATAAAAATAAAAAATAGCAAAAACTACGATTGTTAGTAGAGCTAACGCAATATAAAGCTTTAGAATTTGATTTTGTTTTAACGTATTATCGCGCTGTGCCTTAAGGAAATCGGCTTTATTTTTTTCGGCATCATAACGAATTAAAGCAAATTGATTTTTAGCTTGTGACCTCGCAATTTGCAAACTATCATCCAATTTTTTGTAAACTGTGAAATAAGTTTTAATATTATTAGGAGAATCCAACAAAATCAATTTTTTTAACGCTTCTGCTTTATCCATTGGATTGTTAATTCACTCGCTATTCTCAACATTTCCTTCGCATGAAAAAGCGCTTTTTCCTTATTAGTTTTAACAAAAAAATCGGCGAGATGCGAATGGCTAGCATTCTGCCCAACCAAATCATTTCCTTTCGTGCGAATTTCCAGAGCTTTATAAAACTCCGTTTCTGCATTGTAATTTGAGTTTTTAAGAAATTGAATATAAGCAAGGTTATCGATGACCTTCGACTTTATATTAAACGCGTCTTCTGGCTTATCGATTCTAATACTTTTTAGCAAAGCAATTCCCTCATCGTATTTTTTTAATTTCGAAAAAGCAATGGCAGTATTATTCTTTATTAGAAAACTTTCATCATCATTTGTTGATGCACTCAAAGCTTTCTCATACCAATAAAGAGCAGATGTAAAATCACCTAGATTGTTCCTTGATAGTGCTAGACTATTATAAACAGAAACTAAATAGATGTTATTTTGTGCTTTTCCAAAAAATTTTAATGCCAGAATATTATTTTCTTCACTGCCGAGATAATCTGCCGAATTAATCTGAATAATAGCAGCATTCATCAAAGATTTACCAACTCCTAAGCTATCTTTCTTGCGTTGAAATTCATTTTTTGCAAGTATGAAATTCTTGTAAGCTGCAAGATTATCTTGTTGTTCTAAATACTTCCAAGCTAATTCGTAGTAGTCATTACTAGTAAGCTTATCCTGATCCGCAGTTTTATCCTGTTTGCAAGAGTATAAAAAGAGTAAAATAAAAATCAATAATGCGGAACAAATTTTCAAGGTTGAGATTTTGTTCAAAGATAAAGAAAAGAGGCTATACAGCCTCTTTCCAAGAATTTATTTTTTAGGAATTGTTCCTGTTTCGCCACTTGTATCAGTATCGATAGAATTAACTTGCTCAGTGCTCGCAGATGCATTGTTAGAGTTTGTATTTTGTGCATTAGCGTTTGAGTTAGGAAAAACGAATCCTAACAATAATAAAATTAAGTTTAACATTTTGATTAAAAATTTAAGTTCAGATAATTCCAGAGTGTGCTCAAAAAACAGATTTTGAGTAGTGACACGGACAAAAAAAGAAGCGCTTCTTAAATTTTTGGGAAGTAGCCTTCAAAAACGGAACAGAAAAATCTGCTTCCCAAGTCAGAGATGTCCCTCCGCTTTATCAGGCTTTTTTTTAGAAATCTGTCTTGTTTATTACTGATTTCTATGGCAAAGTAAAGGAGAATGTGCAGGCACGTGTTAGAAAGATATTGGAAAGTTTTTGGAAACTTCAAACACCTTATTTACGGAAAACCACAAAGAAACTTTCCAAAAAATTTCTATCTTGGCAACATAATATTCCGAAATGTCAACTTACTTTCCCTATAAAAAGCTTTTGATTGAAAAAGTCTATCAAAAAGCCAAACAAAATACGCATGAAATTTCTCTAAATGGGATTTTTAACGATTTGGAAATAAGTCTCCGTGAGGATTACAAAATTAGTTTGACTTCCAAAAGCCTAAAAACCTACAAACAGCATTTTATTGATGATAATAAAGATTACAACATTCCTACGAATACTTTAAACGACTTAAGTAAATATGTAGGCAGTATGGATTTTAAAGATTTTTGCAGCAAAAATGAAATCGAAGATAATCCCTCAACAAAGGTCGAAATAAAAGTGAATGAGGATTATTGTGAAACGCATCAGATATCGGAAACTAAATCCAACATCACGATTAATGTCATCAATAAACCTTTCTTTGGAATTCCCGAATTTATGACAAAACACAGCAGCATGGGAATTTTCGGTGTTTTGTTTATTTTAGGTTCGGCGTTTGGAGGTTATCAATTTTTCAAACCCAAACAAAACACTTCAACAATCCAAAATCTAATAAGTGCGACAGTCTCTGGATGTATGTACTGGAATGGTGACGAATATTTACAAGAAGATTGTGATAAAATTAATGACAAAGTAAATTTAATACCATTAAATCAAGAAAAACTGGAACATTTTAAACGCATTACCAATCCGGATACCCTTACTTTGCATTCTGTCGGAAAAGTTTGGTATTCTAAATACAACAATGAAGTCACTTTTTTCACCACACAAGGCAAGAATCCAGAAAATGGAAAAACTCTAAAACCCGTTACTGAATACATTTTAAACAAATACACACAATAGAAAAGAGTTTTTCAAAAATTTATTTCAAAAAAATTTCTTTTCTTTGAATAAATAGTAACTATAAACACACTCATTTTGGAAAAGAATTATACTTTTAATCTGCATAAAAAATATCATTGGTTTTACATCTTGGCATTTTCTTCGTTAATTTCATGCGAAAAGGGAACCAATGTGGAAAAGTTGACGCCTCAAGAAGACAGTTTGAAAACCGCAATGTCAACGCGTTTTACAAGTCAGCAAATCGAGGATAAATACCAACAAAGACTGCATACAAAATTAATTCCTGATAGTATTCTTGCAAAAGCTTTCCCGACGACATTATTTGGAGTCAAAAGAGATACACTCGATGTACCAAGCAGTAACGATATTAAAGAAAATCCTGACTTTAAAACCACAGCTCTTACTGCATCCTACCACGCTGACGAGGCATTGGTTAGACTTGGTATTATTGATTGCTCAGAAAAATTTTCGAGTTTGACCATGAAAACTTCGATGATTATGGAAACCGAATATGTCAACAAAGTTTTGGAAAATGGTTTCAAAAAATCACAAGTTTATAAAGGTCATATTCTCACAACAAAAGAGGTTAAAGAAAATGGTCAACTCCAATCCAATATCAAATTACAATTAAAGGAGCGTTATTTTGTGGATATTTATGGAACCAATATTTCTGTCGAAAAATTAAAATTGGTAATTCCTCAAATTAAATATCAAGAGCTTCCAGATTAAGTAACTTAACTATTTTGATCCTCCTTCAACTTTTGAATAAACGATGAGGGAGAAATCCCCAAGACAGCCTTAAAAATAGTTGCAAATGACGAATGTGAGACAAAACCACAATCCTCAGCTAAGTAACTAATTTTATAATTAAGATATTCGGGATCGTTGTACAACCGTCGAACGATGTAATGAATTCGAAGTTCGTTGATATAAGTGTTGTAATTTTTACCTTTAAATTTCTTAATGACTTCCGAAAGATAAGTTCTGTTAGTTTTCAAGGCGCTTGCCAAAGACGAAAGCGATAAATCAACATCACGGAACTTTTCTTTTTCTTCGAATTTAGCAAGGCCTTTTAATAATTCTTGCTCTTTGTCATCACTAAGTGTCGTTGTTGAAGAACTCTGTTTTTCGGTATCTTCTACTCGTCGCTCGTCGACAACTTCAGAATTGACATCTTCATTAACTTTTAAATATGTCTCTTGCTTCAGGTGATTAATAATCTGTTCATAACGCAGTTTTTCTTTTGATTTACGATGTCTAATATAAAAGACAACTCCAACAGCAATTAACAATAATGGAATTAAAAGAAAATAAATAATATCATTTTTGGAAGTAATGGTACGATCCTTTTCTTCTTCAATATATTTTTGCGCCTCCTCTACTGCAACCATTTCTTGCTCTTTGTATGCACGATCGAGACTATCTTTCTTTTTAACATAAAGGTCAAACTCTTTTGTATTTCCAATTTTGGCGTAAACCTTTGACAAAATCGAAAATCGAGCAATTGACTCCTCTGTATAATCCATATTATCACCCAACGGAAAATCTTGCAAAACTTTTAACGCTTCTTGTGGATGATTGGTTTCATACAACAGTTGCGCATAGGATGTATTATTTCGCATCCTAAAATCTGGCAAAGACTCGTGATCTAAAGCAATTGAATTTTCAAGATATTCTTTAGCTTTTGGATAATCTTTCATTTCCAAATATGATCGACCAATGTATTGATTAGCAATCATTTTGGCGAACGCAGCATGATTTTGAATAGTCAGTTTGTTAGCGGTTTTCAGTATATAATCAGCTTTTTTGATGCACTCCGAATATTTTTTGGTATTAAATAAAACATCCAATTCAATATAATGTCCCATGTAGATTAACGAAAGCTTCTCTGGCGTCATCTCCTCGTCTGACATATAGTTATCAACGATCTTAAGATTCTCCATTGCCAGCTGATACATTTTCAGATTCTTGTAAGTCTCTGCCAAAGCCAAATGTATCATCACTTTTTCGCGTTTGCCATCAAAATTTTCGATAATTTTTTTGGCTTGAAGATGACTTCTAAGAACTTCTGGTTGGTCCTTAATACCTGTACCATACAAAATTGTTTTACTGGTTAGTAATCGGACTTTTAGCGTATCATCCGAAATCCTTGGTAGAATGGCATTAATCTCGACGATGCTTTGCTTTTTGTTTTTAATAAGCTCCGGAAGGTTGGTATATTTCTGATAAATGGAATCAATTTGCTTTTTGTCAAATTTCTTTTGCGCAGAAAAAGGCATCACAAAAATGAAGGAAAATAATATGACCAAAAACGAACGCCTCATAAAGCAAATATTAAAATTATTTTATTCGTAAACAAAAACGTCTTTTACTAATAAAAGTACATTATAAAAAATAGAAGTAAAAATCCAGTCTCAATCCCTACATAAGTAGCAACAGAAAGAACTTTTCAAATATTTGTAAATATAATAATATTTCTATTTATCTGAAAAATAATGAATAAAGCTCAAAAAAATACGTTCTGGAGTCTTCCAATTTATTTTAATAAACAAGAAAAAACCTTCTAAAAACAGAAGATTTCAAATTTTATAAAGACTAATTAGTTTTATTTTTTACAACCCATTCCTCATTATCCTATCCGCAATTCTTGGAAAAAATCGACTTAGGAATTTCAGTAATTTCGTCTTTCCAATATAGATTTCGTAGTGGTTTTTCTTGAATTTTTTTATGAATTCTTCCACTAAATCTTCGGGCGACATTTTGTTTTTTCCGCGACCTTCCGTCATTGGTGTCTCGATTAAAGCAGGGATAATTTCGAAAACTTTTATGCCTAAAGATTCCAATTGATAGCGCAAGCTTTTGCTGTAAATGTGCATTCCTGCTTTGGTTGCACAATAGACAGAGGCGGATTCTTTAGGAGCAAGGAATAAGCCGCTACTTACATTTACAATAGCCGAGTCGAGATTTTTCATTAAAATCGGTAGCAATTTAGTTGCTAATAAAATCGGAACTGTGAGATTAGTTGCGATTTCATACTTTATTTTATCTTCAACTTGTGCCTCGTTTGCAAAACTATAATTCAGTTGAATCGCTGCATTGTTTATCAAAATATTTAAAGTCGGATACTTCTGGAAAACAAATTGGTATAAATTATCAATCACTTTTTCATCGGATAAATCGCCACAGAAAATCTCCAAATTTTGATTCGAAGATTTTAGCGTATTTAGTTTTTCTTTATTCCTACCCGTGATAATCACTTGATTTCCTTCCGATAGGAAACGTTTCGCTAAAGCCAAGCCAATTCCCGAACTTCCGCCGGTTATCAGAATTACGTTATTATTGATTTTCATGGGATTTATTTTGAAACTTTTTTCGTTTTAAACTCTTCATTAAAACTTTCAAAAAGGTCTTGCTGTCCAATGATAATATCCTTTATTTGAAAATAGGGAACTCCATAGACTTTGGTGTCGCGAAGTTTTTCAATGATAAATTTATATTCGTCCAAATCTTGGGTTTCCAAAATCATAAAATCGGAGATTTGAGCATGAAAATACTCGCTGTCGTACAATTTTACGCTTACACTTTTGCTTTTTTCGATAAAAATTGGTTGAATGGTCTTTGTAAAAAACTGGCTTCTCTCATCACGAGAAAGGCTTAGCCAATCAGGTGTAGTGTTCATTAAAACTAAAATAGTGTAAGGCGGTTTGTTACTTGCTGGGATCGATTTTTGTGCACTCATCATCAATGGAAATAAGATTAAGATTAAAAATTGAATTTATTGTGATACAAAAATGACAAGCTTTAAAATCAAATCCATTTACATAGGTTGAGAAATCAAATATTTAACGTCAGTTCGGGATAAAGCACTTTTGTTAAAACGAGGCGCCACTTCGAGTAAAAATCTGAAAGATTTTGTATCGAGAAGTTTTTATGATAAGAAAATTAACTTGTTTTCGATACAGTTTTCTTCGAAAACCACTCAAACTGACGTTAATTTTCTTATCCCGAACTTAGGTTATTAAACAATTTCTTGCGAATTCTGCTGAGTTGTGTTGGCGTTACGCCCAGATAGGAAGCAATATGGTACTGTGGAATTTGGTTTTCCAAATCTGGAAATTCTTTCTGAAACATCAAATAACGTTTGTCTGCATCCAAAAGTACAATGTCAATTTCGCGTTGTTCTTTCTGAACAAAAAACTGTTCCGCCAATTTTCTTGCTAAACTTTCGATGTCTCGATGTTCCGCAAAAAGCTTTTGAAAAGCTTTAAAATCTGCTACCCAAACCCGACTTGTTGTCAAGGCTTCTTGGATAATTTGGTTTGGTTTTCCTGTGATTAGCGACGCATAACCACCAACGAAACAAGGATTCACAAAAAAGTGTTTGTTGTATTCGGTTCCATTGCTTGTTCTGTAAAAAGCCCTCACAATGCCCGACTCCAAGAATCCAATTTCTTTAGAAATTTCGCCATCTTTACAAAACAGCTCGCCTTTCTTTAAATCTTTTTCGACGAATAATTTTTCGATTTCGTGATAGCTAACATCAGAAATAGGTAGTATTTTGTCGATAAAGGCTCGGAGTTTTGGAATCATTGTGTTTTGAAATTTCAAGATTCAAAACTATTGAAATTTAGAATGTAATTCAATAAAAAAAACCTGTTAGGTTTTTAAAACCTAACAGGTTTAGTTTATCATTTTTAAATTTTTACTTCAAATCATATCGATCCGCATTCATCATTTTAACCCAAGCGGCAGCGAAATCTTTTACAAATTTCTCTTTATTGTCGTCTTGTGCATAAATTTCAGAATACGATCTCAAAATAGAATTAGACCCGAAAACCAAATCTACTCTCGTCGCAGTCCATTTTGTAGAACCCGATTTGCGGTCAACAATATTGTATAAATTGTCTCCTGTTGGAATCCATTTGTTGTTCATATCCGTTAAATTCACGAAGAAATCATTGCTTAAAACGCCTTCTCTATTTGTGAAAACACCATGTTTAGTTCCAGCGTAATTGGTTCCTAAAACACGCATTCCACCGATTAAAGCGACCATTTCTGGAGCTGTTAATCCCATTAATTGTGTTCTGTCCAATAATAATTCTTCGGCTTTAACATCGTAATTTTCTTTCAAAAAGTTTCTGTAACCGTCGTAAAGCGGTTCAAGATATTCGAAAGATTCGATGTCTGTTTGTTCTTGTGAAGCGTCGCCACGTCCAGCCGCAAACGGAATTGTAATATTTACACCCGCTTCTTGTGCAGCTTTTTCAACAGCAGCAGTTCCACCCAAGACAATCAAATCAGCAATGGAAACTTTCTTCGCCAATTCAGCTTGAATTTCTTCTAATTTTGCTAAAACCTTGTTTAATCTTTCAGGTTCGTTGGCAACCCAATTTCTCTGAGGTTCCAATCTAATTCTCGCACCATTCGCACCACCACGATAATCCGAACCTCTCCAAGTTCTTGCAGAATCCCAAGCCGTGTTGATTAATTCCGCTCTTGAAAGTCCAGAATTCAACAAAGTTTGTTTTAAATCAGCAATTTCGGAATCGCTTAATGTATAATCAGCTTTTGGAACATTATCTTGCCAAATTAGTTCCTCTGCAGGAACATCAGCCCCTAAATAACGGCTTTTCGGTCCCATATCACGGTGAGTCAACTTGAACCAAGCTCTTGCAAAAACGTCCGCTAATTTATCTGGATTGTGTAAAAAGTCTAATGAGATTTCTCTGTAAATAGGGTCAAATTTCATCGCCATATCGGCATCCGTCATCATTGGATTGCGTTTTACATTCGGGTTGAAAGCGTCCACCGGTTTATCTTCGTCTGCAATATCAACTGGCTCATACTGATTAGCACCAGCTGGCGATTTCGTTAATTTCCAATCGTATTTGAAAAGTAAAGTCAAAAATTCGTTATCCCAACGTGTTGGATTGGTTGTCCAAGCTCCTTCAATCCCCGAAACAACAGTATTATCCATGTTTCCAGTTCCTTCTGGATTGTGCCAACCCAAACCTTGCTCGTTAACATCGGCAGCCTCTGGATTTGGACCTAATTTTGATGCATCGCCGTTTCCATGCGCTTTTCCAATTGTGTGTCCACCAACCGTTAAGGCAACCGTTTCCTCATCATTCATACCCATTCTTTTGAACGTCACACGAATATCATGACCAGTTTTAATTGGGTCTGGATGTCCGTCAACACCTTCAGGATTTACGTATATTAATCCCATTTGTACCGCTGCCAAAGGATTTTCCAAAGTATCGCGGTTTTCATCGTCGCCATAACGATGCTCTGTTGTGTCTAACCATTTTTTTTCAGAACCCCAATAAACATCTTTTTCGGGAGCCCAAATGTCCAAACGTCCGCCACCAAAACCGAAAGTTTTCAAACCTACAGCTTCGTAAGCCACTGTTCCTGCAAGGATAATTAAATCTGCCCAAGAAAGTTTGTTTCCGTATTTCTTTTTGATAGGCCAAAGCAAACGACGACCTTTATCTGTATTCACGTTATCTGGCCAAGAATTAAGCGGCGCAAAACGTTGATTTCCCGTATTAGCACCACCACGACCGTCCATTGCGCGGTAGCTTCCCGCAGTATGCCAAGCCGTACGCACAAACATTCCCGCGTAATTTCCGTAATCTGCAGGCCACCAATCCTGACTATCGGTTAAAAGATGTTTGATGTCATTTTTTACAGCTTCCAAATCCAATTTTTTGAATTCTTCGGCATAATTATAATCTTCTCCATAAGGATTAGTTTTGTGGTCGTGCTGCGCCAGAATATCGAGATTCAGTGCATTCGGCCACCAATCCATCACCGACTCGTTGTTGGACGTTAATCCACCATGAATTACGGGACATTTTCCTGAATTAGAATTGGTTTCTTGATTGGGTTGTGGTGTAGATTCACCGTGATTGTAAGGGCATTTGCCTTCTCCTGAAGTTGTGTCCATATTTTTTACTTTTAATTATTTTTTGATTGAAACAAAGCTATTGGTTTAAAAGAACGAATCTTCCAATTTGCAATCTATTTAATTTAATCAAATCATAAACGAAATCAATCGTAATTTTAATTTCAATATTTTTTATCTATAATTCATTAAAATATGTGCAAAGGATTTATTTAAAATTAAAAGAAATAAATGATATCCAAGCTATTGATTATCAATTTTAAAATAAGATTAACATTTGTACATCCGAAAAGCCCATAGATACTTATCCTTCTAAAATTCGTAGCTTTGATTTAGATTAAAAAATATGAAAAACTCAAAACATTTGCCTTCCAAGAAAACGATTGCTTTGGTAGCGCATGATCATAAAAAAGACGAATTACTAGATTGGGTAAAACGTCATAAGAAAATCCTTATCCAACACAATTTAATTGCTACTGGCACAACGGGAAAGTTAATTTCGGAAAGTCTGAATGTTGACGTTGAACGTGTATTAAGTGGTCCTTTAGGTGGCGATCAACAATTAGGAGCCATGATTGCGGAAGAAAAAATCAATATGGTTATTTTCTTTTGGGATCCGATGGAATCTCAGCCTCATGATAGTGATGTAAAAGCTTTTCTAAGACTTTGTGTTGTTTGGAATATCCCAACTGCTAGCAATTCGGCAAGTGCGGATTTCTTAATCACTTCTAAATATATGGACGAAGATCACGTTGTATCGCTTCCTGATTACAAAACGTACCTCAATCGAAATATCAACAAAGGTTTATAAAAAACTCGGACTTATTGGTCCGAGTTTTTTGTTAATCTTGGTCATCATTATCACCTCGATTTTTATACTTTTTATTTTTATGATGTCTTCCATTGCCTTCGTCTTGATCACCTTGGTCATAGCGATAGCCTTTTTTCTGTTGACCAGGCGCATATCTTTTCGCTGATTTGTCACCATAAATCTTTTTGGCTTGACCAGGAGGAAGATTTCGATAGTCATTAGAATTTCTATCAATAACAATTATTCTTCCGTTTTGGTATACACTGCCATTTCTATCTCTGTAGATTTCGCCCGTTCTGTAAGATCCACCATCTGGAGCGCGATAGACTCTGTCATTGTTGGTATAAACCGAACCTGTAGTACATGATATTGCCAAGAAGCCTGCGGCAATACTTAGTCTAAAAAATTTAATCCATTTCATAACTTTCAGTTTTACATTTGATATTGATAATTCAATATGAATGCCAAACAAAAAAACATTGGAGCCAAAAAATACAAAACCGAATCATATTATATGAAAAATGTTGATTTTAAAACAAAGTAAATCACTGTCAAATTATGAAAATACAAACCGAAAGATTATCGCTTGTTTAAATTTTTGTTCAAAAAAAAGACTCTAAAGATTTCGTTTTTTCTTAATCCATTTCTTGTGTCTTGTATAATGCGTTGAGCCGTTTTGATCTTGTGAAATAACACTAATATTGCCATCAACTTCCAATACAGCAAGTTTAACATCTTTAATGCTTTCGATGCCATGCTCATGGACACTTTCCAAAAGTTCGTCTTCAGATATTTCTACTTTTTTACAAGTTTGCTCAAAGACTTTTCCATCTCGTACTAGCACATAAGGTTCTGACTCCAACAAATTTTTGACCTTCTGACTGCGAAACATTATTTTTTTAACAATAAAATTCGCCAAAAATAAAATTGAAGCTGCAACCAAACCGCCTTGCAAACTGGTGTCTGGGCCAACCATCGCATTCTGAACAGCATTGGAAATTAACAACAACAAAACGACGTCGCCTGCGTTAAGCTGCGACAACTGGTTTTTACCAAATAATCGCAATGCAACTAGCATAAAAACATAGACAGCAAGGGACCTAAGGGAAATATCTAGAAAAGGATTCATCAAAAAATTTTTATAAAAATAGTCAAAAAAGCTTCTCAAGGTGGAGCGACATTAACTTTTTAAACTAATTTTAACCTAAGTTCGGGTTAAGTAAAGTTTAAAAATAGTTACCGTCATTTAAAGTCTGTGATAAGTTTAAATTAAACTTTAATTCACATTAAGTTAGAGATTTAATATTGGAACAAAAAAATACCTCATCAAAAGACAAGGTATTTTAACAATATTTATTTGAACTTCTTTAAAATTCTTTCTTCAAAAACTTACCTGTTAAGGATTTTTTAGATTTGATAATCTCTTCGGGAGTACCTTGTGCAACGATGGTTCCACCGTGTTTTCCTCCTTCTGGACCTACATCTATAATATGATCCGCTAATTTGATAACATCCATATTATGCTCAATAATAATAAATGAATTCCCCAACTCTACCAATTGGTTAATGGCATCCATCAAAATTTTAACATCCTCAAAATGCAATCCCGTTGTTGGTTCATCCAAAATATATAAGGTATTCCCAGTTTGTCTTTTGGATAATTCGGTTGCCAGTTTCACACGTTGCGCTTCTCCTCCACTCAAAGTTGTTGATTGCTGACCAATTGTGATGTAGCCAAGTCCAACGTCTTTCAAAGTTTTAACCTTATTATAAATTTTAGGAATCGGCTGGAAGAAATCTACTGCTTCGTTAATGGTCATTTCCAAAACATCAGAAATTGATTTTCCTTTGTATCGAACTTCTAAAGTTTCTCGGTTAAATCGCTTACCATGACAAGTTTCACAATGAACATACACATCTGGCAAGAAATTCATTTCGATAACTTTGAGACCACCACCTTGACAAGTTTCGCAACGTCCACCTTTTACATTGAATGAAAAACGTCCAGCTTTGTAACCACGGATTCTCGACTCAGGAAGCTCAGCAAAAAGATTTCTAATATCTGTGAACATTCCTGTATAAGTTGCAGGATTCGAGCGCGGTGTACGACCAATTGGACTTTGATCAACATCGACGATTTTATCAATATTATCAATCCCATCAATGCTTTTGTAAGGCAAAGGCTCTTGCACACTTCTATAAAAATGACGATTAAGAATCGGATATAAAGTTCCGTTAATCAACGACGATTTTCCACTTCCCGAAATCCCAGTCACAACCACCAATTTTCCTAACGGAATCTCTACATTTACATTTTTAAGATTGTTTCCTGTGGCACCTTTTAGCACAATCGATTTTCCATTGCCAGCTCTTCTAACTTCTGGAATTTCAATTTTACGTTTTCCAGTGATGTAGTCTGCCGTAATGGTATTGGCTTTTTTAATATCTTTTGGATCACCTTGCCATAGAATTTCGCCACCGAATTTCCCCGCGCGTGGACCAATATCCAAAACATGATCTGCTTCCAAAATCATGTCTTTATCATGCTCTACAACCAAAACAGAATTCCCTATGTCACGAAGATTCTTAAGCGAGTTAATTAATCTTTCGTTGTCGCGTTGGTGCAGTCCGATACTTGGTTCATCCAAAATATAGAGAACATTAACCAGCTGCGAACCGATTTGCGTCGCCAAACGAATACGTTGAGACTCGCCACCAGAAAGGGTTTTCGAACTTCTGCTAAGACTTAAATAATCCAAACCAACATCCAGTAAAAACTGAAGTCTTGTTTCGATTTCCTTTAAGATTTCGTGGGCAATGATTTTATTCTTTTCACTGAATTTATCTTTAACCTCGGCCAACCAATCTTTTAGATCAATTAAAGAAAGTCCATTAATTTCAGCGATATTTTTGCCATCAATTTTAAAACTCAAACTAGATGCTTGTAGACGTGCGCCTTTACAACTTGGACAAGTTTCTTCGGTTGTAAAGTTTCTTTCCAAAACAACCGCATCATAATTCTCACGCTCTTCCACCATTTCTTCCAAAATAGCCACCAAACCATCAAAATTGATTTTTAACTTTTTCGAAATTCCTGCGTGTTTTAGCTCTTTATTGATTTCTTGATGCGCACCATAATAGATCATATCCAAAGCCTCCTTCGGAATATCTTGGAAAGGTGTTGACATCGCCAAATCGTATTGTTCTAAAATAGTCTTAATCTGACCAAGAATCCATTTATTATTTTTGATCTGTTCCAAAGGCAGCAAAGCACCTTGGTTAATGGATAATTTGGGATTGTCAACGAAATAATCGGTATTAACTTTTTTAATCGTTCCGAGTCCTTTACACGTTGGGCAACTTCCTTTAGGAGAGTTAAATGAAAAGGTATTGGGTTCTGGCAAAGCCAAAGAATCTCCCGTGGCATCATCCATTAAGTTTTTACTAAAATAATGAACCTCGTCCTCGCCCATTTTCTGGATTGCAATAATGCCATCGCCCATTTCCATGGCGGTTTTTAGCGATTTTGGCATTCGGGTTTCTGAAGCAGATTCGCCAATAATCCAGCGGTCGATAACCACTTCGATATCGTGGGTTTTGTAACGGTCGAGTTTTAGGTCATACTCGATATCCTGAAGTACGCCGTCAATTCTCGCTTGCGAATATCCTTTTTTTGCCAACTGAACAAAAAGTTCGTGATAGTGTCCTTTTCTAGAACGGATAACGGGCGACAGCAATAAAATCTTTTGACCTTTAAAGTTTTCTTTAATGGTTTCCAAAATCTGATCTTCTGAATAACTCACCAATTTCTTCCCCGAAGTCTGGGAATAAGCATCCGAAACTCTTGCAAACAATAGACGCAAAAAGTCGTACAACTCTGTAATTGTACCAACTGTAGAACGCGGATTTTTGTTGGTCGTTTTTTGCTCGATCGCAATAACTGGTGATAATCCTTCGATTTTGTCAACATCGGGACGCTCTAGTCCACCTAAAAATTGTCGCGCGTAAGCCGAAAATGTTTCGATATAGCGACGTTGACCTTCTGCAAAGATGGTATCAAATGCCAAAGACGATTTTCCACTGCCCGAAAGACCAGTGATAACCACCAATTCGTTGCGCGGAATTTTTACATTAATATCTTTTAGATTGTGCTCGCGAGCACCATAAACTTCTATAAAATCTTGATCTGCCATAGATTTTGCAAAGGTACAAATAATCAAATCTTTAGTCATCATACCAACAAAAAAATCCCAGAAATTTCTGGGATTTTATGATTATTTAATACTTCTAATCTTAGTTAATAAAGTTGTTGTAACTTGAGATTGCAGAATCATAAGAACTATCCAAACTACTCATTGTAGATTCGGAAACTTTTCCACTTGCTTTGCAATCACGCATTTCCTTTCTAAGGTCGTCAAGATAGTCACTGATATTCTTATTGAAGCTATCATAGTAGCCACCTTTTGAACTATAAGAAGTATCTTTAACTTCAAACTTTTTAGCTTGATTAACTTTTAAAGATTTTTCTAATTCATCATAAGCTTTTTGCACTTCAGCTTCGTTGTACTTCCCTGCTGCAAACGATTTGTCCATTGCGTCATAAGAAGCATCAAGATTGTTCAAGATTGTTTTTGAGCTAATGATATAATCTTTAAGTGGGTGATCTTTAAGCGTAATTTCTTCCGCTTTGTCAGCAATTGGTTTCATGGTTTTCATAATCGCATCACCTGAAGAGAAGAAAGTACTAGAAGCCGCTTCAATTTCTTTAGCAAGTGCATCCGCTTTTGCACCTTTGTCATCTTTATAATCTTCTGCAGACATGTAAGATTTTAACTCATCAAATTTTTTCTCAATCGTTTCGAAAGAAGATTTAAATCCAGCATAAGACTTGTCCATTGCGTCTTTATCTTTACCAAAAGCTTTTGGTACTTCAGTCGCTTCTTTCTTACCAAAGCTAATCATCGGCATAACAGATGGAATGAAAGGAACGTTTTCCCCTTTTGATTTCGCAAGAGCTTTGTCAACATATTGCAAAATATTATCGACACGCTTAGATTTCTTTTTGTACTCTTCTATTATTTTGTTGTTAAAATCAATAATATCATTCGCATCATCGGCACCTTTTACAGTAGCCTCAGATTTCGACGAATCTGTAGCACCATCTTTTTTGCAACTTGTCGACATACCAGCTAATGCTAATGCACCAACTATTAAAAAAACTTTTTTCATAACGAGAATTTTTAGTGTTTCATTGTTTGTGGTCTAAATATAGGACAAAAAGACGAAAAACTCCTAAAACCCAACAAAGAATTAACATTTTTTGTTAAAGTATTAAACTTATTTTCATCGTAATTTAATTTCCTAGGTTATATCTTTGCATTATAAAATCTGAAATTCTGAAATGAAAAAACTTTGGTTAAAAGTCTTGATGCTTGTAAGTATCTCTACTTCTATATATTCTTATGCTTGGGGATTGACAGGTCATCGTGTAATTGCAGAGATTGCCGAAAACCATCTTGATGGTCGTGCACGTCGACAAATAAAAAAGATAATGGGTCAAGAGCGCCTAGCCTATTGGGCAAACTGGCCAGACTTCATAAAATCTGATAAAACTGGCGTTTGGAAAGAAGCCTCTTCTTGGCATTACGTTAATATAGATCCACAAACGGATTTCAAAACTTTTGAAGAAAACCTAAAAGCGCAAGCTGGTCCAAGTCTTTACACCCAAATAAGCGTACTTTCTTCCCAAATTAAAAGTGATAAAACTTCTGAAAAAGACCGAAAAATTGCTTTGATATTTTTAGTTCATCTACTTGGAGATTTGGCGCAACCATTACATGTTGGACGTGCAGATGATTTGGGTGGGAATAAAATAAATGTTACCTATTTCGGTGAAAAAACCAACCTGCATTCGGTTTGGGATGGTAAATTGGTAGATTCACAAAAATACAGCTACTCAGAATACGCGAAACTTCTCGATATTAAAACTAAAGATCAAGTAAAGGCAATACAAGCTGGAACTTTGGAAGATTGGCTCTATGATTCTCATAAAATCGCCAACGAAATCTATGCTGCTACTCCTGAAGACAGCAAGTTAGGTTACGACTATCAATATCAATTCAATGAAACAATGGAAAGACAACTCCTTTACGGTGGTCTTCGTCTTGCTAAAGTTTTGAATGATGTTTTTAAATAGGTTTTTAGTATTTGGTGTTTGGTTTTTAGCTTTTAGTGAAAAATTAAACGTAGAACTTCTAACTCCTAATTTAAAATTCATAAATAAACAAAAACCTTGTTAAGTAAAATGCTTGACAAGGTTTTTGTTTTTGAATGTACAAAAGGGTGCGCGAGCGAAGTGAGCGCGTAATGTAGTTAGTAGTTTTTCGAAAAATTTTTGCCAGTCATTGCCTACACCGAATCTTCGATTTCCGAGGTATGAGGAACCTTAACATTACAAAAAAGTATGAATTCATCAGCATTGTATTAGAAATTTAAAATTCAAATCAAAATTTAACAGGTCGCTCCTACGGAGCTCCATCAATAATCCACCATATTTCTATTAACAGAATGCTCCGAAGGAGCATAATTTTAGTCGTATAAGTTGATAACTGAATTTTCAAAAGTTGAAAGAGAATCTTCCTTCCATTACGCTACATTCTGAATGTCATTCCGAGGCACGAGGAATCTCAACATTACAAAAAGACATTAATTCATCAGCATTGTTAGAAATTTAAAATTCAAATCAAAATTTAACAGGTCGCTCCTACGGAGCTCCCACAATGATTCAACAAAATACTATTAACAGAATACTCCGACGGAGTATAACTTTAGTCGTATAAGTTGATAACTGAATTTTCAAAAGTTAGAAGAGAACCTTCCTTCCATTACGTTACATTCTGAATGTCATTCCGAGGTCCGAGGAATCTCAACATTACAAAAAAGTTTGATATCAGTGATACAATGTTAGATTTCTTCGCTTCGCTTTGAAATCGAAGATTCGGCGAAACCAATAACATTCATAAATAAGATAATCTATCTAGTAATTGATGTTTCCAACGTAGCAAGAAATTTAAAATTCAAATCAAAATCTAACAGGTCGCTCCTATGGAGCTCCCACAATGATTCATCGAAATGCTATTAACAGAATGCTCCGTCGGAGCATAACTATAGTAGTAAAAATCTAAAAATATCTTTTTGTTGTTTATGTAATTCAATTCATAATTCATAATTCATAATTCATAATTCATAATTCATAATTCATAATTCATAATTCATAATTCATAATTCATAATTCATAATTCATAATTCATAATTCATAATTCATAATTCATAATTCATAA
>NZ_JASLDS010000072.1 GCF_030151385.1 Soonwooa sp.
TTTTAGGATGGTGAGCATCAACAAACCGATAAGGAAAAGTCCGCCAGTTAAGTAAATTAAACTTTTTTGATTTTTCATTTTTGTTGCCAAAACTGGACTAAAAAGCATTACAGGCAACATCGCCATTTGAAGGACAAAAAGCACCCAGCCTGTTCGGATTTTAGCATTCCAAAATCTACGAGAACCGTTGGTAGCAAAGCAACAAGGCAATAATACACCAAAGATTGAAGTCCCATAAAAATACTAATGCTCCAAGCTTGTTTGGATTTAAAAATATTAAATTTTGTCATAGCAATCGCACTTGTCGCAGTTTGAGTTGTTTTTTTACCAGTAATTAATTCCGCCGAAACTACGATTAACGCAAGGATTCCGCCAATAACCCAGATTCCCAACGAACCTTTCCATTCCATTCCTGTCCATTTACCAAGGTCGATACTCAAACCAGATGCTAAAGCAGCAACCAAACTCATTGCCACGGAAAAAACGCCTGTCATAATTCCGATTTTGTTGGGGAAAATATTTTTGATGTAGGCGGGAGTTAGGACATTTCCGATGCAAATTCCCAATCCAAGGATTAGTGAACCTACAAAAAGCGATGCCACATTTCCGTAAATTCTGATGTAAAGTCCGACAATTAAAATGATAAGCGAAATCAACAAACCTGTACGAATATTGATTTTCGCGGCTGCTCTACTCACCAAAATGGAGCACGTTGCAAACACAAAAAGCGGAATGGACGTGAGCAAACTCGCCTCTAAATTATCGAGATGAAAAACATTTTTTATTTCGTCCAAAATCGGACTTACCGCCGTAATTGGCGAACGCAGATTGCTGGAAACCAAAATCACGACCAAGACACCGAGCCAAGCGAGATTTTTATTGGTATTTTCTTTATTCATATTTTTTATTTTTTTAACGCAAAGACGCAAGTTTTAAATTTAATATTATCAGCATTTTGTCATTCTGAATGTAGCGAAGCGGAATGAAGAATCTATTCTTAATTAGATTCCTCCTTCGTTGGAAATCGAAGATTCGGCGTAGCCAATGACAAGGTCTCGTACATTTATATCTTATCCTTGGTAAATCAAAAAACTGCTTTCTTGCATTATAAATTTCTTTTGCAAAATTAATAATGTCGTTTGTATTAAATTTGCCATTAATTATATTTAAAACGACAAAATGAGTTTTAAAGACACAAAAGAAGACCGCGGACAACATGTCGAACATTTAGAAATCAATTCTTACGTTTGGTACGAAAGCGATTGGAAGCACGATGACAACGAAGATTCGCACGATTATTATCAGCTAAATTATGTTGAGGAAGGTTATCAGTATTTTCATATCGAGCAGAAAATCTATTTAGTTCCGCAGAATAATGTGATTTGGATTCCTGCCAACAAAAAACATCGGACAACCTCCGATGCGACGGCGGTTAATCCGATGTTGATTTTATTTAAGTCGGCTCCTAAAAAGGATTTTTATAATGAAGTTCACGTTTTCGAAGCGCCTGCTGTTTTGCGGGAAATGATGTTTTATGCCTCAAAATGGAACAAAGCGACCATCGAAAATCCCGAGCAACATCTTTTCCTAAAAGCTTTGTTGGGGAGTTTGCCTAACTTTTGCAACGACGCTTTTGGCTTGCAAGTTCCTGTACCAACGGATTCTCGACTGATTCCCGTTTGTCATTACATCAACGCAAATTATCAATACAACGTCAGCGCAGATGATTTGGGCGAAATTGCAAAAATGTCAGCCCGCAACTTGCAAAGAATTTTCAAGCAAGAAACGGGCATAACATTGCAAAAATATATTCAGCTCATCCGAATTATAAAAAGTATAGAACTTATCGATACCAAACGTTTCACACTAAGTGAAATCGCGTACAAAGTCGGCTACAAGAGTCTTTCCGCATTTAGCAATTCCTATTTTTCGATTATGAAAATGAAGCCAAGTGGGAAGAGGTAGTTTAGCGTTTAATGTCTAAAGTTTCAAGTTTAATTATTTTAATCAAATCAATTTTAAATAAAAAATCGACCTAAATTAATAAGTCGATTTATACAATTCCGAGCGCATTTTCACCAAAATAGAATCAACTTTTTTCTTGTCTGGAAAATCTGGTAATTTTGAATTTTCTGAAGCCGAATTTAATTTGTCCATCAAGGTTTTGGCGTAGTTCAAAAGTTCGTCATATTCTTTATCACCGTTTTTTATCGATAATAATTCTTCGCGATTTTCTACCCGAATATTGAGTTTTCCAGTTTCCAAAATTTGCAAAGCGGACTGCAAAAGCCTAATCGTGTGCATCATGTTTTTGCTATCGTAATTTTTGCCGTGCTTTTGGTTGGTGTCGTAACGGTCTTCATTTCGCTCGTTCACCCATTTCCAATATTCCTTATACTCTTTGCAGTAAACCGAATACGCATCTTGATTGAAAAACAAATAAGCTTCCACTTTTTCATTTTTCGGAATCGAAGACAAGCTAAGTTCGTTAGAATCTTCGTTTTTAAAAATTCCGCGGTAGTTTTTATCGCCTTCAACATCATAAAACAAAGCAAACATTCCTTTAGAACTCGGTAATTTGGCCAAACCGCAATGTTCTTGCAAAAATAATTTTTCATTCAGCCAATCTTTTAAAGAAACAGAATCTGCATTTTCGAAAACCGTACAGAAATCCAAAACATCTTTTCGTTTTTCGTCCATTGGATTGACGATTTTCTTTTTCAAACCTCTTGCTTTCTGGATTTGAGCCATCGCATAACCACCAAAAGTTTCTTTGCAAAGTTTTGACAGAAAATCATCCATTTTCAAATTATCAAAAACTGGATGTTTGTACAAAATGCAATCTTCGGGCGTTGCCAAAACTTCCAAAATATTGGGATTATTCTTCAACAATAGTTCTACAAATCTTCCCAATTCATAGTAAACTTCGTCGTTGGTTTCGTTCGCAACCTGCGGAATATAATCCAGTCCAAAGAAATCTTCCTTCGGCAAATAATAAACCCCTCGAATGTCCGTATCCGACTTCTCCGTCGCCAATCCGAAAGCTTTGCTTCCAGATATGGCTTCGAAAAGTAGGAGGTTTTTATGTTTTAAGTCGTGGATGGTCATGATGAATATTTTCTAAATGCTGCAATAGTTTGATAAATTCCAAATCCAACAAAAATTCTTCCAATAAAATCCCAAAAGTAAAACCCACTTGAATAATATATGTCCTTAGTACCTAAATAATCAAATCTATGTGTTGGCAGAATGAACTGCCAAAAATAACTTGATGAATTTGAAAAGGCATCTTTAAATTCATCAAAATTTTCATATAATCCTATTTCAAATAAATTAGTGGATAGAATTGACAATGTGAAAAAAAGGACACTAAACGACATTGTAAATAAAACACCTCTTAAAGGATTTATACCGAAGTTATTCGAAAATTTAGAAGAGTATAATATAGTTTTATCTTTCCAATTTAATTTTGATTTTTGTAGTTGAAGGTTGTTTTCTAAAGATAAATACTGCAAAAACAAGTGTTTATCTTCTTGTTTTTTGAAGATGTTTTTGAAATTTCGTGCTATGCTTAATGAATTATTGTTTTTAATTATTTTTTCATTTGATGGCATTGTGCAACTGTCAAATGTTATTGTATTAATATAATTGTCTTCGAAAATAAAGTCATCAAATGCATCAAAATTTGATTCTGAAAAAATAATATTGCTTAGGTTGCTATATTTAATCTTTAAACTTGATTTTTCAGTTTCAATAGGATAACTTGATAAATTATTGCAAACCAATTTTTTAATTGATACCAATTCATTTAACTCAAAATTTTGAACCTTTATATTCTTAATTAGTATTGTAGAATTGATATCTCCAACCATTTTAAATCTATTGAAATTCAAATCTGAAAGCACAATTTTGTTTATCCGAAAATCAATTTTCCCTCTTTGTCTATCGGAATATTCTTTATCTGAAATAAAGAAATCACGGACTAAGCAATTTGGTTTTTTATTATGTTCTGATTTTATAATAAAATCTCGACAATCTATGAAATTAATGTAGCCAAAAGTAATTAATGATACATGATTTACTACTTTTTTCGTTTCAATTAAAATTAACTGAAAGTTATCAATTGTAACATTATTAAAATTGATATTACAACCTTTGCTTGAATCAGGATGCAAAATTCTAATGTTATTAATTAACTCAGTTTCCTTAGTTGAAAAACTTATTACTCCAATTTCACTTTCAACGATATCAATCGATGTAATATTTCCAGAAAATCCTATTTGTGCTAGTTTGCTACCTCTAATTTGTAGTAAACTAAAGCTTCCATTAAATAGAATTGGTGTCTGCTCATATGATCTGCAATTTATTATTTCTACATGAACTTGGTTTCCAATATTAAGGATTTCGGAATACTGTTTGAAAAAAACATTTTTAAATTCAAATATCTTTCTATTATCATCTTTGTAAACTTTGTGCATATATTCATTGATCCATTATATATCTTTTTCATTAATAATGCAATCGTGAAATGAGACTCTTACCAACGTAGAACGATCTGGATAATGTAAAATATGTTTTAATGAATCGAAGTTTTCCATTTATTTTTCTTTTAAATATATTAATAATTTTCCACCAAAAACAGATTACGGAAACCCGTAATCTGCTTATTTATTTCACCAACTCCAAAAACACTTTTTCCGCTTTCGATTTGTCAAAATTCCCTGAGGGGAGTTCTTTTATTTTGTCGTTTAGAAAAGAGAGTTCAGAGACTAAATAATTTGTGAGCTCTTCATCTTTTGGGTGGTGATATTTTTCACCATTTTTAGATTTTATGCCTAACAAATATTCCACTTTTTCGCGTTCTAAATTTGGCAACAAATCCAACATTTCGTGAAAGATTACTGGTGGAAAACTTCCTTTTTCAACCACCCATTTTGTGGCTAAAGTCGTTCTTAAACAGTAGAAATAATCTTTTAGTTTTACTTCATCCGTTTTGCAGCTTTCCAAATACTTTTTGGCGATTCCCAAATAATGAAATGATACCGCAATTGGTGAAAAAGCATCTTTCGCCAAGTCGCACATTTTTTCGAGAAAATCATCATTTTTCATATAAAAAAGGTGCGAATACAAATGCTCCAAAAGCGGAACATTTGATTTTGCTAACAGCAATATGGTCTTTCTGAAATCCCATCCAGAACCGTCCAAATCATCTTCGGTCATGAATTCTATTGTGTCTTTTTTCTCCCACGGCGACAGATACCAATCCGTCGGATGCTTGTATATAAAGCGGATATCGTAATCGCTGTCGGGCGAAGCAAATCCCCAAGACCGACTTCCAGACTCTATCGCCAAAAGGATTTCTATATTTTTCTCTCTTTCAAGAGTTCTTAATTTATCTTTTATTTTTGTTTCCATTTTTGTAATGTTTTACGTTTAAAGTCTCAAGTTCAAGGTTTAACGCCCATCTTCCCGCATCCAACACTACTTCCTAAACTTCTTCTTTTTCTTCCAAGGTGCGTTTTTCTGCACGTCACCAGCCATGATACAACCGTAAGGAAGTACTTCGTCGATGATTTCGCACAAATTGTACTCTTCAATTTGAGCGCGCACATTTTGAGCATTTTTATACGCACTCGGCAATTCAGAAATATCGATATCATTCGTGAAAAATCTCACATCCAAACCAACCGTTTCTTCCGCGAAAATCTCTTCAGTCGTTTTGTGAGCCAAGCTTCTTTTATGCTGACTTCTGCTGAAATTTCTTCCCGCGCCATGAGGAGCAAAACCTAAATTTCTGTCGTTTGTAGCACCACTTACAATCAATACAGGTTCCGCCATATTCAGAGGAATCAATCGTGGACCTGTAATATCCGGCAAAAATTTGTCGTCCAGCGGCGTTGCTCCTTTCGCATGGTAGAATAAATCTCCGTCTCTGAATACGAAATTATGTTCATTCCAATATCTATCTAATTTTTCTATGTTCAACTTCTCCAAAGTCGCATTATGAATGGCTTCATGGTTTTCCTTCGTCCATTTTCTGATCAATTGCAAAGCCTCCCAATAGGCTTCACCTTCCTCGGTTTCAAAAGGAATCCAAGCGTTTTCCTTCAAAGTATCAGGCGAAATCTCCTGACGGAAACGGTTCGCAACCTTCATTCCTTTGTCATACAAAGCCGCTCCAGGCGCACGAGAACCGTGATGCGTCACCATCATTGTGTTACCCGTATTTTTAGAAATCCCAACAAACAAGAAGTGATTTCCATCGCCCTGAGTTCCCATATGCGAACGCGCAATGCTAATTAATCGCTCGTCGTTTAAGAACATATTTTCTCTAAAAGCGTCCATCAATTCAACACTCATCGGCATTTGTTCACCTCGAGCACGACCTCCGTAACCAAAATGCGTAATCGAATGCGCTTCGTCCAAAACCACTTTTGGGTCCACTTTCCCGAAATCTGTCAACATCACCGAACAACAAATATCCGCCGAGTGAAATCCTGGATGAATCGCATTTTTCGCTACCACCACGCCTCCTACAGGGATTTGCCCTTCAGGACCAGTCGGACAAGCATCCGGCATCAACGCTCCTGAAACCAAAGTCGGCGTCTTCATCAAAACCTCCATTGTTCTGATTACTTTTTGCACATTATCTTCCTCGGCTTCGTTTTCCGCTTTAATGTTAATGACAAAATCCTCCGCTTTTTCCTTTAACGGAATTGGGTTTGGCGCACGGAATTGCTCCAAATAAGCTTCCATTTCCGCTTGTGACAAGTCGTTTTCGTTGATATATTCCAAAGCTTCGGCAAACCATTTTTTTGGTTGATATCCTAAAGCAATTAATTCGTTTCCTGTAATTTTCATCTTTTCTAATTTTTTTTGGGCAGCTTGAACTTCGTTCGTAAACTTCGATAAAAGCCTTCGCTTTTTTCTCATTTATGCCTTCCGCTCCCAATCTTTTGTTCGTTCCTCACAAAAGGATTTCCGCTCAAGTCGGGCTGCAGCAATTCGACGTTTATAACTTTCCTGTTAATTTGATGATGCAAAGTAAAAACCCAATTGCGCAATCTTTTTGCGTAGTAAAATCTTTTTTGATTTTTTTTGAAAAAAGCTTTTATAAACTTGATTTTCAGTTTTTTTTAATATGCGTTAATTCTTGTTTATAATTCAAAAATTGGTCTTGCATTTGAAATATGGCAATTGTTAAAGAAAGGATTACAAACATTTAATTTTTAAAGTCATGAGAACAAGAGTATTAACTTTCTGCTTGTCATTAATTTTAACAATGACTATTAGTTTAAAAATGAGCGCACAATTACAAGTTTCTGTAAACTTTGCGCCTCCCGAAATTCCGATGTACAATCAAGTCGTTTGTCCTGGTGATGGTTACATCTGGGTTCCTGGTTATTGGGCTTACGATAATGCTTCAGGTTATTATTGGGTTCCTGGATATTGGACATTGCCACCTTCTTTGGGAATGCTTTGGACTCCTGGATATTGGGGCTTCGTTGACAATGCATACATGTGGAATCCTGGATATTGGGGTAGAAGTGTAGGTTATTATGGTGGTATTAATTATGGCTACGGCTATTTTGGTCGTGGTTACAATGGTGGTCGTTGGAATGGCAATACTTTTGTCTACAATACCGCAGTCAATAATATCGATACAACGATTATACACAATACTTATATTGACAAAAATTACGTTAACAATAATGTCAGAACCAGTTTCGCAGGAAAAGGCGGTGTAAAAATGGATGAAAGTCAACGAAATAAAATGATGCTAAATAATGAGAATCACATTGCGCCAACACAAGCACAACAAATACATAACGAATCTGCAAAAGCCAATAGTGAAATGCAATTCAAAAGTAATCAAGGTGTAATTTCTCAAAATGCAATTGCGAAAGAGCATGCAAACTTCCAAGCCAAAATGAACAACCAACAACGAGAACAAAATCAAATGATTAGCAATAATCCGCCAAGAAACATGGAAGTTCGTCCTCAAGAAGCTGCCATCCCAAAAGAAACTCGAGAAATTAATAATACGCCAAGACCAGCACCAGTTATTAGAATGCAAGGAGGAGGCATGCATAATGCTCCAAAAATGGAAGAGCCCCGTGGAGGAAGAAGATAGTATTTAATAAAAATCAAAATGAGCCTGACAGTATTTTAGTTAGGCTTTTTGTTATTCAGTTGCCAAAAATATGCTTGTCATTTTGAATTTGAAAATTTAAAATATGCATTTTAATCGATTATTAATTTCTTTTGTCGTATCTTTGAATACCTAATTAAAGAAAGCACTTGTTTTTATAAACTTTTCAAGGTTTATTATTCGCATTACTTTCATTTTTTCGCTGCTTTTACTAGCAACTTAAATATAAAATTAAGAATTAAAGGATAAGAAACTATTGCAGTTTCTAAATAATGAAGAGGTCAATAATGCTGTTGCAGCTTTTATTGAACTTAAAATAGTGTGTAGAAAAAGCCTGAAAGGCTTAACAATTAACAACCCAAAAATTAAATCTAAAATTATTTATGGCAGATTCTTTCTCAAAAAAAGAAAACTTTAAAAAGAAACAACAAAAACTAAAGGAAAAGGCAGCACGCCGTGAAGAACGCAAGACCGAAAACAATAAAGGAAAAAGTCTTGATGAAATGTTTATGTATGTGGACGAGTTCGGTCAATTGACAAGCACGCCACCTGACCAACGCGAAAAAGTTGAAATCGATCTAGATGCTATCCAACTTGGTGCAGCACCGATTGAAGTTGACGAAACCGAAATTACAGGTATTATCACTTTCTTAAGCGATAAAGGTTACGGTTTTATAACAGAAAATGGATCGAAAGAAAATATCTTTTTCCACATCAATAATTCTGAAGAGGAATTGAAAAAAGGTCACAAGGTAACTTATGAGAAGGAAAAATCTCCAAAAGGTTTTTCAGCAGTTAATATTAAAATCGTGAAGTAATTTTACTTCAACTTAATAACTAAGCTTGTTTCGAAAGAGACAAGCTTTTTTTTGTGCAAAAAAAATATTGCGCATTGAAATTGCGTAGCAGTTTTATTTTTGTATTTTTATTAAGTTTAAATGTAATAAGTAAAAGCTGAATTTTGTAGTTTCTTCAACTTATTCTGAGTGAGAGCATTTTTCTAGGTTAAATACAGAAACGAATAATGATTAATAATTAAGTCTAATTTTCAATGGAGCTTTATTTTATTACAATTTTAGTTTTAATTGTATTAGGTGTTTACTTTGCTCATGAAAGGTCAAGAGCATTTAAAAATTCGATCGAAGTCATAAAAGCACTATCAAAAACTCAGAAGATTAAGGAAATTATTGGTGTTAGATGTTCAACATTAGTTTGGGGAGGTAGAAATACTAATTACCTTTGTAATAGAGCTGATCTATATATCTTCGATGGGATATTTTTTATTTGTGGCTACCAGAAGATATTTGGATGGAAAATTCTTAAAACAATATTTGTCGTTACAAGAAACAAAATAGAATACAAGAAACTATTTCTTAAAGCTGAATTTCCGATAGTAAGAACTTTACATAATTACGCTAATCAAGATCTCTTTATCAGATTAAGTGATGAGAATTTTCCGTCAATGACTTTGGAAATAAGCTTTAAGGGACTTTCGAAAGAACAAAAAGAACTATTTAACATCTTCAACCATTAATACTATAATCAAATGTCTTCCAACAAAAATGCTTTAATTCGGTATAAAACCCTCGATAAATGCTTGAAGAACAAGTATAAAAAGTATACGCTTGACGATTTAATCGATGAGTGTTCGGAAGCTTTATTCGAGTTTGAAGGCAAAGAATCCTTTGTTAGCAAACGTACTGTACAATTGGATTTGCAGAATATGCGCAGTGAAAAGTTTGGTTATGAAGCGCCTATTGAAGTTTACGAACGAAAATACTATCGCTACAGCGACCCAGAATACAGTATTCATAATATTTCGGTTACAGAAAGTGATTTGAAAGCGATGACCGATGCTATTCAGATTCTAAAGCAGTTCAAAGATTTTTCGATGTTCAAAGAAATGAATGGTGTTATCCAGAAACTGGAAGATTCGATACAAGCAACGCAACAAAAATCAATTATTCATCTTGATAAAAACGAGCGTTTAAAAGGTTTAGAATATATTGATGTTTTGTATCAAGCAGTTCTCAATAAACAAGTTTTAAGTATTCTCTATCAAAGTTTCACTGCTCGCGAAGCACAAAACATGACCGTTCATCCACAATTGTTGAAGGAATACAACAACCGTTGGTTTTTGATTTGCCTTCATAAAGGTAAGCTTTACAATTTGGCTTTGGACAGAATGCAAGAAATTAATAAAGACGAAAAAACCACTTACATCGATTATAATTTGGATGCGGATCGATACTTTGGAGAAGTAATCGGCGCAACCGTTTCGGAAACGCAACGTCCCCGAAATGTCGATTTTTTTGTTTCCAAAAAACATGCGCCTTACGTCATCACAAAACCTTTTCACCATTCTCAAACAATTCTAAAAGAAGATGACAAAGGGACAACTTTTAGGATTTGTGTTCAGCTTAATTTCGAGTTGGAAAGAATGATTTTAGGAATGGGAGAATTTATAACCGTAATAAAGCCTGATAAACTAAAAGAACGAATCCAAAAAAGTTTGAAGCTTGGTTGGCAGAATTATGAAAGTAATAGAAGTGATTGAGCGTACTGAATTATTTCTTTTCTACATGATAATAATTCATTTGGAAGAGAAAAGTAATTAAATTTTCATCTTCAATTCTTCTAACCAATTTCCGTCAATTCGTTTAATTTTCTGAGTTTCATGGTCGAAAAGTATCCACAATGTATCCGAACTTACAACCAATTCTTCACCTAAATAAAACTCGACTTTTCTTGGTTGCTTAATTCCGATGGGAGAAAGCGGAAAAGTTTTAACAATTAAATTATCTCCAAGGAAAACCTGCTTTTTGTATTGAATATGATGATCAAAAAGAACCCAATAATCTTTTGAGTATTGCGTCTTGTTTTTTAGAACTTCCCAATGATCAGCTGCAATTTCTTCCACCCAATGCACATATTGGACATTGTTAACATGATCATTTTTATCTAAATGCTCTTTGCTAATTTTTATTTCTTTACTATGTACTAATTCTGACATTCTCCAATATTTTAATTCAAATTTATTAAAAATTATAGTGTGAAAAAATCTTCGCACATCATGTAGAAGCAGAAAATTTTATATTTTAGGAGTGGAATTTTATCGGATTTTTATAGAAAGTTTGTTTAAATTTATTACTTACATTTTAAATTTTCGGAAGTAGAATTTCGCACAATTTTTAACTGAAATTTTTACATAATTATGGCAACAACTAACATCTATTTAACTTTTGAAGGTAACTGTAAGGAGGCGTTCGATTTTTACAAATCTGCATTTGGTGGAGATTTTCCTCACGTTGGAAAATTTGGCGATATGCCTGAAGTGGACGGAAAAAAAATATCCGAAGAAGATAAAGAAAAGATTATGCACATCACATTACCAATCAGTAAAGAAACTGTGTTAATGGGAAGTGATGCGGGAACAGACTGGGGTAGAGGACTGACTGTTGGAAACAATTTTTCGATTGCGATTAATGCAGATTCTAAAGAAGAAGCGGATAATTTATTTAATGCTTTGTCGGCAGGAGGTAAGATAACAATGCCTTTGCAAGAAACCTTTTGGGGCGCTTATTTCGGAATGTTCGTCGATAAGTTCAATATTAATTGGATGATGAATTATGATGATCCGAGCAAGATGCAAAAGCATTAAGTTTAGTTAAATTAAAAGCTGCTTTCGAGATCGAAAGCAGCTTTTTTTGAATAAAAAAAAGGCAATCACCTCATTAGTAAAAGCCTTTCACAATACAATATTTAGTTTGGTTAACAAGTTCGAGAACTTATTGATGCAAATATAATTGTACTTTCTATTCGAAAAATACGGTTAACCGTAAAATTGAATTTAAAATTTAATATTCTGGTTTTTATTTAGAAAATCTAGGAGTACATTTTTGATTTTTGTTTCAACATCATAGTAATAATCACTGTTTTCAGGCATTTGATTTTCAAGGATTATCAAACTTAAATCGTATTTAGGAATATAAATATTTAAAGCGCTAAAACCATCACCTAATCCTGTATGTCCATAATAATTAATGTTTCCATCATTCACAATTCGGATTCCGTATGCGTAAGGCATTTTTTCTTTTCCAAAAACATCGTGTTGCGACATCGCTTTTGCATTAAGCAAATGTTGTAAACTTTCCTTTTTTAGAATTTTACCAGAATAGAGTAGTTGGTTCCATTGTCCAAGCTCGCTTGCGGATGCTAACCATCCATCTGCGGCGGCAAAATCTGGACGAATACCACTTTTTTCTATAGTTTCAATTTTTCCATTTTCGATTAAATGTCCTTTTACTTGTGACTGTTTGCTATTTGCATCGTAGATTTCTGGGTTTTTAAAACCTAAAGATTTTAGAAAGTTCTTTGCTTGTTCGGCGTAAGGTTTTCCATAAATGTTTTTCAAAATCTTTCCTGCAAGTGCAAATGATAAATTCCCATAGCGAAAATTTGTTCCTGGTTCAAAGGCAAGTTTTTGATCTGTCTCAATAATTCCATGTGTATGGTTGAGAAGTTGGTATACTTTAACGGAATCTTTCCAAGACGAATCTAAATCTGGAATATAGCTAGAAATTGGAGCTTCTAGATTTAGTTTGTTTTCTTCAACCGCTTTCATCATCATAACAGCAGTCAATTGCTTAGTTATAGACATAACCTCAAAACGATCTTCGAAGCGCAGTTTTGTTTTTGTCTTAAAATTTTGATAGCCAAAACTTTTGTGGTATAGATTGTGATTTCCTTTTGTAATCAAAACATTGCCATTAAATTTAATAGGCGATTCCTGATGAATAAGCGAATCTATTTTAGGATAAATAGACGAAATCTTTTGTCCCTTAACCTGTAACATGAGCATTGATAAGCAACTTATCAACAAAACTAATTTTGGTTTAAAAAACATCTGATTAAAATTCTAGAAATTTTCCTCTGTACGAAGATTTTTCGTGGTTTTGGTTTGTAAGAAAATCATCAAAATAGCTGATGTAACAACACCTAGTGCAAGTGCTCCAAATGTCCCTTGTCGAACATAATTGGCAAAATTATATTGTGCTTTGGCTTCATTAAATGTTCTATAGTAACCATGATTAAGAGAATTTTGGATGGCGTTTTTAAAAAAATCTGGAGATATAACAAAAGAAATAACCCATTGAACAAAAGGTGCTAAAAATGCTATAAAAACTGATAAAATAATACCTGAAGTAACACCTTGCTTGAAAGACATTTGACCTTTATAAAAATTTTTCTTTTTGTCAAGTAGAGCAAATAACATCATTAATGTAGCCGGAATTGCATATAGATTGGTCAAATATGTTTGATAATCAATATATTTATCATGAAGACCTACTTGTTTTTCTAAAAATGACCATACCAAAGTCATGATGCTAAAAAGTATTGCCCATTTTATTTCGATAGTAATTCGCTTCATTATAGTTTTTCAATGGTAATTTGTGAAGTTACTAAAATATTACTTTTATTTTGATTAGACAATATATCCATATTATAAATTGTTTACGAAAAATCATTATTTCTTTAACTGTTTGTACATAAAGTATTTTTTTTATGAGCAAGTATTTTTCTAATTTTGTCCAGAATTTTAACACCCTGTAAGATAATATTTAAATATAAAAATGTTTGTTACTTAAGTTAATTCTTATTGATGTTAATAGTGATTTGCATTGTCTTGTTTTTAAAAGTGACAATTGTAAGTTATTGCAAAACAATAAGTGTTGATATTTTTGTGAGGCTCATGTTGATTGAGCTTAACTAACGGTTATTTTTTTTTAAGTGGGTAGTTTCGGATTAGAAAGATTCCCAATTTTCTATGGATATAATGCCTTACTTTTTTGGCAAATCTGATTTATGTCTTGTCCGAAAAATATGAATTCTTATTAGATTGGTGTACATTAATAATGAAAATTATAGGCTATTATTAAGTTTAAATAAAAATTATGCTATCATCTTTAACTAGAAAAATGCTGATGTGTCTCACGGGACTTTTTCTAAGCTTTTTTCTTCTGATTCACTTTTTGGGAAACCTTCAACTCTTTTTACCAGAGGATGTGGCGCACCATCAGTTTAATGCGTATTCGCAATTTTTAGCTGGAAATGTTATTATTAAAATTGTTTCTTATGTGCTTTATTTTTCCATTATCCTGCACGCTGTAGATGGATTAATTATCACTTTGAAGAACCGCAAATCAGGCGGAAAATATCAAAATGACCGCCGCGGAAGAGCTAGCAAATGGGCTGCACGAAATATGGGCGTTTTGGGTACTTTGGTTTTGATATTTTTAGTAATACACTTTCAAAACTTTTGGTATGTGTACAAATTTGGAACACCACCAATTGACGAGGCAGGAAACAAAGACCTTTATATACTGGTAGTTTCGGTGTTCAAAGAATGGTGGTACGTCCTTATCTATGTTATTTCTATGATTGCGTTGTGTTACCATTTAATTCACGGGATTTACAGCGCTATCCGAACTTTAGGTTTGTATCATCCCAAATATGTAAAATGGTTTAAGATTGTAGGTATCGCTTATTCCATTATTATTTGCGCAGGTTTTGCCATGATGCCTATTTACATTTACTTCACTAATCTTTAAATCGAAAAACTATGATTTTAGATTCTAAAATTCCAGAAGGACCACTAGAAAAAAAGTGGGAAAATTATAAAAAGAAAGCCAAATTGGTGAACCCTGCCAACCGTAAGAAATTGGATGTTATCGTTGTTGGGACAGGTTTAGCAGGAAGTTCTATTGCTGCATCTTTGGGCGAAATGGGTTACAATGTAAAGTCATTTTGCTTCCAAGATAGTCCAAGAAGAGCACATTCGGTAGCGGCGCAAGGTGGTGTGAATGCTGCCAAAAATTATAAAAACGACGGCGACAGTGTGTACCGAATGTTTGTTGACACCTTAAAAGGTGGCGACTTCCGTGCTCGTGAAGCTAATGTTTATCGCATGGCAGAATGTTCTTTGGAACTTATCGATCAAGCTGTGGCGCAAGGTGTTCCTTTCGGTAGAGAATATGGTGGTTACCTTAACAATCGTTCTTTTGGTGGTGTACAAGTAAGTCGAACATTTTACGCACGAGGACAAACGGGACAGCAGCTGCTTTTGGGCGCTTATCAAGCTTTGATGCGACAAGTTGGTAAAAAATCTGTTCAGCTATTTTCAAGACACGAAATGCTTGATTTGGTAATGATTGACGGCAAAGCGCGTGGCATCATTGTCAGAAATTTGGACACTGGCGAAATCGAAAGACATGCGGCTCATGCTGTTATTTTGGCGAGTGGCGGATATGGCAAAATCTATTATCTATCGACGCTGGCAATGGGTTGCAACGGTTCTGCAATTTGGCGAGCACATAAAAAGGGTGCTTTGATGGCTTCTCCTAGCTGGATTCAGATTCACCCAACTTCTTTGCCACAGTCAGGAGATTATCAATCCAAATTAACCTTAATGTCAGAATCTTTAAGAAATGACGGCCGTATTTGGGTTCCTTTAAATAAAGATGAAAAACGCGCACCAGTCGATATTCCCGAAAATGAAAGAGATTATTATCTAGAACGTCGTTATCCGGCATTTGGAAATTTAGCGCCTAGAGATATTTCTTCTCGTGCTGCCAAAGAACGTATTGATGCAGGTTTCGGGATTGGTCCATTGAAAAATGCGGTTTACCTAGACTTCTCAAAAGCGATTAAAGAACAAGGAAAAGAGAAAATCAAAGAAAAATATGGCAACCTTTTTAGCATGTACCAAAAGATCACAGGCTACGATGCTTATAAAGAACCGATGATGATTTCGCCTTCTGCTCACTTTTCGATGGGTGGACTTTGGGTAGATTACGAGTTAATGACCAGCGTTCCTGGATTATTTGCCTTGGGTGAAGCCAATTTTGCAGATCATGGCGCCAACCGTTTGGGAGCCAATTCTCTGTTGCAAGCTTGTGTTGACGGCTATTTCATCGCACCTTACACGATTGCCAATTATTTGGCTGACGAAATTCACACTGGAAAAATTTCGACCGAAGATAAAGCTTTTGACGACGCAGAGGCTCAGGTGAAAAATCAGATTCAAACTTTAATGAGCATCAAGGGTACCAAAACTGTGGATTATTATCATAAAACTTTGGGTAAAATTTTATACGATTACTGCGGTCTTGCAAGGAATGAAAAAGGTTTAAAATTCGCTATCGAGGAAATCCGAAAACTGAAATCCGAGTTTTATAAAAACGTAAAAGTGACAGGACAAGCCGAAAGCATGAATTCCGAATTGGAAAAAGCAGGTCGTGTTGCCGATTATTTCGAAATTGGAGAGCTAATGTGTTATGATGCTTTAACCCGAAACGAATCTTGTGGCGCCCATTTCCGTGAAGAATACCAAACGCCCGATGGCGAAGCGATGAGAAATGATGCCGATTACAAATTTATTTCCGCTTGGGCATGGACTAGCAACGATAACGAGCCCGAATTAATTAAAGAATATTTAAATTTTGAAGAACTCCAACCAACGGTGAGAAGTTATAAATAAAAAGCACAAACTATGAATTTACATCTTAAAATATGGAGACAAAAAGACGCGAAAACGGAAGGTAAATTGGTCGATTACAAACTAAAAGAGCTCAATCCGCACATGTCTTTTTTGGAAATGCTAGACATCCTCAACGAAAAATTAATTGTTGCTGGTGACGAGCCAGTAGAATTCGATCACGACTGCCGTGAAGGGATTTGCGGGCAATGCGGTGTGATGATTAACGGTTTAGCACACGGACCTTTGGAAAATACAACGACTTGCCAATTGCATTTGCGTTCTTTCAAAGACGGTGAAACCATTGTTATTGAGCCTTTCCGAGCAGAAGCTTTCCCTGTGAAACGAGATTTGAAGGTTGACCGGACTGCTTTTGATCGCATAATTTCGTCTGGTGGTTTTGTGTCTATCAATACTGGGCAAGCACCCGATGCGACAGCGATTGCTGTAACTCACCAAACCGCTGAAGAGGCTTTTGATGCAGCAGCATGTATCGGTTGTGGTGCTTGTGTGGCGACTTGTAAAAACGGAAGTGCCGCACTTTTTACTTCTGCAAAAATTTCGCACATGGTTTTATTACCTCAAGGTAAAGAAGAGCGTAGCAAACGTGTTTTGGACATGGTTGAACAAATGGACAAAGAACATTTTGGACATTGTTCCAACACCGAAGCTTGCGAAGTCGAATGTCCACAAGGAATCTCGGTGCTTCAAATCGCCAGAATGAATTACGAGTACAATCGAGCTTTATTCTTTAGAAAGAAATAAGCTTTAGAAAGGTTCGAAGACATAAAAATTCAAACCATACTTTGATAATAATAATGAGGTTTTCCATTTGGAGAACCTCATTTTGTTTTGAGCTATTTTTTCTTTCTTAAAATCGAATATACTTGACAAGTCAAACAATAATTAAAGCTAACTATTTGTTTTATAGATTGAATTGAACTTTAAATTTAATTTTTAAAACTATCTTTGTAAAATATTTATTTGAGTAGTCAAGTATTTATAAAGTTTAAAATATTTAAAAATGAGTTCAAAATATATAAATATCGATGGTATTTCGATTTGCTACGAACAGTTTGGCGAGGAAAATAAAGAAAGTATTTTACTTATTTCTGGTTTGGGAAGTCAGATGACACGTTGGAATTTAGACTTTTGTCAAAAGTTGGTGACTAAAGGATTTCACGTGATTCGATTTGATAATCGCGATGCTGGGAAAAGTACTTTTATTGAGCAAAAAGTTTCGGACGTTGGACAATTAATGCAACTTTTACAGCAAGGAAAAATTCCTGAAAATGCCTATTCACTTTTGGATATGGCAAAAGATGCAATCGGATTGTTGGATGCCTTGAAAATAGAAAAAGCGCATATTGTCGGTCGCTCGATGGGCGGAATTATTGCTCAAGTTTTAGCTGCTGAATTTCCGGAAAGAGTTTTGAGTGCAACAATAATAATGTCTACTTCTTTAAATCCCGAACTTCCGCAAACTTCGCCAGATGTTATGCAAATGATGATGCAGAAAGTTCCAGATTTTAAAACGGAAAAAGAAGCTTTTCGAGAAAACCGCTTGAAGTTTGCTAAACGAATTTCAGGCAGTTTGACTCCTTTTGATGAAGAGGCAGAATGGCAAACACTTGTCGAGGAGAATCAGCGTGCAGTGCCAGCACAAACCTTGGGACATATTACGGCGATGACTTTGACGGGTTTTAATCCCGAACGTTTTGATAAAATTAAAGCACCGACTTTAATTATTCATGGAACCGAAGACCCAATTTTTCCTTTGGCTTGTGCAGAGGATTTACATACACGAATCAAAACTTCAAAACTTTTAAAAATTGAAGGTATGGGACATGAAATTCCACTTCTTTTGAATGATAAAATTGTAAATGCAATTTCAGATTTAGCAAAGATTTAAATTCAAAAAAATATTGATTGAAAGTTTTGCGTACATTTGATTTTTGCAAACTTTGTCATGGAAAAGAAAACCAGCATCAACCAGTTTTATCAGGAAATGTCTAATGCAACGGGGCAAAATATCTATAGTTTTTTGCCGCCAGATATTTCCAAGGATATTGGACATTTTAATATTTTTGATATCGCGGAAACTTTCAATGAAACACGTCGCACACAATTGATGCCCTACAACAAACGGATGTATTACAAAATCAGTATGATTCGTGGGCATAATTTAGCGGAATATGCAGATAAAACTTTCGAAATCAAAAAGAATGCTTTGCTTTTTGCAACACCTAAAATCCCGTATCATTGGTTGCCTCAAGATGAGCATCAGTTGGGGTTTTTCTGTGTTTTTACCGATGATTTTTTAGTTCGAAATAAAACGGGTGTTGTGTTGGATGATTTGCCAATTTTCCAAACGGGTGCTTATCCGATATTTCAAATTGACGATGAAAAAGCGGAAGAAGTGTTGCAAATCTTCCGAAAGATGCAACAGGAGCTGCATTCCGATTATCGTTTTAAATATGATTTGATCCGAAATTATGTTTTGGAATTGATTCATTATGGACAAAAACTGCAACCTTTAGACGAGCAAAATTCTTCGCATAATGCGGCTGCAAGGGTAACTTCACTTTTCATTGAGTTGTTGGAGCGACAATTCCCGATTGAATCTCCCAATCAAAAACTGAATCTTCGAACAGCAAAGGATTTTGCGGAAAGATTATCGGTTCATGTCAATCATTTGAACAAGGTTTTAAAGGAAAGCATCGGCAAAACAACGACCGAAGTTATCGGTAATCGAATTGTTCAGGAAGCTAAATATTTACTCAAACAAACCAATTGGAATGTTTCGGAAATTGCTTACAGTTTGGGCTTTGAAGAAGTGGCACATTTTTCTAACTTTTTCAAAAAACATACGCAATTAACGCCTTTGGCTTATCGAAACTAAATGATTTGAATTTTACAAATCATTCATTGATTCACGCAATATTGAATTGCCGATTTTCTTGCAACTTTGCATCATTAAATAAAACAAAAATATGAGTACAGAAAATAAGATTGCTTTGGTAACTGGCGGAAGTCGTGGTTTGGGCAAAAATATGGCTTTGAGTTTAGCGAAGAAAGGTGTGGATGTGGTTTTGACCTACAATAGCAACAAAGAAGAAGCGGACAAAGTGGTGGCCGAAATCCAAAATTTAGGACAAAATGCCGCGGCGTTTCAGTTGGATGCTGGAAATGTGAAATCTTTCGATGCTTTTATAAAGGAAGTTACGAATCATTTAACCGAGAAAACAGGAAAACCGAATTTCAATTATTTGGTCAATAATGCTGGAACGGCTTTGTATGCACCTTTTGCAGAAACCACGGAAGAACAATTCGACAATGCAGTGAATATCCATTACAAAGGCGTGTTTTTCTTGACGCAGAAAGCTTTACCTTTTTTAAATAATGGTGGTAGAATCGTGAATATTTCAACTGGTTTGGCTCGTTTTTCTAACCCTGGTTCATCAGCTTATGCAGCCATGAAAGGCGCTGTAGAAGTTTTGAGTCGATACTTAGCAAAAGAATTGGGTTCTCGCGGAATAACTGCAAATACAGTTGCACCCGGAGCGATTGCTACGGATTTTGGTGGCGGAAGAGTGCGTGACAACAAGGAAATCAACGACCATGTTGCTCAGGTTACGGCTTTGGGAAGAGTTGGTTTGCCAGATGATATTGGTGGCGTAGTTGCTTTCTTATGCAGCGACGATGCACGTTGGGTTACAGGTCAACGCATCGAAGTTTCAGGCGGAATGAATTTATAAATTTTCTTTAAATAGAATTATAAAACCACAGAACATTTGATTTTCTGTGGTTTTTTGTTAAAAGTAAAATCATTGTTAAAATTGTTTAAAACAGTGTTGAAATACTATTTGATTTACGAAAAAGTCCTATTTTTAAAACAATTAAAACCTACAAACACTGAAAAATGACTGAAAACGAAGCTTTTATTTACGAATCGATTGAGAACCAAGTACGAATGGGATTTTTGTCGCTTGATGAGATTAAAGACAATATTTTAGATGAAATTGAAGACAACGAATTCGAAAACGAAATCTCGGAAGATTGGGCAACTCAACATATTGAAGTCGAATGGCAATCGAGGTTAAACGAAACCAAAACATGGAAAAACCCAACCAATACCGACCGCTTGATAGCCGCTTTTGACGAACTTTGTGACCAAAATATTATTGCGCTTCACAATGCAGGTTACACGACCAGCGACGGCGAGTATGAGGTTGTGGACGTGGAGCGAAAGTTGCGCGACAACGGAATTGTTTCTCACGGATATTGCTTTTATCACGAGCAAGACTTGTCAAGGGCAATTGCAAAGGAAGATTCGAGTTTATACATTGCTTTTCAGAAAGTGGATAATGAAGATGATGACGTAACCATCGCGGTTGGCAAAAAGGTGGTTGAAGTTTTAAAAAAGCACCAATTTGAAGTTGATTGGAGCGAATCGCCGACTACTAAAATTCTTATTCCAAACTTTAAATGGGAACTTTTCTATGACGAAAATAATGTTGATTTATTGGATTATGAGTCGGTTGCAAAGCGTATGATTAAGAAGAAATAATTTGCATTTTAATACAACAAAAGCCGCTCAACAGAACGGCTTTTACTTTTGTTAAATTGTAAGAAAAATCTCCTCTTTTGATTTTCTAATTTTTGGCATTTTGCTATAGAAATCGTTGTCTGACCGATATCCGACAGCTGCAATTACGGATGTATTTAGATTGTGTTTTTCCAAGTCCAAGATTCTATTAAATTCCTCGGCATTAAAGCCTTCCATCGGCGAAGCATCAATTTGTAATTCCGCCGCAGTAATGAGCAATATTCCCAAGGCAAGATAAGTTTGCTTTGCTGTCCATGTTCCAAGATGGTCGCCAAGACCTTTTACAAACCGAGAAACATCCTCCTTATAACTTGCAACATCTTCGATTTTCAAGTTTCTCATTTTTATCATTTGGTTAAAATACTCGTCAATTTGTGCATCAGTAACTTTTGTATAATTTGCAAATACAAAAAGCTGAGATGATTCGCCAATTTGTTCTTGTCCATAAGCTGCATTTTGCAATTTCTGTTTCGTTTCGGGATCTTCAATTACTAAAACTTTGAATAATTGAAGTCCAAAAGAAGTTGGCGACAATCTAATCGCTTCTTTTAAAATTTCTAAATTTTCAGCGCTTAGTTTCCTTTGAGAATCGTATTTTTTGACCGCGCTTCGCCAATTTAGGTTTTCTATTACTTTGTTCATTTTCTTTGATTTATTGAACAAATGTATATTCATAAACTTGAAAATAGAATAGGAGTTACCTTTTGGTAACCGATTACTTAGAAGTTAGTTTGGAATATTTTTTTACTTTTGAATTTCCTAAATAAACCATTTGATGAGCAAACAAAATTTGGAAATTACAGATCATTGCCTTGAATTAATGAAGGGTCTGAAAGACACCCAAGATTTATTGCGTGGCAAATGGAAAGTGGTAATTATTCAAACTTTGAATTATGGTCATGTCCTAAATTTTGGGGAATTAAAGTATTATATCACCAATATTTCAGCGAAAGTTTTGACCCAAGAATTAAAAGATCTCGAGCAGAATCTTTTGATAAAACGCGAGGAAACGACTTCGAAACCGATGACCGTAAATTATTCCTTAAGCGAATTGGGAAAATCCTTGTTCGAGATCTTGCAACTAATGTCTCATTGGGGTGTTGAATATCGAAAAACCGTTTTTAAGAAGGAAGATGACTAACATTATTAACTGTATTTCATCAAAACGATCCTGTCGTCTTCCGATTCTTTTTCAATTTTAAAACCTGCTTTTTTATAAAGACGAAATGCTGACAAATTATCTTTGGCAACTTCCAAGAAAATACTGGTTTTTGGAAATCGGTTTTTGGCTTCTTTTAAAATGAATTCTAATAAATATTTTCCAATATTTTGACCTTGGTATTCAGGTTTTACGAACATCTGAATGATATTTCCGTTGCCATTTTTATCTTTCGCAAACGTGCAAATGCCAATAAGTTTTTCATCATCAAAAGCGCCACAAACAAATCTATCAATGCTTTGATTTTCGATTTCAATTTCGAACGCTAATTTTTTCTGCTTTGCCGAATCTTCATATTTTACTTCAAAAGAATCTGGAAAGGTTTTTAAACTTTCCAATCGAATTTCACGATAAATTTTGCTTTCATTAGGCAATAAAACTCGGTAGATAATGGACATTTTCTTTGCTATATTTAATCAAAAATACGGAATTGAGTTTTAAATCAGATTCAATGCTGTTCTCACAAAAATAAAACTAACCCACAATCGCAGGTTAGTTTTTTCCAATTATTTATTTTGACTTGTAAATTAAGGCGCAAGAACATTTCGACTTTGCTCAATACAATGATTTTCAATTTTAAAATGGTGAAATTTTATGGAAGATAAAACCTTTGCGCCATAAAAATATGACCTTAATTAACACAGCATCAGTTCAGGATAAAAGCTGTTCATTAAACGAGTCGTCAGTTCGAGTAAAAATCTGAAAGATTTTGTATCGAGAACTTGTTTTAAAAAGTTCTCGACACAATTTTTGCAAAATCAACTCGAACTGACGTTATTCTAATTATTGCAAAACTCAGATTAAATATTGGTCTTTGCGATAAAAACTAATTCTTTACTCAACAAATTCTTTAAAAATCACTGTCGAATTATGACCTCCAAAACCAAAAGCGTTGCTCATCGCAACTTTCACGGGTTTTTCCAAAGGTTGATTGATGACAACATTGATGTCAGTAGGGATTTCGTCATCTAATTCTTCAACATTAATCGTTGCGGGAATAATATTTTCGTTGATGCTTTTTATGGCAATAATCGCTTCAATAGCAGCGGCAGCGCCCAATAAATGCCCAGTCATGGATTTTGTGGAACTCACATGCAGTTGATGGTCATTACCAAAAACTTTCTGAACGGCATTTAATTCTGCAATATCACCAACTGGCGTAGAAGTCGCATGAAGATTGAGATAATCGACATCTTTTGGTTTCAAACCTGCTTCTTCAATCGCCAATTCCATGGATTTTGCTGCACCCAAACCTTCGGGATGTGGCGAAGTCATGTGATATGCATCCGCAGTCATCGCAGCGCCCACCAATTCGGCATAAATCTTTGCACCGCGAGCTTTTGCATGTTCGTATTCTTCCAAAATCAAAGCACCTGCACCTTCTCCCATAACGAAACCATCTCGATTTTTATCAAAAGGTCGGCTAGCCGTTTTTGGGTCGTCATTGCGCTGACTCATGGCTTTCATGGCAGAAAATCCGCCAAAAGAGGCAGGAGTAATGCCCGCTTCGGAACCACCTGTCACAAAAACTTTGGCTTTACCCAATCGAATGTAGTTGAAAGCGTCCATTATTGCAGTGTTTCCCGTTGCACAAGCCGAAACTGGCGTATAGTTGATTCCTTGCAGACCATATTTCATCGAAATCATTCCCGATGCCATATTAATCAACAATTTAGGAATAAAAAACGGATTAAAACGTGGGTTATAATCGCCATTTACGTAGTTTTCGACTTCATTTTCAAAGGTTTGCATTCCACCTTGACCAACTCCCCAAATCACACCAAAATCAAAAGGGTCGATTTTACTCAAATCAAAATTGGCATCTTCCATCGCTTGTGATGCGCTGTACAAGGCATATTGAGTGAAAAGATCGGTGCGTTTTATTTCCGCTTTATCCAAATATTTGGACGCATCAAAGTCCTGAATTTCACACGCTACTTGCGACCGAAATTTAGATGCATCAAAGCGTGAAAGCTTTTGCCCAGCGCTTTTGCCAGCTTTTATGTTCGACCAAAAACTTTCAATATCATTTCCCAAAGGGTTAATAGTCCCAAGACCAGTTACTACAACACGTTTCATTTCTGTAATGAGGTTTTAAATAAATTAGAGGTTCCGCGGGCGATCATTCTCGTATGATCGGGGTTCCAGATTTCGCATTCAGCGTGCACAAATTGCTTGCCTTTCTTGATAATTTGGGTTTCGGCTGTAATTTTGTCACCTGCTTTTGCCACCGAAAAATAATCGATGGTGTTGTTGATGGTCGTGTAAAAACTGTCTTCGCCCAAAGAAAACATCATGGTTCCGATAACATCGTCGATAATCGCAGCTGTAACGCCGCCGTGGATATTGTGCATCGGATTCAGCCATTCTGGACGAACGGTAAATTCGAACACGATTCTGCCTTCGGAAGCGTCGATAACCGTCGGTGCCAACCATTTTGTGAAAGGTGACGGTGAATTGTCGAAAACTTTGCCTTTATACGATTTTAATAATTCTATTGGTGTCATTTATTGTTAGGTTTATGGTTAAAATTCAAGATTTAATTGAATTTTAAAATTTAAATATTAATTGCAGCTTGTCCAGAAGCCAGCATATAAGCCTCTTTCACAACTTCGGAATAGGTTGGATGCGCGTACGACATCGTAAACATATCTTTGGCGGTAACTTCGTATTCCATCGCAACAACGGCAGATGCGATAAGGTCAGCCGCACGAGCACCGATGATGTGAACGCCTAAAACTTCGCCATATTTGGGATCAACCAAAACTTTAGCAAAACCATCCAAATCCATTGAAGCCCGAGCTCTGGCGCTTGCCGAAAACGGAAATTTGCCCGAGTTGTAAGCAATTCCATCACGTTTCAATTCTTCCTCGGTTGCGCCAACAGATGCCACTTCTGGCCAAGTGTACACCACGCCAGGAATGCGATTGTAATGGATATGCGGTTTCTGTCCGTTGATAGTTTCAGCAACAAAAACGCCTTCTTCTTCCGCTTTGTGTGCCAACATTGCACCGCCGATAACGTCGCCAATGGCATAAATATTAGCAGCTTCGGTTTGTAATTTTTCGTTCACTTTTATAAAATCTCTTTCTGTCAGTTTTACACTTGTATTTTCTAAACCTAAACCTTGCGTGAAAGGTCGTCTACCAACCGCCATCAACACATAATCGGCTTGTAAAGTTTGCTCGGTTCCGTTTTTATCTTTAAACCAAACTTTTGCCGAATCGCCTTGATTTTCAGCTTTATAAACCGATTGTTGCAACTGAATATCAACGCCTTCTTTTTTCAAAATTTTCTGCAAAGTTTTGCCCAACTCGTGGTCCATTGTCGCAATCAGATAATCGGCGTACTCCAAAATCGTAACTTTAGTGCCAATTCTGTTAAAAATAGAAGCCATTTCTACACCAATAACACCACCACCAATAATGATGATTTCTTTGGGTTGCTCAGTCAGCGCTAAAGCTTCGGTTGATGTGATGATGCGTTTTTTATCGATTTCAATTCCAGGAATGGAAGAGGGTTTAGAGCCTGTTGCAATGATAAATTTGTCGCTGGAAATTTGAGTTTCCGTACCAGAAGCATCCACAATTTTCACTTGATTATTATTGACAAAACTTGCTGTACCATGCAACTTGGTGATGTTATTTTTCTTCATCAAAAACTCCAAACCTTGGGTGTTTTTCAGAACAACGTCAGCTTTGCGGTCGTACATTTGTTTAAAATTCAATTGTACCTCGCCAACTTCAATTCCTTGCACTTTGAATTTGTGCAAAGCGTCCGAAAAATGGTGCGTACTATCCAGCAAAGCCTTTGAGGGAATACATCCAACGTTGGTACACGTACCGCCCAGCGTGTCATATTTTTCGATAATTGCAGTTTTGTAACCCAATTGAGCGCTGCGAATTGCCGCTACATAACCGCCAGGACCCGAACCAATTACGGTGATATCAAAATGTTCCATTGTCTTTTTGTTTTTAATTACATCATCTTTTTAGGGATGAAAATATTGTTAAATACCAAATGGTATATTTATGTTTAAAAATTTTTAAATTTTAATTTCGATTTCAATGATTTTTAAGCCACGGTCAATTGCCAAATCCATGTACTTTTTATCATCCAAAGTGCCTGACAAAAGGATGCCGCCCTCGATTAACATAATGAATTCCTTGGCATAATTATCTGCCGAAATGTCTTTTTTGAAATAACCTTGTGCCTGACCTTCTTCTATGACCTTGATAAATTTCATCTGCCAACCTTGAAACTGTCGTTGAACCGTGTTTTTAAGAAAATCTAAATGATTATCGGCTTCCGTTGCCGCATTTAACATGGGACAACCACCAGTTTTCAAGACTTGCATCAACTTTTCGCGATGATATTCCAGCATGCCAATTAACGCATCCAAAGGATTTTGGGAGGCAGAAATAACCTCGTCCAAACCACCACTGCGCTTCGAAACATTATAGCGAAGAGCCTCGATGACAACTTCCTCTTTATTCTCGAAATTACCATAAATACTGCCTTTCGTAAGTCCAGTCGCTTCGGTAATATCTGCCAAAGAGGTCGCAGCGTAACCTTTTTTGTTAAAAATAGGCGCCGTTTTTTCGATGATAAATTGTCTCGTTTTTTCTGCTTTACTCATGATTTTGTCTTAAATTTCTAAAATCCAATTGTGTTTTATAAAGATTGAATTTGATTCACCATTCGACCCAACATCGATGGGACAATCAGCTTGTGAATGGGCTTGACTGGAATAAAATAAGCTTTACCCAATAAGTTATTGAACTTCACCGAAGTCGAAATACTCAATTTCTTCTTTTCTGATTGTGTTGGTTCCATAAAAAGTGAAACACGAAAATTCAAATGTTTATCATCTTCACCCAAAACCACTTCATTTTCCGATTGATGAAAAACTTTAAACAATCCCACATTTTGACCTATTTCAGCATTGAAATTTTCCAAATCTTGCGCTTTGTCAGAAGTCGTTCCCGTGGTTTTCAATCCTAATTTTCCAACTGCATTGTCTCTAATTTTCATTAGGCTTTTCACCCAATTTGGCTCCGAAGTGAAAAATAATTTAGTAATTGTCTTGATATTAATTTCGTTTTTTTTATCAAGAAAATCGGTGCTGTAGCCGTCAATAAACTCATAGCTGCAATCCGCTTTTAAAAACGAATTAAAAGGAAGCAAGGATTTTTCTATTTTCAAATCATTTGTCATAATGCCAAAGTTTTAAATTGATACTTAAACGATTTCACAAGGCAAAGTTACAAATAATATACCAATCGGTATATTATATTTCAAAAAAAATGTCTTTAATAATTTTAAAGACAAATTTTGCAAGCTGTTAGAAATCAGCAACATTTCTTGTTTTCCTGTATTGGCGGACATTTTGCTGTGCCATAGCTGCAATAGACGCAGCAATCGCCTTGTTTTGGTTTTAAAACCGACTTGCATTTTTCGCATTCATAAAAATACTGACATGCATTTGTCGGCATTAATTCTTCTTTTTTGTGTCCGCAATTGGGACACGTAATTGTTGAATTTAATATAATTTCCATTTATTTTTCCGTTTTGTTAATCACTTTGTAGCCAGTAGAATTGATTGCTTTTTCGATTTCAGCAACTGTCGTTTTGGATTCATCAAACTCCACAATGGCACTCCCGTTTTCATACGAAGCAGTAGATTTTACGATGCCTTGCAACTGGTTCACTTCATGATTAACATGGTCACCACACGCATCGCAAGTCATTCCGCTAATTCCAAATTCCACCGTTTTAAGATTAGATTTTTCAACAACAACGACTTCCTTTTCCGTTTTGGGATAAAATATATTGGCATAAAGTGGAAAGCTGAGCATTAAAACCGCGAAAACACTGATGATTGCAAGGAAAGTTTTGGATTGTACAAATTTTGGTTTCTCCTCGGTTTCACAATTACAATCAATTTCTTTCTTAGGTTTTAATTTCTGATACCACGCAAAAGCCAGCACCAGAACGGTGATTGCAATAAAATAAGGTCTGGCAGGTTGAAGCCACGAAAAAGTAGAAGCCACACCGCTTGCACCCGCGAAAAGCGCAAGAACAGGCGTAATGCAACAAAGTGACGCAGCAAGTGCCGTTAAAAGTCCAGCGCCTAAAAGTTTATTTTCTGATTTCATATTGATTCGAGGATTTCGGATTTATCAAGAATATTGAAAATGGGTTGCAGAATTTTATCGTATTCATTGGTCAAAGAATAGAAAATAGTCTGTGCTTCTCTTTCTGTTTCGATGAGTTTACGGTCCTTTAATTTTCGTAAATGTTGTGAAATTGCAGAAACTGTCATTCCCAAAATATCGCTCAAATCGCAGACACACAAACGTTTTTCCTCATTTAATAAATAAAGGATTTTCAACCTTACATTGTTGCCTATCAACTCGAGACCTTGCGACAAATAATCAAAAGTATCATCCAGTTCCGAAACCTTTTCTTTGCAACGATTGATTTGATGAGCATCCGCTTGCTGCCTTATACACGAAATTTTTTCCATAAGGCAAATGTAGTTAATTTTATTATTTAAGCAATTGCTAAAATAATGATTTTTGAATTTGAAGTTTAAAAGAAAGAAAACTCACGAATGGATTATAAAAACTAAATTTTAAATAGATGTGAAATTCTGAAACAGATAAAAAAGAATTATTGAATTCAATGTTTATCTCGTCACCAATTCAATATTAGAATGACTTTCAATGATTTCTAAGATAATTTCAAAATAGGTTTTTCCGTATCCACTTTTCAGTTCATCAATAGAGTTTTGAACCAAATTTATATTGAAAACTTCTGGATATTGCAGTTTATTTTTGTAGAAATTCAAGGTAAAATCATAACCGAAAAGCTCTTTCATCCGTTCAAAATCTGTCCGAACGAATCGAATAGCTTCGTTGCCATTAATTTCGCCAAAACCGCCATACAACAAATCGTCCAAAGCATCCAAACTTTCGCCCAATTTCCAATCTTCATTGGGCATCAATTTGTCATTAAATTCCTTATACAAACTTGTCAAATCTTGAATTTTGAAACCGTCAATTTGGATTTCTTTTTTCATTTATCGTGAATTTTATCGCTTTGCTAACTTACAAAAATCAAACTTTTTTTAGCCTTTTTGATTTTGCTGAAAAGCATTTTTTTTCTAATTTTAAACTCCTATTTAAAACATAAATCTCATGTCAGAAAATACTTCTAATAATCAAGTCGATAGAAATCATCCTGCGTTTCGGGAAAATGCTGATGCGTTTTATAATATCGTGATGCAAGGTTTGAAAGGCGAAGTGGACGGCGAACATTTTTGGGATGCTGTGGATGAAAATGCTGTATTTGAGTTTTTGTACAATTTCCCGAATTTTCCCAATAGAATAGAAGGGAGGAAAGCCTATATGGACTGGTTTGGCGGTTACGAAACGCAACTCGATTCGGCAGATGGTTTACATGTTTATAAAGACCAAGCGCAAGGAATTGTCACTTTGGAATATGCTGTTCACGGTACGATTCCAGCAACTGGAAAGCCTTATGACAACAGGTTTTGTTCGATTGTGACTATTAAAAACAGAAAAATTGTGCATTGGCGAGATTATATGGATTCATTTGCTGTGATTATCGCGAATACAAAGGATTAAATTAATTAATACCATCTTTTATGAACATCGAAGAACTTCGCGAATATTGTTTGTCCATTCCGTTGGCGACGGAAGATATGCCTTTTAAGGATGAATATCTGATGTTTCGGATTTATGACAAATGGTTTGCGGTGATTCCATTGAATGATGCAGAATTGAAAGTTTCGCTAAAATGCGATCCCGAGGAAGCTATCGAACTTCGTGAACGTTACGAAAGTGTTGAGGCAGCTTGGCATTTCAACAAAAAATATTGGAATACGATTTTGCTAAATGGCGATATGGACGACGAAACCTTGAAAACTTGGATTAAACATTCGGTGCAAGAAGTCGTTAAAAAGTTGCCGAAAAAATTGCGAGATGAATATGCAGAATTGGGAAAAGTTTAAATCTTTAAAATAGGGGCAAAAATTTGTAAATCAAAAATAATTTGTACATTTGCAATTCATCAGATGATATGACAAAAATACTTCAAAAAAAATCACTTGCGGAACGTTTATCCGACCTTTTACGAGACGAAATCGCAGAGGGCAAGTATGAAGTTGGTCAAAAATTGCCTACCGAAACGCAGATGGAAAAGATGTACGGCGTAGGAAGATCGACGGTGAGAGAAGCGATTAAAACACTTTCTAACATTGGACTTTTGAGTGTGAGACAAGGAAGTGGAACTTTTGTAGAGAAGCAAATTGTCAGCGAGGAAAGTTTTGAGCATCGCATGCTGCGTTCCAGCATTAACGAATTGAATGAAGTTCGTGAAATTTTAGAATTAAAAATTGCCGAAAAAGCCGCATTAAAGCGAACTCCAGAAGATTTAGAAAACATAAAAAAGTACCTCGATCTTCGTGGAAAATATGCCAATGAAGGTAATTTGGACATGACCATTGAATCGGATATTCAGTTTCATTTGGCGATTGCAAAGGCTTCTTACAACGATATGTTGTTCGATATTTACAAAGCGACGTCCGAACACCTTAAAAAATGGTTTCATAGAAATCATAAAAGCACAGCACCGCTTATTGAATCGCACGGAAGACACGTTGCCCTTTACAATTGCATTAAAGATGGCGACGCTTTAAACGCTTGGAAAGCTTCTGAGTTGATCATTAGTTTGGTGTAATTTTTTTTAAACTTAAAATTCATCTGATGATAGGATGAATAAATGAATTTATATGATAACAACAGAAAAAACGACAGAAATTACTGCCAAGAAAATTGCGCATAAAACAATCTATCCCGTTTTGTTTATGATTTGTTTTTCGCATTTGCTCAACGATTTAATGCAATCGGTTATTCCATCGATTTACCCTTTAATCAAGGAGAAATACGACTTTTCTTTTACACAAATTGGGATTATTACTTTTACTTATCAAGTCACTGCATCGTTGTTGCAGCCTTGGATTGGACGATATACGGACAAAAAACCACAACCCTATTCTTTGCCTTTGGGAATGCTTTTTAGCCTGAGTGGGATTATTTTGCTGGCGTTTGCAAATAACTTTTATTTATTTCTATTTGCGGTTGCGTTGGTCGGTTTAGGTTCTTCTATTTTTCATCCGGAATCTTCTCGAGTGGCTTATATCGCATCAGGCGGACAAAAAGGTTTGGCGCAATCCATCTTTCAATTGGGTGGTTCTTTCGGAACAGCTTTGGGACCATTGCTGGCGGCGATTATCATTATTCCTTTTGGGCAAACATCGCTTGTATTTCTTTGTTTGGCGGCATTTTTAGGGATTTTTATTTTACAACGTGTAAGTAAATGGTATCAAGAACATCTCGATTTTAGGAAAAAAAGTGCTTCCAATGTTCAGCAAATTTATGCGGCTGGAATTACTAAAAAGCAGGTCATGTTTTCTATGGCTATTCTGTTTTTACTGCTGTTTTCCAAATACATTTATATGGCGTCGATGACCAATTATTTTACATTTTACCTCATCGACAAATTTCATGTTAGTGTACAGCATGCACAATATTATCTATTTGCATTTTTAGCCGCTGTTGCAGTCGGAACGATGATTGGCGGGCCAGTTGGCGATAGAATCGGAAGAAAATATGTGATTTGGTTTTCCATTTTAGGCGTTGCGCCGTTTACCTTGTTGTTACCGCATCTTAGCCTGCTTTGGACAATTGTTTTTGCCATTTTAATCGGTTTAATTCTGTCATCGGCATTTTCAGCAATCATGTTGTACGCCACGGATTTGGTTCCAGGAAAAATCGGAACAATTGCAGGGTTGTTCTATGGATTAATGTTCGGTGTGGCAGGAATTGCGTCGGCTGGATTGGGCTGGATAATGGACAGAACGAGTGTAGAATATGTGTTTTCATTCTGCGCTTATCTACCATTAATTGGGATTTTTGCAGTCTTTTTACCAAAAATTAAAAATCCAGCATCCGAACAATAGTTGTTTTCTGTGATGAATAAGCAGTTTACAAGAATATCACTCAGTTTTAACAATTAAATTTTTTAGCATGATTCCATTTACAGACATTTTATTTTTTGCACTCGCAGCGTTGGCATTAGTCATTAGTCCTGGTCCTAACATGATTTATTTAATTTCACGAAGCATTACACAAGGGAAAAAAGCAGGTTTAACCTCGTTGGCTGGCGTTATTTGCGGATTTTTGTTTCATATTGTGATGGTATCCTTTGGATTAACGGCGGTTTTGTTCGCTGTCCCTTATGCCTACATTGTTTTGAAAACTTTAGGAACGATTTATCTTCTGTATCTGGCTTACCAAGCGGTAAAACCGAATAGCAAGAATATTTTTGAAGTCGACCCAAACTTAAAAATCGATGGTCCCAAAAAATTGTTTTCAGTTGGATTTTTGACCAATGTTTTGAATCCAAAAGTGGCGGTTTTTTATTTATCATTCTTTCCGCAATTCATCAAACCAGAATATGGATCGGTGTTTACGCAAAGTTTAGAATTGGGCGTTATTCAGGTTTTTGTAAGTTTTAGCATCAATTTTATCATCGTATTAACAGCGGCAAAAGCGGCGAAATTTTTCGCAGCTAATCCAACATGGATTCGAATTCAAAAATGGTTTATGGCAAGTGTTCTTTCGTTTTTAGCAATTAAAATGGCACTTTCGGAAGCAAAATAATTTCAAAATTTTAAAAATAAAAACAGTACGGAGATTGGTTTCTGTACTGTTTTTATGGAAGAATTTATTTTTAAAATGATAAAATCAATACTTAAACTGAAAATAGTAATGTCAAATTTTACTTCGTCTTTTTCAACATCAAACAAAGGATAATTGCAATCAAAGGAGCAACAGCAAAAGAGCCGTAAAGATAAATCGAAGCTTGTGTTGTGCCGATAACTCCACCTGGATTGGTGATTCCGCCAAAGTTGGTCACAAGTCCGGCAATCGCGGCTCCAAAGGATGTTGCAATCAGTTGTACGGTTGTTACCGACGATGAGGTAAGGTCTTCCTCGCCTTTTGGCGAGAGCGAAAATACTTCTGTCAGCAAATGTGGCCAACCCATTCCGATGCCGATTCCGATGAGTAGCAGGAATGTGCATTCTATAATGAGTTTCATCGTGAATGTGTGTAAAGTCGCAATCGAAAAATAGCAAAGTCCCAGCATGCCAATCAACATTACAAATGCACCCAAAAGGATAATTTTGTTTACTCGATTTCCTTTAATTCCAGAAAATAGAATAGAAGATAATGTCCATCCAATGGCAATTAACACCGTAAGATAACCTGATTCTAAAGGTGAAAGTCCGTCTATAATTTGTGCAAAATAAGGAACATAAATTTCGATGGATGTGGCAATGGTTAGCAATGCCATAATGCTGTAAGTGGTGCCCAATTGCGAAGATATTTTATAAGCGCCAGTTGGGAGTAAACGGTTTTTGGAATTTTTCTCCGAAATAACTAAAATCAGTAACAAAAGAAATGCAACACAAATTCCGATGAGACTTCCGACTATATTTTTCTGAATACTACCAATAGAAACCGTTAAAGCCCCCAATCCCAAGAGTAAAAGTTTGAGATAAGGGATTTTGGAAACCTTTTCTTGAGTTTTAGTTTTGGGTAAAGTTTTGGAAGATAAGATGAATAAGAAAACGCAAAAAATCAATAGCACGCCAAAAGCCATTCGCCAATGCCCATGCTCAGCGAAAATTCCGCCAATAAAAGGTCCCGAAAATGCGGCCACGCCCCACATTCCAGAAATTAAAGCCATTGCTCTGGACCATAATTTTTCGGCGAAAATCAATCTAATCATCGCATAGGATAAAGCGAATAACAATCCGCCACCAAATCCCTGAATAAAGCGTCCGAGCAACAATACATACATTGTCGGCGCCAAACTGCACAACAAAACACCGATCGAAAATAATAAAATCCCGATTTGATAGGCTTTTCGAGGTCCCGATTTTCCCATTTGATTTGCCGAAATGACCGAACCAATCACCGAGGCGACGATAAAGATCGTGGTGTTCCAAGCGTAATATTCCAAACCGCCGATTTCCTTAATGATTGACGGCATTATCGTTGTTGCCAAATACACATTTGTTGCGTGTAACATCACGCCCAAAGCCAATGTTGTGGCTTTTAATCCGTTTCCGTTCGAGAAAAGATCTCTCCACGTTGTATCGTTTTTGTTCATATAAAATTGCATTAAAATAATAATGCAAAATTCGGTGGAGCCGGAGATTAGCACAATATCGAATCTTCGGTAAAAGATTCAATTTTTACGGATTATGTGATTTGGGAGGTGAATGTTGTTTGAATTGAAAAGTAAATATTTAGACGCAAGAGCAGTAACAATCAATAAACACAATGTTAGCAGAAGTTTTTTTATTTTCGCTTTATCAATATTCATTTTATGGGAAATCATGTTTCTAAGGATATTATTTTGAAATGGTTAAAAGCTTGGTCGTTATCAAGAGAATTACCACTTCCTGTTACCTATAAATCTGGATTTAAAGTTGATGTCGGATTTGAAAACCAGAAAACTCGATATGTATTTTCTAAACCGAATGACGATTTTTTCCAACTTTCAGAAGAAATTAATGAACCATATATTTTTCTAAAATTTTGTGGAGCACCGTCTGAAATCAAAGATAAAATTTCGGAAAAATGGAAAATTCAACCTCAAGGTTACATGATGTTTTGTTTTCATCCAATGAAAAATATTGAAAACAAGCTGAATGAAAATTATAGTTTATCTTTTGAAAATTATAATTCGACTTTCGTAGTTAAAATCCTTGCCAAAAATGGCGAAATTGCTTCGCAAGGAAGAGTCGTATTAGTTGACGATATCGCCGTTTACGATAGAATTATTACTAATAATAGTTATAAACGTAAAGGTCTTGCAAGTATTCTGATGAAAGAATTGGAAAAAATTGCTTTATCAAAACAAGTTTATCAAAATTTTTTGGTAGCAACAGAGGAGGGAAAACATTTATATGAATCTTTAGGTTGGAAACTTTATTCACTTTACACTTCAATTGTAATTGAAAAATAGTTGTTTTTGCGCCTTTGTGATAAAAATCACAGGACATTTCTTCATTTTACTTACTTTTTCTGTAATCGTTGGGCGAAATCATCAAATAACGTTTAAAAAATCGTGAAAAATAAGAAGCGGTTTCAAAGCCCAATTGATCGGCACATTCTTTAATGGAGCGGGTCGTATGTTTTAAAAGATATTGACTTTCCAACAAAATTCGTTCGTGGATAATCTGCAAAGCAGTATTTCCCGTTTCCTCTTTAATCACTTCGGTCAAATGTTTTGCCGAAATTCCGAGATGCGAGGCGTATTGTCCGATAGAATTCCACGATGTAAAATGCTCATCAACCAGTTTTTTAAATTCGTAGGTCAGCTGATAATTTCGGTTCATCGTTTTCTCAAATCCCAGCAAACAATACTCGCAAGCCCTGTTGTATTCGTACAAAATCTCCATGATGATTAAGCGAATAATATCTAAATGATAGGCGTATTTTGAATTTAACTCCCTTTTTATTTGAACAAACTTTTCCTTTACCGAAGTAAAACTTTCGTTGAGTTCATACATCGGCGGATATTTGGTATTTAGCAAAAGTAATTCGTCAATAATTCCCTCTTTCAGGATGATTTTCTGCAAAAATACCTTTGTAAAAAGGACTTGTTTTACTTTAAAATTATCAGAAACATTTTGAGTAGAAATGAGCACATCGAGAGGCAAAATTGTGATTGTTCCGGAAGTAATTTCAAAATGATGAAAGCCAATTTTAATCTTAGCACTTCCCTCAGAACAGATTAAAACCGTGTAATAATCGTTCTTGATGGGACTTGCCAATCTTAAGTTATCCGTTTCTTCCGAATATTTTACCATAATTCGTATCTCAATAAAGAACAAAATTAAAAAATAAATTTTCCTCAAAAAGTCATTTAAACTAAAAAGCTTGCCTAAAATTATAGACAAGCTTTACATCAAACAAATTTCATTTTAAAAGTTATAGATCTCCCGCAAACTTTCTTTTAAAGACAAAGGTTTTCTGCCCAAAAGATGTTCTAAATTGTTGGACAATAGCTGAAATACAGCATTTCGCTTGTCGGTTACAAATCCAGAAATAGCAAACAGTTCACCTTCATGAACGCCTTTTTTCCTTAAATGATTTTCGTATTCTTCAACCGTCGTTTCCGCATAAAAAGGCACTTGCTTTCCCGATAATTCAGACAAGGCATCGGCAACATCGGCGTAAGTATAATACTCAGAAGCTGTCAATTCGTATTCTTTGTTCAAATGTTTTTCGTCCAAAAGTGCATTGGCAGCAGCTTCACCCAACTCGCGTCTTAGCGCAAACGGTACTTTTCCATCCGCAGCATGAAGATAAACACCGTTTTCCAAAATATCGTTCCCCACAAAAAGAGGAATTGCATCCGCATACATGGTGTTTTTCAAAATGGTATAGGGAATTCCACTTTCCTTTGCATAGATTTCGGTTTCCAAATGCTGCTGTAGTAAAGCTTTCAGCGGAGATTTATCGATATCTTTCACCAAAAGACTGGTGTAGAGAATATGTTTTACGCCGTATTTTTTTGCAGTATCAATTACATTTTTGTTTTCGCTAAAAATTGTTCCGCTTGGCGACGGAATCAAAAGCAATTGATCGATGCCTTGCATGGCTTGTTCCAGCGAATTTATATCTTCGTAACTCCCAATTTTTACATTGATTCCTTGGTCTAAAAAGGTTTGTGCTTTATTTTCGTTTCTAACCAAAACTGTGATTTTTTTTGCATCTTTCGATTTTAGTAAATGCTTGATGGTTTGTTGTCCCAAAGCGCCTGTTGCTCCCGTTATTAATATCATTTTCTATTATTTTGATGAGAATTTTCCGAAACTTTTTCAGAATATTTGATTGCAAAATTAGAGGAGTCATTTGCGATTTATACTATTGGTTTCCAACAGGAAACTGGTGTGTTGTAGGAAACCAAATCGGAAATTTATTACCTTTATCAACGATAAATTACGCATTTTGAAAGACGAAAAAAAAGTTCTGAATCCAACCCAATGCAGCCTGAGAATGGTGGGTATGAACGACGCTATGAGCATACTTTCTGGCAAATGGAAATTTCATATTTTGTCGGCGCTTATCGTTTTTGGGAAAATGCGTTTTAGTGATTTAAAACGCGAAGTAACGGGCATTGGCGCAAAAATGTTATCGAAAGAATTGCAAGATTTGGAAATGAATCTTCTGATAACAAGAAGCGTAAAACAAACAAAACCCATCACCGTGGAATATGAAATTACGGATTTCGGTCGCACTTTGGAGCACATCATCGTGGAGCTTGCAGAATGGGGAATCGAATACCGGAATGTGTTGATTAATAAAAACGCTTCAACGGAAATTTAAACCGGATTTTAGTGGTAAGCGCAAACAAAATAATTAAAATTTCTACCACACCTTTGGATGAAAACTCGTCGAAAGTGCGATTGGATTTTGATGGTTATTCGGTTATGGAGCAATGCAGCAATACGGCGCAACATGGCAGTTTTTTTCTGGAAGAACATAGTCTTTTCTTTTTGTTGGATGGCAGTTTGAAATTAACGCATGGCAAAGACGTTTTTGAATTGAAGAAAAATGAAATGATTTTATTCAAAAAAGCGACTTTCCTAAAATTTGAAAAATCTGCCAACGGCGGTCCAACCTACGATTGCATTATTGTAAGCATTAAAGATGCTGTGCTAAAATCTTTTTTGACATCATCGGATATGAAACCAATTGCAAAGCCAGATGCAGAAGCCAATCCAGGTATTTTTCCGATGCCCGAATGTCAAATTCATTTCGCCCAATCTGTGAAAATGTATTTGTCAGGAACTTATCCCGTTCAGGAGGGACAAATCCACATCAAAATGATGGAAATGCTTTATAACATTGCTATTGGCTCGCAACCAATGTACGCACAACTGTTGCAGTTTGATCAACCTGTTCGTGTGGACATTCAGTCGGTGATTGAAGCCAATTATACCTCACCAGCTTCCCTCCAAGAACTTGCGTATCTCTCTGGTAGAAGCCTTTCGGCGTTCAAAAGAGATTTTCAAAATATCTTCAATATGCCGCCCGCACAATTAATTCGAGAAAAAAGATTGGCAAAAGCGAAGGATCTGCTGGAGACAACGGCGATGTCCATTAGGGATATTTGTTATACTGTTGGTTTCGAAAACGTTTCACATTTTTCTCGCATTTTCAAAGATTTATACGGCATTTCGCCATCTTCTTATCGCCATCATTTGTAGTTTTTGGGCGTTTTAATCCATTTGGACTTTTTAGAAAAGAAACTTGGACCGCTTGGAAAAGTAGTCGGTTAAAAGCTGCTTTACCTTTGCAGTAGAAAAATAAAGTTTAACATTAATTGAAACAAATGGAAAATAAAAACGCGAATTCCATCACGGATTACGAAGCAATTATCAACACAATGAAAACCTATACAGAAGGTTTTAGAACAGGTGATACAACGATTTTTAATGACGTTTTCACGAAAGATGCGGTGATGTATGGCTATTGGAACGGGCATTTTGTAGAAGGTTCTATCGAAAATCTACACGCCTCGGTAAAGCAGGCAGGTGCAGCGCCTAACATTATTTTGCATGTCAGTATTTTGGATAAAACAACTACGACAGCAGTTGTACGAAACGAAGTAGAAGCCAATGCAACGGGCGATAATTTCACCGAATTTCATTCATTAATCAAGGAAGGTGATGATTGGAAAATTGTCTCAAAAGTTTTTCACAAATACGATAGATAAAGATGAAAATAGAAATTTGGAGCGATGTTGTTTGTCCGTTTTGTTATATCGGAAAACGAAATTTGGAACTTGCATTGGCGCAATTTCCACAACGAGATCAATTGGAAATTACATGGAAAAGTTTTGTCTTGGATCCTCATCTTCCCGAAACTGCCGAAGACAGTTACGCCGATTATTTGGTGAAACGAAAAGGTTTGGCGTTGGAGCAGGTCAACGGAATGATTGCAGGAATTACACATACCGCGAAAAATGTTGGTTTGCATTTCGATTTTGATCGTTCGGTTTTGGTCAATTCTCAAAAAGCGCATCAACTGGTTCAGTTTGCTAAAACAAAAATGTTGGGACAGGAGGCGGAGGAAGTTTTATTTGAAGCTTTTTTTGTCAATGGACAAGACACTGCTAATACCGAAACCTTGTTACAATTAGGCGAAAAAATTGGTTTGGATAAAACGGAATTGCGTTTGGTTTTAGAAAATAAAAACTTTGCCGAAGCGATTGAAAAAGACATTAACGAAGCCCGAAAAATAGGTGTAAACGGAGTTCCGTTTTCCCTGATTAACCAAAAATATGCGATTTCTGGAGCGCAACCACCCGAAGTTTTCCTAAGTACCATAACCAAAGCATTTGAAGAATGGCAAAAGGAAAATCCTACCAATAATTTAGAAATTATTGAAGGACAATCTTGCGGATTGGATGGCAATTGCCAATAAAATGTAGATTTAATAACAAGCGAGGTTTCTCAAAAAGAGAACCTCGCTTGTTTTTTTTAAATAAACTAAAATCTTCTATAATTAATGTTATTTAATAGCCGCAATCATCATGTGTGGACTAAAGGGCAGCAAGGTTTCATCATTTTCTGTTGCCATCAATAAATCATTCAAAACACTTCTTCGTTTAGGATTTAACATGTTGGAATAATAATCTTTGTCAAGCCAAATAAAACCCTCAACCGCAAACATTTTATCAATTTTAAAATTGCATTGCAAGAATTCGTCTTTCAAAATCGTTGGTTTATGATAAAAAGCCTCCGCTAACAACCAAGGAAAATCCTCTGGAGGCGTATGAATACCTGATTTTAACTCAGATTTACACATGTCAAAAAATGTTGGTTTGTAGATCAGTCCATTTAAAAGACCTACTAAAGTGGAAGCTGTAGAATTAATGCTAAAACCCAAAATAATTCCATTTTTCTTCAAAACCCTTTTGGCTTCGTTAATGGCAAGAATGCGGTCTTCGGCATTCTGTAAATGATACAAAGGGCCGTGAAGTATGATTAAATCTGCAAAATTATTAGGAAAATCCAAATTTCTTGCTTCGCCTTTTATGACTTTGAACTTATTTTTTAATTTTTGAGACCTATTTTGGGCAATTTTTAAGTGTTTATCAACAGGTTCTACCAAGTAAACGTTGTGATTTAATTTGGACAACCATTCAGAATATTTGCCTGTACCACCACCAATATCAAGAATTGTGGAAGAATTTTTAAGATACAAGCTGATCAAATATTTTATGCGCTCAAATTCGAAAACGCCCATTCCTTTTGAAAGTCTATCTTCTTCGGACGCTTTATTATAGAAAAGTTCAATAGCAGAACTTATTAAATTATGTTTTTTCATACTAAGATTAGTGCAAAACACTGTAAGATTAATTTATGGAAATAAAAAATCGCGACTACAAAAAGTAATCGTTAAAACCTCTGAGAAACGAGGTTGTGATATGTACACTTAGTATAAGATGTTGCAAAATTAGAAAAAATATTTAAAAAGACAAATGTTATATAATTAATTGATTGTCAATAAGATAATTTTATCTTCTAAACAATTTGCTACATCTAATCTCAAACTAAATTTCAAAAAAACAAACAAAACACTTTGCATTTTCAATTTATCATCGTAATATTGCAATGTTAAATAAAAACAAATGGGCATTACCAAATCGGATATTTTTTCGGAAGAACAAAACAAACTTGCAGGCTTTTTCAAAGTTTTGGGACATCCCGCTCGTGTGGCGATTTTGCAGCATATTATCAATCAGAAAAGCTGTATTTGCAACGATTTGGTAGAAGAATTGGGCTTGGCGCAAGCAACGATTTCTCAGCATTTAAAAGAGCTGAAAAATATCGGAATTATTAAAGGTTCCATTGAAGGAAAATCTGTTTGCTATTGTATTGATGAAGAAAAATGGAAACAAATTCAACAGGATTTTGATGGATTTTTTAATCAAAATGTAGGCACTAACCAATGCTGTTAAAGGCATTTTTTTTGACTTTTAATATCGTAATATTGCAATATATAAATAATAAAATTAAATTGTATGAAACTATCAAAAATTAAAGAAATCTTACCTCAATTGAGCAATGTAGAGTTTCAATTGGAAAATGGAAATTTTGTACCCGAGCATTTTCATGTGACAGAAGTGGGCATTATCACTAAGGATTTTATCGATTGTGGTGGAAAAATCCGACATGAAAAAACGGTCAATTTTCAATTATGGAATGCCAACGATTTTGATCATCGTTTGAAACCCGCAAAATTGCTAAACATTATCCAATTGTCTGAGGAAAAACTGGGTATCGAAGATGCCGAAATCGAAGTGGAATTCCAAAGTGAAACCATCGGAAAATATGATCTGGATTTTAATGGCGAGCATTTTTTACTAAAAAATAAACAAACGGCTTGCTTGGCTGGTGATGCTTGCGGAATTCCCACTCAAAAACAAAAAGTGAATTTAGCCAATCTCAATACTACTAACTGCGCACCAAATTCTGGATGTTGCTAAACTCAAAATTATGTATAAAAATTTAACCGAAAACATTGCCAGCATTGCTTCTGTTCAAAATATAAATGAACAACGAAAGGAAATTTTACAGCCATTAATCGATTATATTCAACAGAAAATAAATCAAAAAGAAACTGTCAATATTCAATTCATTTGCACGCACAATTCGCGAAGAAGTCATCTGGCTCAGGTTTGGGCACAAGTTTTTGCAGCGCATTTTCAAATTCCAAAAGTAAATTGCTTTTCGGGTGGAACCGAAACGACGGCGCTTTTTCAAAAAATCGTTGAAATGCTGACTGAACAAGGTTTTTCCATCACAAAAATTTCAAAAGACGAAAATCCCGTTTATGCCATAAAATTTGACGACAACGCATTGCCGATTATCGGCTTTTCGAAGCGATACGACCATGTTTTTAATCCCGCTTCCAACTTTGCGGCGGTGATGACCTGCTCCGAAGCCGACGGCGGTTGTCCATTTATCGCAGGTGCCGAAAAAAGAATTCCGATTACCTACGAAGATCCAAAGATTGCCGACAATACCTCGTCTCAGACAGAATTATACGCAAAACGCAGTTTGGAAATCGCTGCCGAAATGTTTTATGTTTTCTCAAAAATCAATCTCCACTAAATGCAACCAAAACTAAAATACCTCGATCGTTACCTTAGTTTATGGATTTTTCTGGCGATGGCAATTGGCGTTGGTTTGGGTCATTTTTTTCCAAATATCTCGAACGCGATTAGCCAAGTTTCGGTTGGATCTACCAATATTCCGTTGGCGCTGGGATTGCTTTTGATGATGTTTCCACCGCTCGCAAAAGTCGATTATTCGCTGCTTCCAAAGGCATTTTCAGACAAAAAATCAATGATGATTTCCTTGGTTTTAAACTGGATTGTTGGAACGGTTCTGATGTTTGGATTGACGATTTTGTTTTTCAGAAATCAACCCGATTATATGTCGGGATTAATCTTAATCGGCTTGGCAAGGTGCATCGCAATGGTTATCGTGTGGAACGATTTGGCAAAAGGAAACCGCGAATACGCCGCAATGTTGGTCGCCCTCAACAGCATTTTTCAGATTTTGTTTTACAGTTTTTTGGTTTGGCTTTTCATCAATGTTTTGCCAGCAAAACTCGGATTGGCAGAATTCAACATCAATGTCTCTGCAAAAGACGTCAGCCAAAGCGTTTTCTTGTATTTGGGCATTCCGTTTCTTGCAGGTTTTCTCAGCCGATATTTTTTGGTAAAAACGAAAGGTCTGACGTGGTATAATCGGAAATTCATACCCAAAATTTCGCCGCTATCGCTTTATGCGCTTTTGTTTACCATCATTTTGATGTTCAGTTTAAAAGGCGATAAAATCATCGAATTACCGATGGATGTGCTTCGGATTTCGGTGCCGCTCATCACTTATTTTGTCCTCATGTTTTTCGTCAGTTTCTTTATCAATAAGGCTTTGAAAGTTCCGTACGACAAAAATGTGTCGATAGCATTCACCGCAACGGGCAACAATTTCGAGTTGGCAATTGCGGTGGCTATTTCCACTTTCGGGATCCATTCTTCACAAGCATTTGTCGGCGTTATCGGCCCTTTGGTGGAAGTTCCCGTCCTTATTTTGTTGGTTAAAGCAAGTCTGTGGCTAAAGGAAAAATACTATAAAACTTAAATTCTTTGCGCAACTTAATTTCCAAGATTATTTCTTTTCCAAAGTTGATCAATTTTGTAAGTAAGTGCCACTTTACAGGTTGGCCATTCGTTTTCAATAATAGAGAAAACAACGGTATCCCGAACCAAGCCATTCGCCGAAATCATGTTGTTTCTAAGCACGCCATCTTGCTTTGCGCCCAATCTTGCAATCGCATTTCGGGATGGAAAATTGTACCAATTAGTGCGAAATTCCACGGCAATCGCCTTTAAAACCTCAAAAGCATGTGTCAAAAGCAAAAATTTGCATTCGGTGTTGACGTAGGTTTTTTGGTAAGATTTTGCGTACCAAGTGTGGCCAATTTCCAATTTTCGATATTCGGGAACGCCGTTCATATAGCGGGTTGTGCCGATAATTTTGTTCGCTTTTTTGTCAATCACCACAAAAGGCAAACCTTTGTCGGCATTATATTCTTCCAACGCAGCGTTGATGTACTTTTCAACCGTTTCTTCCGTCGGAACCGTCGTAAACCAAAGCTCCGATAAATCGCCATCTTTGCTGGCTTCCACCAAATCGTTTTTATCTTCGATAGTGAGGGGACGAAGTAAGACATTTTCAGTTTCGAGGACCATTTTGTTGAACCATTTTTCCATTGCTAAATTTTTTATGTTTCTAATTTCGGGAGCAAAATTACTGACAGAAAAAATGCACTTGGTAGCTCAGATTTGATTATTCTGATAGTCCAGATTGCTGGTCGTCCATTTTCTTGAAAAGTTTAGCGAGATAGGTTACTGTAATCGTCAATTCCTGTTCATTCATCGATGCAAAACCAAATCTGAACGCATTGAGCACCTCGTCCCAACGCTTGATTTTCAACTGTGGATCTTTTACTAAATCTTTGATTTTATAAGGCGCTTTTAACTCAATCCAAAACGCCATTCCACCAGACGGAATATTGTATTGAACATACTTGCCGAGTTTTTTTTCTAAAAGTTCGTTCAAAAAATCACGTCGAAAATGATAAGCTTTTAAAGCCCTTTTCAAATGCCTTTTTAATTCTCCATTTTTGATGAGCGAAGCCAACGCATTTTGCATATAACCGTCGCCACCAACATCAATCAACTTTCGAAGTGCGACCGTTTGCGCAATAAAATTTGCAGGCGCCACCATAAAACCAATACGCAACGACGGGTCCAAAATCTTGGAAAAAGAACCGATGTAGATGACATTTCCGTTGTGATTAGCGTTCGCCAAAGGCAAATACGGCGACGAATTGTAGTGATAATCGTAGTCATAATCGTCCTCGATAATCACGAACGAATATTGCTGAGAAAGCGCCAACAACTTCATGCGACGCTCCACGCTCAAAGTCACTGTCGTTGGATAATGATGATGCGGAATGACATAAACCGCCGAGATTTTTTTCTTTTTACAGATTTGCTCGATTTTATCAACGTCCAATCCATTCGCATCAACATTTACCTCAAGTAATTTTGCACCAATTTCCACAAAGGTTTCATTAGCATTGGAATAATTGGGATTGCCCACAACAACGATGTCGCCGTCATTTAACAACAATTTTGAAGCTAAATAAATACTCATTTGTGCGCCGTGCGTAATGAGAATATTGTCTGGTTTTATGTTTAAACCCCGCGATTCTGCCAGAAACTCAGCCAATTCCTCACGCAAACTTATCGTGCCTTGGTCGTTGCCGATATGTGCATTTTCAATCGCATAATTTCGGGCTAAATACGAGCGATACGTTTTCAATAATTCGTCCAGCGGAGAAAGCCGAACATCGGGATAACCGTCGTTTATCGTAATTTTAGAATTATCATTTCCAGAATTTTTGGCTTCTTTTTTTACGATTTTAAAAGGTAGAGATAATTTATTTTCATACGCCAAAATCTTGTTTTGCTTAGCATCGATTTTAGGATAAAGCATCGGAATTTGGTTAGAAACCGTGATGCTTTTGCGTGGACTACTTTGTATCCAATCCTGCGCACTCAGTTCCTCGTATGCCGCAACAATGGTTTTGCGATGAAAGCCCAATAATTTAGACAATTCGCGACTACTCGGCAGTTTTGCACCAGCTTTCAAAGTTCCGTTATTGATGGCATTAATGATGGAAATTGCGATTTGTTTGTAAATGGCAATATTGCTGTTTCGGTCAACGTGGATAATATTTTCGAATGGAAGCATCTGGACTATTGATTAAAATAATTCTTACAAACAAAGATAGTCCTTTAGAGAAATACCTATGTTCATTTTGGGTTAAATAATTTCAATTCGAATACAATGTTTTGAACTTAAGATTAAGTCGCTACAATTATCGAGAAGTTTCTTATTTAATAGTTCTCAATACGCTTCACTACTCGAACTGACGTATGAATATTACAATTTTGATTTAGATAAAAACCACAGTTTTAAAATTTAAAAATTGGACTACCTATATTCTTAAATCTGGACGATATAGACCATCCAAAATAATCTTAGTTTTGCATTGTTAATTAAGGTCGGATGGCTGAGTGGTTAGGTGAAGGCACGCAATGTCTTTTACAGTGGTTCGAATCCATTTCCGACCTCTATTTTTAGAAAAAGCATGAACAAAAAGAAAATTATCATCATCCACAGCAAGGTTTCCTACGGCTTTGTAGGGCTCAATACGACGGCGTTGGTGCTTCAATTGAACGGTTTCGAAGTCATCACCATTCCGACGGTGCTTTATTCCAATCATCTGGGATTAGCGACGGTTGGCGGCGGCGCTGTTCCCGACGATTTGTTTCAGGATTTGTTAGAAGGCGTTTTGAAATTAGATTTGCTCAACGACGTTGCAACGATTGTTACTGGTTATATTGGCACGGAAAATCAGGTGAAAATGACGGCTGATTTTATTCAAAGAATTAAAAAAACGCATCCATCGATTACGTATTTGTGCGATCCTGTGATGGGCGATATTGACGCAGGTTTGTACGTAAATCCGAACGTTTCTACGAGTATTGAAAAGCTTTTGCTGCCGCTTGCCGATATTTCTACACCCAACCAATTTGAAATTCAAAAAATTCTGAATACCACTACAAATTCGGCTGATGAAATATTGGATTTAATCCGTTTTAATGCGCTATTTTCTACTCAAAAAATCATTATTACTGGTGCAAAATTCAAAACCACTTTACACGGAACTTTGGATAATTGCATCATCGAAAATGGCGAGATGACCATCATCCGAAACAAAGAAATTCCTGTTCAAATGGCGGGAACGGGCGAACTTTTCGCTGCACATTTACTTTCGTTTTTGCTCAAAAGAATTCATTTAAACGAAGCCGTTTTGTTGTCGGGCGATATTCTTTCCAATGTTTTGTTGAGAATGTTCAACAACGGCAGAATGGATTTTAACAGCGAAGATATCATTGCATCATTGAATATTTTAAACCTTAATTCTTGCAGTAAATGAGCGTATTTGATTTAATTATTCAAAAAAAAGAAGCGGTAAAACTGGAAGATGTTTTCTTGAATGCGACGAACAAAAAAGTGATTTCGCAACTCATAAAAGAGCATAGTTATTTGCCAGAATTGCAGAAATATGGACTTCCTGTGAACAACAAAATTTTGTTGCACGGCAGTTCTGGTTGTGGTAAAACGACGACTGCAAAAGCGATTGCTGACGCTTTAAGGAAAACGATTTTAATTCTAAACTTAAGCAATATTGTCAACGCAAGAATTGGCGAAACTTCTAAAAATATTAAAGAAGTTTTTGAGAAAGCAGGAAGAGAAAAAGCGGTGCTTTTCCTCGATGAATTCGACCAAATTGGCAAGGCGAGAGGCAGCGACGACAAAGATGTTGGCGAAATGCGACGATTGGTAAATACGCTCATTCAGCTGATTGATTATTTCCCTGAAAATGCTTTGTTAATCAGTGCTACCAACCATTCGGAGATTATTGATACTGCACTTTTAAGACGTTTTCAGTTGCATATTTCTTTTGAAAAACCAACGAAAAACGAACTGAATTTGTTTTACGACAATATTTTATCAGCAATCCCAACTCATTTAAAAAACTTCGACAGAAAATATGAAATTTCGTACGCCGAAGCCAAAGATGATGCTTTCACACAGGTTAAATCCTTATTGATAGAACAGTTGGAAAAGGAGAAAATCGAGAATTTGGCAGAAACTGAATGTCACGATTTAAGAAAAATGAAAAATAACACCAAAAAATTAAAGAATGAACAATAATAAAAAAGTAAAAATAGCCTTGGCTTCCTATAAAACGCAACAACATTTCAACAACGGCGTACAGCACGATGAGGACGAAGATTTATTGAATTATTTGCGGTCGAAATCTGAAGATGTAACCAAGGAAATTTGGAACGACGAGCAGGTAAATTGGGAGCAGTACGATATTGTGATTGTAAAATCGACTTGGGATTATCACATTCATCTTTCAGAGTTTTTGGATTGGTTAACGCATTTGGAATCTTTAGGTATTATGGTTAAAAATAATGCAAAAACCATTCGTTGGAACAGCGATAAAATTTATCTGAAAGAAATTGCAGACAGCGGTTTACCAGTTGTTTCATCCATTTTTTCTGAAACTTTTGACGAAGTCGAAACAAGTTTTGAGCAATTAAATACGCAAGAAATTGTAGTAAAACCAAGAATTTCGGCTGGAGCAAAAGACACTTTTAAAGTCAAACGAAGCGAATTTTCTCAACATAAAAATGAGATTGAAAAATTGATGGCGACAACACCAATTATTGTTCAGCCTTTTGTAAAAGAGATTGCGGATGGCGAATGGAGTTTCTTATTTTTTGGTGGTAATTATAGTCATTCTTTGCTGAAAACGCCTAAGGAAAAGGATTTCAGAGTGCAACATTATTGGGGTGGCAGTGTTAGCACGCCTCAAATTTCAGGAGACATTATTGAAAAAAGTATTCAGCCTTATGTATCGAAATTTGCTTCCGATACCTTGTATGCCCGTGTGGACGGCGTTTTTATTGATGGTATTTTTCATTTGATGGAGCTGGAACTTATCGAACCTTATCTCTTCCTTTCGACATCGGAAAATTCGTTTGAGAATTATTATCAGGCGCTTTTAAAAGTAAAATCTGCATTATGAACCAAAATATCCTCGAAAATATCGCAATAATCGTCGAGCGCATGAATAAGGCTTGTCAAAAAAGTGGTCGAAATCCAAACGATGTGAAATTACTTTTGGCAACGAAAACCGTGGATGCAGAACGTATAAAAGTAGCTTTGGATGCGGGTTATACGATGATTGCAGAAAACAGAGTGCAGGAATTGAAAGAAAAATATGAGGCTCTAAAAACGACGCCTCACACCAATCATTTTATCGGGCATTTGCAAACCAATAAAATTAAAGATATCATCAAATATGATGTGCAATGTTTGCAATCTTTAGATCGATTAGATTTAGCAGAGAAATTACATCAACGTCTTCTCTTTGAGGGAAAAAAGATGAACGTTTTTATCCAAGCGAATACTTCCGACGAAGAAAGCAAATTTGGAATTCATCCTGACAAAGCGCTTGAGTTGGTGCGTCAAGTCTCTCAGTTAGAAACCTTGCAAATAAAGGGTTTGATGACGATTGGTTTGTTGAGCAATCATTCGGAGAAAGTACGAGCTTGCTTTAAATTACTCAAAAATCTGCAACAAAAAATCATTGCTGAAAACATTCAAAATGTTGAAATGAACGAATTGTCGATGGGTATGAGTGGCGATCTGGAAATTGCGATTGAAGAAGGCGCAAGTATTATTCGCGTGGGTTCTGCCATTTTCGGAGAGCGCATTTATCCTGATAGTTATTATTGGAACGAAGGAAGTAATTTGACTTAAAACAAAATCAAGACGCAGGATTTTGTCCAACTCGTTTTGCTGCGTCTTGATTATACTTACAATGTATTGATATCACTTTAATAAGCAATATCAAAGACTTTTTCCATTTGTTTTTCGTTGACAGAATTTGGCGTTGCTTTTACCAAAGTATTGCGAAGCCAAACTGCCAAAGCATTTTCATAATGCGAAACTTTACCAATAGCTGCGCTGGTATTCACGATATAATGGGCTTTTTTCATGCGTAAATTTTCGTATTGTGTGAAAACTTCTTCTACCGTTTTTCCCTCGCCAAAAAGCTTTCCGAGCACGTAAGCATCTTCAATCGCCTGACAAGCACCTTGTCCCATATTTGGCGTTGTTGCATGCGCTGCATCACCAATTAAGCAAACGCGATCTTTTTGCCATTGCGAAATCGGTTCCAAATCTATAATGCCGCTCACGAAGATATTTTCCTTTGGCGTTTCAGAAATCATTCTGACAACATCTGCATTAAAATCGGTAAAAAGTTCAGCAAGATTGTTCGGGTTTTTCACCAATTTTTCGTTAACAACGGCGTACCAATAGACTTTTTGGTCGTTGATTCGCACAAAACCAAAACGTCTTCCTTTTCCCCAAGCTTCATGCGCCTGGTGATTGTATTTCGTCGCCCAATCCATGTCTGCAACGCCACGCCAACATTTTTGTCCAGAATCTCTAAGTGTTCCAATGTTTAGAATTTGATTTCGAACCGCCGATTTTATTCCGTCGGCGCCAATAACAACATCAGCGTTTGTGATAGTTCCGTCCTCAAAAGTGAGTTTATAGTCCTCGTTTTTCTCAATTTTAGCCAGACGTTTGGAAAGCTGAATGTTTTCAAAACCGATTTCCTCAGCCAAAATTAGTTGCAAATCGCCGCGGTGAATAGCAACATTATGAACGCCATATTTGCTTTCAAATTTATTCAGTTGTACGTCGGATAAGGTCTTCAACTGCGGGTCTGTAATTTTAATATTTGAAATTTTATGACCAGCATTTTCAATTTTGTGTCGAATACCCAATTTATCAAAAACCTGCATTGCATTATTCGCCATGATAATCCCAGCGCCGACAGGCTTTATTTCGGGAGCACTTTCGTAAATCGTTACATCTAAGTTGTTTTTTTGCAAGGCTAAAGCTGTTGTCAAACCGCCAATTCCGCCTCCTATAATTGCTATTTTCATTGTGATTGTATTTAAATGATGAGGCAAAATTACAAGTCCGAAAAGCCAAAAACGTTCACTTAAGTTAATTTCGGAATCAATAAATCCGTTTCCGAATTCTGCTCAAAGATTGTGGTGTGATTCCCAAATAGGACGAAATATACTTCTGCGGAATTTTGTTCAGAATCTCGGGCGACTTTTTCAAAAGGTTAAGATATCGTTCTTCGGGCGTGTAGAAAAACAATTCGTCCAAACGTTGTTTTGCGTCCAAAAAAGCCAAATCGGACATGTGTTTTGCCAAACCAAGCCAAAAAATATCTTTCTGAATCAAAGCTTCAACATCTTTTTTGTCGAAATACAGAACTTCGGTTTTCAACAAAGTTTGTATCAGTGCAACCGACTTTTTGCCCGTAATATAACTCGCATAATCGCCGATGACATCATTATTGACCTGCAAAAGATAGCTGATGTCTTCGCCTTTTTCGTTGACATAATAAATCCGAACAGCACCATTCAAAATGAATCCCAAACGGGCGAAAATGTCGTTTTTGGGTTCTATCATTTTGTTTTTATCATAGTTGACAACATAACAAATTTCCAAAAACTCATCAACACGTTCCAACGAAAGTTGAAGCGTTTCCGCCAGTTTTTCTTTTAGTACTGTTGTCATTATTTCTATGATTTTAAGTTTATTTCCATTCCTCGTTTAAAATCGCAAAAATTACGTCGTCTGCCCAAGTTCCGTTTTGGTAATAACTTTTTACGAAATGTGCTTCCTTACGCAATCCAAGACGTTGCATCAATTTTTCCGAAGCTATATTTCTTGGGTCCAAAGAAGCCATAATTCGGTGTTTTTTCAAATTTTTAAAAAGATAATTAATTAACAAATTTAAAGCTTCCGAAGCCAAAGCTTTTCCTTGAAATGCTTTATCCAAGGTAATCCCAAATTCCACCTGCAAATTTTCTTCACCAAAAAAATGCACACCAATATCTCCAACGAGATTTCCCGTTTCTTTTTCCAAAATCACCAATTGAAACCACGATTCAGGCTGATTAAATTCCGCTGGATTCTTCTCGATAAATGTTTCTACTTCCTCCAAATTTTCAGGAATCCAACCTTGATAAGCGTTGGCAATTTTGTCAGCACGATATTCTAAAACCCGCACTGCATCTTGTTTTGCGATAGGACGCAAAATAATTTTTTCGTTTTCCAATTTCATTTTCTAAAGCTTTATGATGTTTTCCATCGAGAGAGCGCTTCATCTTTTGTAGCTACAAAAATAAACTTTCCTGCTTTATTACTTTCAAAAATAAAGTCGCTGAGGCTTTTACTTTCATAAATGCTAAAATCTCCAATAATCGCTATTTCAAAACCATATTGCGTGAATTTCTGTAGCATTTCGCCCGCTAATTTGGTCTTCAATTCAAAAAAATAGGGAGTTATATTTTCTTGATAAAAAATTGCTTTGTACGCCTGATGTTCGTATTTGCAATCCATCAGCAGCTGCATTGCATCTTCGGTATTACTCAGCAAAATTCCATCGCCAGTTATTTCGACAATGTTTTCTTCGTTTAATTTTATGATGTTGATTGTCATGTTCTTTTAATTTAAAATTTAACTTAACAACTTTGCAGCCATCGCTTTTGCTGATTCCAATGCAGATTTATTTTTTTGATAATTCGCCGTCATCGTTGCACCTTCGATAAGAAGAAAAAGCGTTTCTGCTAATTCGATTTTGGAAAAAGAACAATCTTCTGATGCCTTCTCATCAAGAATTTCAAGTATTAAAGCTTTGAATTTCATTTTATGCGTATTGATAATTTCAAAAGCTTTGGTATCATCAAAAGGAATTTCGGAACTTGCTTTTAGAAAGGGACAACCGCCAAATTTGTTAGTCGTTTGGCGTTTAATTCTAAAATCAAACATAGCTAAAATCTTATCTTCAGGCGTTTTTTGCTTCTTGATAAATTGATGCAATTGCGTAAACCAAGCATCGTTCGTTTTTTCTAAATATGCGTGTAACAAATCGTTTTTTGACTTGAAATGATGGTATAAAGACGCCCTTGCAATCTCGGCTTCATCAATAATCTGGTTGATTCCTGTAGAATTGTAGCCTTGTCGGTAAAACAATTCGGACGCGGTATCCAAAATACGGTCTCTAACGGCAACAGATGATTTCATTTTACTTTTTCTTTAAAAAATATACGCCTAACAAAATTAATAAAACCCCAGCAATGTCGAGCCATCCGATAGGTTCTTTGCCCAAAGTTGCACCAACAATTAATGCAACAATAGGTGGAATGTAAGTTACCGAAGCGGCCTTCACAGCGCCCATTTTGTCGATGATAAAATAATATATCAAAAATGCTAAACCAGTTCCCAATACCGAAAGTCCCAAGACTAAACCAATAGTTGCGGTTCTATCATGTAAAATATTCAGAATTCCATGAAACGGTGTTAAAATCAACAAAATAAACGATGCACCAACTAACTGATAAGAGGTCAGCGCCAAGCCCGAAATTTGCAAAGGACTGATGTATTTTTTTGCATAAATAAAGGAAGCGCCGAAACTGATGGAACCAATTATCATGTACAAAACACCTTCCCAAGTGGTGGCGGTAATTTCTGCGTTAAATGGCTTTGCCAAAAGAATTATTCCCAACATTCCGATGATTAAACCAAGAATTTTTAATGCTGAACTTTTCTCTTCTCTTAAGAATATCAAACCTAAAATAAATGAAAACAAAGGAGTAGAACCGCTGATGGAACCTGCAATTCCCGAATACAAAAGATGCGAGCCCATCACAAAACAATAATAATAAATGACCGCCGCCAACAACGACATCACCAAAAAATGATACCAATATTTAAAGTGCCATTTTTTAAAAGCTTTTCTTGCGAATCCGAATGCGACGATTGGAATGGTTGCCAAAACAACTCGTAAAAATACGACTTGTATCGGCGAAATGTATTGCGCAGCCAAACGCATGTACAAGAAATTACTTCCCCAAATGCATCCTAAAGCTATAAAAGCAGCTAAAGCTAAATATTTGTCTTTCTTTATTTTATCCATTTTTGTACTCTTGATTTGGCAAAGCTAAATATTATTAAACATATAGACAAGTCTGTCTATTGATTTTGTTTTTATATCTTTGAGAAATTATTGCAAAAGGATGTTGAAATTCAGTAATAAACAGTAAATTTCAAAAAAAGTAAATATGAAGAAAATACTATTGGGTGCGTTATTAATCGTGGGAATTGGTTTTGCACAAGCACAAAAAACAAAACCAACTGGATTTCCGCTAAGCTCATCCTTGGTTTCTGGTCAACATGTTTTTGTGTCTGGACAAATCGGAATGAATCCGCAAACTTCAAAATTAGCCAACGAAAGTTTTGAGGCGGAAGTTCGTCAAGTAATGGAAAATTTAAAATCTGAGCTTGCGAAACATAATCTGAAATTGGATGATTTGGTAAGTACCACAATCTATTTGACCGACATGAAAAATTACGATCAGCTGAACGAAATCTACCGTACTTACTTCGATAAAAGGTTTCCAACGCGAACATGTATTGCGGTTTTGGCACTTCCTGCAAATGCTTCAGTAGAAATTTCTGGAATTGCGGAGTTGAAAAGTAAGAAGAAATAAGGTTTGGAATAAATTGTAATGTTTGAAACTTTTGAATTGCAGAAGAATTAATTCTACAATTCTTTCATTTTTCGTTCCAAAATATCCAAGAATAATTGCATCGCTGGGCTTACCCATTTTTGTTGGTGATGTGCAGCAATCATTGTGATTTTAGGATTAAAATCTTTAATTGGGATTTTTACGATCTCGCCAGTTTTTAGCTCTTCTTCGAAGACAAATGTCGGCAGACAAGCGATTCCCAAATGGTTCATTACGCTTTTTTTAATGGCTTCGATGCTCCATAATTCGATGTTTTGTCGGGTTTGGATGTTGCGCTTTTTCAGATATTCCTGCATATAGCCTTGGTAAACACCGTTTGGGTCGTTGTAGATGACATTTACCTTTTTTCGTTGTCCTTTTTTATCAAAATCCATTTCGGCTTTTGGCAAATTTGGGGATCCAATAATGCCGATTTCAAAATCTACCAGCTCATTAATGGCAATCTGCGAATCGTAACCATAAACATGAAAATGAACACCCAAATCGATTTCATTTTTGATGACTTCTTTTTGAATATCGTAACAGTTTCTGACCTTTAATTTTAAATTTACATCAGGTGCCGTTTCCAGAAATTCCTTTAAAACAGGCTGAATAATATAGGTCAAAAGGCTATCTGAAACGGAAATCGTCAAAGTACCTTTCAGTTCAGATTTATCTGCACTTAACAATCGGATTTGCTCGATTTCTTCTTCGATTTTTCGGATATGCGGAATCAGTTTTAATGAACGTTCTGTGGGAAGCATTCGTCGTCCAACTTTTTCGAATAATGGAAATTTCACTTCATGCTCTAATTGCTGAATTTGGTAACTAATCGCCGACAACGAGTAGTTGAGTTCGTTGGCTGCATCCTGGAAATTGCCTTTTTCAACGATAGTTCGATAGCTTTTCAATTGGTTGATGTCCATTACTTCAATTTTTTCGAAGTAAATGTACGAATAATTCCGATTGACTTGAAGTATTGATTGCCATAAATTTGCAAAAAAAAAGATGTGGATTTCGTTTTTTATTTACTCGGTTCTCACCGCGCTACTTCCAGGACCAAATAATATTTTAGCTCTAAATAGCGTGATGCAGGTTGGTTACAAGAATTCAAAACTTTTGCTTTTGGGAATTTTTGGAGGCTTTACTTTGGTGATGTTTTTGTCGGCAGGTTTTAGTGAAGTTATTATCAAATCCTACAAACCCTTGTTGGAATATCTCAAATATTTGGGCGTTGTTTACCTTTTGTATTTAGCGTGGTCGGTGGCAAAAAGTAAGCCGATTGATACTGATGATTTAAATGAAATTGACGAAGAAAAAAATGAAAAATCCGCATTTTGGAAAGGTTTTTTGTTGCAATTAGTGAATGTTAAAATTATTATTTATGGCATTACGGCGTTCAGTAGTTTTGTGTTTCCACACTTCAATGATATTAAAATTACAATTGCTTTTGCAGTGTTTCTTTCTTTTGTAGGAAGCTCTGCAACATGGATTTGGGCTTTGGCAGGACAAAAACTAACCAATTTTCTCAACCGATATGCTTTAGTTGTGAACAAAATAATGGCGCTTTTACTGGTGTATTGCGCTGTCAGTTTATTCTTTTAATTAATTTAAAATTTTTGAATTATGATTTGGAAAAATCCAATTTCCCTTGAGGAATTAAATAGCGGTCCCGAATATATTGGAACACATTTAGGTATTCAGTTTACGGATTGGGACGATAATTCGCTTTCTGCGACGATGCCTGTAAATAACGTAACCAAGCAGCCTTGGGGTATTTTACACGGCGGTGCTTCGGTGGTTCTTGCGGAAACGATTGGCAGTTACGCGAGCACTTTTTTAATTGATAATGACAAATATGTAGCAGTTGGTTTAGAGGTTAATGCCAATCATCTACGACCAGCAACGGGAGGAAAGGTGACCGGAATTTGTGAACCTTTCCATATCGGTAGGAAAACGCATGTTTGGAATATTAAAATAAAAGACGAAAACGAAAAACTGGTTTGCATCAGCAGATTAACTGTTGCAATAATTGAAAAATAATAGATTATGAATAATAATACAATAAATAGAAAAGAGATTAATGTTTCCGTTGTGGGAACTGGTGCGATTGGCGGGTTTTATGGAATTATGCTTGCTCAATTGGGTTACAATGTTCATTTTTTGCTTCACAGCGATTATGATTATGTGAAAGAAAATGGATTGACTTTGGCGTCCAAGGTTTTTGGCGAAATAAAATTACCAAAGGTAAACGCATACAAAAACGCGAAGGATATGCCCGTTTCGGATATTGTTTTGGTGGCTTTGAAAACAACACAGAACAAAAATGTTTTACCCGAAGTTTTGCCAGAAATTACGGATGAAAACTCGAGTGTTATTTTCATTCAAAATGGTTTGGGAATGGAGGAAGAAGCAGTTGCGATGTTCCCGAATTTGCACGTGGCAGGCGCTGTTGCGTTAATTGGTTCACGAAAAGAGAAAAATGGAATCATCATTCATGAAACTTATGGCGCTATCGATTTTGGAAATTTCAATCTTAAAAATGATGCTGTTTTACAACAATTGGCGAATGATTTTAATTCAGTAAATATTCCATCAACAGTTCAAAATCTGAAAGAATTACGTTGGAAAAAACTGCTGTGGAATACAACTTTCAATGGATTATCGGTAGTAACGGATTCTAAAACGGATGATTTGCTAAAATACCATTTGCCACAAGCCAAAGAAATTATGCAAGAAGTGCGACAAGCAGCCAAGTTAGATGGTGTAGACATTCCAGAGGATTTTATTGATGGAATGATTCTTTTTACCGAAAAAATGGACAGTTACGCTCCAAGTATGAAAGTGGATTACGATAGAGGCAATCCATTAGAATTGGAATATCTGTACGAAAGACCGATTTCTAAAGCTTATTCACTCGGTTTTGAAATGGAAAAAACAACCGAGCTTTACAAACATTTAACCCAACTAACTGCTGTTAAAAAACTAAATTAGTGGCTATTATGTAAATAATACAATGGCGTCATATCTTATTCTTCCAAACTTTTAATCGACTTCAAACTTCGATTAAGACTGCGAACGGAAATCCCAAGATAAGACGCCATTTCTTCTTTTGTCAACTGAATTTGTTCTTGTTTTAACAATTCCAAAAGTCTGCTAAGACTGTAATCTGCGGCATACAATTGTTGGTAAGAAGCGCGTCTTCCTGTTAAATAAATGCGTTCGGCAAAGGAATCTAATAATAAATCTTTGAGTTGAGAATTCTTTTCCAATAGGTTCTTGAAAATGTCGATGGAGAAAGCAAAAGCCCAAACCTCGGTCATAGCTTCGATACTGCACATGCATTTCTTTTTGCGGAAGATTTCGATTTCACCGACAATTTCACCTTTTCCTAAAAATTCAAAAATATATTCTTTTTCGTTGTTCTCGGAAAAATAACATTTTGTAATTCCAGATTTTATAATCAAAACCTTATTGGGAACTGTGTCTTGCACCAAAAGTAAGTCGCCTTTAGCATATTTTTTCAGCACAATATCTTCTTTGTTGCCTTGTCCATCGTACAAAGCTTCAGCAAAATCTAAAAATGATTGGTTGATTCTCAGCATAAACTTTTGGGACAAATGTCCTTTTTTCGTGTTTTAAAATTAAGGAATTTTCATAGAGTTTTGTATCACGTTTTGAGTATTTTCGTCGTAAATCTGATTAGCATATCTTTACTCAAATTAAAATTATGATTAAATCTTCACTAATTCTTTTTATGTTCGGAAGTTTTTTGATGATGCAAGCGCAATTGCAAAAGGTGGAAGACGGCGTTTCTTGGGATTTAGCCCAGAAGCGAAAAGAAAAAATTAGTGCAGTTAAGTATAATCTGAGTTTCAAAATTCCTGAAAATAAATCAGAAGATATTTTAGGAAATGAAAGCATCACTTTTGTTTACCAAAAAGTAGTTGATGCTCCTTTACAAATCGATTTTAAAGAAAAGTCTACAAACATAAAATCTGTTTCGGTAAATGGAATTTCTGTTACGCCAAAACTTGAAAATGAACACATCCTGATTGATCCCATCAATTTAACACAAGGCTCCAATCAAATTAATATTGAGTTTGTTGCTGGAAATTCAGCATTAAATCGACGTGAAGATTTTCTTTATACGTTGTTCGTTCCAGATCGTGCTCGTACGGTTTTTCCATGTTTTGATCAACCAAATCTAAAAGCTATTTTTCAACTTTCGTTGACTATTCCCAAAGATTGGAAGGCTTTGGCGAATGCAAAATTGAAGGATTCAACAATTTCTTTGAGTGATAAAACCTGTCATTTTGCAGAATCTGATATTTTACCAACCTATCTATTTTCGTTTGCAGCAGGAAATTTCAAATCTCATTCTGCTAAAATTGGTTCCGAAAATGCGGAAATTTTGTATCGAGAAACTGACGAAGGAAAGATCAAAAATAGCATGGATTCCATCTATAGCATTTATAACAGCACATTGAATTATTATGAAAAATGGACTGGGATTAAATATCCTTTTCAAGCAAATGGACTGATTTCTATTCCGGATTTTCAATTTGGTGGAATGGAACATCCAGGTGCTATTTTGTTTCAAAATTCAACATTGTTTTTGGATAAAGATGCTACTCAAAATCAACTAAATAATAGGTCAAATCTTATTGGACACGAGGTTGCGCACATGTGGTTTGGCGACTTGGTGACGATGGAGTGGTTTAATGATGTTTGGACGAAGGAGGTTTTTGCCAACTTTATGGCGGACAAAAGTACGGGCGCTAATATCGATCCAGAGGTGAAAGCTTTGAAATTTTTGACTTCGCATTTCCCTGCGGCATATTCGGTAGATAGAAGCTTGGGCGCAAATCCGATTCGACAACAATTGGACAATTTGAAGAATGCAGGGATGATGTACGGACCGATTATTTACGATAAAGCGCCGATTATGATGCAACAATTGGAATTACTGATGGGAAGTGAAAATTTCCAAAAAGGCATCCAAGAATATTTGCGAACGTTTTCGTATAAAAATGCGACTTGGCCAGATTTAATCGGTATTTTGGATAAATACACAACTCAGGATTTACAAAGTTGGAACAAAATCTGGGTAAACGAATCTGGGCGGCCTTTCATCGATTATAAGGTTAAATTAAAAGGAAATTCCATTAAATCGTTTTCGATTTCGCAAAGACCTGAATTTAACGATTCGAAAAAACTTTGGGTTCAGACGTTTCCTGTGACTTTATATTATGCTGATCGCGAGGAAAATATTCAGATAAATTTACAGAAGAAAGAGCAAAAATTTGTTGAATTAAAAGGCAAAGAAAAGCCTTTGTACATCCAGCTCAACGCTTCAGGAATTGGTTATGGAATTTTCAAAACGGATGATCAATTGATTAGCAATTTTGACAAAATAAAAAATCCTGTTAGTAGAGCAAGTGCTTATATTTCGACTTTTGAAAACATGTTGAATTCTTCAGGAATGACGCCAGAAAAAGCTTTGCAATTTTTTGTAAATCGTTTTTCAAAAGAAGATAATGAATTGAATTTAAGTTTAATTTCGGGGTATTCTTCAACTATTTTTTGGGAATTTTTAAAAGAAGAAAAAAGGAATGCTTTATCATCAGGTTTGGAAACCACAATTTTGAAGGCTATGGAAGGAAAAGCAGAGAAAAACCAAAAGAAGATTCTTTGGGACTGCTTTCAAAATGTATTTTTAACGCAACCCGCTTACAATAAAGCATTTGAAGTTTGGAACAATCAAAAACCACCTGCTGGAATGACGTTAAATGATGATGATTACACAAATTTGGCAAATGCATTGGCGCTTCGAAGTAATGATAATTCAGACATCTTAAATAAGCAGCTTTCTCGAATTAAAAACCCTGATAAAATAGCTCGTTTTAAAATTGTAATGCAAGCGGTTTCGTCGGATAAAACGACGCGCGATAATTTCTTTTATGGCCTTGCAGATAAGAAAAATCGCAGCAACGAATCTGCGATTGGAAGCGCATTATATTATCTTCATCATCCTTTGCGCCAAAAAATATCAATTGCATATTTGCCTAAATCTTTGGAACTGTTGCAGGAAATTCAGACAACGGGAGACATCTTTTTTCCAAATAATTGGCTGAAAGGTATTTTTGGATATTATCAAAACCCGAAAGCTTTGGAAATTGTTAATGATTTTTTTAAAGCAAATCCCAATTACAATTCAATTTTAAAGAATAAAATCTTACAAGCGACAGATAATTTGCGACGTGCTCAATCTTTAGCGAAATAGTATTTTCTGGAAAATTAGTGATTTCTGTTCTGGGACAAATGTCCTTTTTTCGTGTTTTAAAATTAAGGAATTTTGCAGCTCAAATTTATCAAAAATAGATTTTTTTGAAACTTGATTTTATTAGAAAAAAGACAACATGAAGAATATAAAAACAATCGCTTTTGATGCTGATGACACACTTTGGGTAAACGAAACTTACTTTCACGAAGCTGAAAATGAGTTTTGCGATTTTCTAAAAGATTATGCGACGAAGGAAGAAATTTCTGCGGAATTGTTTAAAACAGAAATGAAGAATTTGCCGCTTTATGGCTACGGAATTAAGGGTTTTGTGCTTTGCATGATTGAAACAGCAAACAAGTTGAGTCAACAAAAAATGGATTCGGCTCACCTTGATAAAATTATTCAATTGGGACATTCGCTTTTGGAAAAACCAATCGAATTGTTGGATGGCGTTTCGGAAACTTTGGAGAATTTATCTGGAAAATATCAATTGATTTTGGCAACGAAAGGCGACCTTTTGGATCAAGAAAGGAAATTGAAAAAGTCTGGATTGGAAGATTATTTTCATCACGTTGAAATTATGAGCGACAAGAAAAAATCGGATTATCAGAAATTATTATCAAGGTTAGATACCAATTCGGAAGATTTTTTAATGCTGGGGAATTCCGTTAAATCTGATATTTTACCCGTTTTAGAAATTGGTGGATATTCGGCTTACATTCCTTTTCATGTTACTTGGGCACACGAGCAATCTGAAAAAGTGGAGCACGAACGTTTTGTGGAACTGACGAAAATTAATGAAATTCTAAATTATTTAAACTAAAATAATGCAACAAATTATAGATATTGAAACTTGGATTCGAAAAGACCATTTTCGATTTTTCACACAGTTTGAAGAGCCTTTCTTTGGCGTAACCATAACTATGGATTTTACAAAAGCCTATGAAAATGCAAAAAAAAATAATAAATCTTTGTTCTTGCATTACCTTTATCGCGCTTTGAAAGCTGCAAATCAAGTAGAAAATTTTAGATATAGAATTGTTGACAATCAAGTTGTTTTATTCGATGTCATTAATGCGTCACCAACGATTAACAGAGAAAACGGAACCTTTGGATTCTCCTATTTTGATTTTGATGAAGACGAACAAGTTTTCATTGAAAAAGCAAAACAAGAAATTGAGAAAGTTCAAAACGAAACTTCGTTAATTCCAGCAGTTTCGGGAGAAAACATTATTCACTTTTCGTCACTTCCTTGGTTGAATTTCACTTCACTTTCGCATGCAAGAAGTTTTAGTTTTCCAGATAGCGCACCAAAAATTTCGTTTGGAAAAATTTATGACGAGGGTGATTCTAAGAAAATGTCGGTTTCCATTCATGTTCATCATGCTTTGATGGATGGTTTGCACGTTTCGCAGTTTGTGGATGCTTTTCAGAAGTTGTTGGATGAGGAAGTGTAAATTTTTGACTTTTTGCTAAGAACACGTAAATTGTCATTTTGTTATTCAACTTTATAGAAAGCGAAAATCTTAACTTTGAAAAAAATAAAAGTACAAGTGAAAAAACAATTTTTGTCATTAGTTTTCGTAGCATTAATCTCTCATCCTTTTTTTGGACAAACATTACCCGATCTGATCCCTTTTTTGAAAGGCAAGAAATTTGGGTATGTGGATGCCAGCGGCAAAATGATTATTCAACCGAAGTTCAATAATGCTTATCCATTTGGCTATTCACATGATTATTCCACATATCCTGGTTTTGCTTTGGTTCAGATAGGAAAAACTATGTTCTTGGTTGATAAGAATGCTAATCTTATGAAAGAATCTGACTTTTCGAAGAAAAATGAATCGCCTTATCTTCCACCTCCTCAAGTCGAAGAATTACGTCTATTTTCCTATGAAATTTTCGAAAAAGATGGTAAGAAAGGAATCCAAGATGAAAACAAAAACATTATTTTGGAAGCAATTTATTCAGAGATTGATTTGCATAGTTTTAGGGATTCCTATTATGATGAAGCATCTAAAACTATAAGAAAACCGACTTTTGCGATTACGAGAAAAGACGACAAAGAAGTCATGGTGCGCGTGGACAAATTGAAAATTTATGATGATATTTTTCTGTCTTCATTTAGCGAAAATTCTAATCATATGATTGTGTGGGTAGCAAAAGATGGAAAAACTATTAATAATGGGGTTTTGCTGGAAGATCGTTTAATTCTTGTTGATCCTAAATTTACGAGAATTCATAAGTACTACGAAGATTCTGGTCTAATGAATGTTGATCAGGTTGTTGGTGAACATCCAGTTAGTTTTTATATCGATAGTACTGGGAAATCTTATTTTCAACCTTAATCTTTCAAAGTTTATGAATATGAAAAAGAGACTATTTCTAAATCTTCTTGGAAGCGCAATGCTTTTGTTGATGTTTAACTGCAAAAGCAAGCAAGGTTCGGCTGTACTCAAAATTGATTCAGGAATAAAAGAAGAAGCGCTTAAAAATATAAGCACTAAGAATGAACCCACGATTTATTCGATGGATTCTATTTATGAAAGCACGTATATGGCAAAAAATATGGCTGCTGATACTATTGTTTTCGATAATTTGGATAACCTTTATCAAAAAAAGAACTTCATGTGTAATCATTACTATGATAATGATACATTAGTTATTCGTGGTGGTTTTGGCGCTCGTTTCCAAATGTATGGTTTTATAGCAAAAGTATTTCCCGATCAACGATCAGAAGTAAAACTCCGATTGTATTGGCCTTATCCTTCGTATTTTAAAACACTGGATCAAGAATATGCAAAAAGTGAAGTTATAGTTTCGACCAAAGAAAGTCAATTAACTTTAAGTAATCTACCAAAATCAAAAAATGATCGAAAACATATTTATGGCTTAGTTCAGTTTATAAGTGATCCATATTATGTTGAAATGAAGGATCCTAAAACGCAGAAAATGTATAAAGAAAAGAATAATTTCGAGTTTAAGATTTATTTTGATAGTCGATATTTTGATGACTCAAAACTGGAATGATTCGAAGTGATTTAATCTAATGCTGTTTTGAAATGGACGAATTTTCTAATAATCGTTAATGTCTTTTAAAGTCCTATCAAAAAAAATATGATCAATCTTTTAGAACAACATTATAGATTGTTTGCGTATTGGAAGCATCCACGCCTTCAAAATCAACTTTTTCAATAACGTAACCACTGCATTTTCCAGTCAATTCTTTTGAAATGACCTTAATGGTGAAATTTTTGAATGGTGTTGAAATATCAAATTTTTCTGCACCATTGTACCAACCAGTTCCACCAACAGCGATATAATGATTCTGAATTTCTTGTAAATTAACGGTTGGCTTGTAATCACTTTTTTGAGATGTAATTTTTAAGTCAGAAACTTTTAGCTCATTGGTTTCAATAAGATTATGACCTTTAGAATCAACTAGATTAAGGATTACCGGCTGAGGATTGGTAAAGCAATCATAGCCATCGTGTCGACAAGATATTAAAAAAAGAACTATTGCTAAAAAGCTGAAAAATTTGATTTTCATTTCTTTATGTTTATGGGATAAATATAAGAATCATTCGCATAAATCTCGCTTTTTATGAATTAATTATAATTGTTTTTTAATTTCAATTATCTTTGTTTTATAAAACACAAACCAATGATTTCTATTTTTAACAATTCGAAGATCCTTTTGGATATCCATCATCAGCATTTTTGTTAGTTTTTTTTGAATTTTAGATTCAAAATTTTAGATTTTATTTTTATTCTCTTTTTAATTTTTTCAACGACAAAACTTATGCTACACGAGCTTTTGCCATTTGGCTTGATCATGGTTTTTATCATTGTGTTGCTCAATATCTGGGCAACAAAACTCAAAATCGCTTATCCCATTTTATTGGTTTTGGCAGGATTGGGAATTAGTTTTATACCAGAATTGCCTGTAATACATATCGATCCAGATATGATTTTCTTTATTTTTCTTCCTCCACTTTTATATGAGGCATCTTGGTCAGTTTCTTTTAAAGAAATGAAAAAGTGGTGGCGTATTATTGGTAGTTTCGCCTTTTTAGTTGTGTTTTTCACTGCTTTCTTGGTAGCAATTACGACCAATTATTTTATTCCAGGATTTAGTATTGCTTTAGGATTTGTGTTGGGAGGTATTGTTTCACCACCTGATGCTGTCAGTACAGGAGCGATCACCAAATTTGTGAAAATTCCGAAGTCTACCTCTGCAATTTTGGAAGGCGAAAGTTTGTTAAATGACGCTTCTTCTTTAATTGTTTTTCGATTCGCTTTAGTAGCTGTAGGAACTGGGCAATTTATCTGGCAAACTGCTATCTTGGATTTTGTTTGGATGTTGGTTGGAGGAATAGGAATTGGTCTTATTGTGGCTTTTATTTTTATGCGAATTCATAAAAAATGGTCAACTGATCGTGTTTCGGATACAGCTTTAACGCTTATTGCACCTTATCTAATGTATTGGTTGGCTGAGCAGGCAAATTGTTCTGGCGTGTTGGCAGTTGTTAGTGGTGGATTATTTCTATCTTCACAAAGATTAAACTTCCTGAGCAGCAGTAGTCGGATTACAGGATTTAGCGTTTGGCAAAGTTTTGTTTTTATATTAAATGGAATTGTTTTTCTCATTATAGGATTGGAATTACCCGAAATTGTTGATGGACTAAAAGCAAACGGAATTCCCCTTGAAAGTGCAATTCTATATGGAATTATTGTAACAGGTGTTTTAATTGGCGCAAGGATGATAAGCTCCTATATCGCCATTTTTGCAACCATGGTTTTCAGACCGAGTGTTGCACATAATATGCAACGGCAGGGTAGAAGTTGGTGGGCACCATTGGTAATGGGATGGACTGGTATGCGAGGCGTAGTGTCGTTGGCTGCAGCACTTTCAATACCCTTGACGGTTCATCAGACGGGAGAGCCTTTCCCGCATCGTAATCTTATTTTGTTTATTACTTTCGAAGCGATTTTGTTGACATTGGTTGTACAAGGTTTAACATTACCATGGATAATTAATAAGTTTAAACCGTTCCAAGGTCTAGCAAATCTTGAAAAAAATGAACACGAAACACGTCTTCAAATAAAAAAAGGACTAAAACAACATGTCTACGATCACATCAAAAGCAAATATGAAAATGAAGAAAAATGGCAAGGTCATTCGGGGATGGAACGTGTATTGCGCCATTGGGAAGAACAAGCTAACACACAAGATATTAGATGGATTGACGAAGATATAAAACAAGTGCTTTTGGAAATGTTTGAGATGCAACGCGCCTATCTTCACGAGTTGGATAAAGATCCAAAAATTGATGAAGAAATTATAAGAATGCAAGTGTATCAAATTGATCTCGAAGAAGAAAGAATTAGATATATTTAAAGTATTTTCAGATTTCAAACGTCTTTAATATATAACAGAAATTAAACAATGAAAATAATTATAACAGGAACCACAGGCATGGTAGGTGAGGGCGTTTTATTAGAATGCCTTAATGATCCTAAAATTACAGAAGTTTTAAGTATTTCAAGAAAATCTTGTGGTATTAAAAATGATAAGTTAACAGAACTTTTGATTCCAGATTTTACAAAAATTGAAGAGCATAAAAGTCAACTTTCTGGTTATGATGCTTGCTTTTTTTGCGCTGGAATTTCTTCTGTTGGTATGAAGGAGGAAAAGTATAGACAAATAACCTATGATACAACTATGGCCGTTGCAAAATGTCTCGTAGAGGTTAATCCTAATATGGTTTTTACTTATGTTAGTGGTTCTCACACGGATAGTACCGAAAAAGGTGGCGTGATGTGGGCTCGGGTAAAAGGCAAAACGGAAAATGACCTTATGAAACTTCCTTTTCGTCGTGTGGTCAACTTTCGACCTGGCGGGATGATAGCGTATCCTGGACAACAATTTGCAAATAAAATCTATATTGTCATTGCAAAAGGTTTAAACTTTCTAATGCCTTCTAAAATCATTACTTTGAGCCAGTTAGGGCAAGCGATGATTCATTCTGTTGAACGCGACAACGTCAAAAGCATTCTTGAAATAAAAGATATTAAAGCATTAGCAAAATAATCTGATAAAGAATTTATACAGCGTTTCTAATCATTTATGGTTTTGAACGCTTTTTTTCAGTGCCTTTTTTAAAGATAATGTGTCTAAAAATATCAATATATTTTTCATTTTTATTTTTGAAAAAAAAACATCACCTTTGCTTTATTAATGGGGTGCCACAAAGTGTGGCTGAGATGATACCCAGGAACAATGTTCCGCACCTGGTCTGGATAATGCCAGCGTAGGGATTATGTATTTATCATCTCATCATTTAATTTATAAAAGTTAATGATGCAGGAATTTTTTCAACACACGACTTGGCAGGAATGGCTAGGCGTTTTCTTTTCGGTTGTACAGGTTTTGTTAGCACGCAAAAACAATTCTAACAACTATCTTTTTGGTATTGCAGCTATTTCGTTGACGCTTTATGTGATGATTAAATCACTTTTGTACGCGGAGTTTACGCTTAATCTTTATTATCTGGTGATGAGCATCTACGGTTGGTTGTATTGGAAGTTTGGGAAGCAACAAGCTGAAACTAAAATTTCCTCAACTAACAATACAGAAAAGGCAATCACCCTTGGTATTGTCGTTGGCACATTTGTCTTGTTTTGGTTTTTCCTCACGCACTTCACAAACTCGGATGTGCCGATTTGGGATTCGTTGGTTAGTGCTTTCGCTTGGGCTGGAATGTGGCTGATGGCTAGACGTAAAGTAGAAAATTGGATTTTGCTAAATATCAGCAATATAATCTCGATACCGTTGATGATACATAAACACTTGTATCTCTACGCAGTTTTGACGAGTTTCTTATTTACTGTTGCTGTCTTTGGTTACTTCGAATGGAAAAAAATTATTAATTCTCAGAAGAATGTTTGAAGATTTCAATTTAACGGAAGAAAAATTTGTCATATCGGAAGCACAGATGCAGGAGATTTACGATAAGGAAAGTCTCTGGATATGGGTTCCAAAAATCTATGGTGGATTAGGATGTAATTTTGCGCAAGGTTTACAAATTCTTTATGATTGGGCAAAAAAGGATGGAAGTCTCGGCTGGATGATAACACTTTGTTCTGGTGCTAATTATTTCTCTCGAAATCTAAAGCCAGAAGTGGCAATGCTTATTTTTAACAATAAAAAAACTTGTTTTGGAGGAAGTGGAATGATTGGTGGGACAGCAGAAATCCTTGATGATAAAACTTACCTCATCAATGGACTTTGGCGCTACGCAACAGGAGCACCTCATCTTACGCATTTCACGTTAAATGCTATTATCACAGAGAATGGCATTCCAATAAAGGACAATGATAATAATGAAGTTGTTCGTTCTTTTGTAATTCCAAAGGACAAAATTGCAGTTATTCCAGATTGGAAATCGATGGGGATGAAATCTACTGGAACTTATTCGTTTTCTGTTGAGAATGTAGAAGTTGGGGCAGATTACAGTTTTGTGTATAATGAGTTCTTTTCTGATGATGTCATGGATAAAATTCCATTTCGTGTTTTTGCAGATTTAACCTTGTTGGTAAATTATCTTGGTCTTGCAGATCATTTTATGAAAGAGGCTGAAAAGCTGCGTCCACAATTAGATTTGAAGACTTTTAAGACTTCTATTGAATATCATTTGAGCATTGTTTTTGATTACGCACGTGATGTTGAGAATATACTAAGTCATCATGATGTTGTGTCTGAAGAAAAACAAAAGCAGATTCATCAGTATGGCGTGGATCTGGTTCAAAATCTATCAAGTCAAATTATCAGCATTTATCGTCAATTAGGAATTTCAGCAACCGATACCAAGTCGGAAGTCTACAAGATATTTTGTGATTATTTTACTGCTGCAATGCATGCTAATTTTCGTAAAGCCGCAGCAGAAGTAGATTTTTCATTTTAGCTAATAAATTCAAGAAGCATTTTTGAAAATGTTCTTTGTTGCGTTAAAGAAAATCTAACCGAAAAATAAGCTTAGTTTTCACATAATGATTTTAGCACATTTGTTCTGTATTCGCTATCTTTTTCGTTGAACTCGACGGTGTTATTTCCAAGGTTAAGGTTGATGAAAAGTTCTGCATAATCGTTTTCATCGGCTTCGTCATTAAAAAATGCTTTGAATTTGTAATAGTTCGGTTTCGAAAGATCACTTGTATTTTCATTTAATGGAAAAACGGTTACTTTTACAGGTTTTTTCGAAAACTTTGAAGTTGATTTTAGTTCATAAATCTTCGCTAAAGCAGCAACAAAATTGTCACTTTCCGTTCCGATAGATTCTAAAGTTATTCCATTTTTAACAAAGCTTCCGCTATTAATATTGGCGTCTTTGGAAATGCCTGCCGCAATATTATTAACTATTGATAGTTTTAATCCAACAATATTATTTTCGTATTTTCCTTTGACAAGGTAAGTGAAGTTATTGTCTTGTTTGCTCACCTCTACGATTTTGAGAACAATATCTTTAAAATCTTCCTCAGGATTTTCAACATTAGTTATGTTTGGAAGATTCTCTTCAGAAGAATTGGTCTTATTGCATCCAAATAAACTTAGAAAAAAGCTCATTAATACTATTGTTTTATAAAAGTTAATTTTAGGTAGTTTCATTTTATGCTAATTTTGGTGGTTAGTTATCTGTATTACTTTTAAAGAAAGTTTCTTTAAAAATTTTGTAAAGATGCTACTTGACATAGTCACGCGAAGTTGTTCCAAAATTCTTGTTTTCTCTATCCATTTGTTCCACAAAATCCTTGTAAGTATAGTTGTCATTTTTATGCTCGGGTTTGCTTTTTTCGTCTAAATATTGTCCATAAAAACCACTAAAATCACCACCTTCATAAAACCACCATTTAACGAAAGGATTATCTGGCGATGCATAAAAGATTGTTAAAATAGCTGTTTTAGTTTTTTTATCAAAAATATAGGCGACATCATTTAGTCTCAAAGTGTAATAATTATTAGCTTTTTTCCATATTCGATCTCTAGATGGAAGCGCATCGTTTTTGTAATAATAATGATAATCTGTTGGTCCTAGCTTTTCTTCAAGTTTCTTTACCAAAGCATCCGTTTTCTTTGCATCTTCTGTAAAAAGACTTACAGCCACAACTTTTTTACTTGATTTTGAAACATACAAAATGGCAGAGTTATCAATAATATCTTTCTCTGCCAACCCAACACCATCGAAGTTAAGTAGATCTTTATCGTAAGATTTATACAAATCCATTTTTTGATTCGGATATTCGTAATAAGGTAAAACCTCGTAATTCTTCGAAATAGAATCCAACGCGATTGGCAATTGCACTTGTCCCCAATCAAGTTTTTTATCTTGGCAGGAATGGAACAATTGTAAAAAAACAAATAATAAAATTAAATTCTTCATTTGTTGTAAAAGATATAACTATTTTTCAGTTATGACAATATTTGTAGAAGTTCTTACTTAATCAAGATATTTGGTTTTGCTGTAATCTATTTTATAATCTCCGTTTTCGAGTACAAGCACAACATCACTAGTCGTTTTCATCTCGTCTCCGTAATTGACAAAAACGCGGTATTTGAGATCTGCAAGTTTCTCAATTTTGAGATCATTGATGCTTTCTGAATCATCGTTTCCTCTTCCGAAAAGCCACGGCGCACCAGTTTCATCCGTTCTTAACTCATAGATGTTGGACCATTTCTTTTTGTATTTCTTCTCGGCGATTTGTCTTTCTACTTCGGTTAAATTAGATGCTTCAAAAATCTCTTCCGAGTCCGTCATGAAGTCATAAAAACGCTTTGTACAAAGTTGTTTCTCTTTCTCTATGTAAAAACAATGCTTTTGACCATCTTTACATTTGAAAATATCACTTAGCCATTCTGCCGTTTCATCTTTATTATCAATGTCTGCATTGGTTTTATCATCTTTAACATCACTAGGCGTTTGTAATACTTGAGGCTCCGAATTCGATGTTTTCGAAACTTCATTTTTCTTGCTACAAGCGTTAAAGACAAAAAGTGTAACAACGAAAATTACAGTTTTATTTATCATAGTTTTTTATTCATTTTGAAAGCTTCTTTAAAAGTAAATAAAAAGACTGTATGATATCTCAATTTTAAGAGTACTTGCAAAAATATTATATCACTAGGTGAGGACTCGGTAAAATGAAAATGTCTAGTGCGCATCCATTTTTGAGAATATATTGATAATGGCAACACCGATTATTATAAATAAAAGACCGATAATAGCAGGTAAATCAGGTGTTTGTTTAAAAACCAAAATGCCAATAATGGTGATAAAAACAATCCCAACGCCTGACCAAATGGCGTAAGCAATCCCCATCGGTATGGTGCGAAGTGATAAACTTAGAAAATAAAAGGCAACCAAATAACCAACAACAGTAATAATAGAGGGAACAAGCTTGCTAAACTCCTCAGATTTTTTGAGGTAAGTGGTCGCAAGAATTTCGAATGCGATGGCGATTAATAGATACAAAGTCCCTTTCATACAAGCAAAAATACAAAAAAGGCATTAAGTTTTTTCAATAAAAAAACAGCTAAAGCTAGAGTAGAGCTCGGTCAATTTTTAATTAATTTAAAATTTATATATTTGCAAAGTATTTGACTAATTAAGTATTTTATCAATAGAATGGAAGATCTAAAATTAGCTTTAAGCATTGTAAAAGCACAGTATATCTTATCTAAGAAGTTTGATAAATTGCACATCCATGGACTTGGACTTAGCGATTTTATGCTATTGTATATCCTCAGCAGTACGCCAAATAAGCAATGTCGCCGGATTGACCTAGCCGAACAATTGGGCATAACGGCATCTGGAATTACTAGATTGTTAGCGCCAATGGAGAAAATTGGTCTTGTCGCTAGACAAGCGAATGAAAGGGATGCGCGTGTTAGTTTTGTTGTCATCACAGAAGTAGGAGAGCGCGTCTATCAAGAGGCTAAAATCACTGCAGAAGAGATTGCTAACGAATTGTTTTTGTCTGTTAAAAAGAAAAACAAAACAGGATTATTGGATGCTTTGATGGATCTAAATATTAAAATTATTTAAAACAAAACACAATGGATAAAGAACTTAAAAAAAAATACCGCGAGGCTTTTGAAAACAAAAAGTTGAGTATGGGTATTCTGGGAATTAAGAATATTACGACAGGGAAAATCTTTGTAAAAGCTAGCTTAAATGCTGATGCTTGGATTAACAAATCTAAGTTTGTTCTTAAAATGGGACAATTCGAAAATGCAGATTTGCAAACAGATTGGAAGAATTCGGGCGAAGATAATTTTGCATTTATAATGTTAGACAAATTAGAAGAAAACGATTCTCCTTTTCATGATTACAAAAAAGAATTGACAAAATTGGAAGCCGAAGTTCTTGCCAATTTGACAGAGCAAAAAATTGAAATGTATTAAACTTCACAGCACAAAAAAAAAAGACAAGTTTCATAATTTGATGCTTGTCTTTTTTATTTAGTGTTTGATTCTTAGGCTGGTTCCCAAAGTTCTATTTTATTACCATCACAATCCATAATGTGGGCAAATTTACCATAATCGTAAACAGAAACCTCTCCCAAAACCTCCACGCCTTCTTTTTTAAGTTCAGCGACTAAAACTTCTAAATCTTCAACAGTATAGTTAATCATAAATGGCTGTTCAGAAGGTGCAAAATATTGCGTATCAGCTTTGAAGGGACTCCATTGTACAGAAGATTTTTTAGCATCTTCGGCGCTTGGATCATATTCGAAACTGCATCCCCATTGGTTGACAGGCAAGCCCAAATGCTTCTTGTACCATTCTTTTAATCGATCAGGATCTTGTGACTTAAAAAATACACCGCCGATACCAGTAACTCTTTTCATAGTTTTAATATTTGATTTTGATTGCTTGTGAGAATTAAAAGTAAGAATTTCTGGCTAGAAAAATCAAAATATAACTTATTTAAAATCAAAAAAAATTAAGATATATTCTATCTAAAAATTGGTGCTTGCAACTGCTTTTTTTATATTTGAGTAAAATCAAAAAACATGAGCGCACAATATCAAAACGTCTTAGATTATCCCAATAACAATACAATCTTTATGGTTTGGAAGTTCAATGGAAGTAAGAAAGAAAACATAGAGGTTTTTCAGCGTGTTTGTGCATTGATGGTCAATCTTAATAATAGTGCAATGACGCGTTTTGCTACTATGAAAGCGAGTGTTGTAATGGGCATTGGGAAAAAAGCTTGGGATTTACTTAAACTTACAAAACCCTTACCGAAAGAATTAGTGGAATTTGAGGAAATTGCGGGCGCCAAACATACGGCTGTAGCAACAGAAGCTGACCTGCATTTTCATATCAGAGGTGAGATTTTTAGTTATTGTATTGATGTTGCTACCACTTTGTCGGATTTTCTGAATCCAGTTGCAACGTGTATTGAGGAAGTCCACGGATTCCGATATTGGGATGGTCGTAGTATCTTGGGATTTGTAGATGGTACCGAAAATCCTCACGGCGATGCGCGTGCTCATTTTGGTTTGATAGGTAGTGAAGATCCTAAATACAAAAATTGTAGTTATCTTTTTGTTCAAAAATATATCCATAATATGGAAGCTTGGCGCGCTTTACCAGTCGCGGAGCAGGAAAAAGTCATCGGTAGATCCAAAGATCAAGACATCGAAATGACAGATGAAGTAAAACCCAAAAACTCGCATTCTGCCTTGGCTAATGTTGGAGATGACAAAAAAGTTGTCCGTGATAATATGCCTTTTGGTAATACTGCAAATAACGAAATGGGTACTTATTTTATCGCCTACGCCGGCAAGTTTAGTACTGTTAAAGAAATGCTGACAAGGATGTTTGTGGGTAAACCTAAAGGAAATTATGATAGAATATTAGACTTTAGCACGGCCAAAACAGGCAGCTTATTTTTTGTGCCAACGATCGATATGCTAAATGATTTTGCAGGTTAGGGGAGTTGTGTACTTTTTCTAAATATTTGTTTTATAAGTTTTAAAAATGATGGATTTCTAAACTTAATTTTTAATCGGCAAACCATTCTATCACATTGATGAAAAGTGTTAAAAAACCCATTAAATTAAAAGCGACACAAATAATGATTGGTTTCCAGTCTGTTCTTTTTTTGTAGATAATTAAATAAAATAAGATTAAAGGAATCCAAATAATTAAGGACATTAACCAAACTCCTCCAAAGGCTAAAATAATAGGGTAGTATATTTGGTAGAAATCGAGTTGTTTGGGATCTGGATTATCATAAGTTGGAAAAAATCCTAATTTAAAAGTCGCATGGAAATAAAATAGGAATAAAAAAAATATAAATGCTATTGGTGGAAAAGCAAAAACATAGAATAAGATTTTCCATTTTTCCATTTTGTTAGTTTTCATAATTACAAAAATTTAAATGGCATTAATCTTCATCAAACCAAGTTTCTACATAGATTTTATTCTTTGGTTTAGAGCCATCGTAATAATTAACATCAGTAACTTCTCCAATAATTCTAAATAGAATTTTAGTCTCATTAATGTCTATTATTTCTATTTCATTATTATCAGTTGGTTGGTGTTCACAATAATAAAAATTAGTTAATGAATCCTCTAATTCTTCATCATATCCGTTTTTTATTGTAGCTCTAAATCCAACTTTTAGTTCACTTTTTTTTAAATCTTTTATCCGAAAAGTTAATTCCCAATGAGGCTGGCCTCCCAAATCTTTTGTGTCATCACTTAATTGAATACCGAAATCAGATTCAATCTCCAACCAAAGCTCATTTAGTCCATCTTTGTTTTCGTACAAATGCCAAGTTGCAGTTTCAATTGGATAAATTTCTTCGCCGCAGAACCTTGTTAAAATTAAGTTTTTTTGTTCGTTTTCTTTAGACATAAATGTGTTTTATTAGGCTACATTACTTAACGAAATATAATTAAGAATTAACAGCATTAAAGCAATTAACAATATTCCCGATAGAAATTTAGTTTTACTTGTTGCAATTCTATTACCAATAAAAGCAACCAAAAAGCAAATGCACACTTGGATAATAAAATAAACATCAAAAAACTTCATAAAATTAAAATCGTCAAGGATAATTTTTAAAAATAAATATGAGCCATAAATAATAAAAAAGAATCCATAATATCTTTTTATTTCATCTTTGTTTTTCATGGAGAACTTGTTACAAAAAAAAGTCAGAAGTATCCCCAAAAGAAAGCATAAATTAATTACTGGAAAAGCAAAAGGAGCTGATGAATAGCCATATTTTAAAACTCGCATCAAATATTCAGCATAACTGCTAAGTGGCACAACCAATAAAAAACAGGTTACATAAAATAATACAAATTTTTCTCCATTCAGTTTGTTTGGCAACAATGATAAAAAGGCTAATAGAGCTAACAAAAGATAAAAAATGGACTCAAATAATTCGGCTATAATATCATACGAAAAGAATAATGAATCCAAATGGAATAGGACAAACATTAAAGTAACGACAGTTAAAATCCAGTTAAAGTTTTTATTGGAATAGGTAAGTTTCATCTAAAGTGATTTGTATTAAAATCCTAATATATATTTTTTAACGATTGTAGACAATAACTGTCGATATTATATGTTTTTTGAGTAATTTCAAATCGAATTAAAATAGGGAAGTGCTGACATTAATTATATGGAAAAAATAAAAGCTTTTTTTGAAACGATTGTCGATATCACTAATGACGAATTAGACTTGTTTTGCTCCAAATTAACTGAAGCAAAATTTCCCAAAAAGTCTCTAATCTTAGAAAAAGGGAAAGTCGAAAAGTATTTATCTTTTATTGAAAAAGGCATTGTTAGATTCAATATTCCAAAGTTAGATTATGATTTTACTTTTGGATTTGCATTTGAGAATTCCTTTGTTAGCGCTTACGATTCATTTATCACACAAACGCCATCTACGTACAATATTCAAGCGATATCCGATTGTACATTGTGGCAAATTTCTTACAAAGACCTAAGCGAAATCTACGAACATACACGTATTGGCGAAAGGATTGGTCGAAAGATAGCCGAAGCAATTTATCTAAAAAAGGTAAAACGGGAGATTTCTTTGTTAGAAGATACTGCTAAGAAACGTTATTTAGATTTGTTAAAGGAGCAGCCAGAGCTTGTTCAAAAGATTCCACTAAAATATTTGGCATCATATATTGGTATTCGGCCACAATCTTTGAGTCGCATCCGAAAAGAGATTTGTTAACAATTGTTCATTGATTTCACTTTTCAGACTTAATAAATTTGTCAAAAAAAGATGAAACCATTATTTGTTTTACTAATTGTTTTTAGCATCGCTTTAATTGCTAGCAAAATAATAAGTTCTAATTTTAAATTCGAATTTTCTGGAAAGTTGGCATTGTCTGTAATGCTAGTATTTACAGCACTCGGTCATTTTTTGTACACCAAAGGCATGACGATGATGTTGCCAGGTTTTATACCTTACAAAACCGAAATTATTTATATCACAGGAATCTTAGAAGTTGCAGCAGCAATCGGAATTTGGTTTCCAGATATTAGTGCGCTAACTGGAATCTTGTTGATTGTATTTTTTATTTTGATTTTGCCCAGCAATATTAACGCAGCTGTTAATCATTTGAATTATGAAACCGGAACTTTCGATGGTAAAGGTTTATCATATTTGTGGTTTAGAATTCCGTTTCAAATATTGCTAATTAGTTGGACATATTATTTTGTAATTCGATAAATTTCTCAAAAAAGCTAATCGCTGAGAATCGAATGAAATTAAAAACTTTATTAGTTGTTCAAAATAATTAAATTTGAGAATGCAATAAAAAGTACGAATTTTTTGGAAATTTTAAAATTGAGATTTAAAACAAAATTCGTAGCTGATAATAATAATCTTAAGTTTTATTTATGAAAAGTATTTTTTTTATAATAATTGTATTGATTTCTTTTAGAAGCAATGCGCAGACCTTAAGCAAAAAGATTGATTCTTTGGATTGTCAAAAATCTGTAATGACAAGTTTAAGTAATTCCAAAAACATATCTTTTGAAAATTATAAGCCTATAAAGAAGAATAGTTTTAATTTCAATTTGGGTAAAGAAAAGGAAGTTATCTACCGAGATAATTTTACCAATCGACTTTATTTTCAAAATGCTTTTGATAGAACTCGTGTAAATCAAAAGTAAGACATATTAAAAGAGCTTGATAAGCCCTACTTTTACATTTGTAAAAAAATAGCCTATAATTTATATTATGTTAAATTGTGTGTGTTTCAGAACATCGAATAATTCAACAAAATCTGCATCCTAGAATATCTATTAGCATATATTTTCTATATCAGCTTTTATCTTGTTGAATAACATTTTGGATGTTGTTCGGCAAATTCACGTTTATCGCCCGAACTTTTATTTTGGAATTGATACAAAAAGTCCATTGCTTTGATTGGATCGGTTTCAGATTTTTTCTCAGAGTCACTTTTCCAACTGTAATATTTCTCAATTGCTTTTTCTGAACTAAAATTAGAATCCATTGAAAAATCAAAATCATAAGTTTTTGCTAAGCAAGTCATAAATTCAAATTGTTGATTTCTAACATCTTTGGCCGTATTTTTATAAGTCGTTTGCGATGCTATAGAATTATTGAAAAATTGACGCATAACATTTTTCGGAAGTTCACTAAGTTTGGCTGCACCACCATTGTTTTGGCCATACACTATCCCATTTAAGCCAACTATTAAAAGGGGAATCAATCTATTCATCATGCTGATTTTTGTTAAATGAAATAAATATTGTTCCAAAGATTCAATTCTTTATGAATATTGACTTAAAAATGACAAATTATTTTTTGGATTGCCAAGAAAAGCCTATTTTCGGGAAACATTTTTTTAATTAACCAAAACTACAAAATATGTCATATTATCCACTTTCAAGCATTCCTGATTATTACATGATGGACGAGCTTTTAAGCGACGAACACAAACTTATTAGACAATCTGTTAGAGATTGGGTAGAAAGTTTTGTCATGCCTCAAATTGATAAAGCTGCCCAAGAACATCGTGATATCCCCAATCTAATGAAAGAATTGGGAAATATTGGCGCACTAGGACCTTATATTCCAGAAGAATACGGAGGCGCAGGATTGGATCAAATATCTTACGGAATTATTATGCAAGAGCTAGAGCGTGGCGATTCTGCGGTACGTTCTGCGGCATCTGTACAATCTTCTTTGGTAATGTTCCCTATCAACGAGTTCGGTTCTGAAGAACAAAAAAGAAAATATCTTCCAAAACTAGCCGCAGGTGATATGATTGGTAGCTTTGGATTGACTGAGCCTAACCATGGTTCGGATCCTGGTTCTATGGAAACAACCATCAAAGATATGGGCGACCATTTCTTATTAAACGGTGCTAAAATGTGGATTACCAATGCACCACTTTGCGATATTGCTGTTGTTTGGGCTAAAAATGAAGCTGGCAAAGTTCGCGGTGTTATTGTAGAACGTGGTATGGAAGGTTTTACAACGCCAGAAACGACTGATAAATGGTCACTTCGCGCATCCAAAACTGGCGAGTTGGTATTTGATAATGTTAAAGTACCAAAAGAGAATCTTCTTCCAGGTGTTGAAGGTCTTAAAGGTCCTTTATCTTGTCTTAACTCTGCGCGTTACGGAATTTCTTGGGGCGTTATTGGTGCTGCAATTGATTGTTATTGTACGGCTGTTCAGTATGCAAAAGAAAGAAAACAATTCGGAAAACCAATTGCTTCTTTTCAATTACAACAAAAGAAATTAGCAGAATATTTAACAGAAATTACAAAAGCACAATTACTTTGTCTACAACTTGGGAACTTGAAGAATGCACATAAAGCATCTCCTGCTCAGATTTCTATGGCAAAACGTAACAACGTGAGAATGGCGATTGATATTGCTAGAGAATCTCGACAAATCCTTGGAGGAATGGGTATCATGGGAGAGTTCCCGATGATGCGTCATGCTGCCAATCTAGAATCTGTTATTACTTATGAAGGTACACACGATATTCATTTATTAATAACAGGACTAGACATTACAGGAATTAATGCTTTCTAAGATTTTATAGGGAACTACTCTATTAAAAATATTCACAAAAACCCGTATTATCAATATCGATTATGCGGGTTTTTTAGTACTTGAAAACAGTGATTTTTTACTATTTTCTTATTAAACATTTCTATTAAAATATATTTTTTCAATACGCATTTCTATTTTGCATTCACTATATCAATTAAATATCAGTTAAATGTATAAATATTTTGATGTAATACCGCAAAAAAATGAATTTTTAATTTAGAATTAATTTCAATGCAATTAATTCTAACTCATTGAAATACAGCTTCTATGTTAGTGTTTGATAAAAAGATGAAAGGATTTCTTACCTTTATTAAAACTAAAAACAAACCTAATCATGAAAAAATTCTACTCAATTTTATTGATGGCAATGGCTATGCCATTAATAGAAGCGCAGATTTCTTACACATCTGCCGATTATGCGGTTGCAAATGACCAAGTAAGCTATCTCTCTGGAAATACCAACACAACGACTAATTTTGTATCAACTGGTGCTAACTATCAATGGGACTTTTCTAGTATTCAACCACAAGGAAATGTCCAAGCGAGTTATGGAGATCCTACAACAACGGGTTACAAAAATATTTGGTGTCAATTTTCAGGTTATTCTACCAACTGCGATAGCCAATTTGCAAGTAATTTTAATATGGCTAAAAAGTTAACCGATGCGCCTGTGCAAGCGGATGACCATACAACTTTAGAAAATGTCTACGCGCATTATCAAAAGTCAAATAGTGATTTATCTATTAAAATGTTAGGAGTGAAAATTACCTCTTTTAATACAGATTTATCAATGACATTAGACTATCAGCAGCCCGATCTTATGTACAAATTCCCCATGAATTATAATGATTCGTACACGGAAGCCTTTTCTTATCATGGTGATTTGTCTCCTGTCGGATTTAATTTCAAAGCTAGTAGTATTGGACAAAGAACAAACATTGTTGACGGTTATGGCGATCTCAAAATTAGTGATCAATCTTTTTACAATGTCCTACGTGTAAAAACGGTTTCGGAGCAGGTCTTAACAACAGTTATTAATGGCGTCAGTCAAGACAGAACGATTATTACAACCAATTATCAATGGTTTAGCAAAGATTACAAATTCCCAGTTTTGGACGTCAGCACAATAACAACAAATGGAACTATAGTGCCTACCGAAATACGTTACCTAAAAAGTTCAGGTACCTTGTCAACGATATCAAATTCTAAGCAAACAAGCTTTATATATCCTAATCCGTCAAAAGGTGATTTTAAAACCACGATTCCTAAAAGTGATATAAAAAGCATCGAAGTTTATAATCAAAATGGACAACTTGTTTCGACTTCTCTTAATTTAACTGGCTTAAATAAAGGTAATTATACTGTTGTTGTTAAAACTGCAACCCAAAATCTAACTCAGAAAGTCATTAAAGAATAAAAAAAACTGCCTTTCCAGATTGACTGGAAAGGCAGTTTTTCTACCAACTAATATGTTCTTTTTCCTCAAAAGGAATTTCTGGATCAAGGATGTGATTGACTAATGAAGCAATTGCAAATTCGACTTCCGAATCTTCCAAATCAATCGTTTCTAAGCTAACAACACCTTTACCAACTTCTGCAAAAGACCATATTCCAGGTTCTAAAACATAAGAGTTAAGCTGCTCGTCTTGTTGCAACATATATTTGTAAATGGCCAACTGCAAAGCCTGTTTATAATCTTCGCTAAAGAATAAAGTTTCCAATTGTTCTTCTTTATTTTTAAGACTAATTTTAAGCTTTTTAGTTTTCGCAGTTTTGTAGTCAATAATTCGGATAACGCCGTCCAGTCGGTCAATTCGGTCGATATTACCATTTAACAAAATTGAATCCGTTCTGTCTTCATTTAAGAAAAATTCAGCTTTTACATTTTTTTCAATATCTACAATTTCTAAAGCCGAACCATTTTTAACCAAATTTTCATCATATTGAAGAATGCCTTTGATAACACGTTCCGCAATTTGTTTGTGGATATAATTCATCCCGCGATCATAGAATTCGTTTTGGTGATTCAACTTTTCAATAGCATGTGAAATCGAGGCATCTACTCTACTATTTAAGATTTTGTAATCTTCTAAAGTCAAAATTTTATTTCTAAAATCTTCATACAAAAACTGAACAGCATAATGGACAAGATTTCCGTAGTTACGCACCGACAATTCTTCCTCAATTTCGTTAGAATCTCGGGCTTTAAGAATATATTTTAGATAAAAATCGATTGGATTGTAAAGGAAAGCGGTCAAATGTGTTGGCGAAACAGACTTTTTCCATTCTTGTAATTTCGCGAGAACTGATTCTGTTTTTTCAATTTTCATCAATTCCTGAATGATGGGTTCCGACGCATTATCAACAACAATATGATTAATGTTGTGCGAACTTTCCATTTCGATTTGTGTGATGAAACGACTTTTTTCGCCAGTATTAACACCCGAACTTAAAGCATTAAACAACAAATGTACATTCTTAGAATCCTGAATTAAACGATAAAAATGGTACGCATAAATACTATCATTTTCTAGAAAAGTATTCAAACCAAAATTCTTACGAACATCGAATGGCAAATAAGTATTTTGTGTGTTTCCCAAGGGCAATTTTCCTTCGTTAACCGATAATAAAATTATGTTTTCGAAATTAAGAAGTCGGCTTTCCAAAAGACCCATAACTTGCAGACCCGCCAAAGGTTCTCCTTGGAAATCGATACTTTCTGTATTAACCAATTGATTGATGAGAACTTCCAAAGTTTCCATTTTCAGGTCTACTTTATAAGGCAAAAGCTGGTTTTTCAGTACTTTAAAAGTCTTTTCAAAATGGCTAATATTTTCGTAAAGAATATCATCATCAATTCTAAATTTGACTTCCAAACAGAATGCAATCAACTTATCCAAAAACAATTGCACATTCTCTGGAACTCGTAACAAGTCATAGTAGCTAAGATTGCTAAGCTGCTCTGACAAGAGTTTTGAAGAAATATATACGATGTTGCGTTCTTCCACATATTTTACAAAATCAGAAATAATTTTATCATCTTCTGTTGAATTTGGCAGCTCTTGTAAAATTGGAAAAACATCGGCGTAATAATAAGAACTCGACTTTTTCTCCAATTGTTTTTGCAAGTAAAATAGCTTTTTAATGGCGTTGCTAAACGACATATTCTTCAGCGGAAAACCCATTGTTATGTTCAAGTTTTTCACTTGTGACATAGCATCTAGACTTGCTGGCAAAAGGTTTTCGTCTAATAAAACAATTGCGGTTTTAGAAATGTCTTCCTGATCTATCGCATCAAAAATCTTTGGGAGCACTTTTGTTTGTACAACATTCCCCGAAACTTCATAAACATTGATGTTTTTTTCTTGTCGGAAGTCGTCTTCAATCCAGTTAAAATTTCGATGATCATTGAATTCTTTCCACTTGAGATGTTCGCGCAAAAACTTACCAGCTTCCTGTCTTGTATCGTCAATATAATACTGATCAGCTTGGAAGTAACAAATCGCTTTGTCCCAATGCAAAAGGTTTTTGACCAAATTTTCTTCAATCGGCGTAAAGGCATTAAAGCCACAAAACACAAATTGCGCCTTGGTTTCTTTTGCCCAGTTTTCAATTTTGTCGCGAGCAGCAACATGAATCATTCCAGAAGTTGCCCAGTTTTTTGCATTTAACTCTTCTTTTAAAAGAGGAAGAAAATCATTCATTTTGCGCCAAAAATTCAGATTTCTTTTTCGAGGATTGTCGTCATCACCAAGATCTTCACCCCAATTTTTGATTCGTTCCTCATCCAACATCCATTGCAGAACTTTCTCATCGTTATCTGTGAATTTTAGCATATCGTCCCAATCTTTCTGCAAAGTTGGAAACCACTTTAGAAAACCACCAAAATCTTCAGAATTGTCTATCTTTTGATAAACACGATAAGCGAATAAATGTAACGCAACACCTTGCAAATGCTGCTTATCTGCTAAATCTTGGATAAGATCTTCGATGGTCAAAAACTGTGGCAACATACCAGAGTAAGACTTTTCCTTTAAGATTTTACTAATAAAAACTAAAGGGCGCTTACCTGGTAATACGACGCTAATGTTGGATAAATCAGAATATTTTGACAATAAGTCGTCAACAATTTTCTCAAGAAACTTCATAAAAAAAGACCTTAAATATAAGGTCTCAATTTAGTTAAAATTTTATGTAAAAGCTATTCTACAACAATATGTTTTTCTAGCCAAATATTGTTACCACTCGCATCTTTCCCTTGCCAGAATTTAAAATAGTAAGTTCCAGTATGTTGTGGCTCGAACCTAATTAAATTAAATGCTTTGTAAGTTCCAGTCGCACAAGTTTGGTTGTTTTTATAAGCATAGTTGATAACCGTTCTTGTAGAATCTTTTGGAATATAATCCATACCATAAAAGCCTTCGCATTCCTTATTGTAAGTCGAAAAAACCTTTATCGGTTGCATATTAAATGCATACATCGTATCGTGCTCAATCTTCACGCTGTCTATTTTGCGAGGTTCATAACTTTTAACTTCGTAAGAGTCATTGTTACATGATTGCACCAATAGAGCAATAATAGCAGCAAATCCTAATTTAATAAAGCTTTTCATACCGAAAAATTTAGGTTAAACATTTCCTTTAGAAATATACACAACTTTCTTGGTTTCGTAAAAGTCTTCTTCGAAAAAATTACTGAGTTGAAAAATCTCACATTTTATGCCTGCTAGCTCTTCACCTAAATCGCCGCCTTTTAAATATAAAATTCCATTATGTTTTGGGTTGAATTGATCTTTTTCGAACTTACCATGCAACCAACGTAGAAAAACTGGCATTTGCGTCACAGCGCGACTTACCACAAAATGGAATTTGTCTTTTAACTTCTCAGCACGACCATGGATTGCCGTAACATTGCTAAGACCAATACCTTCGGCAACGGCTTGCACTACTGTAATCTTTTTACCAATGCTATCGATTAAAGTAAACTGACTTTCTGGAAATAAAATAGCTAGCGGAATTCCAGGGAAACCACCACCTGTACCAATATCCAAAACTTTGGTGCCTGGCGCAAAAGCCATCACTTTTGCAATTCCTAAAGAATGCAAAATATGTTTCTCATAAAGACTTTCCATATCTTTTCGTGAGATAACATTTATTTTCTCATTCCATTCGTTGTACAAATTTTCAAGTTTTGAAAACTGCTCTTTTTGCGTGTCCGTGATATCCGGAAAGTATTTTAAAATAAGTTCTAAAGACATGCTGCGAAATTATGAAAAAGAAATAATAGTTTTAGGCCAAGTTTTAAAGCTTTTTGAAAAACATTATTCTAATTTCTATTTCTTTTAAATACTATCTTTGCCCGACAATTAATTTTATCATGGAAAAATATTCTGACCGTCTTAATAGATTAAGCTATTCTCAAACTTTTGTAATGAGTAATAAAGTGCGAGAAATGAAAGCTAATGGTATAGATGTTATCAGTCTTACACTTGGAGAACCCGATTTTGATGTTCCCGAAAAAATAAAACAAGCGGCTTTTGATGCCATTAATGAAAACTATAGCCACTACTCGCCTGTTCCAGGATTCTTGGAATTGAGACAAGCCGTTGCCAACAAACTAAAAAGAGATAATAATCTCGACTACAAACCAACACAAATTTGTGTTTCAAATGGTGCTAAACAATCTATCATAAATGTTTTGGCTTCTATTATTAATGATGGCGACGAAGTGATTTTGCCAGCGCCATATTGGGTGAGTTATGACGAAATGGTAAAAATGATGGGCGGAAAATCTGTCTTTATCGAAACCAGCATCGATACAGAGTTTAAAATGACAGCGCAGCAATTGGAGCAAGCGATTACACCAAAAACAAAAGCTATTCTTTATAGTTCGCCATGTAATCCGTCGGGAAGTTTTTACACTTATGATGAGTTAAAAGCAATTGCAGCGGTTGTTGCTAAATATCCGCAAATCACGATAATCTCTGACGAAATCTACGAATACATTAATTATACAGGAAAGCACACTTCGATTGCAGAATTCCCTGAAGTCTATGAGCAAACGGCGGTCATCAATGGGATGAGTAAGGCTTTTGCGATGACTGGTTGGAGAATTGGTTATTCGGCGTGTCCAGAATGGTTGGCGAAAGCTTGTGATAAAATCCAAGGTCAAATGACGAGTGGACCTAATACCGTTGCTCAACGTGCATCTATTACTGCTCTAGAAATGCCAAAATCTGAACTTAACTATATGATTGAAGCCTTCCACAAACGTCGTGATTTGGTGTACGACCTAATGAAAGACATCAACGGCTTCAAATGTAATCTTCCAAAAAGTGCGTTCTACTTCTTCCCAGATATTTCTTATTTCATTGGAAAAACGATTGAAGGAAAAGTGATAAAAGATGCCGACGATTTTGCAATGTGTCTTTTAGAAAACGCCCATGTTGGTTGTATTGGCGGAACATCATTCGGGAATCCTAATTGTATTCGATTCTCGTATGCAACCTCCGAAGCTGACCTTATCGAAGCGATACGAAGAATAAAAGAGTTTGTGAAGGAGCTTTAGTTTTTTATGTCGTCGACAAAAAAATGTCGTATAAAGTTTTATTTTAGTTTCGTGAAAACTGAGAATGATTTTTGAAACTTACATATCATTATCTAAGTTTGACAAATAAACTGACAGAAGTAATTCGAAGATAATACCTCTAAGTTTACTTGATGGGATTATCTTCGAATTAATCAATTATTAATAGCTAAAATTTTCTGATTGGTAAAACATAATTGTAGATTGTTTTAGAAATACTACTTGTTGTACCATTATTAAAATTGATCATAAATGCTGTTGTAGTACTTGCTTCTGAGGACGTCCAATAGTTAACTGAGGACAATGCTAATGCATATTTATTATAATAAATTTTTTCTAATTCCGAAACACTTGGTAAAAACCAATTCGAATAACCTCCTGAAGCGTAGTTATAAACGTAACCTCCTCCTGAAGAATAACCGCAGTACTTCCCTCTTCAATTTTGCTTGTATCAACGTATAAGTTTTCATTCAATAAATTAAAAACTTCAATTGGTTGTAAAGAAATTTGATGTATAAGTTCATTGAACACTCCTAAATCCCTAGCTAGCGCCATATTAAATTGCAACTGAAATTGGGACATTGCAGACATATTTTTATTTTTCTGCTCCGTAATATCGTCTGTTTTAATATAGGTGCTAAGATCACGTTGCAGTTCTTCAACTGTATTATTCAGTAAATTAACATAATGGTTAATTTTAGTATAATTAGTAGAAACCTTTTCGAGATTTTTAATTATTAGCTCTGATCCATCTTTGTTCAAATCTGTTGCCTCATGCCAAGATTCTTCAGGTTTTCTGAAATGCTTTTGTACAAAAGGAAAACTAAGAAACGTCTTTTTCATTGCATTGATGAATGGAACACGTTCTTCTCTAATTTCTGTTTCGATATTTTCTGTTTCGTACCCATCGTAGGTATCTGTGGAATATTTGTAATCTCTTAACAGATAAAAATTTGTAAAGTCTTGAGATTGATGGCTCCATTGCGTATGCCAATCACGAGATTTTGTAACAACTTCATTTTCGAAAAAACGTACAAATCTCGTATCCCATTTATCATTAAGTTTGTTTTCATTAATTAGATAACCTTCGTCATTGGTAATGTCATATCGAAGCTGATTATTAAAAAATGTAAATATCACAAAAAGTGGATAGATTTCTGACTTGCCCAAAGAATGTGATCGATCATCAATGTTTGAACCAATATTTGTAGAGATCCAATTAAACAAGAGATATGAAAGTTCACTAACCTCTAATTGCTTATCGTTGGAACAAAAAAGTAAATTATTGATACTATAATCATCACTGTATTTATTGAACAAATAAGATACCTTACCGCGTAGCAACATATCAGATAAATTACTTTTTATACCATCTTCCTCAATACCCAGTCTAGATCTTGCACCAGGAAAATCTAATAAATCGGAATTTTTCAGAAAAGGCTTATTATCAGTTAAATCCTTCGGTATTGAGAAAATAAGTTCAGATAAAAGCGCTGACAAATATGAAATATTAATTTGTATCTCACTTCCTTCCTCCAACTTTAGTGTTGTAGAATCTACATTATCATTAAGTTCCTTTAGTCTCTTTACATCGAGAATTTCACCACCTGCTCTAAGGACATCATTAAACTTAATATAGCCCTGTGATGTGAAATGGATACTGTTCAATTTATTCAGCAGATCACTAAATAGTACGGAAAGATCCTCATTATTATTCCAAAGTATTTCAAAAATCGATGTCCATTCTTTATAATCAAAATATTCGATAATAGAAGCTATTCTTTCGAAGTAACGGGTTTCTGTCAAACCTTCAAAAAGTAACGTATGCTTAGATAAATGATTTCCAAAATACTCTTTTACCTCCAAAACATCCTCTTCAGACAAGTAGTTTTGTTTTACACTATCTTTTGCAAGTTCATATTTTTTAATATGAGACTCTATTGCACGACGATTATTAATTGTAGCACTAGAAATCTTTTTTAAATCTAGAAAATAAGAATCTAGAATGATTGTTAGAATATCTTTTGCTGATAAAAGTTTGATTCTAATAGGAAAATCTACAAATTTGATATCTTGATCAACCGAAAAACGTGTAACAACTCCTGTACTTTCTTTACCCGTTCCCGCAGGATTAATATCTTTCAAAAAATCGTAGCTATCTTGGTTATTGATAATTTTAAAAGATTCTCCTTTTTGGCTTAACAAATTTTTGATCAGATAAGATTTCCCCACTTGACTCGCACCAAAAACAGCTATAACAGGCTTGGCTTCAATATTCGAAGCAATCTTATTTAATTTGTTTTGTGCCCTCTTCAGCGATAATAAGGTTTTACTTCTATCTTCATGCTTTAGATTTCCGTTAACCCACTTTATTGAATCAGCTATTAACAAAGACTTTTCGGAGATATAACTTTTTATTTGGTTTACCTGTTCAGGAGTATAATTTTTCACATCCATTTCTAATTAACATTTAAAGTAAACTCACAAGTATCCAACCAATAATCACCACCAATACTAGGTAATGTTTGATATCCTAATGTGAAATATTTTACCGATTTAGTATTACCGTCAGAGTCTTCTACGCTCTCAATTTTTACAATTTCTTTACTTTCTTCATAATCACGAGAAATAACAATTTTCAAAGGTAGATTCTGATTAATACTATTGATTTCAACATCAACTTGATTTTTCAAATATTGTGCATCTCGCCCAGCATATCTCTGCTTGACAATTGTTTCAATTTCCTTTCTATTAATCTTGATTGTATATAGGTCAGAGTAAGGATAATTTTTGGTTTCAAATTTTGAATATCCAAATTGATAAGGCAGATTTTTAATAATTAGAGTATTTTCATTATTTGTTGGCGTTAATAATACTTCTTTTGTGTTCTCGATATTTTTAACCAAATAATCAGCTGTCGAAACATTGTTTTTTGCTAGCCTGCTAGTGTCAATCTTAATATCCTTTAGTTTTATTAGTTTGCCAGACATTAATGCGATTATTGACCCAACGCTAACAATAGTTTTTGGATCATCGATAAAGCCATTATTATCGGTAAAAGGATACCACCTTCCGATCCAATAATTATTCAGATTTATAATATTATTTGGTGATGTTGTCAGATATTTCCTGAATATATCTTCAAAACTTTTCAAAGATGCAGGCTTACCAGATAATACAACGTAGTCACATTGGTAATGGTTGAGCAGAACCGAAAGCTGTCTAATCAAACTATCAAAGATACTTCCTACAATTTCATTTACTTTCTGTGGGGATAGCTTCCATTTTATATCTAAGAAACTAAAACCAAAATGCCTCGCAAAATAGGTTACTAACTCTTTATTAATAAAAGGGTTGCCAATTATCTCTTCAAAAGTTTTGAAAGGCGCTTCATTTGTATTTGCATTGTTTAAATATTCTAATGCAATTGGTATAGCCACTTGATGAATAAATGCTTTTCTAATAACTTGCCCTCTATACCCTAGCAAATTAGAATCTTCGCCGAAAAAACCATTCAGTTTTTCAGAAACATTTGTAATTTCTTTAGATTTAAGAATGTTTTCAATAACTCCTGTACAAGATTCGTCGTTTTCATTTTTTACGTTACCCTCTATTATAATCTTCTGAATTATTGCTTTAAGAAGATCATCACCTGCATTTCTAAATGTATCCCAAAAAACAGGTATTGGTTTTATACTTTCTAAATCTTGATCAGAATTAAATGTATATCTATTGATTGATAAATCTGTTGTTCCAGCTCCAATATCAATTGACCCAACAACAATACTGTCTCTATTTTTGAAGAGGTAATGGTCTAAAACATAAGAATTATTTTTCAACTTTTTTGCAAGTAAACTATATATAAAAACAAGCTGACTACTAGTTGCTTCATCATAATGCCAATCTGTCCTTTCCTCAATTCGAGATTGCTTTAGTGCTAAATCCTTAATGGAAGGAATTACCTCAGGCATCTCAAACCAAAAATTATTGATTTCGTCATCAAAATAAAACTTAATATAAGTATTCAGGAGTTTACATGCATCTTCTGCTGCCTGACGGAGAGCAATTTGCTCATGCTGTATCATACCTGTTGGACATGATATTGTGATACGTCTCAAAGTTCGAGGTACCGTCATATCACCATGTTCTTCCCGAAATTCAAATGAATTAATTTGCACATACGCATGCATAATCATTTCCAAAAAAACGAACTTCATTAAAGACTTCCTAGAAAACAGAGCCTTTGAGCCAAACAACCCACCATTTTCAATAGATGAGCCATCAGATTTTAACTGTTCGGAGATACCATTGAGATATACTTTCTTTACTTCGTTAGATTTAATTGGATTAAACTCCCATTCTCGGTCAGCAATAACATCGTCCCACAAATATCTTTTGGGGCTAGAATTATAAGTTTTTAATTCATAACCCAAACTTAGATCTGTTACGGACTTATTTATTAAATATTCAGCCTCATATCCAATTCTAACAAAACTAGGAACTATAAATTTGTTGTTATGATATACTTCATTATTTAAAGAGCCAAATTTCGAATCAGAGAATATGAGATTCATGGGGAATGGTTTATCGTACTGATCATTAGGATTAGTATAATCCTGAATTTTCAACTTTTTGACGCTATTAAAATCAAAACTATTGTCATTCTCATTTTCAAATAGTAATGCACAAGTAGCTGAATTACCAATATCCACAACTAAGTCAACTTCCTTTTTTCGAACATCATTTGTAAACAATTGTATCTCTGGAACTTCTGCTAATGAGGCCAACCAATCAATTAGTAAAAAATACGCCGATGCATATTGTTTAATGGGCTTCTCATACCTTTCTTCTTCATCATTTTGATAAAAAATATCTTCAAGATAAGAGTTTATCCATGCTGTTGATGACTCTTTACTAAACAAAAATTTAGACAGGTTTAAATGATCCGTATACAGCTTAAAAATATTTTCGTCCGGATTGAGACTTAATAAGGGACTGGTTTTGTCCAATTCATCTTTAGCTAATAAAGTGTCAACGGCTAAAACAATTTTAGCCAACCTAAAATCAGTATCAACTTCAAAATAAATTCTCACCCAATCCGTTGGAAAAAGTGTATCCTTATTAATAGAATTATCCTTAAAGTAAGGGAGTGGAATCCACTTCTTCTGGAAGCGTTTAAAAGCGCGTTTTAGATTAGTTTCATCAAAATATGAATCAATATTTTTTAAACTAGATAAGTCAGCGCCATGTTTTATTTTCCCGTTGACCAACAGATCGTTATCTACTAAATCCTGATTTCTATAAAATATATCTTCATTTCCAATTTTTGTTAGCGGATCCAATATAAATCCTAATGACAAAACATCAAATGGCTCATGAAAATAAAATTTGTTAGCTTTTCCAAAATTAAGATCAATCTCAGATTCGAATTTATAATATTGCAAACTTGAATTTGCAATTAAAGAGATTCTCTTCATTAATAATTATTGTTTTTATTGATTAATCACAGTGTGTTATTTTTTCTTCAATGAAAAATCGCGAGTAAAAGTACAAAGCGTACTTGGAAGAAAATTACGGAAAACCATAATTGCCCCCAAACTAAGAATGAATTATAAAAAAAAATCTTATGAAAAACTATTTCAATAAAACTAGTAAATACATTGTAGTTATGATATTGCCTCCCTATTCAAAATGTTTTGTGTAGTTGCTATTCGAGAAATAAGCAATTAATAACCTTCTAATAGTGCAAACAGGTTTGAGAATAATTATTATTAGATTATTCGAAAAGGGTAAATAACTTGAAAATAAAATATTGCATAAAATAAGATTAGGACAAAAATAAATGCCATTAAAAAAAAATTTTGTGTTTTTATTGTGCGTAATCAGTTTTAAGTATATTACAAGCATAATTGCAACTCTTAAGATTAGGTATTTAGTTTAGGTATGTTTCATATTAAAAGCAAATAACCTAACAAATATCATAGAAAACCAAGCTGTATAAGTTTGGTTTTCTTTTGGTTAAGTTGTAAATTTATATAACAAAAAGATAGTCAAAGCGCTCCGGATTGAACGGCATGTTTGAGCTCTTTTTGCGAGGCAGCTTCGGCTCCGCTCAGCCACCTTGCAAAAAAGCGAGTAGTGAAAGCCGGCAAAAGCGCCCAAATAATTTAGAATAATTTCAAATTCGGTCTGATAGATTTTATAAATTGATTTTTATTTTTTAATTCACAGAATCTTATTACCTTTGTACTACAAAATTAGAAACACGAGTTTAACTTTAAAAATATTAAAATTATGTCATTAGTAGGAAGACAGTTCCCAAATGTAACAATCGATGCAATTAGCGAAATGGGTGATAACTTAAGAATCAACGTTCTTGATGAAGCAGTTAACAACCAACAAAAAGTATTATTATTCTGGTATCCAAAAGATTTTACTTTTGTATGTCCTACAGAATTACACGCTTTCCAAGATGCTTTGGAGGATTTCAAAAAAAGAAATACAATCGTAATTGGTGCGTCTTGCGATACTAACGAGGTACACTTCGCTTGGTTGAACACGCCAAAAGATAATGGTGGTATCGAAGGTGTAACTTACCCTATCCTTGCGGATACGCACAGACACCTATCTAACCTATTAGGTATTGTTGACCAAGATATCGATTTTGATGATGAAGGAAACGAAATCTACACAGGTTCTAACGTGACTTACAGAGCGACTTACCTAATCGACGAGACTGGAAAAATCTTCCATGAAGCGGTTAACGATATGCCTCTTGGTAGAAATGTTGGTGAGTTCTTAAGACTTATCGATGCTTACACGCACGTACAAAAACACGGAGAAGTTTGTCCAGCTAACTGGGAAGAAGGTAAAGACGCTATGAAAGCTGACAGAACTTCGACTGCAGAATACTTAGCAAAACACTAATTGTCCTAAAATAATCTAATGTGATAATTTGTAATGCTGAGGGGAACTGAAGATGATTATTTACAAATTATCACATTTTTAATACCCAAAATCCAAGAAAATGTTTTTAGAATTAAAAGAAGATAACCTACAACAAATCCTAAGTGAAAATCCAAAAGTGATGGTGCAATACGGCGCTTCTTGGTGTGGAAATTGTAGAATTATGAAGCCTAAATTCAAGAAATTGGCTTCTGAAAATGAAGATATTCCTTTCTATTATGTAGACGCGGAAAAACTTCCTGAAAGTAGAAAAATGGCAAACGTGGATAATCTTCCAACTTTTGCAGCTTTCGAAAATGGCGCTTTGAAAAACCAAGTGCAAACGAATCAAGCTGAAAGCTTGAACACTTTATTCAGCGAATTGAAAGCTTAATTGCTTTTCGATTTTTATAATAAAATATAAAAAAGACATGAAATTACCTATCATAAGACAATTTTATCAAAACCAAACGCCTGAGCAACTTAACACCGCTTTGGAAGTTTTGGAAAGCTTCTGCGAATTCCGTAGTGTAAAGGAAGAGGAATTGGATGTTGTTGGTGAGATGATTACCAATATCTGCGGTGCTTTGGAAGTACACAACGAAGTTAGCAACGGATTATCCGAAAAAGATGCCCTTAACGCTTTTGCACAAAAAGTGATGGGTTCTATTGATAAATAATTAGCGATTTTTTATCGTACAAAAGACCGTTTTTTAGCGGTCTTTTTTATATTTTGCATACATGAAACTTAAAAATATAATATTCGATTTTGGTGGTGTATTAATGGATTGGGATCCGCGATACTATTTTAGAACGCATTTCGACAACGAAGCCGACATGGATTTTTTCCTTAAGAACATTGCGACCAATGCTTGGAATGCCGAACAAGATCGTGGCAGAACGATAGAACGTGGCACCGAAAAGTTGGTTAAAGAGCATCCTCTTTTTGAAAAAGATATTCGCGCTTATTACGATAATTGGACGACGATGTTGCGTGGTGATATTCCACAAAATGTTGCTGTACTTCGCCAGTTAGAAGGCAAATATCCTTTGTATGGATTGACGAATTGGTCTGCCGAGACCTTTCCTTATGCGTTAGAACATTATGATTTTTTCAAATTGTTTGAAGGTAAAATAGTAGTTTCGGGAGACGAAAAATTAATAAAACCAGATCCAAAGATATTCGAGGTTTTGTTGAAGCGTTATGATCTAAAAGCTGAAGAATCAGTTTTCATCGATGATAACATTGACAACATCAAAACAGCGGAATCTTTAGGTTTTGCGACAATTCATGTGACACCAGAAACTGATTTAGCAAAAGAACTTCATAACTTAGGATATGAGTTTTAAACTTTAATTGTTGCAACTTTGTAAAGCTTTTAGAATTTTAAAATCAATTCGAAATTTAATTAAGCTCAAAGCTTTTGTGGTTAAATAAAACAAAAAATATGAATCAAAATAAAATGAAAATAGAAATCTGGAGCGACATCATGTGTCCTTTTTGTTATATCGGCAAAAGACATTTCGAGGCTGCTCTAGCGCAATTTGATCACAAAGATCAAGTTGACGTGGAATGGAAATCTTTCCAACTAGATCCGACAATTCCTGAAGAAGTTAAAATCAGAACGACGATGGCAGAATACATTGCCAATCGCAAAGGAATGAACATTAACGATGTTAAGGTGATGTTCGAAAACGTAACTGGAATGGCAAAAAATGCAGGATTGGATTTTGATTTTGAAACGCAATTGTTGGCGAACTCCATCAAAGCTCATAGAATCATTCAGTTTGCTAAAGAGAAGGGATTGGGCGATCAAGCTGAAGAAGTTTTCTTTAAAGCGCATTTCACTGATGGTAAAGACCTAGCTGATAATGCTACTCTACTCGATTTAGGACAACTTATTGGACTTTCTGTTGATGATGTTAACCAAGCACTTCAACAAGATGAATTCCTAAAGTATGCAAAAGATGATATTGCAGAAGCTTCTGATTTGGGTGTTGACTCAGTTCCATTTTTTGTATTTAACAGAAAATATGCGGTAAAAGGCGCGCAGCCTGTTCATCATTTCCTAGATGCGCTTAAGCAATCTTATGCAGATTATAGCAAAAGATCAGGTTTTACAACTTTAGAATCTAACGATGCTGCAAGTTGTGATATCGACGGAAAATGTGATTAATACAATTTTAAAATTAATGAAAAATCCTCCAAAATTTGGAGGATTTTTTTTGGTATTTCAAACTTTTTATTTAAAATTACTTTAAATAAAAATCATAAAGAACAAATAATTAATTGTTTATAAATTTAACCTAAAGCAAAATCTATCTTCGTAAAATTCTTAAAGTTAAAATTACTATTAATATTATTGAAACAACAAATCCAAGAATTGGCAAGACTTGAAAGTCGCCAATTTCTGGTCCTGCTTTTGAAGCCCAAAGAACCGAGGTTCCGATAATATTTGCTGCAAGTACAATTCCTAAAATCAAATTAACAATGCTTGATTTAATAACAAGTTCTAGTCGATCCATGTTTTTAATCTCGGTCTGTAGACTCAGCTGGTTCTCGTCCAATTTATGCAAAACTGATCGAAGTTCGTCAGGGATTTCCTCAAAATGATCGCTCAAATCGGTTAGTTTGTTAAAACCTTTTTTGGCAAGTGTTTCAGGATTTAATTTCTTTAAAAATATTTTTTTACTGTAAGGTTTTAGACTGCTCACAACATCCAAATCAGGATTGATGCTTCGTCCAACGCCATCTATCAAAGAAATCCCTTTAAACAATAAGTAGAAATAATCGGGCATCACAAGACGATTCTCTTTAAGAACATCTTTCATTTTTTCTAAAATCGTTGCCACATCAATTTCTTTTAACGAGCTTGTATGGATGGTATTTAGAATTTCCAAAACATCATTTTCAAACTGTCGATCATTCGGAATGCTATAATACAAGGAGAGTTTCTTAAGGTTTCTAATAATCTTTTCTGGCTTTCTTGCAACGAAATTGAGAATTAGACTTTCAAGAATCGCTTGATCGCTTTCCGGAATTGCACCAACCGCACCAAAATCGATGAAGACAATTTGCCCTTCTTTGTTGACCAAAATATTGCCCGCATGTGGATCTGCATGGAAAAATCCATAATCTAAAATTTGTGAAACAAACAGCTGGTAGCCTTTTTCGGCTAATTTTTTAACATCAATTTTCTGTGCCGTTAAAGAATCGGTATCTGTAATTTTGGTACCTTCGACAAATTCCATTGTGAGAATTTGATTGTCACAATAATCCTCGAAAACATTGGGAACATAAGTATCTTTATCGTTTTTAAAATTCTTTTGAAATCTAAGAATATTATTCTTTTCATTGCTCAAAGACAATTCTTCCAACAAGGATTTTTCGAAAGCAAATAATGCATTTTTAAGATTCATTTGATCGCCAATGTAAGAGTAAGTGTCTATTAAATTGACCAAATCCTTTAAGAGCAAAAGATCTGCCTGTATCGTTTTTTCGATGTTGGGACGTTTTATTTTTAAGATAACATCTTGTCCATTTTTCAGTTGTGCTTTATAAACTTGAGCAATTGAGGCAGCAGCAATCGGTGTAGGATTGATGTGATTAAAATGCTCATCAACAGTAATATCCAACGACTTTTCTAGAATTGACTTAACGTCCAAGTCCACAACTTCTACCCGATCTTGTAGTTTTTGAAGTTCGAGAGTCAAATCCCTTGGCAACAGATCATCTCGATTGCTAAATGCTTGTCCAAGCTTGACAAAACTTGGTCCCAACTCTTCCAAAGCTAATCGAAGTCTTTCGTAGCCTGCTTTCGATTTTTCGGAATCAGAATTTGAACCATTAGAAATTCGACTTAGTAAGTCTTGAAGTCCATATTTGCTAATCACTTGGAGTAATTTCGCAGAACGTTTTATCTTTTTTTGCTGTTTGTCAAACATAAATTTTATTCTCTTTTTTAAACCTCAAAAACTGTTCCTCGTTTTTATTTTAAACGAAAAAGCAACTTATCAAACGATAAGCTGCTTTATATTTTTTTTGAATTTAATGAATTTTAAAAACGAACTGGTTCACCAACATGAAGTTTGTTATTTTTCGCCAAAACACCACACATGTGGAACAACATTCTTGCGCCAACATTTCCGTCCCATTCGTCATTTTCGCTTGGAGCAACTTCTACAAGGTCGATTCCGATGATGTTTTTATCAGATTCTGCCAAACGACTTAATGCATAAACTGCTTGCTCGTAAGACAAACCTCCCGGAACTGGCGTTCCTGTATTCGGGCAATACCACTGATAAAGCGCGTCAATATCAAAACTTACAGCAACATTTTTGGGTAATAAATCGATGATTTCGTCCACTTGTTGTTTCCAAGTTTTACCTTCGAATTGTGCTTTTTTAAGATCAGTATCTGTAAAGACTTTTACTTTATCCGTAGACTTTATCACACCAACTTCTTCTTCACTAAAATCACGGATACCAACTTGTACCAATTTTGACACTTGCGGAAGCTGAATTGTATTATACATAATGGATGCATGAGAAAAAGTAAATCCTTCATAAGCAATTCTCAAATCCATGTGTGCATCAAAATGCAAGATTCCAAAATTGTCGTATTGAGAAGCCAAAGCCTGATAATATCCATAAGGCGTAGAATGGTCACCTCCTAGCAAAATTACTTTCTTACCTTTTGAGTGCCAGTCCAAAACGCGCGCTTTCAATTCTGCATTTAGTTGTGTTGAAGCATCATTTATCGTTTTTAAACTTTGACTTAAAGCATCATTTTCAGCAATAATTTCGCCGTTTTCTAAAGCTTCAATAATCGGTTGTGCCAAAGCTTTATGTTCGTCACTTGTCGACTTCCAATGTTCAGCTCCAGCATCAAAATAAATCCCTAGCTTCCAAAGCTCAGGAAATTCTTGATGTAATAAATCTACCTGAAAAGAAGCGTCCAAAATAGCATCTGGACCTTCCGAAGCACCAGCGCCATAACTTACCGTAACTTCCCAAGGCACAGCGACAACGACAATCTCTGACTCGTCAGCAGTAAAAGGTAATCCGAAAATTGTCCCATCTGCTAAGCCTGGTTGCGATGGATCGAAATTGTTTATTTTATCTTGTTTTGTTGACATTTTTAGTTGTTTTAATTTTCGGTGCAAAGATAATTTTTCTTTTTTAAACATCGGCTACTACTCATTTTCTACAAGTTAATTTATCTTAAAATTTCCTACAGTTTTTTTGTTTAACCTAAATTTGTTTGCGTTAAATTAAACTTTAAAATTAGAATGAAAAATTTTGTTTTAAATAATGGATTACAAATCCCTGAAATTGGTTTTGGAACTTGGCAAATACCTGACGGAGAAATAGTGAAAAATGCTGTTACTTATGCTTTGGAGCAAGGATACAGACATATTGATACTGCCAAAATCTATGAAAATGAAAAAGGAATTGGTGAGGCGATAAAAGAAAGTGACATAGATAGAAAAGATATTTTCTTGACCACGAAAGTTTGGAATACGAGTCGTGGCTACCAATCGACTTTAGATGCATTTGAAAAATCTGCAGAGTTGTTACAAACCGATTATTTTGATTTGTATCTCATCCATTGGCCAGCAAATGCACAGCAATTTAGCGATAACAAAGAGCTTAATGCAGAAACTTGGCGTGCTTTAGAAGAGCTTTACAAGCAAGGAAAAGTTAAAGCTATTGGCGTTTGTAACTTTTTAGTTCATCATTTGGAAGAGCTAAAAGAAACGGCAAAAATCCAACCGATGATTAACCAAATCGAATACCATCCTGGATATTTGCAAACCGATGTTGTTGATTATTGCAAAGCCAACAATATTTTGGTTGAAGCTTGGAGTCCTATTGGTTCTGGACGAATTTTGCAAGACGAAACACTTATCAAAATTGCTAAAAACTATAATGTTTCCGTTGCGCAATTGTGTATTAAATTCTGTCTTCAAAATGATATTTTAGCTTTACCAAAATCGGTGACACCTGCCAATATAAAAGCCAACTTGGATGTTGATTCATTCGTGATTTCTGAGGAAGATATGCAGAAAATTGCTTCGATGCCAGAAGCTGGTTTTTCGGGACTTAATCCAGATACAGTGCCTTTTTAGAAAAATAAAAGTACTTTTAAACTTGACTAAAAACAGCTTAATATTAGGCTGTTTTTTTGTTTGGTTTTTTGATTAAATTTTAATTCAAATAAAAAGCTGTTTAATATCATCTTAAAATTACCTTGTTTTTATTGAAATGTCCGATTTGTCCAAATTCGTAAGCTCTTTATATTATTAAATTTTCTCTTTATCTGTGAACTTTGCACTTCTAAAAACCTATCAACTTTAGAAGATGAGTACAAATCCAAAAAACATCAATGTTCTAGAAAGTCAAGATTTCCGCGATTCTGTTGCAACCGTTGCCAAAGATGGAAAACGAAAATGGGTGTTTCCTAGAAAGCCAAAAGGAAAATTTACAAACTACAGAAACTACACGAGTTACTTTATTTTAGCATTGTTTTTTATTGTTCCATTTTTAAAACTAAATGGAAATCCATTTTTTAGATTCAATATTCTAGATCGAGAATTCTTCATTTTTGGACAAGCATTTTATGTACAGGATTTCTTCATTTTTGGTTTGGGAGCGGTAACTTCGGTCGTTTTTGTGATGGTTTTTACCATTGTATTTGGACGTATTTTCTGTGGTTGGCTGTGTCCTCAAACTTTATTTATGGAAATGGTTTTCCGAAAAGTAGAATATTGGATTGAGGGCGATCGTAACAAACAGATAAAACTTAACAACCAAGAATGGAATGCTGAGAAAATTAGAAAGAGACTTCTAAAGTGGTCGATCTTCGTTTTGATATCGCTTCTTATTTCGCACACGATGTTTATGTATGTTGTTGGACCTACGCGCGTTTGGGAAATTATGAAAGCTGGACCACTAGAATATCCAGTTAATTTTATCGTGATGATCGCCTTTACAACGATTTTCTATTTCGTTTTCGCTTGGTTGAGAGAGCAAGTTTGTACCTTGATTTGTCCATACGGAAGATTGCAAGGTGTGTTGATTGACAAGCAAACGATTAATGTAAATTACGATTTTAAGCGTGGTGAAAATCGTGCAAAATGGAGAAATGGCGAAGATCGAAAAGCTGCAGGAAAAGGCGATTGTATCGATTGTGGACAATGTGTTGTGGTTTGTCCAACGGGAATCGACATCCGAAATGGGCAACAGTTAGAATGCATTAACTGTACTGCTTGTATTGATGCTTGTGACGAAGTGATGGAAAAAGTTGGGCTTCCAAAAGGTCTTGTACGTTATGCCACAGAGCAAGAAATTGAAACACAATCAGGCTTCAAATTTACAGCAAGAATGAAAGCCACTGCAGTTGCACTTTTATTGCTAATCGGTTTTATGACTTACCTTCTCAACGACCGAGGTATGATGGAAGCTAAATTCTTAAAAGTTCCTGGAACGACTTTTATGATAAAAGATAAAAACATCACAAACATCTATAACTACACGATCATCAATAAATCGACGCAAGATTTAAAAGTGAATTTTAAAGTTTTAAATGCTAAAAATTCGCAACTTAATCTTTACAAAAAAACACCAATTGTCTTGAAGAAAAACGCGATTCAGAAAGGTGATTTGCAAGTAAGTTTCCCGGAAAATGAAATGAAACTTAGTAAACAAGAAATAGAAATCGGCGTTTTTGACGAAACTGGAAAAATGATTACCTCTTACAAAACCATTTTTGAGGGACCTTTCAAATTGAGTTTATAGCTAGATTTGATGTTTTTGTTGCAAACTTAAAAACTCCGATGGTGTATAGCCTGTTTGCTTTTTGAAGAATCTTGCAAAGTATGGATATTCATTAAAACCTAAACGAAAAGCAATATCTACGAGACTTTCATCGAGATATACCAACATCCTTTTGGCTTCCAAAATTGTTCTTCTTGCAATAATTTCGGAAGCCTTTACACCGACTACCGATTGCGAAATTCTGTTAAGGTGCTTAGGCGAAATGTTCAATTTTTCGGCGTAGAAATTCACCGATTTGTTTTCTAAAAAGTAAGTTTCCAAACATTTTTCAAAGTCTTGAAAACTATGAAGATAAGATGGCGAAACTTGTTCAGATTCTGTATTTTCTTGTTCTAAAAATAAGCGCGAAGCTGAAATTAAAACACTCGAAATCAAACTTCGAATCATGTGATTTTTAAGCATTTTTGCTTCCAAATTTTCCTGCCAAATTGAAACAAAATAAGATTTCATCAACGGAAAATCCTTGTCCGAAATTTGCAATTTTCTTGAAAATCCAATTGACCCAAAAAATGGAAAATCTTTGGCTTTGAGGTCTGCAAAATATAAATCAAAAAAAGATTGTGAAAAGAAGAAAATATAACCTTCAATATCCTGAGAAAGCTGCCAACTGTGGACTTGCCCTGGCGACATAAAAAATAAACTTCCCTCACTGACTTCGTAAGTATTAAAATCAATATCGTGAAACCCCGAACCTTTCGTCACCAAAAGAGCCATAAAAAAGTCGTGACGATGTGGACGTTCAATATGTTTGTGACTTTCTTTAAGGTGATTCTGTAAAGTATTACAATAGAACTCCGTTTCGGGATCCAAATGATTGAACAAATCTAAATGTAAGACAGCGATGGAATTATTCACTAATTTTCTGTTTTAAGATTTGGAGACTCAGCTTCAGGACCATTTTTAATATAATCTTTAACAATCGGCGCAAAAATTTTCCCTTTCCAATACATTATTTGTTTCGGATTTTCGGGATGTTTAAATGTAAAATCGAATTTGGCTTTCAAAATTCCTTTTTTGAAATGAGATTGATCGATATAGATTTTCCCACTTTGATAATCGTATGTTTTCTTATCATCGGGTTTAGAAATGCTTAGAACTTCAATTTTAGGAATACAATATCCCGAAATAAATTTCATAATCAGGCGACTGTGTGTCGCAACATTTGGTTCCGTTTCGCAAACAATCATATTAATTGCAGGTTGCGTCGCTGTTGCATAATGACTTCCTGCCCATTCGTATGTCCAAGCTTCGGATTCCAAACTATAAAACTGGTGCGTGGTGTCGACAACTTTATAAAAAGCTGACAAAGAATCAGGAAATATTTTCCCTTTTTCATCCATCATATCATCAATTTCTGGAGGACAAATTCCATCACAACTTAATTGTCCAAACTCGTTGCGGTAGACGCCTTCCGGATATTCCCATTTTTTTCTAAAACTAAAATCATCATCAAGCTTCGTCATCTGCATTTTGGTACCAATACCTGCAAATTCCTTTTCTTTATCCAGTGGCTTATCACAAGAATTTAACAAAAGAATAGTGAAAAATAAAGCAATAATTTTAGACATATGATAAGGTGTTTATTTTTTGTCTGTATTGTTAAAAGGCATGTCTTTAAGATTAGAACTCGCATCGATAACTGCTTTTTCCAAGTTCAAAATTCCTTTTAAAGATTCGTAATCAACTTTTTCGGCGTCATCTGTCGGTGTGTGATAATCGGGATGTCCATTGGTATGAAAAAACAAAACAGGAATATCTTTTTCATAAAATGAGGTTTGGTCGGAACCACCTCTACCTTCGTAATTGGTATAAAATTTTACAAAACTGTCGCGATTAATTCCATTAAAAATAGTTTCAAAAGCAGGCGAAGTTCCGTAACCAATAATGGAAACACCAGTTTCTTTATTTAATCTCCCAATCATGTCCATATTCAGCATCCAAAGTACTTTTGACAAATCGTAAGTTGGATTCTTTACGAAATAACGTGAGCCAACCAATCCCAATTCTTCGGCGCCAAAAGCAATAAAAAGAAAATTAACAGGTTCTTTTATTTTGTTTTGAGAATAATATCGCGCCAATTCCAAAAGTCCAGCAACGCCAGAAGCGTTATCATCTGCGCCATTGTGAATAATTCCGTAGCTATCTTTCGCTAAAGAACTGCCTTGTTTTCCTTCGCCCAAATGATCGTAGTGCGCACCGATAACGATTGTTTTTTCAGCTTGATTATCCAAGAAAGCAATAACATTTCGTGCCGCTCGAATACTATCAGGAACTTTTACTTTTTTTACCTTCGCTTCAAAATTCTGAAAATAACCATCCGTTCCCATTGGTTGCAGATTGTATTTTTTGAAATGTTTTACAATATAATCCGCTGCTTTTTGATTTTCTTTACTTCCTGTACCTCGACCTTTCATCTTATCCGAAGCCAAGTAATAAACATGCTTTTCCAGATTTTTAACTTCAATTTCTTGAGAAAAAACGGGTAAGCTTAAACTTAAAAAAACAAGCGTCAATAAAAATCTCATATCGGGTTTTGGTTTAAACAAAAATAGGAATAATAAAATTTTTAAAATTCAAACTTTAGAGATTGTTTAATTTTATGTTATCTATAATGATTTGAATTAAAATCGAGTAATTCAATATTAAATTTAATGATTTTCGGTGATTTATTGAATCAAATTAAAAATAAGGCACAATTTATGCTTTTGGGAAAACATAAACCCTTAAAAACTTTTGTTATGAGAAGTATATTATGGACCGTAGCAGTAATTTGTATTATTATATGGTTATTAGGAATGATGGGTATTGTACCCGGATTAAGCACAGGTTATCTAGTGCACATCCTTTTGGTAATCGCAGTTATTGTGATTCTTTTCAACATTATTTCGGGTAGGAAACCTTTGGATTAAAAGCCTTTAACTTAGATTAAAGGACATCTAAAGTATTCAAAAACAATTTCAAAGGCTGTTTCACAAAAATGATGCAGCTTTTTTATTAACATGTTGATAAATTTTTGCTTAGTTTTATTCTGAAAACTAATTTAAAGTTTTCAACTTATTCTCAATAATAAAACATGATGACGAAACTAAATTTGTTTTTTAATATAGCTGTACTTTTAAGTATGATGAGCTGTGGGAATGACAAAACTCAAGCGCAACAATCGACTGTACAAAATGCGCCATCCAATAATTATCATTCGACTTTGATTCGAGATAGTATTTTCACGAATGTTTATCAGATTTCGAGTAATAATATTACCCAATCAGGCGTCGATTATTTGATTGATGTTGCCATTTCAAATTCGGAGAAAGTGCCAGTTCTATTTATCGACCAAAAATTACCGACATCGCTTTTGCCACAATTGTATCCTAAATTTTCCCAAATAATTGTGATAACTCCCAATTGGGGATACTATGATGATGTTGCAAAAGCGCATGATCCAAAAATTGCTTGTGCAGAACCAATGGCAAGCTCAATTATTTATGAATTCAACCGCCAAGATGGAAGGCTACAAAAAGACAGTCTAGAACTGATGGGGAAATTTCCAGAGATGAAAAATGCAGTCCCCAAGACATTGACCTCAAATGAGAGAAAGATTTTCTATAGCGAAAGTTATGGTTCTACTTGTTGTCCAAAAGATCCACAGTGGGATAATTCACCAACAAGAGAAGAATTTGTTGCAGATTTTGAAAAATTAAATCAAACTAAGATTAGCGAGACTTATCGAGAAAAACGAGGTAAAGAAGGCGAAACGGTATTTTATTACACGTTAAAAAATCTACCAAATGCGTTAAAGATAAAATTTATTCAAGAGCGTGAATATTCAAGGTTGATTAATAAGCAAAATAAAGATGTCCGCCGAACACCAATGATCTACACAGCTTTTATCATCGAAAAAAATGAGCGAATGCAGCTTCTTAATCCTTAAAGTTTCGGACTTTGATATAAACGGCAAAACAATATAGACAAAACAAGGCTGTCAATATATAGAAGAACTTATCAAAAATCAGCTCCTCTGGGAATTTATCGTGATCCGAATAATAGGTGAAAATTTCAAGCGAAAAAGCCATTCCCGCTACGAACAAAAATAAACAAATAAACATTCCCACAGCATAATAGGCAAAGCCCATTTTCTCAATAAGGTTGTAATGTATTTTTTCGTTTTTGTTAACATAGACTCCCATATTTTTAAAGCTAAATTGAGTCAGCATTATTTTTTTTTCTCCTTTGATGTTAAAATTTTTATCAATGTAAGGCATAAGTTTTTGGATGAGTTCGTCAATTTTGGCAACATCATCTTTTCCTGAAAAAGGTGTTAAATCGCCGTCTCCTACTCTCATTTTAACACTTTCATTTTTAGTTATAAAACTCAAATACCGAAAAACAGTAGAATTTCCAAGATTCTTAATCATTGTAATATCTGCCAGAGGAAATGTTGTTATTTTATTTCCATAATTAAAGCTGATATGCTCGTCAGCGACATGGACTTCCCAAACTTTGCATTTAATGAATTTCATCGAAATTTTTAGGTAAATCACAGTTATCGCCATCACTAATCCGACAAATATCCCAATGTTAAGGTTAGGAATTCTCTCTTGGCGACTCATCAGAAAAAAAGCAATCCCCATTAATGTTAACAAAATAATTCCTAGTGTTAATCCAAGTCGGATTTCGGTTTTATAGTCGATTCCATTAATCGTGTAATCGGCGGTTATGTTCTCGTTTTCTTCTTTCTTTTTTCGCATTTGTAAAACTGAAATTTCATATTTATTGCAATCTATTGAATTTTTAGAAAATATTTCAATGAAAATAAGTTTTGAGGTCATATTTAATTTCATCAAAAGCCGAATTTTCTTATTTTTAGAAAGACAAAAACAACACAAATAATGACAACATCCTTTTTTAAGCTTTTAGTTCTTTGCTTTGCTGTAAGTTTAGTAAATGCCCAAACTGGCAATACTGGACTTATCGTTCCTAAAAATAAAGACGATATGTTTAGTTCAAAATATTGTTGCGTGCTTTCTCCAGCAACTGGTTTTCGGGTTTTTGACAATCCAAATGGAACAGTTATCGGCAACCTAAAAAAAGGAAAAGACACCTACTCGATGTATTTTTCGACGACAAGTAAAAAAACTAAATTCGAAGATTATCAGGAAATCGGTAATGAGATTTCTGTTCTAAAGTTCGTTAAACGCGAAAATAACTTTGTTAAATTATCAGGTAAAAACAATTATTGGCTGAGTGAAGACGAGATTAAGAAAGGCAATTTTATGACTATTGATTGGATGTCTTTTATGATTCGCAGTAGCCAAGATGTTCTTGGATATTATGCCAACGAACCTGGATTAAAAGTTAGAAAAACACCCGATGTCAACGGAGAAATTGTTGGTTCGGTTCGTGGCGAATTATTCGAAATAAAATTGACCAATAAAACCAGCGGAAATTGGTGTTATGTGAAAATCATAAAATACAAAGAACATCCTTGCCAAACAGAATTGGAGGATACTAAAAATATAGAATCCAAAATGGAAGGTTGGATAAAGGTACTAGATGACAATGGACAACCAAATCTTTGGAATTACACCAGAGGTTGTTAAAGCTTTAGAAATGAAAAAAATATGTTATCTTTTTCTTGGGAGTATGTTTTTTTTAGCAGTGAGTTGCGATGGAAATTCTTCAAAAAAAACAGTAATTATTTCTAAAATAAAGCTAAAAACCAATGATAAAGAATGTGACACACTTTGGGTTTCGCAAAATGATCCGAAGGTCTTCGAAAAAGATACAGTTCTTGCAGGTGGCCCAGGTCAATTGCCTAAAGAACGGATAGATTATGTGATGATTGCGCCAAAAACAGATGCTTACTATTATATTTATAATGAATATGGGCAATTGGATATGGAAGGCAAACGTGAAATGAGATATGCTAATGGTAATTATATCTATCCTACGCCCTATTTTTATAATTCTAAATCTTATTCTTATCGTAATAATGGACGTGTAAGATCAATGCACGAAATACGAGATGGACGAAGTTACAAAACTGAAATCTATGATCGAAAGGGTAAAATTGATGAGATAATTTACTTCGATAAAAAATCTGGGAATAAACAAAAAGTGGAAATCTACGACGATGGAAAGTTAGAGGAAACCAGGGTTTATAAGAGTTTTGATAATTACGACGTTATAAAAGCTAAGGATTAAAATATTAATATCATGAAAAGCTTACTTTCTTTTTTAGTCTTAATTTTTAGTCTAAATATTAGCGCTCAAGCTAATCAAGATTCGTTGCGGAATGTCATTTTAAAATCTAAAACCAACAAAATTCTTAAAGAAAGTTTTCTGCAAGAATTGTACATCCGAAATGCGGTCGATGTCAAGAATAATGAAATTGTTGGAAACATTGTTTTCAATTTGCATGGTCCAGATTGTGGCGCACCAGATTGTTTTTCGAATGATGTTAGTTTTAAAATGAAATTGACAAATCCTTTTAAATTTCCAAAAACGCTGGAAGTTTCTGAGCAAGAAAATGGTTGTGTCGAAAAGAAAAATCAATATAAAGATACGTTTGTCTTGGTTGAAGAAAGCAAAGATTTTGTTTTGTATCATTCTGCTAAACTAAAAAAGTCGTTGATATTGTTTAGAAATTACAAAGATTTTGGTTCTACGGCATTTTATTTTACCGATGTTTCTAAAAATCAAATTACAGAAAAGAATCTTAAAACTTTGATTGAAAATTATAATGAAGATACTCCCAAATCCGTTTATCCATTTTCGAGTTGGTCGTTGGATACCTCCGATTATCAAACGTTTTTGCCTTAATTTTAAATTTTAAAAATGAAGTGTAAATACCTTTCAATTTTCTGTGTTGCTGTTTTAATTTCATGTAAAAAAGAAACACAAAATTTAACTGAAAGTAAAACTAAAAATGATAGTATTAGGATTCAAAAAGTTGAAGATACTATGATTGATGTTGAGCAAAAAGCTGCTGCAACGCCTGTCAAATTGGAAGAACTAAATGAAACGAATCTTAACAGAATTACGATTCCACTTTCTAGACAAGACAGCAGTTTGTGGTTGACTGCAAATATGCGTGCTGATCATAGAATTTTTGGTTATGCTAAACCAGATTTAAATTCAGAAAAGTTGGTATTGTTTTCGATTTTCACAAATGAAGTGGAGAAAAATCCTTTTCACTGTAAATTTGGCTCTTATTATCAAATTACAAATGACAATAACTTTAGTTTGAAATTTAAGAACAAAACAAAAGATTTTGTACAAGCTGTTTTAACAGATAGTTTGAATCAAAAGCACGATGTGTATTTTGAAAAAAAGTGGATAGAATTTGACTAGAGGTTTAAAAAAAATGAAAAGTAGGCTTAATATTTAAACCTAAAATTCCTTTTTCGGAAGCGGAATCTGAAGTCCAGATTTCACGGTGTGCATATTCACAAAAGTTTTGAAACGTCGAATATTCGAATTGCTAAAAAACAGTTTTCGAGTGAGAGATTCATATTCTTGCATGCTGTTAACGACCATTACCAACACAAAATCAACCTCGCCAGTCACGTAATAACATTGCTGGATTTGCGGAATTTTACTAAACGTTGTTTTTACTTCGTCTATAAATTCAATTTTATCCGTATCCAATTCTATTTCTACAAAGAGTAAAATCTGCGAAGCAACTTCTTCAGGATTCACCACGGAAATATCTGCAGTAATCACTTTTTCTTCACGCATTTTTTTGATTCGACGTTGCACTGCCGCCGCCGAAAGTCCGATTTTATCACCGATATCACGCTGTGAAGTCATATTGTCGTTTTGTAAAATATCGAGTATTTCAATATCAAATCTATCTAATTCCATGAAAAATGAGGTATAAATGAAACAAAATTGCAAATCCGCCTATAAAAATAAGGATTTTCACCTTGGTATTTCAATTATTTTTGCAATTTAATTTGATAATCAGTTTTTATAACGATGAAAAGTACAGCATTAAAAGGATTTTTGTTCGCCATTATTGCAGCATCATTATGGGGAGTTTCGGGAACGTTTGGACAGTTTTTGTTTCAACAACGTAACATCAATGTCGAATGGATGATTACCGTGAGGATGTTGTTTTCGGGTTTCATTTTGCTGATTTATGCTTCTACGAAAAAAGAGAATAAAATCTTTGAAATCTGGCATCACAAAAAGGATTCAGTTCGCTTGTTGCTTTTTTCAATAACGGGAATGCTGATGGTACAATACACTTATTTTGCTGCGATAAAACATTCCAATGCTGCAACAGCAACAGTTTTGCAATATGCAGGACCTGTTATTATTGCCATTTATTTAGCATTTAAAAATAAAAAAATGCCTCGATTTGTTGATTTTATCGCAATTTCATTCGCTGTGTTAGGGACTTTTCTTTTGGTGACTCACGGCAAATTAGATTCTCTTAATATCTCGGCAACGGCATTAATCTTAGGTTTGGGCTCAGCAGTTGCTTTGGCGATTTATACGTTACAACCGGTTCCATTATTGCAGAAATATGATTCGGCGGTCGTTATCGGTTGGGGAATGCTTATCGGTGGACTCGCATTTTCGTTTGTGAAAGCGCCTTGGTCAATTGATGGTGTTTGGGATCAGAAAACCTATTTGTACACTGCATTTATCTTGGTTTTTGGCACATTGATTCCGTTCTATTTATACCTTACCGCTGTCCAAATGATTGGTGGTCAAAAAAGTAGTCTTCTTGCATCTGCCGAACCTCTTTCGGCAACGATAATCGCTATTTTGTGGTTGAACGTTCCTTTTGGTACAATCGATTGGATTGGAAGTATTATGATTATTTCGACCATTTTTCTTTTGAGCTATGAGAAAAAGTCGAAGCGAGAAAAGTTAGTTGTTTAAAAAATATTGATATTCGATTATTTGTGTTTGAGAATGATTAAATTTAAATCAAAAAAATGCAAATGAAAACTTCTTTTCGCAGTATTTTCGGAATTAGTATTTTGCTTTCATTGCAAATAAATGCTCAGAAAAATGATATTGATTCTCAACTAAAAAAATGTCTAGATAAGGATTATTCTACCGCTGGACAGGTTAATTGCAGCGATTCGGCGCGTGATGCTTGGGATGCTGAAATGAACAAATATTATCAAATGACTTTGAAAAAACTTCCCAAAGCGCAACAATCGGAGTTGATAACTGCGCAAAAAGCTTGGCTTAAATTTCGGGATGCCGAATTCACATTAATTGATAATTATTATTACAATGTAAAACAAGGCACAATGTTCCAAATTATGGCTGCTGGCGAAAAAGTGAATGTTGTTAAAACTCGGGCAAAACAATTACAAGTTTATTACGAAGTTTTAGAATATTAGACAATTACAACACTGGTTTTATAATATAAAGTTGCTTAGGATTTGTGGTAAAAAGTTTAAAATTGAATTGAGAATAGGAATAATAGAAATACGGATAATAAGCATTTTGAAAATCGCGTTGTAGTTTTCTAAAATCACTTCCTTTTGTTTCGAAATATATGCTATTGCTCCCACCTTCATTAATGGACAAAGGCTTTTTGAAATATAGATATTCACCGTCAACTTTTAATTTGCAGTACAACTCTCCTTCCCAAGTTTTGGATTCAAAACCACCAGCTCCGCCGCCTGTATTGTGTGTTGTAATGACTTGCTTTAATCTCTGATAATAGAGAATTGTAAAAGGTGTCCAATCGGGATCCGATCCAACTAGATTTTCTTCGTAACGACCAAAAAGACTCGCATAATTGGTATTGCCAAAACCATCACTAGAACCTTTGCGAGGTAAAATGCAATTGGTGTAGAATTGATAACATTTGCCATCCATGAAATAAGTGAATTTTTGCTTAGGTCGATCCCCCTCGGAACCGTAATTATATCCATCAATATCCAGAAAGTCGGCGTCCTCTATTATTTTCTTGAAAAGACTAATTTGTTGCTCGTCGGACCATGTATAATCTTCGTTTTGCAAAATCATAGGTTTTTGCGTTTTATCACCATCAATAATCCAAGTCCTGTAATACTTTTGATAAATATTGACAATGTAATCACCAAATAATTTCTCGCTAAGATTATTTAAATTTTGTTTAAAAACCAATTGGTCGATTTCATTTCCGTTGCTGTCTATTTTATGATAGGTGAAATTCTGGATAAGCCTCTCTCCTCCACTGAGAAAGTCATTCTCTAATTCTTTTTTATCATGATCTGTCGGGATTGCGCTCGTAACCACAATTAAATTAAAATTGGACGAAATAAAATGCTTTATTGGATCAAAGCTTTCGTAAAGTAAACTGATTTTATACTTTTTATTAACACCGAAAGTTGCCTCCTTTTTTGAATCAACATCATAAAAATTCTCGTATTCCTTTGGTAAAACATCCTTGTTTGTGAGATTAGTAAAATAAACTTCGATATTCATCATATTGGCATTAATCAATGCAATAATAAAAATGGCGACCAAAATACCTAGAATTATCATAAACTTTTTCATCTACTAAAGATAACATAGTTTTGGACAAATTGGAATTTTAGGTTAAAGCTTTTCGTGATTAATTTTTACTTTGCCAAAACCTCCGTATTTTTGCAGCAAATATTTCACATTGCAAACCGATTTACTTTTAATCACGCCGCCTTTTACACAACTTAACACGCCTTATCCTGGGACTGTTTATCTAAAAGGTTTCCTTAATACGCGTTCCTACAAAGTGTTTCAGGCGGATTTGGGGTTGGATGTGATACTAAAATTATTTTCCAAAAAAGGTTTGACAGATTTATTTAATTATGTTGAATTTCAAGAGGTCGAATTAAGTGAAAACGCACAACGAATGTTGATGTTGAGAGATGATTATATTTCGAGCATCGATGCTGTCATTCGTTTTCTACAAGGCAAAAATTCGACTTTGGCGGATTCTATTGTTCAAGATGGTTATTTGCCCGAAGCGTCACGTTTTTCGCAATTGGACGACTTGGAATGGGCTTTTGGAGCAATGTCTTTTCAGGATAAAGCCAAGCATTTGGCGACATTGTATTTGGAAGATTTGTCGGATTTAATCATTGAAGCGGTGGACGAAAACTTTGGTTTTAGTCGATACGCCGAAAGATTGGGACGTTCTGCAAATTCGTTCGACGAAATGTATGCCGAACTTCAAAAAGAGCCAACTTACATTGACCAGATTACACTGTCGGAATTGGAAGATTTAATTCAGAAAACCAATCCGAAAATGGTCGGATTTTCTGTGCCTTTTCCGGGGAATTTGTATTCGGCTTTTAGATCTGCGCAATATATCAAACAAAATTATCCGAACATAAAAATCAGTATGGGCGGCGGTTTCCCAAATACAGAATTACGTTCTTTAAGCGATGTCCGCGTGTTTGAATTTTTCGATTTTATCCTTTTGGATGATGGAGAAGCACCAACTGAACAAGTTTTAAAGTACGTTATTAACGAAATTGAAGTTTCGGATTTGAAACGAACTTTTGTTCTTCAAAACGATAAAGTTGTTTACATCAACAATCCAAAAATTCGAGATTACAAATTTTCGGAAGTTGGGACGCCTGATTATTCGGATTTAAGATTAAATCAATACATTTCTGTAATCGAAGTTGTAAATCCAATGCACAGACTTTGGAGCGATGGTCGTTGGAATAAATTAACAATGGCGCACGGTTGCTATTGGGGTAAATGTACTTTTTGCGATATTTCTCTCGATTACATCAAGGTTTACGAGCCAATAGCGGCGAAGCAAATCGTGGATAGAATGGAAGAATTGATAGAATCGACTCAAAATACAGGCTTTCATTTTGTAGATGAAGCAGCGCCACCAGCATTGATGCGTGAAGTCGCTTTAGAAATTTTGAAACGAAAACTAAGTGTCACTTGGTGGACGAATATCCGATTTGAAAAGAGTTTCACCTTCGATTTATGCCGATTACTAAAGGCTTCTGGTTGCATCGCAGTTTCTGGTGGTTTGGAAGTGGCTTCGGACAGATTATTAAAATTGATTGACAAAGGCGTAACCGTGGACCAAGTGGCAATTGTTAACCGAAACTTCACGGAAGCTGGAATTATGATTCATGCGTATTTGATGTACGGATTTCCTACTCAAACCACGCAAGAGACGATTGACAGCTTAGAAATGGTACGTCAACTTTTTGAAATCGGAATTCTGCAATCTGGATTTTGGCATCAATTTGCGATGACGGCGCACAGTCCAGTTGGAATTAATCCTGAAAAATATAATGTTATCAATCACAGTGTAGAAGTTGGTGCTTTTGCGAATAATGATATGGTTCACGAGGAAAAAACGGGAATGGATCATCAGCAGTTTTCGTATGGATTGAAGAAATCTTTGTTCAATTATATGCACGGCGTCGGCTTTGATTTGTCGCTTCAAGAATGGTTTGATTTTAAAGTTCCGAGAACGACTGTTCGGAAATTTTATATCGAAGATGTTCTGAATAATGAAACGTTTTCTGGGCATAAACCCAACCAAAAAATTGTTTGGCTTGGTGGAATTCCGAACCTTAAAATGACGACCAAAACCAAAAAAGGTGTTACTTACGAAAATTTGATACTTTCGATTCATACCAAAAATGAAGCGGTAGAAGTCCGTGTAGAAAAGGAAATCGGAGAATGGTTTGTTCAGTTTATCAAAGATTTAAAACAAAATCCGAAAACGCTGACCTTCCAACAAATGAAATCTGATTTCGAAGAAAAACTCGAAATGGATTTTGATATTTTCATTTATTCAAAACCTGCTGAAAAGCTGAAAGAAGTGGCATTGTTGGTGGTTTAAATAAAATTTTTAAATGTCATAAAAGGGACCTGTCGCCCCTTTTTATTCAAATCACTATCTTCTCAAACTTCCTCCAAAGCCAGCAAAATACAATCATAAATATATTGCAAATCTTCTGCTGAAATGCAGTAAGGAGGAACCAAATAAATAATATTACCAAGCGGACGCATTAGGATTCCTTTTTCTAAAAAGTAAGGATACAGACGTTCGTGCATATCGCTAAAATAGGAAGTTTCTTCGTTGGTTTTCCATTCCATAGCGAAGATCGTTCCACAAATGCGAGCGGTTTTTACTTTTGGATGTGTAGACAGTTGTGCTTTGAAATCAAGATGTTGTTTGCAAATTCGGGCAATATTCTCTGTGGTTTCAGGATTTAGCAAAAGGTCCAAACTTGCTAATGCTGCTGTGCACGCCAACGGACTCGCCGTGAAAGAATGTCCATGAAAAAGAGCCTTGTCTTTATCATCAGAATAAAACATATCGTAGATTTCTTGTCTGCAAGTCGTTAATCCCAAAGGCATAGTTCCGCCTGTTAAACCTTTTGAAAAGCATATAATATCAGGACTTTCGGATAAATGATTGGCGGCGAATAGTTTTCCAGTTCTTCCAAATCCAACAAATATTTCGTCCTGAATCAGTAAGATTTTCTCTTGACGACAGAAACTTAGAAGCTTATCCAAATCATCAGCCATGTGCATTAACATTCCTGCAGCGCCTTGTACTAAAGGTTCGTACACAAAACAAACGATGTTATCAGCTATTTCCGAAATCTGCTTTTTTATATTTGGTAAATTTTCTTCGGTAGGAACGTCAATGAAAATCACTTCGAAAAGCTGTTCTGCAAAGGGATTTGTCCAAATTCCTCTTCCGCTAACAGACATTGCTCCAAAAGTGTCGCCGTGATACGCATTTTTAAAAGCTAAAATTTTCTTTCGCTTTGAACCTGAATTAAAATGATACTGAATACACATTTTCAAGGCAACTTCAATCGCTGTAGAACCGTTGTCGGTATAGAAAACTTTACTTTGATTTTCGGGTAATAATGCCAGTAATCTTTCGGAAAGTTCGATTGCTGGCGGATGAGTAAATCCTGCAAAGATTACCTGTTCCAAAGTTTGTAGTTGTTCTGAAACTTTTTTGGCAATATATGGATTGGCATGTCCGTGCAAAGTCACCCACCACGAAGAAACCGCGTCAATGTACCTTTTTCCGTTTTCGTCATACAAATAAGTTCCCTCGCCTTTCACGATTGGGACGATAGGCGCACAATTTTTCATCTGCGTGTATGGATGCCAATTGACCGCAGAATCCCGCTCTCTTAATGACTGCATGTTGATTCTTTTTTGTTGGGCATTGGTTTTAAACCTAAATTTTGAAACATCATCATATCCTCCGATACTCCAGGATTCGGCGTTACCAAAAGCGTTTCCCTTTCTCCTGTAAAGATGGAATTTGCGCCCGCCATAAAGCACCAAGCTTGCTCTACTTCGGTCATTTCGATGCGTCCGGCACTCAGTCGGACAACCGATTGCGGCATAATAATTCGGGCAGTTGCAATCATTCTTACCATGTCCCAAATTTCAACTTTCGGATTGTTTTCAAGCGGTGTTCCTTTAACACGAGCCAAAGCGTTTACGGGAACGGATTCTGGATGTTTTGGCATCGTTGCTAAAGTCAAAAGCATAGAAATTCTGTCGGTATGCGTTTCGCCAAGACCAATAATTCCACCCGAACAAACGGTAATTCCTGCTTTTCGGACATTATTAATCGTGTTAATTCTATTGTCGAATTTTCGGGTAGAAATAATTTCATCATAATAATCTTCGCTGGTATCCAAATTGTGGTTGTAAGCGTGCAAACCTGCTTCCTGTAACCTTTTTGCTTGCTCTTCGGTGAGCATCCCTAAGGTACAACAAACTTCCAATCCCATTTCGTTGACACCTTTTACCATGTCGATAACACGGTCAAAATCTCGATTATCACGTACTTCGCGCCATGCCGCTGCCATGCAAAACCTTGTCGAACCTGTTTCTTTGGCGTTTCGAGCATGTTGCAAAACCGTTTCCGTAGGAAGTAAAGCATGAACTTTTACGTCCGTATGATAACGCGCCGCTTGCCCGCAATACGAACAATCTTCTGGGCAGCCACCTGTTTTCACAGACAGCAAAGTGCAGACTTGAACTTCATCCGATTGATGAAACTCGCGATGAATACTCGCGGCTTCGTAAACCAAGTCCAAAAGTGGTTTGTTATAAATTTCCTGAATTTCTTGCTTCGTCCAATCGTGGCGAATTTCTATTTTCGATTTCATTTTTAGTAAAGTTTAATGCTATTTGAAATTAATTTTATACTGGATTTGTCTAAATTTTTAATACTCGGAATTCTAATTATTGCAACCGAATCATCTAAATATTGAAGTATTGAATTCTCGGTATCGCTGTCAAAATCTCCGTTAAAGACAAAATATTTTAGTTCAATATTTCTGTTTTTTAAGGCTTCGAGGCTTAGTAAAGTATGATTAATGCAACCTAAATAATCGGAAGTGACCAATACTATAGGAAAATTGAGTTTCTGAATAAGGTCGATGATGTATTGATTTTTATTTAATGGAACAAAAAGTCCACCTGCGCCTTCTACGATGAGATTTTTAGTTGTTTTTGGAAGCTTAAAATCTTCTAATTTGATTTCAATATTTTCTGCTTTTGCAGATTTATCGGGCGATGCTGCCAATTGCAATTGGTATTTTTCAGGATGAATTGCAACTTCGTGCGAAACCAATTCCTTGACTTTCATGGAGTCAGTTTCATCCAAATCTCCTGATTGAACGGGTTTCCAGTAATCGGCTTTTAGGTTATCCGTGAAAATCGCTGAAACTATCGTTTTGCCAATTCCAGTTCCGATTCCTGTGATAAATAATTTTTGATTATTCATTTAAAAATTTGTTGTTAATGATGAGCCGCAGTGAATAATGTTGTGATTTTTAACGCGAAAGCGCAATTGTATCTGCAATAAAGACGTTTTTAAGACGCAAAATTTATCTTCGATAAATCGACAGTGCATGACTTGAAAATCTTTGATTTTCTTGCGCCTTAATTTGCATTCTTGTATTTAAAAATTTAGCGCCTTTGCGTTGGCTTTTTTCATTATTATTCAAAGCGGATAATCAGTTTGTTGTTAATAGGTCTTTTAAAAAATCAATTTCTTGTCTCGAATTAAATGCATGAACACAGATCCTCATTCTTTCTTCGCCTTCTTTAACCGTTGGAGAACGAATTGCTGAACTTAAAATCCCGTTGTCAAGCAAAATCTGATGAGCATTCTGCAAATGTTGACAATCTTTAAATTTTAAAATCTGAATCGGACTTTTATCTTCGGAAAACCATGGCAAATTGGAGTTTCGAAGCAATTGAATATTATTTTGAAGATTTTGTTTTAAATTTTTATTTTTTTCTAAAAAAAGATTAATAGAGCCAAAAGTGGCTAATAAAGAGCAGTTTACAAGAGTTAAAACCTTATCGGTAACGATTTAGTAATGGTGCTTACTGCACTTGCTTTCACTTAATTACCTTGTAAATCATTACTGCAAATATAAAAATAAAAGGGTAAAATGCATTGTGTCTTTGCCCTTTTTGTTTGTTATCAAACCAGAAAAACTTTTAAGAAAATTCCCCCACTGTGGTAAACCTGTGGTGTTGGTTTCAATATTATTTCCAAATTTTGACATACCAAGAACTAGATGAGTTCTGAATAAAATTCTGCAAACTTTAAAAACATCTATGCTATGGAAATTATATTGAGTAAAATATTATCAGAAATTCGGCATAAGGAGGACAAAATTTCTTCTCAAATGATACGGTCATCTGATGAAGCATATCAAATGATTTTGTTTCTAAATGAAATGTTGTGTGCTATTAAAACTGAAATATTGCAAGTTGGATTTTTAAATGAAGATCAAGAGGTTGATTTCTTTAAGAATGTTAAACCGCAAATCCTTGGAAAACTTATTTATTACAATAAAGTATTTCGGATAGAAACTACCTGTCCCGTGAGTAATGGTAAAATACATCAAAGTTATTATGAAAATGTTTTAAAAAATCTCAAGTTAGAATATAAAGAAAGTATTTGCAATGAAGATTTCTACAGATATTACCGTGCTGGCAGAACCGACCGTGATCACACTTATTTCAGGCTCGGAAAGATTAACTATCACGATGGATTAAAGAGTGGCGTATTTGAAATTGACCTTAGCTTCTCCACATATTACGACAACAAAATAGCACATATTATTGCCAATGAACTACTTTATACTTACACTCTTACCAAAATAAATCCTGAAGAAAATCCCGATACAATATTACAAAATTTAGATGCAAACAAGGATATTTCGTGGACCAATTCTCAAAATGCACTTATCGAACTGATATATGCTCTATATGCTTCAAATTCCATTGCATATGGAAAAATAGGTATAAGAAAATTAGCTTTGATTTTTCAGGTGCTTTTTCGAACTCCTTTAAACGACATTCATCATTCATTCCACCGAATGAAGACAAGGGCTGGTTCAAGAACTGCATTTTTAGACCAGCTCAAAATATCCCTTGAAGAATATATGGATAAAGACCTTTAACTATATCAAAAATAACCATTTGAAAGCAGTACCAAAACGTACTGCTTTTTTCTTTGCCCATATCTGCCAATTGGCAAATGCTCTCAAAACTTCATTACAAAATACCCAAAATTCCATAAAACCCTTATTAAACAAGGGTTTTCCATAATTGTAAAAATTTTAAAAAAACAGCCAAACCAATTGGCAAGGCTTGGCAGACAAACACTGCCACCTTTCACAATTTTGCATAGTGAACTTTAAAAAAGCTATGCAATGAAAATAATAACCATTGAAGAAGAAGCCTGGCAACAGCTCAACAGCCGTATTAATGCCATTGCTGATTATCTGAAAAAACAGGAAGATAAAAGCTATGATGACCTGTGGCTCAATAACCACGAGGTATGCCAACACCTGCACCTCAGTGAGAAAACACTTTGGCGTATGCGTACTAAAGGCGAAATAGCATATTCAAAAATCTACGGTCAGTATTTCTATACGATTGGAGCTATCAAAGATATGCTCAACGCAAATGCCATACAGAGCAGTGAGAAATTTGTAGAGGAACTTATAGCAAAAGGTAAAAGCTACATCGAAAAAGGCAGAAAGCTAAAGACAGATAAAAAATAGATATGAACCCTTAAAAATATCATTATGAATATTGACAGAATGGAATTTTTGGCGTGGATGGAACGCTTAATGGGACGTCTTGATATGCTGGGCGATAATATAGATGAATTACAGAAGAAACGTAATAGCATAGATGGCGAGGAACTGCTCGATAACCAGGATTTACTTCAGATGCTGAAAATCAGCAACCGTTCCCTGCAACGGTATCGCTCCATCGGCAAACTGCCCTATTACACTATTAGTGGCAAACTTTATTACAAATTGTCTGATGTTCATCAATTCATCAGAGATAGCTTTAACCCACCTTCAACCAGATAACGCCAATGAAAGACAAAGACTTCCTCTGAATGCCAAGTAATGCAATTCAGTGAAGGCTTCCTTTACATTCGGCATTGAATTTTAAAATTTTCAGACTATGAGTGAAGAAACCATAAATAAACAGGAAATGCCCGAACAGTTATCGGACATATTGCTGGTGCTGGACAAAGAAAAAATGAAAATCCAAGCCGTAAAGAGTATAGACGAAAACGGGAAAATGGAAACTGTTGACCCCACGAAGAAAAACCAAAACCAGTTTATGCGTGTGGACAAAAGCGGTGATTTCTTTTCCAATTTCTTCTCCAATTTTTTCAGTCAGCTAAAGAACCCTACCAATTTTTCATTCTTCAAAGTGCCTGCACCTATCGCTGTTGAAAAAGCACAGGAAATGCAAAAGCAGGTTGACAAGCCAACTCCTGAAGGCGAAAAAATAATGAAAGAGCACGAAGTAAAAATAGAACAGCAACAGGATAAGAAACAAGTAAATCAAAATAATATGGCAACAACACAAACAACACAGGAAGCAAGCGAATACCGCTACAAACCGGAGCAGATTGATTGGGATACTATGACCAATCTCGGATTAAGCAAGGAATACCTTGAAAAGAGAAACCTACTTGAACCTTTATTGAAAGGTTACAAAACAAATGAACTCTTACCGATTGGTGTCAACCTCGGTGGTACAATTCTTCGTACAGATGCCCGCTTGTCTTTACAACAAGCCGAAGACGGAAAAGTTGTGGTAGGAATACACGGCATCAAAAAAGAACCCAATTTGCATTTTGAATTTTTCGGGCACAAGTTTACGGATGAAGACAAAAAGAACCTGCTCGAAACTGGTAATATGGGGCGTGTGGTAGATTTGAAAAATTCCAAAACTGGAGAACTGATGCCGTCCATTATAAGTATAGACAGACTAACGAATGATGTAATTGCATTGAGGACGGATTTTATAAAAATTCCCGATGAAATTAAAGGTGTAAAACTGAATGAAGAGCAAAAGCAAACTCTACTGGAAGGCAAACCACTTTATTTAGAAGGTATGGTTTCTACGAAAGGAACTGAATTTTCGGCAACGGTACAGTTCAATGCAGATAAGCGATATGTGGAGTTTTTGTTCGACCGAAACAATTCTAACAGGCAAACCCACAGCAACGGACAAACTCAAGAAAATAAGCAAAACCAATCTCAGGAAGTTCCAAAAACATTCAGAGGTAAAGAATTGACCGATGATCAACATAAGGATTTCAAAGCCGGTCAAACCATCTACATTGATGGATTGAAAGATAAAAAAGGGCAACCATATCAAGGTTATATCACTTTCAATAAAGAAAATGGAAAAACCAATTTTGAATTTCCAAATCAATACAAGGAAAGAGTAAAACCAACCGAAGCCCATAAAACGCAAACTGCCGTCAATTCTGAAGGCAAAACCAATGAGGCCACCAAGAACATCAAAGAGCCTTTGAAGTCTGGTCAACAAACACCGAAAAACAAACAACAGCAGGAACAACAGGAAAAGCCCAAAGCTCCAGCAAAAACCAGAGGCAAAAAAATATCTTAAAGTATGAAAACAATCATTGCAGAAAAACCAAGCGTAGCAAGGGAAATAGCAGGACTTGTGGGAGCATCTGATAAAAAGGATGGCTACCTTACAGGCAACGGCTATTTTGTTACCTGGGCATTCGGTCATTTAATAGGGTTGGGAATGCCCGAAGATTATGGAATTTCAGGATTTGATAAAACAGCGTTACCAATTTTACCCAATCCTTTTTTATTAACTGTTCGGAAAGTAAAAAAAGATAAAGGCTATACAGCCGATACAGGAGCGTTAAAGCAACTAAAAATTATTGAACAGCTTTTCAATAAAAGCGAGAGCATAATTGTGGCAACCGATGCAGGCCGTGAAGGCGAATTGATATTTCGTTACATCTACGAATACCTGAAATGCAACAAACCGTTTGAACGCCTTTGGATAAGTTCGTTGACCGAAAAAGCCATCAAGCAAGGATTTGAAAACCTAAAACAAGGAAAAGAATTTGACGGATTATACCAAGCAGCACAAGGTAGAAGCCGTGCCGATTGGCTGGTAGGTATCAATGCTACACAAGCATTGAGCATTGCCGCAGGAAATGGTATCTATTCCCTCGGAAGAGTTCAAACGCCTACCTTAGCTTTGATATGCAAACGTTATTTGGAAAACAGGAATTTCAAGGTTAAGAATTATTGGCAGATACAGCTATCGCATAATAAAGAGTTGATAGATTTTAAAAGTATTTCCAAAACAAAATGGGAAGACCAAAAACTTGCCGTTGATACGCTGAAAGCCATTCAACGAAGCGGAACTACAACAATTACATCAGTAGAAACCAAAAGCGTTACGGAACAACCGCCTTTGTTGTTTGACTTGACAGGATTGCAAAAGGAAGCGAACAAAAAACTGAACCTTTCTGCTGACGAAACCCTAAATATTGCCCAAAACCTTTACGAAAAGAAGTTTATCACTTATCCACGTACCGGAAGCAAATATATTCCTGAGGATAGCGTTGTATCGAAAAGCATTGAAAAATGGTGGAGAATCCTCTTCAAAACTTTATAGTAACATGGCCAATATCTATTCCAATAACAAGCTCACGATGGATTCGGCAGTATATTATTATAAAAAAGCGATTGATCTAGACAAAAAATCATTTGAATTGTATTACAATTATGGAAATCTATTGAAAGATTCCAAAAAATATGCTGAAGCAGAAAAACAATATGCTATAGCAAATAAATTGGAACCCAACCACGGTAGTGTAATGGGTAATTATGCTTTGATTTTGATGCTTCAAGATAAAAACCAAGAGGCGAAAAAATTGCTTTATCAAGCTATAGAACATCATCCCAATGATTTTGAACTCAATCTTATTCTAGCCGAAATACTCTTTTCAAAAGACAAAAACTACAAGGATGCGGAATACTTTGCGTCAAAAGCGATTGCTAATTTAGTTCCTGGAAAACCAAAGACAACAGCTTTATCAATCCGCGCCAACTCTCGCATGTTAACGCAACAGTATAGAAATGCGATTGACGATTATTTGGAGTTAGTTGGTAAATTTTCGAAATCAGATTTTGCTGAAAACTACGATGTTTTATCCAATATTGGATACTGCTACTTGGATTTGGGAGAATATAGCAATGCAGAACATTACTTCAAACAATGCCTAGAATATCATGATGAAATCGATGCCCTTTTGGGTTTATCCGTCGTCAAATTCAAGCAAAATGACAGCAAGGAATTGGAGAATTACAAGAAAAAAGCACTGAAAGTAAACCCAAAGCTAAAAGATATAAAAAATGGTTTGCAAGCGCTGAAAGAAGAAGGCTACTCGTATACACCAGAAGTTGAGAATTTACTATTAGAGATTTTCAAAAAATAAACTACCAATAAAAAATTATCATCTTGCCTTGTGTAAAAGATTAAAGGAATCGAGCAAGATACTCGCATTAACAGAGGCTCGCAGCTTTATTGTTGGCGTAGGAATCAAGCAAGCTTGTTCCAAAGATTAATGAGCACGAGCAAGATGCTTTTACTAGCTTTTTAGATCAATACAATTTCAATGATTTCTATTGTTTTCTTTCCATCTTCTAGCCATTTCATCCAGCCTTCACCATTAAAAGAATTTTCACTGTCTCTGTCAGATTTCTTAACTTTTATCCATTCTCCATTCGCCTCCAAAACCTTAAAGCGACGTGCTTCATTATCCTTAGTTTCATAAATAATATCACCACCGGGTACGTCGAAAATTTCAGGATTAATTTTCGAAATATATTCTACGCGTCTTAGATAATCGTCCCAGCTCTCGTATATATAACGCTTGTCATTGAATTTTGGGTCGTTGCAATTACCACAATTGTGTTTTGTTGCCTCGGGAACACCATTGTAATACGTAGCGTCTTTTTCTTTTTTAAGATATAATTTCTCATTAGTTTTTTCATTAATAACGACCAAAAAGAAGTTTTTTTTGTTTTCTAAAACACGAAATGTTAAGCTTGCCGAAAACCTTCCAAGATCGTCATGTTTAGCCGCTTCTTCATCGGTTTCGCCAAATGACATACCATAAGGTTTAAGATTAATTTTTCGAAGAAATGTCGTTGTACCGTTTTTATTATCAACAAATTTCAAGGTATCAACGGGTACTTTATCAAAAGATTTTTTATAGAAAACAAGTGGATATGTAGTATTACAAATCAACATCCCTATGCCGTAATCTTGCTTTGAATTTTGTCCAAAACCTTTTAACGAAACTAAAAAAATTAATATGGCATAAAATGTTTTCATCAAATAAGTTTTATCAAAGTTAACATCTATCAAATGTTAAATCAATTTAAAATCATATAAAATTATATCTACTTCATTATTAAGTTCACAAAAGTCTGCAATTTTTTCTTATTCGATTTCTAATTTAATGAAATTTTTCCCATCTTCTTCCACTTCTTTATTGTAAACTCTTTTTCCGACTATTGTCAAAAGGTCTTCCATTTTGTTTAGCCAATCCTGTGTACACAACTCCAAAATCATTTCTGTTGAAGTGTCATCATATAAAACAAAATCCGAAACATGAGCAAAGTATTTATCCAAGATATCCTCTAACGGATATTGCTTGTCCTGAACTTCATTTAATTCTGGTTCTAGTGTGAAGGAAAGTGTTGTAACATAATGTCCTTTTTGTACAAGACCTTCGTTATAATCATAAAGAGATTTGTAAACGCCATTTGAAACTTTTTCAAATTTCAAATTGTCCTTATACTTCTCATGTTCGATGATGTGAATGTTTTTCATTTTTTGTGTTTTTTGTTGATGTCTAACCTAAAAAAATCGGTTAATGAAAAAGTATTTGTTTAAAATTTAAAATTTATAAGTAAAATCTTCTTAGCTTACTCCAAAATAAATTTCTTTGGATAGTTTTCAATTTTTTCTACCTTAAAATATTCATCGAATTCGTTACTTCCTTTATTCTCGTAAAATTCAATTATTTTATCAAAAAAAGCTTCCATTGTTGGCGAAATAACATTTCTATCATTATCAGCATGCCAAAATTCAATTAACTGTCCTTCTTGACCTGTAAAAACGCCTCCCAAATCATAGCAAATACTATCACCACCGCCATTCTGGAAAATTGGAATCCAGTTTTTATTCCACCAATTTTCGATTTCAAAATCAAATCCGATCATCGATGTAAGTTCAGACGCGTCATGAAGCGCTTGGTGCAAAGGCACAAATCCGGAATTATTAACGAAAGCCTCATAGCAGTTAGAATTTTGCCCGTTTTTCCATTTATAAAGTGTGCGCAAATCTAATGGTATCTTTATTTTATAGTACTCTTCTAATTTATTGAGTTGATCATCGTCCAGAGGTTCATTGAGCTGCGAATAATATTCTGGTCGTAGCTTTGATAAATACTTTTCCAATCTTTGAATTTTTTCTTTCATTTTTTACGTTTTTATTTTCGAAGCTTAAAATTTATGATATTGTGTGTAAATACTGATTATCAATATTATTGCTTTTAATCTCATAACACAACTTTTTTAGTACCAATCTATTTTTAAGATAAACCTAATATTGAAATAAATTTAAAGATTAGGCTTAAAAAACAAAGTTTAATTGGGATTACTATCAACTACAAACCAAGTTACATCCACGTTTTTAAATAATTCAGAAATAGTCAAGAAAATCTTAAATTTTATTTGATTTCAAAAAATGAAATGCGTTGTTTTGTAGAATTGAAATTTCATTTTAAAAACAACACCTATGAATAAAGCTTTCATCTTTGGTCTTTTAATTACTTCTGCGATTGCAAACGCTCAGCAAAATACACTTCCGCCATCGCCACTTAAAACTATCGATACTACAACAGGCGGATTAAAGAACAATACACCCAAATCGAACCTCGTTGAAAAGCAAATTGCGGACATTGCGAAATTCAAGTATTTGACTTTTCAGGTAATTACAAGTACAGATTTAACGACCGCAAAATCAGAAAAATTCATTGGTATTTGTTCGGAGTTCGAAACCTACGATTGGATTTCGAAAAAGACCTTGACAATGGACAAAGCAGAGCTTTCTAAACTAATTGACGCATTACAAAACATTTATCAAAAAGAAGGCGAAAAGTCGAGTTCTGTTGAGAAAAAATATAAATTCTTAACTGCAAGCAAAATAGAATTCGGTGCGGTTTTTAACGATAAATTAAATGCTTGGATTAATTATATTGATTTTCCTCAAAATTTTAATCAGAAATACCTTATTCAATTTTCGAAAAGTGAACTTAATGATTTAATTAAAATCCTAAAAACGGCTTCTGATAAAATTGATTAACAAAATAAACACCTCCTTGCAACATTGAAAAAGCTTCCACTTTTCGCCGCATTATTTTTTGCTTCAACGCTTTTTGCACAGCAGACATTTGTATTTTTTGGTTCATTCAACTGGGACAAAAATAAAACAGGAATCTATGTCTATGAACTCAATTCCATAACAGGAAAACTTAAAAAAGTAACCACAGCAAAAGGCATTAAAAATCCGTCTTATATCACCTTGTCTCAAGATGGAAAATTTGTTTTTGCTTGCACAGATACAAAAACGGAGAAGGATGGTTCGATAAGTAGTTTCGCTTTTAATCCAGAACAAAAGTCATTAAGCTTCATTAATTCTCAAAAAAGTGGTGGCGAGAATCCTGTTTATCTAAGTGTTGATCAAAGCGGAAAATGGCTTGTAAATGGAAATTACACAGAAGGAAGTGCGTCGATTTATGCTATTTCCGAGAAAGGTTTTATTAGTCCATTTGCTCAGAATTTCCAATTTGCAGAAGGAAGTATCAATCCAAAGCGACAAGACCGCGCGCATATTCATTCGACGGTTTTTTCACCTGATTTCGAATATGTTTTTATGCCCGATTTAGGTGCTGATAAAATTAGAGCATACAAGTTTGATAAAAATAATCCAAAGCCGCTTTCAGAAGCGGAACCAAGTTTTAGTCAATCTGTTTTGGGAAGTGGTCCAAGGCATCTAACATTTCATCCAAATGGAAAATATGCATACTGCATCGAAGAAATGGGTGGCGCCATAAGCGTTTACGATTATCAAAATGGGCAGTTGAAAAGTATACAGAGAATCTTTACACATCCCGAAAACCAAGAAGGCGAATTTGAGGGTTCGGATATTCATGTTTCACCTGATGGACGTTTTTTGTATGCTTCAAACCGCGGACAAGAAAACAATATTGCGATTTTTTCTATTAACGAAAATGGAAGCTTAAAAAATATCGGCTATCAATCGACTTTGGGCAAACACCCAAGAATATTTGCACTTGATGAATCTGGCGATTTCTTGATTGCAACAAATGTGCAAACCAGCGATGCTATTGTTTTTAAAAGAGATAAAGAAACTGGACTTTTGAGTAAATTATCAAAGCTAAGAGGTCTGAAAAATGTGTCTTGTGTCAAGATAAAAACTTATCAATAAGGATTTTAAAAATTTAGTAACTTTAGAAAAACAGAATTATGAACAAAACTTTACAAATTCTTTTTTTCTTGGTGTCAATTTTTAGTTTCAGTCAAAAAAAGTACAATTTTGATAAAGAGCTTGTCTATTCATTTTATAAAGGTGATCAGAAAAAAAATGTAAGCGAAGAATCTATTTTTATAAATTCAGAAGATCATTCCTATTACTTAAGAATTTTTGGGAGTGGAAATCAAAAACTTGCTCTTCTATATGACGCACCAAATAATGTTAGACATGATTTTGACTTGATAAAAAACGCTGAAAGGTCGGACAATTATTATGAATTCAAATTCGACCGAAGTATTATCCCTAAATCAAATCAAAGCTTTAGAAAACCAATTTTTGAAATTGAATCATCGCAAATAAGCTTTTACAACAATGAAAGCAGGAAAAAAATAAGCAAAAAAATCACCTTTAAAGATAAAGCTTACGATAGTAATTTATTTTTCGCTTTTCGTGCAATCGCATTACATCCGTTCGAATCTATTACTGAGCTAGATCCACATCAAAATATCTTAGTAGAAAATGCAAAAATTACAACGGGTAAGCAAATTCTAAATTATGAGTTAAAATCAATTAAGGATTTTAATTTAACACTAACAATCCCTAATAAGAATTAACTCAACACCTTCTCAAAAGCCTTTCTAACACTGGCTTACGGAAGCATTTCTACTTGTACCAAAATTTTGAAATCACTCAAAAAGGGGTAAGTCAGCTTGAGATACTGAAAGAAAAAGACCAAGAAAAGAAATATCCGGAAATGAAAATAGATGAGATGGGTTTAGGATTAGGTATTATCGACAAATATGAATATTACTACAATAAAAACACAAATACTAAACAATGAGAAACTTGTGTCATAAGATAATAAAACTTGTTACTGTTTGCATTTTGGTTTTTGTCATAAAACTAAATGCGCAAGCGATAAAAATTTTCGTTTCTGATGCTGAAACAGGAAAAAATATTCCCAATGCAAAAGTATGTTTAGAAGGTTTTGAAATTCCTGCCATTATAATGCAGTATAACAAAAAAGAAAAGTATTACTATGTAAATGAGATTCCTGCAAACTATAACACCGTAATGGTATATCACAAAAAATATAATGAAAAGGGATTTCAGGATGGGAATGCTTTGCCTAAAGAGCTAAAGATCAAACTGCACGAACCTCTGCAGAATTATTATGATTTTGTTTTTTTTGAATCAATAAATCTTAATAAGCCACGATATAGTTACTATGTAGAAGATCCCTATAAAATTGTGATAAGGCCAAAAATAAATATATCCTACAACGATTTTAGAAATTATATTTATCAATATATAAAAAATAACAATCTTGAAATAGAACCTATAAATCCTGCATATAATGGTGAAACTTTAGAAAATATGGAGCCTTATCCTATTCTTTATTCTCCGTGTATTAATAGATATAACGATCGTTGCATTGAAAGTCATGATAAACGTGATGATGGTAAAATAAATATTTTTCCATTAACAACTAATGGTAGTAATGATCAAATAGCAGGATGTAGAGACTACAAAACACCGCCTGAGGCAATTGTTTTCTTTTTTCGGAAAAAGGATGGAAAAAAATTCAAAAGATATAATGATCCCATCATTGCGGAAATAGAGAAGGATATTAACTTGAATGTTACATTAATTATTTATTCTAAGGGAATAATGTATGATGAAAAAAATAATAAAAGTCCAAAGAATTACTTTAGATACAGAGACCAGCAGAATTCAATTTTTAATGCTAAGCTAGATTCATCAAAAGTATATTTATACAACCGAAATCTTCCAAGAAAAAAAATACGTCCTCCAAGAAAATCAGACTTTTATGTTATTGATGAGCCTAATAATCTTCCAACTTGCAAAGAATCATACCAACTTATCGACAAAAATTACCAAAATATTTTTTATTCAAATGAAGGCATTTATAATAAATTATTTAATGAAGCGGATGAACAAGGAGTTAGCAGATTAAAAGTATTTGAAAAAATACAACAAGAAGAAAAAAAATATCCAAAAATGAAAATTGACGAGATGGGTTTGGGATTAGGTATTATCGACAAATATGAATATTACTACAATAAAAACACAAATACTAAACAATGAGAAACTGGCATCATAAAGTAATAAAAAGCAAATTGAGCTTTCTGTTTTTATTTTTATGCTTGTTTGGTTTTGGGCAAAAAAAAATAGAATATGATGCATCTTTTTGTGAGGATGCTTATAAAAAAGATTCTATTTTGTACCTGAAATTTAGAAAAGAAGCAAGACATGTCAATTACAAAAAACTAACCGAAAAGATTATTAATGATATACAATGGGATAGTTTAAAAAAGCCAAATTTAATTTTTACATTTATACCACAGACAGCTCCATCTCCAATGGATTATGAACCAAGCCAAGTTTGCGATTTTTATTATAAAACAGATAAACCTAATTATAATGACACAATATTTTGGAGTAAAAATAACATTAATTTTATAATAAAAAAATATAAAAAGAATGTTATTCCAAGAGTAATAAGTAGTTTCATTGACGATGAAAGAACATTTTCTAATATAATTGGCTATAAGAGTTATATTAAGCAAATAAAAAGACAAAAAGAAGGCGTATACAAAGATTCTTGGGATAATAGAAAATTTTACTACTTCCCCTATAACAAAAAAGAAAAACTGATTTTGAATGGAAGGGATGAAAATTATGATGAGTTAACACTTTCTTTTTTAAACGAATTGGGAAATATTGTTATTGTGGAGTTTGAGTATGGAAATACAGGTCGCCTATCCTTTTATCGTAGAAGCATTCAAAAGAAATATCAATACATTAATAAAGAATGGATTGAATTAAAAAAAGAAGTTTAACATTTTTACTTATTATTTTAACAATTTTAATAAGAATCGTATGAGAAATTGGCATAAAAAAATACAATTTTGCATTCCATTTTTATTTATTTTTCCCTAGCTAATGCGAGCATCTTGCTCGTATTGATTACACGCACAAGTGCGGTGGTTGCGGGAGCGAGGAGATGATTTTTTAGAGTTTGTTAAAAATGCAAATAGTAACGCAACTGTATTGGATTTACCTAATTATAAACTATCACATCCCTGTTTGGAGAGTAATTCTGGATTGTAAGGAAGCACTTTTTTTAGAAAAAATAGCAAAATTATTTTAAAGAGGTCTGAGACTGATATTCTAAAATAAATTTAAAATATGAAAATCATTATATTGATTCTAGTATCATTTAATCTTTGTGCTCAAAACATAGAAAGATCAACAATAAATTTATATGACCACGAAATAAAAATTCCTTTGTTAAAAAAAGAAAATCAAAGGGATAAAAACTTTTTAGCAAACTTTTACGCGATTACAGCGCTTCCCGATAATATAAAAGCAGAAAGAAACTCTATTGACATTATGTTGAAAGAGGATTCGGTATTTTCAAAATTTTTCAACGAACTAAATTATCAAAAATATAAATGTACCTCTTTTTCTAAAGAGAATTCATATGTAGAATCTAGTGGCTACAAATTTAATCGATTAATTGTAAACTGTGATGATGGAAATGAAATAATGATGGAGAGTTATATTTACAATAAAGCTTCTGACTTTAAAGATCGAATTGTTGAAATACAAAAAGATAATATAAATAATACGCTTTTAGAAATGTCCTATTACAAAAACGGAATTGTAAAATCAAAAGGAGTTACAATGCGAAAATATTTAGAATTTCCAGTTGGAAATTGGTACTTTTATAATGAAGATGGTTCTGTAAAGAAAATGATAAATGCAGATAATCAGTATCGCTTAAAAATAGAAAATGTCTTAAGAATATTAAAAAAACATAAGATTGTTTTGCCTTTCAATAATGATCAGATGCAAACTGGTGAAGCAACTTATATTAAAATAAAAACAGCTATTAATAGATATTTAAAAACTAATTATGGAGCTTTATGGAAAATAGAATTTTCGGAATGGAAAAACTCAAATAAAGATGATTTAATATATCATATTATCATCATAGAGGATAAAACAGGAAAAATTTTGGCAAATGAAAAGTTAGAAAATGCAGATGAAATTGTAAAATATTGGGAAGAAGGTGAAACGAAGAAAATAAAAATTATTTTTTTGAATTCTACAAATGAAGAAATATTTCCGAAAATAGAAAATGAAAAAAAAGCTTTGTTTTTTATCCGTCAGGATTTTCAATTGACTAACTAAGGTCAAAGAAAACTCATTTGGAAATGACAGATGAAGAGAACATACAATACAGGCCGTAATGCTACACTTTTTACAAAATATGACTAATGAAAAATCTAACTGTTCTGCTCTTGTTATTATTTATCAACTGCAATGGCCAAAAAAGAATAAATAACCAAAAATATTTGGATAGAGATGCTATCTTCCAAAAATACAGTGATATAAAAACCAAATATGATTCTTTAGTAGAAAAGTATAGAGATAGTCTTATTTACACAGATAGGAGTGATGATGGACGTATAGTATATAGTGAGAAAGGCTATTACAAAAATTCTATATATGAAAAAGACAAAAAGAATAATCCTCAAACATCAAAATCAAGGTTATTTCTAAAACAGGGAAATACAGACATTTTTTTTAGTAATACTGGGTATAATTATCTATATATGTATGCATACAAAGATGGGAAATTAATTGAAAAAACACTTCTATCATTTATAGACCATACTATGGGTTTTATTGACGATTTTGTTGATAACACTTATGTTAATTACAATAATGATACTAGCACACTTATATATAATTTTGAAATCAATAAAGATAAGGAACGAGAAATAGTGTTGAAGCAAAAATACTTGAACAATAAACTTATCGAAGAAAGAAACTACAAAAAAGATTTTAAGATAAGCAAAGAGCACATGTTAAAAAAAATGTCAGAGAATTTTTATAATGAAGCTGTAAAAAATATATTGCAAGAACAAAAACTGAAATATATGCAAAGTTTAGGAGTCAAGACTTTGGAGGAGCCTCAAAATACTGAAATAGAAGAACGGATAAAAGAAAAAATTAAAGAGGTACAAAAAGAATTAAAAACAGCGATAGAAATAAAAGATGATTTTTATAAAGAAATAATAATCGACAGAGATTATAATCAAGAAAATAAACCAATATATGTTTTGAGGTTTCAAAATTGGAGGATAAATATTGATGCGGTTACGAACAAAGTGCTATTTATTAAGTATGTAGTTCTTAGAGATTAGAATATCAAGAAACATAGCAAAAGCAAGCTAAAACATTAAATTCACCAGTTAGTGTGAGCATCTTGCTCGTATTGATTACACGCACAAGCGTGAACGTTTTCGCAAGCGAGGAGATAAGAAATCTCAAGAAATTTTGTATACTTATAGTTACAACCTACAAACATTTTAATGGATTATAATACTGCGCGAAAAACGACTTTCAATTGACAATAGCGAGGCAAAACTCTTACAAAAATTTTTGAAAATGAAAGTAATTTTATTTATTTTGGTACATATAGGTATTTTCTGCTTTTCTCAGGAAGATAAATGCAAACGTTTTACAGATTCCTTAAACGCTCCTTTCTTTGAAAAAAAACTTGTATTATCTAAAAAATTTGAAAAAATAACAATTAAACCAGAAGATACACTATATGGTTATTATGAGGGTATTGCAAAACAATTTAGTAAGGATAATTATTTAATTATACGATCTTCTAATAGTTACATCAAACGAATAAATCAGTGTGTTGATTATATTTACAATGATTGGCACACAGTTGAATATTATACAAAAAAAGGAAACTTAGTAAATAGAGCATCTGTCTTTTATCATAGCGTCAGATCAGGAGAGACTTACACATTTAATAAACAAAAAAAAGCGATTCGAAGCGAAGGAATGGGCGATGTTTTATTTAAAATGAAAATTGAAGATTTTGTGAAAATACTTGAGCAAAATAATATCACACCAAGAACTACAAAAATGAGAACAGGAAGTGAAGGCAAAATATTTATTAATAAACATATTACGCCAGCTGGACGTTTTTGGGAGTATCAGTTAATGTTTGAAGGTGTGCAACCATTTATTTCAATACTTATTTCAGATGCTACAGGTAAAGTTGTAGCTAAAAGTTATGATATGACGCCAAAAGATGCAACTAACGAAATGACAACAAAGTATGGTGAAGTAAAATACTTTATTCTATATCCTAAAAATGATGGGTTTGTTTTTAATGAAAACCAGATTGCAGAAATTTTAAGAAAAAACGATATTAATGAAACAGCGATTAATATAAAAAAATATGCAGGCAGAACATGGCTTATACAAACAAGAATCGACCCACGTGGTGTTAAAGAATATGAACCTGTGATGCTCTTAATCGATGATACAAACGGAAATATCTTGATTGACCTAAATACTTATGAAAAAAATATTTACGGAGAAGAAAAATTTATAAAGGATTTTAATGCGATATTGTTAAAAAGAAAAAATACCACAAACTAATAAAAACAAAAGCATTGCGAGATTAAGTGTTGACTAATACAGATTCTTGAAATAGTAGTTCGTGTCACTTTGGTAAACGGATTTTATATTAAAAAAGAATAATTCTAACTCAACACCTTCTCAAAAGCCTTTCTAACACCACCTGCAACGAAGACTTCGCCGCAATATTGATAGCCTAATTTGTCCATAATACGAAGCATGGCAAGATTGTCAAAATTGGTGTCGACTTTTACACTGAAAACATTTTTGGATTTAGCAAGATTTTCCACGGCGTCGAAAAACTTCGTTGCAATACTCATTCCTTTGGAACGTTCGGCGGCAGCAACACGATGGACAACAACGTAATCGCCATTCGTTAGCCATTCTCCTTTCTGAATATCATTATACGCTGGCTCCACATCAAAAATTGCAGCGCCATAAGCCAAAATACCTTTATCGTCTGCCAAAATATAAGCGGCACCGTTTTCAATATCTTCTAAAATGGAATTTCGGTTTGGGTAACCGTCCTGCCATTGTCTACTTCCATCATTTTTACGACTCTGAATCGCAAATTGCAAAATTTCCCAAATCTCGTCAACTTCTTCGTTTTTGGCTTTTCTAAAATCCATATTTTTATTTTAAATAACTTGCAACTTTGTTTTCTAAATCTTCTAAATTAAAAGGTTTCGCAATGAAAGCATCTGCCTGAGCTTCTTTTGCCAAAGCCGAAATATCATTATTAGCAGTCACATAAATAACAGGAATTGCCTTAAAATCTGCATTCGACTTTAACAATTTTGTTGCTTCTACTCCACCGATATTCGGAATCCAATTGTCCATCAAAATAACATCTGGTTGGAAATCTGCCACTTTTTCGATGATATCATGCGAAGTTTCGGAGATTTTCACTTCGTAACCAGCATCCTCAAAAATAATGCTCACCACTTCCAAAATAATGGCGTCATCATCAAATATTAATATTCTTTTCTTGCTCATAGTTTATTTTCTCAAAAATAATTCTTTTTAAACAGTTTGTCAATTAAGTTTAATTTGAATTTCCGTTCTTAGTCATAACTCAAAATTTCAACACACTTTTTGTCATTCCGACGTAGGAGGAATCTCTACTAACAAGGAGATTCTTCGTTCCGCTTCGCTTCATTCTGAATGACAAAAGATATTGACTTAAATCTACAATTCCTTAATTTTCTTTGCCAAATCTTTAGGTTCAAAAATGCAATCATAAGGCACTTGGTCCATCGCATGTTTGGGCATATAATCTACCTCGGCACTTTCGGGATTCTGAATCCATACTTGTCCATTGTTTTTCTTTACATATTCCAAACCTTCGACGCCATCAGCATTGGCACCAGAAAGCAAAACTGCAACGGCTTTATCACCGAAAATTTCTGCTGTTGATTTGAAAGTTACATCTATCGACGGTCGCGAATAATTCACTTTTTCCGAAGCATCCAAAGATACTTTGTTTTTCGATTCAAAAAGCAAATGATAATCGCCTGGAACGATATAAATTTTATCATCTTCGATTTCGGTTTTATCCTCGATTTCCAATACTTCTTTATCAGTGAATTGCTGTAACAAATATGGCAAAACGCTCATCGATTGCGCCTTTCTATGAACAACCAAAACGATAGGAAAATCCAAATCTGTGTCCAGATTTTTAATCATGTCCATGATGACCTGCAAACTTCCCGCAGAGCCACCAATAACCACGATTTCCGTTTTGTTTTTGTTCATTTATGTGTTTGTATTCTTAACGCAATGGCGTTATTTCTATTTTAGCTTTAAACTTTTTTGTGTAAACCTTTGTGCGTTATCAAATTTCTAAACGCAAGGCAAAACAAAGTTACTTTAACAATTCGTTTTTTAAAAGATAAGCAAAGGCGTTTCACTTACTTTCGAAATACAATTTTCTTTAAACCAATATGCAAACCTTCCAAGTTTTAAAAACAATTCTAAATTTAAACATTAAGATTTTAAGTAAAATTCATCCTCAAAATTAAGAAATCTGTAAACTGATTTTAATTAAGTTTAATTAAGCCAAATCGTAATTCTTTAACGTTTGTATTGAGCGAAGTCGAAATATTCTTGCGTCTTAAAAACGTATTATTTTAAAGACACTTGCGACTTCGTGTTAAAAAAAACTTAATGATGTTCCACTTTTTTCCAAATTTTTTGATCTTCGAATTGGTGGTAGTTTTCATCGATTCCTGTAAAGCGCAAAGATTCTTTCGAACCTAAAGCCAAATAGCCCAAATTCTCCAAACTTTCATCAAACAAATGGAAAACTCGCTCTTGTAATCCTTTGTCAAAATAAATTAAAACATTGCGACAAATAATCAACTGAAAACTATTAAAAGACGAATCCGAAACCAAATTATGCGTCGATAAAATCAGCTTTTCCTGCAGACTTCTGTCAAATTTTACGCTGTCGTAATTCGCAGTGTAATAATCTGAAAAATCATTTTTTCCACCCGAAAGAATATAGTTTTCGGTATAAGATTTCATTTGTTGAAGCGGGAAAACCCCAGCCCTCGCCTTTTCTAAAACCGATGGATTGATATCAGTTCCATAAATCAAAGATTTGTGATACAAATTGGCTTCCTTCAACAATATTGCGATCGAGTATGCTTCCTCGCCTGTCGAGCAACCTGCTACCCAAACACGAATCAGCGGATAAGTGCCTAATTGCGGCAAAATCTTCTCACGCAAAGCCTTGAAAAATGATGGATCGCGAAACATTTCTGTAACGTTTACCGTAATTTCTTCAACAAAACGTTTCAAATATTCGGGGTCGTTGAGCACCGTGTAACGCAACTCGGCGTAACTGGTGAATTTATCAATCACACAGATCCGATTAATACGCCGTTTGAACGATGCACGGCTGTACTGCGAAAAGTCGTAGCCATACAACTCGTGGACGTCTTTAATCAGAAATTCTACCTCTTCATCTTTAACAATACTGGGTTCTAACATCAAAATAATTTTTCCATTGCGTTTATCAAAACATCAACGTTTATCGGCTTCGACACGTAATCTTGCGCGCCAGCGTCCAAACATTTTTGCTTGTCTTCCGGCATCGCTTGTGCCGTTACTGCAATAATAGGAATTTGCTTGATATCTTCCGAATTTCTAATGATTTTTGTTGCCTCGTAACCGTCCATTTCGGGCATCATCATGTCCATTAACACCACATCAAAATCGTCGTGCTCCCTCAAAAGGTCGATGGCTTCGCGCGCCGAGGTCGAACTTTCCAGCTGAAAACCGCGAGATTTCAAAGTGAGTTTTAGGGCAAATATATTGCGTGGATCGTCGTCCACGATAAGAACTTTCTTCTTCATAAAATTACAGGCAAATTAACTTTCGTACATCCAAACGCGCAACAACGACAGCAATTGGTCGGTATCCACAGGTTTCGAAATATAGTCGGAAGCACCAGCTTCAATACACTTTTCGCGCTCGCCAATCATGGATTTTGCAGTGATAGCAATTATCGGAAGTCGCATATATTTGGGTTGTTTTCGGATTTCGCGAATGGTTTCGTAACCGTCCAATTCTGGCATCATCATATCCATCAAAACTACGTCTATATCAGGATTTGCAGCCATTTGTTCCAAAGCTTGTTTTCCGTCCATCGCCAACACAACTTCCACTTTATATTTTTCCAAAACTTTGGTCAAGGAGAAAATATTGCGAACATCATCATCAGTAATCAAGATTTTTTTACCACTCAAAACCTCTGTCAGCGAGCCTAAAGTAGAGTTTTTACGACTTTCCTCCGTATTTTTCTTTTCTTCTACTAAATGTAAAAACAATCCTACTTCATCTAAAATTCTTTGGTAAGAATGTGCGGTTTTAACCACGATAGAGTCTGCATATTGCTTAATTTTCAACTCTTCAGATTTGGATAAATTTCGGTCGATGAAAATAATAATCGGAAGATTTTCTAAACCTTCTTGGGCTTTAATATTTTCGATAATCGTGTATTCGCCGCCGCGAGAAGCTTCGATATTCAGAATTACACAATCTACATTTTGTGTTGTGAAAGCAGTTACAGTACTTTCGGCAGTTTCTTCAACAGAAGACGAAATATTAAAATTACTCAAGAAATACGACAAAGCGCGAGCGTGTTTGGCATTTTCTTCAATAATTAAAACCTTCTGCAATGATTTGCTAAGCGCTTCTTCAATCTTTTTGAAAACATCCGCCATCTGCTCCAAAGCCATCGGTTTGTTGATGAAATCAATCGCGCCTTTCATCAAACTTTCCTGTTTAACGTGCAAAGACGACATCATGTGCACCGGAATATGCTTGGTTAGGAGATTTCCTTTTAAATCGTCCATCACTTGCCAACCGTCCTTCATCGGAAGCTGAACATCCAACAAAATTGCCGCAGGATGATACTCCAAAGCGCCTGGCAAAGCGTAATCGCCACGAACCATCACCACAGCTTTGTAGTTTTGGGTATGGGCATATTTTACCAAAGCTTTTGCGAAATTAACATCGTCTTCTACAATTAAAATAACTTTATCGTCTTTTCCGATATTATCGCGATCGTCGGGAACATCTTCTGGAATTCTTAAAATCTCAACAGGCGCCGCCGAATCTTGCTCGTCGTACTCGATGATATCTTTGATTTCTTGAACATCTTCCTGAATTGTTTCAATTAAATCTTGTTCTTTATTAACGTATTCGGTTTTCGATTTTGAATTTAAAGGAATAATTAAACTAAACTCAGAACCTTCATCAACCTTAGATTTTAAGCTTAATTCGCCTCCCAAAAGTTTGGCAATTTCCCTACTAATCGAAAGTCCAAGACCAGTACCACCAAATTTCCTTCTTGTAGAACCATCTGCTTGCTGGAAAGCTTCGAAAATAATACGTTGTTTGTCCTCTGGAATCCCAATTCCTGTATCTTTTACCGAGAAAATAACGAAATTATTTTGCCTTGGATCTTTCTTAATATTTAAACTAATGCTGCCTTTAGAAGTGAATTTCAAAGCGTTAGACATTAGATTTCTCAAGACTTGGTCGAGTCTCAATCTATCGGTTTCGAAGTTTTTCTGCAATTCCGAATCGACATTTACAATAAATTCAACACCTTTTTCTTGCATCAAAGGATTGAACAAATTGCGTAAATCCTTCACTACATCGTCGATTGCAACCGATTGGTATTCGAGATTCATTTTACCAGATTCGATTTTTGCTAAATCTAAAATCTCATCAATCAAAGTCAACAAACTGCTTCCCGAACTTTGAATAACTTTTGCCGATTCGATTTGATCTTCGGTTAAATTATCGTCTGGATCTTCCGCCATTAAACGAGAAAGTAGCAAAATTGAATTCAATGGTGTGCGCAATTCATGCGACATATTTGCCAAGAATTCTGACTTGTATTTCGTGCTTAAAGCCAGTTCTTCTGCCTTTTTCTGAATTTCGATATTTCGTTCTGCAATCAAATGATTTTTCTCCTCTAATAACTTCGAACGTTCCTCTAACTCGGCATTTGTTTGCATTAATTCCTCCTGCTGAACGCGCAATTCCTCTTCCGAAGCTTGCAGTTTTTGCGTTTGCGCTTCCAACTCGGTGTTCATGTTTTCCAATTCGGAATGCTGAACTTGCAATTCTTCCGACTGCGCTTGAGTTTCCTCCAACAAACGTTGCTCTTTTTCACGACTTCTCGAAGCACTTAATGCAATGGCAAAAATTCGGCAACTTTCGATGTAAAAATCAGTATGTTCTTCATCAAAATTATTTCCAGAATTAAGCTCTACAACACCGATTGGCTGTCTTCCCAACATAATCGGAATCATTAAAATCCCGTTGATATGAAGCTTGGAACTCGCAAAACTCGCCACCACATCTTTCTCCTGAATATTATTGTAAACTCGGAATTTCTTTTGCAAAAATGCTTGTCCAACCATGCCTTCACCAGGAGCAAAAACGGGTTTCATACTGCTTTCTAAACCGTAAGAACTCGCCAATTTTAACACATCATCTTCCAACAAATACATCGCACCACTGATGCAACCGCCATATTCTACCAAATGCGTTAAAGCCTTTCCAGAAAGCTCTTTCACGGTTTTATTACCAACCAAAGATTCGTTGAGAACCGCCAATCCTTTTTGGCGCCAATCGCTTCTATTAATTCTATCAAAAGAGGTTTTCAAAGAATCGGTCATGTGATTAAGAGATCCAACCAAAACGCCCAAATCGTCCGACGAATCGTCCAATACTTTTTGGCTATAATCGCCGTCTGCAATATTCTTTGCAACCAGTTGAATCGCCGTCACACGCGAAGCCATCAACTCGTCTTTTGCTATTAAATCTTTCTCTAACTTGTCGCGTCTTACGATGTCATTTTTTAGTTTAAAGTATAAATACCCCGTAATAACCATCGCTGCCAAGCCCGAAAAAAGTAGAAACATCATCGTTATATCAGCAGATTCTTTAAGGTCTGCGTTTTTGATGGCAACCATTTCTTCTTCGTGCTTCACAAAATCAGCAACAATCATCCGGCATTCGTCCATGTACTTTTTGCTCATATTCATTTCTGCCGCACTCACCGTGATTCCCTTGCGCTTATTTTCGACAAATTTCTGAATTACAGAAACCCTCATGTTGACTTGTTTGTCCAATTCATCCAAACGAGCCAACTGATCTTTCTCGGCTATATCTAAACTTTTAGCACGTTTAATCGCCTTTGGAAATTCTGCAATTCCATGATTATAAGGCTCTAAAAAGGATTCTTCGCCAGTCAACTGATAACCACGATTCCCCGTCTCCACGTCCAAAAGCGAAATTAAAACATCTTTAACCGCCGTAATGGAACGTCGAGAAACTGACAAACTTTCACGGTTTTCCATTTGTTTTTTAATGCTGAAATAGGAAGCCAAAGAACTTGCTAAAAGCATCAAAAGCGACATTCCGACGCCGAATTGTAGATTCTTGATAATTTTTCTTGCCATAAAAATTACTTTATTGGTAAGGTGAAATAAAAGGTTGATCCTTCATCAATAATACTGGAAAGACCGATATTTCCGCCATGTTGATTGATGATTTCTGCACAAATATATAGTCCGATTCCCATACCTTGAAACTGCAGGGAAGATTCTTCTACACGATAAAATTTATTGAAAACCGCTTCTTGTTTGTACTCGGGAATACCGATTCCAAAGTCTGTTACAGCGATTTTCACATTGTCCTCGTCCACCGAAGTGGTCACGATGACTTTGTTATTTTTTGGTGAATATTTAATTGCATTCGTCAAGAAATTAATTAAAACTTGCTCCACACGAATGGCATCAAAAGGCATTAAAAAATCGGGTTGTTGACCATGTCTTTCGATAGAAACGCTGTTTTCATCATGCGTCTGAATAATCGTATCAATCGCATTCTGAATCACTTCCTCCAAATTGGTCGGCTGAAGATTCATTTTGAGTTTGCCATTTTCAATCTTGGAAACGTCCAATAAATCGGTAATCAAATTATTTAGTTTATCAATTTGATCCTGAACTTTGGACAAATAATTGGATTCGGGACTTGTTTTCTCCAATTTCAGTTTGCGTTCCAAAAGTTGAACATAAGCTTTAATGCTCGTCAAAGGCGTTTTCAGCTCATGACTGGCGATACTTAAGAATTCGTCTTTCTCCTTTTCAACACGCTTTTGGTCGTTGATGTCGGTAAAAGTTCCGACCCAATTTTTGACCTCGTTATCCAACATAATTGGTGACATTCTCAAAAGATGATAACGGTACTCACCTGTTTCCACATTTTTGATTCGAGCCTCCAAAGCAATGGCTTCCAAATTTTCCCGTTGCTGACTAAAGTCCTTCACCAAATCTTTATCGTCTGGATGAACCTGCGGAAACTCCTTATCCGACTTAGAATACAAAAACCATCTTCCGTTGACGAATTCGATTTCGCCTTCTTTATTTAAGGTAAATGCAATCTGTGGCAAAGCCTCCAACATCTGCTGAAAATGATCCAACTGCGACTTCATCGCCACCTGCGTTTCGCGACGACCTTGCACCTCGAGTTCCAAGCTTTGTTGATTTTTCTTGAGCTCTTGGTTTTGCTCCTGCATATTGTAATGCGCTTTCACCTTGAGCATCAAAATGTCTGGATCGATAGGCTTCGTCACATAATCGATTCCACCAGACGCGTAACCCTTTGTGATAAAGCGTTTGTCGGTATTAACCGCCGAAAGAAAAATAATAGGAATTTCTTTGGTTTTGCTATAACCCGCAAAAGTCTCGGCAACCTCGAAGCCGTCCATATCTGGCATCTGAACATCCAGAATAATTAATTGATAATTATTGCGAAGTCCCTTTGCAAGGGCTTCTTCACCAGAACTCGCCGTATCAACAGGAAAATCCTGAGACTCCAAAAGTCTTTTCAGCGAAAAAATATTGGACTGATTGTCGTCAACAATTAAAATCATAAATGTAAAAGTACTCTATTATTACAAGGCTTATCATTAAAGACTCAAAATTAATCACAAATTTTTAATATTTTAATATTTTAACTTTTTAAACTTTATTTATTGCACATAATTTATCATAAAGACTTTTAGAGTTAGCATAAATAAATTTTATGTTAAAATATTATTAAAATAATAGTTATCAACATAAACAAAATTGATATTTTTGAAATAAAAAAAGATGATTGAACCCAAAATATTATACACTGATCGTTTAATAATAAGGCCAATAGAAGATTCTGATATTGAGTATGTTTTCAAAGGCTTGTCTGATCCTTTAGTGTATGAATTTCTAACAATAAGGTATGACACTTTGGAAGCAACAAAGGTGCAAATGGAATGGTACCAAATCTTAGCCAGCACTGGAAAAGGATTTTGGTGGGCAATTTGTGATAAAAAAACGAATCAGTTTTTGGGAGCTTGTGGTTTTAGCGGTTATCAACAAGAACATCATAAAATCGAAGGCGGATATTGGTTACTTCCAGAAAATTGGGGACAAGGTATTTTGGCAGAAGCTTACTCTGAAGTCTTTAATTATGTTTTTGAAAATCCTGAAATTAATAGAATTGAATGTATTGTCGAAGTTGAAAATACTGGCTCTAAACGATTATTAGAAAAGTTAAACTTCACCTACGAAGGTCGATCACGTCAAGCTGAAATTAAAAATGCTGAATATATAGATATCGACATTTACTCTAAGTTAAAATCTGATAAATAGAATAAGATGCAAAAGTATTTAGAAAAAATAAGCGTGTTATGTTTTGTAATGACGCTCCTTCTTTCTTGTAAAACGCAACATGACAACGCAAAGTCCGATATTAAAATCGATGAAATAGAATACCACGATATGGTACGGAACAGAATTATTCCGCTTGCTATTTATCATCCAAAAAACATTGAAAAGTCAAACAAAACGCCAATTATCTTCAGCCATGGTTGGGGAGAAAACAAAGGTGGCGACAATAAAGTATATTCGTATTTAACAGAGTTTTTAGCATCAAAGAATTATACTGTTTTCAGTATTCAACATGAGTTGCCAACAGACGAAATGTTGGCTATGGATGGTAACTTGCGCGAAACTCGACTTCCAAATTGGCAACGTGGCGCAGACAATATCCTGTATGTTCTTAATCAAATTAAAAAAGAATATCCTAATTATGATTATATAAAATTGATTGTCATTGGCCATTCTAATGGTGGCGACATGTCCGTTTTATTCGCTCACGAACATCCTGATTTGGTTAACAAGCTGATATCCATGGACAATCGTCGAATGGAACTTCCAAGAACGTCAAAACCGAAAATCTACAGTTTACGATCCAATGATTATCCCGCAGATCCAGGTGTTCTACCAACAGATGAAGAATTGAAAAAATTCCACATCACCATAGATTGGACGAATGTCAATCATTCTAATATGGATGATGATGCAAGTCCAAAAGAGCGAGAATACATGACGCAAAAAATCTTGGATTATATTAAAAATTAAGTATTAATTTATCTAAAATTAGGCATTGCTGAAAAAATTAACAAAATTTAAAAATCGTGTAAACTCCTATGAAAACAATAGATTTGAGAATATTTGTGTTTTTAACAAAATGAATTCATAATAATTTTAAGTGATTTTTGATAATATTTAAAAATTTATTACTAGATTTGATTCAACACTTACATAAAATTACGAAATGAAAAAACTATTTTTAGCGGCAGCTGCAATGGGATTATTATCTATGACAGCTTGTAAAAAAGACAACAAAGTTGAAAACTCAACAGAAAATGCTACGGAAAAAGTAACAGATAAAGCAGAAACTGCTGGTGATGTTATGGACAACGTAAACAAATCTGCTGATGTTGCTTCTGATGTTCCTAAGTTTAGCAGTCCTGAGGTTCAAAAATTTGCTGATGATTATGCAGCATTCTACAAAGAAGTAGCAGAGGCAGCTAAATCAGGTGATGCAACAAAGATCCAAGAGATGCAAAAGAAAACTATGGATTGGGCACAAAAAGCTCAAGGTTTTACTCAAAAAATGACACCAGAAGATATCCAAAAATGGACAGACTGGTCACAAAAAATTGCTAAATCTGCAATGGGTCAATAATTTAAACGAATTTTTAAAAGAAAACCTACTTCCCCAAGAAGTAGGTTTTTCTTTGCTCTATATTTCGAATGTTAATTTATTTAACATCAAATACCATATTTAGACTTCGCAGGTCAATCCATTGTTTATACATTGGAGAATTCTTGTTTAATGCAATGACATTGAGACCAGCCCCAGAATGAATTAAAAAATACATGGCGTGGGACTTCGTATCACTCCATTGGTAGACATTTTGAAAAGCATCTTTCTTTGGATTTCCATTTTCGTCTAGAAAAATTGTTCCCGTTTTGCTAGATTCCTGCTTTGAAAACAATGGCTTTCCATATTGTTCTTCAAATTTTTTAATAACAGATTTTGTCGCTTCTTGATCCGTAATAGACAATTCATAACAAAATATTTTTTGATCACTCTTTGGATAGAATATCGAAAACTCTTTAAACTTCTTACTTAAATCAACACCAAAAAAAGCTACTTCTTGCGCATCTGGAACAACAAATTCTTCATAGTCCATATTGAGATTTGTTGTTTGGCTTTGATCCCCATTAAGACTTAAACCAGATGCATCAAAAAACTGCTTTAAGGTCTCATCAAAATTAATGTTGGCAATATCAAAACCTTTGTACGACACCACTTTTTTTTGCGCTGCTACTTCCGTTTTAGGCTCTTCTTTTATTTTTTCTGCTTTTCCGTTGCATGAAACAATGCTTGTCAATACAAGTGCATTTAATAGTAATTTCATATTTATGTTTAGTATTTAATTTCGAAATAATTTTTAGAAAAGAAAATATTACAATTCAGCTAAAGGATCCCAAAATAGATTTTTAAAACCCTTGATTCTTTGGTTATTAAATTCTAAACCCTCCTTTTCAAGTTTAACTTTAAATTCTGGCACTGACAATACACCACAACTTCCTACAACGCGATGTGCGGGAACATCCGCTGGACAACCGCCCATCGCACGACCAACATGACGCGAATGATTGGGAAAACCAACCGCTTTCGCAATCGAACCATAAGTTGTTACCCGACCTTTCGGGATGAGTCTTGTGATTTCGTAAACCTGATTTTTAAAAAGCTCGTCCACTTGTTTTTTTGTTTAAATTTAAATAAAAAAGACCTAATTGCTTAGGTCTTTCAATATATTTTCAGTTTCAAATATTAATAAATCGCTGGATATTTTGCCGGATTTACTTCATGGAACATCGCGTAGATTTTTTCTACCATATCATCCGTAGATGGCTTAGAGAAATAATCTCCATCCGTAGCATAAGCTGGACGGTGATCCTCCGCCGAAATACAAATAGGTGCAGAATCTAAATATCTAAATGCGTTTTGTTTTTCAACAATCTGTTGCAGAATGAATGCTGATGTTCCACCTTCTACATCTTCGTCGATAACAACAAGACGATTGGTTTTCTTAACACTTTCTGCAATTTCACTTGACAAGTCAAAAGGAATCAAAGATTGAATGTCGATAACCTCTGCATTGATGCCTAGCTTTTCAAGTTCTTTGGCTGCTTCTATTACAATTCTCCAAGTCGATCCGTAAGTCACCAAAGTCACATCGCTACCCTCTTTTGTCACTTCAATTTTACCAACTGGAACAGTGAATTCACCTAAGTTATCAGGTTGTTTTTCCTTCAAACGATATCCGTTAAGACATTCCACAATAAGAGCAGGCTCATCCGCTTGTAACATTGTATTATAGAATCCAGCAGCCTTTGTCAAATCTCTTGGCACCAAAACATTGATACCTTTCACCAAGTTGATAATACCTGCCATTGGCGAACCAGAATGCCAAATACCTTCTAGTCTGTGACCACGCGTTCTGATAATAACTGGCGCTTTTTGACCACCTTTCGTACGATATTGTACCGTCGCCAAATCGTCGCTCATACCTTGCAAACAATATAAAATATAATCTAAATATTGGATTTCGGCGATTGGACGAAGACCACGCATTGCAAGACCAATTCCTTGACCTAGAATTGTTGCCTCACGAATACCAGTATCAGCGATTCTCAATGCACCATATTTTTCCTGAAGACCTTCTAGACCTTGGTTAACGTCACCAATATTTCCAGAATCTTCACCAAAAATCATGGCTTGAGGATATTTTTCAAAAATTTTATCAAAGTTATTTCTAACCACCATTCTACCATCAACCATTTCTGAAGTTTCAGAATATACTGGTTTTACTTCTGCAATATTGGTCGCTTTCCACTCGCTTTGAGAATAAAGATGCGAAGAATAATTATCTTTTTCAACTGCGAAAAGGCTTTCATAAGCTTGCTTTAAAGCTTGTCTTTCTGCAGAGTTTGTTCCTCTTGTTGAAAGTAAAGTTTGACGAATCAAGTGGAAAATATCTTTTTTACCAACAGAAATCAAGGCTTTGAATTTAGTTACAAAGTCTGTAATTTCTGAGTTTTGAGAAGTCATCGCTTCAACCAAAGGCAAAGCTTTATTTTTTAATTCTGTAATTGTATTTTGATAGTTTTCCCAAGCTTGTTTTTGACCATCTTTTACTGCTTTTTTAGCATCAGCTTCAATTTGATCAAGCTCTTCTTTGGTTGCAATAATTTGTACATCGCCACCTTCTTCAAACTGGAACGAATAAGTCTCGATCCACTCACGGAATTTATTTAAACAATCAAATTCCGTTTCAAATGCAAGACGCTCTTCGTTTTTGTAACGCTCGTGCGAACCCGAAGTTGAGTGACCTTGCGGTTGCGTCACTTCGATAACATGAACAACAACAGGCACACTTTCTTCTCTTGCAAAATGCTCTGCTTTGGCGTAAGCATCCATCAAAGCTGGATAATCCCAAGCTTTAACTTGGATAATTTCGCAACCTTGGTTTTCGCCTTCTTGTCTTTGGAAACCAGAAAGCATTTCTGTGATATTCGCTTTAGCTCTTTGGTTTTTTGTTGGTACAGAAATCCCGTATCCATCATCCCAAATCGAAACAATCATCGGAACTTGTAATGCACAAGCTGCATTAAGTGTCTCCCAGAAATGACCTTCAGCTGTTGATGCATCACCAATTGTTCCGAAAGCAACTTCCTTCCCAGAATTAGAGAATTTTTCAGCGCCATCGAATTTTATTTCTTTATAAAAATTAGAAGCTTGAGCCAAACCTAACAATCTCGGCATTTGTCCTGCCGTAGGCGAAATGTCCGAAGAAATATTTTTAATCTTTGTTAAATCTTTCCAGCTTCCGTCTTCATTAATAGTTCTTGTTGCATAGTGACCATTCATCTGGCGACCACCAGAAGCTGGCTCTCTATCAACATTGGTATCTGCATAAAGTTGCGCAAAAAAACTTTCTACAGTTAGTGCATTAACCGCCAAAGCAAAGGTCTGATCTCTGTAATATCCCGAACGGAAATCACCATCACGGAAAACGTGAGCCATTGCCAATTGAGGTAATTCTTTTCCATCACCGAAAATTCCAAATTTGGCTTTTCCTGTTAACACTTCTCTTCTTCCCAAATAACTCATTTCACGAGAAATTCTCGCCAATTTGTAATTTGCTAAGATTTCGTTTTTAAAATCTTGGAAAGAAAGTTCTTCTGTATCTATGAAAGTCTCTTGCATTTTTATACATTTTCTACAAATATAACATTTTAAATTAAATGCGAAAACAATATTTTTACATCTTAAATTTTTACGAATTAAAACATAAAACAAATATTTTGCATATTTATTGATAATTTAAAAAGCAAAAAAATACAATATTCTCAAATATTTAAAAATCATTACAAATTCATTAACAATTTGTAAAAACAAAAAATCCCAAGTCAAGACCTAGGATTTTTGCTCTTTTTATTTTAATCTAAATTAAGCCTCAAAGTTTTCAACGCTAAGAATTTCGATTTTTCTTTCACCAGAAGCAAAAGGATAATCAATAACATCCCCTACTTTGTAACCAACAGTTGCTAAAGCCATTTCTGATAAAATTGAATACTTATTCTTTTTCTCTTTAGCTTTAGTAGACGGCACAAAAATATATTCTGTCTCGGAATTGTCATTATGCTCCTTAATTTTTACGATTCTATTAACGGTTACAATATCTTCTGGAAGTTCTCTTCTAAGAACTTGCTTAGCATTTTTAAGTTGGTCTAACAACAAGACTTCTTCTTGGATAGTTGTTCTTTTTCTTCTTAGATGATCTTTGATTGCGTCATATATTCCGGTTGTAACTACGATAGGTTCTAACATTTTCTTTAAATTTAAAATTGAAATTCTCAATGTATGCATAACAAAATCGGGTATGCGAAATTCTTACAAGAATCTGCATACGTAAAATACATTGAAATGAATAATTGATTAAAAACGGTCATCAAATACCCCTGTCCCGATTAACGACAGGGCCTAATTGATAAACTCTTTAGAACTTTGTAGAAATACGTCATCACGAAGATAGGACAAAGAAGCAATAAGTCTTTGGCAATGGATAACTTCATATTGAAATCTATAATTCGTCATATCTTATTCGTGAGAACTTTACGAAGATACAACTATATTCTATCAAAAGCAAATATCTGATTTTCAACACAAAAAGCAAGGCCCCAGAAACTATTGCTTCGTGGGACCTCATTAAAAACACAAATGATATTTTTTATTTAAATAAACTTAAAATTTTTCACAGACCATGGTATAATTGTAAGTACCACTACCCGAATTACGTGTAACAAAAGAAACCCGATACAGATTGGCGTCGCCTGGATAGGTTATATAATACTCATCCAGGGTATTATTATCAAAACCAGGCCCTGATGTGGCAGATCCAATATTTGCCCAATTATTGTTATTATTGGTATCATTAGAGATTGTCACATATTGATTCGAAAAAAAGCTTCTATTTGCAGCATCGAATGAGCTAGTTTCTGCGTCTTTCTTTCTTATTCTATTATAATATACTCTAGTTGCACTTGTACTCCTAACTGCCAAACGAATCTGCGGCATAGTTGAGGAGTTATATCTAAACTCAAACCTCCCGCAAGGCACAATCGTGGTTGGATCTGGTCCTGTTTTGGAAGCTGTAAATTTCTTATTGACCACATAAAGTGCTTCAATTTTATCTTTAACATCCTGCTTTGTCCAATAGTCTATTTCGCCATTAGCGTTGGTTACAAGTACTTTATCGTAAGTTGTGTCAGTCGATTTGTTTTCGAGTGATCTAACACGCAAATTCCCATTAACATCTAAAGTTCTTGTTGGGGTTTTTGTATTGATCCCCACTTGAGCTTTAAAACAAAATACTGAGAGACAGCATAACATTAAAATAGTTTTATTGCGCATTTTGTAAATAGAATTTTTCACAGATTAAAGAATATGTTTTTTGGGTAGCCGTATTATTAAAACGACTAAGCGTAATTCTATAAAGATTAGCTTGTTTAGGCAACACAAGTGTATAAATCCTTATCGAATTATCAGCGCTAAAACTTGTATCATCTATTGCACGAAATTTATCATAATGCGATGTTAAAGCTGGATTATTTCTCGTAAAACTAACATCAGTTTTATTTTCGTAAGTATATGCACTTCCTGTAAAGCGTTTAATACCATAAGAGATTTTAAAATCACTAGCATTGTTATTACTCGTAAAAACCTCCTCAGATTTTAACTTAAACTCAGCATTAGTTCCATTGAAACGAAGTACAATCTCACCACAAGAGCATTCTTTGTTAATATCTGGTGCTGCGGCATTATAAATAGAACGACCTACCTCCATATTATTTCTACTTGTTTGCTGAAGTGCATTAATGTCAATAAAATCAACATTACCAGTATTTCTGTCAGCTGCCAATAGAAATCCAGAGTTCATATCTTTGGACTTGTCAGCAAGCCTCGTTACTTTCAAATTACCATTAATATCTAATCTTCGTTGTGGTGTATTGGTATTAATACCAACATTCTGCGCTAAACTTAGGATTGAAAGAGCCGCAAAACTTATTGTTAGAAATTTCTTTTTCATTTTTAAAACTTTTCGCAGGCTGAAACAAAATCAAAACTATTAGACGCATGCTTTACTTTATAGATTGTCAATCGATAAAGATCTGCATCACCAGGATATTGGAAAATCATCACATTTTGCTCATAAGGATCTAATCTTGCACTTTTGAACATTTGAGCATTCATATAATTGGTTGTTGTAAAAGTGAAAGGTGCATTAGGACCATTTGTAGAATTAGTACCTTGGTAGAATTGGAAGCCATTGCCATTCCAATTCTGCTCCATATTCATATAAACATCCACATTGGCTGCAGGCTTGTCATTAAGACCAAACATAATATTACTATCATTAACATTATCATCGAAAGTAAAAAAGAATTTGCCGCACTTTAACTTTCGTGTAGGAATCCCTCCTCCATTGGTGTTGTTATAGATTTCGCTGTAACTCTCCTTATCAGAGGCTCCTGCTCCAACATCAGGCAAAAAACTAGATTTGGATGCATAATCTACATCTCCTCCAGTGTTAGCAACCAAAATTCGACTATATATAGCATCTTCAGATGCATTGTGGATGTCAGAAATTTTAAGGTTACCTTCTACATGTAAAGTTCTTGTTGGCGTTTTGGTATTTATCCCTACTTGTCCAAAAAGACAATTTACAGTCAGAAGAAGTATAACAATACTTAATTGCTTCATAATTTGCTTTTCTTTCTATTCTATTGAAAAAAGTGTAAAAACAAACTTTCTTTATGTCATTGTGTTGGTACAAAAGTAAAAAACCAAGAAAGCTTTTCTTTCTATTTTGTTTCCATAAAAACGGAATCTCACAATCCAAAAAATAATAAAATTAAGACTACTACAAAACGACTACAATTTTAAGTGGTTAATTTTCAATATTTTAACTATTTGTATTATTGCAAATTTTAATTAAAGATCAACTTTCTTTACAGCTTTTCATTTTCGGTAAATTAACAAATGTTAAATTTTCCATAAAAAAGAAAGCTTTTTAAAAAACTATTTTTTATATTTGTCGCTTAAATAATTAAATATTATTATAGTTTTTAAGTTGAATTTATGTTATTTACTATATTTTAGTTAAAATAAAACCAGTTTTACTTAAAAACAAATAAAACATATTATTTAATGTCGTAAAAATTCCTTTTTTAAATATTTTTTACACAAAATCAATGCAAACAACTTTATTTTTAACTTGCCTAGTTCTTGCAATTTTAGTAGGAATATTATCAGGAATCATTGCAACCTACTTTTTTTTACTAAGAAGGAAAGATCAAGCAATTTTTGTAGGCTCAAAAATACAATCTCATCAAAGCTCCGAAACACCACAAAAACCACTGGTTAGTATTGAGACTACACCTACAGAACAGTCAGTCCTCAATCCTAAGTCTGAAGATCAAGAATTAATGACTGTTGAGACCCGTGTAAAAATTATTCAGAATTTGGAAAAGTTTGAAGAAAGTGGTCTTTTTACCAATCGAAATCTGTCACTACCCTATCTGGCAGCGCATCTAGAAACGAATACGAAATATCTTTCTAAGATTATTAAAAATTATAAAAACAGCGATTTTAACGCCTATATCAATAAACTGAGAATTGATTTTATCTTAAGACAATTAAACGAAAATAAAGAGTTTCGTCACTATAAAATAAGTTCTTTAGCGGAGGAAGCAGGCTACTCGTCGCATAGTAAATTTGCAACGATATTTAAACAGATTGTCGGCATTCCGCCATCTTTGTACATCCAACATTTAGAAATTGGGAAAATCCCGAGAGATATTCCCAATATGAGTTTCGAAAGTGAAATTATGTTATCTTGAAGCTATTCAAAAACCCGTAACAATTCGGATTGTTGCATTACTTCAAATTTGCTATTGATAAGGTTATAATTTGCTTGTAACCAATTGTTTCGAACTACGAAAAAATTGTAAGCATCAATTAAACCTTCGCGGTATTTTTCTTCGGAACGCTCAAAGGAAAGCCTTTGATTTTCAAAATTTTCGTTGAGAAGTCGGTTCTTTTCGGTGGCGTTGGTGTATTGTTCTGCGATGATATTCAGGGTTTTATAAAGTTCGGTTAGTTTTTTTTGATTTTCGTATTCCGTGTTGAGTTTATCTAATTTTGAAATTTCAACATTGTTTTTGACTTGTAATTGCTGAAAAATTGGAATATTTAAACCTAGAGAAACTTGCTGATTTTTGTTTTGAGCAAACTGGTCAGAGAAATTTGAAATTGTTCCTCCTGAGTTTAGAATTTTAGAATAAAATGTTGACCATTGATATTGTCCGGAAATCGTCGGTAGATAATCTGATTTTGTCATTTTTAAACGTTGGTTAGCAATTTCAAGATTCTTTTGAGTCTCGGCGTAGATTGGATTTTTTTTGACCAAATCTTCAATTAAAGATTCTTTAGATTCAAAAGGAAAAGAAACCGCTTCGGAATCGTTCATCACAAAATTAATCGAATCCTGATTGATATTAAGAGCAGCAAGAAGATTGATTTTAGCAATATTCATGTCATTTTGCGCAGAAATCCATTGCTCTTGAATGGTTCCGAAATTGGCTTTAATATCATAAATATCGCTTTTCGCTCGATTCCCGATTTGGACTTCTTTTTCCGTTCTGATGATTTGTTCGCGCATACCAGCAACTTGAGGTTCGAGAACTTCCAACCAAGATTTGCTTTTTTGATATTGAAAAAACAGGTTGATAACGTTCAGTTTGATGTTATTTAAAATGCTTTGCGAACGATACTCAGAGCTTTCTTTATTGAGTTTAGCAAGTCCGATATTGAGGTAGTTTTTCCAATTAAACAAATCTACATTGGCTTGTGCCGAGAATTGGTCATATTGTACATTCATCGCTTCTCTGGCGTTGTTGTTGGGATTAATCGTGGAGCCAAAACTGTAGCTATGCCCAACATTTGCGTTAACAGACGGCAAAAGTTTGCCCGTTGCTTTATTTTTTTCTCTAATATTTTTGTTGATTTCCAAAATCCCTTGTTGCACGTCTGGACTATGTTTTTGTACATAATCCAAACATTGCTTCAAGGTCCAGTTTTCTTGAGCAGAAAACAGGTTAACAATTAATATTAGTAGGAATGAATATTTTTTCATTTTAGATTTTTTTTTGGCTTATAGCACTTGGCTTTTAGCTTTTAGCAAAATTAATTTGAGCTCAATTTTGACAGAATTTTTATGTGGTTTTATGTCTTTTATTATGACAAAGTTCTCAATACGATTTCAGCGAAATCTACTCGAACTGACGGGATATTTTAGTTACAACCTATGATTAAATGTATTTTGTAATTTATCACTTATCACTTATCACTCATCACTTATGAGAAATTCTATTCATATTTTAGATATTTCACAAGGTTTAGTTTTGTTGCTTGGAAGGCTTTAATACTTACAACTCCGAAGGTTAGAATCAGCAATAAAATCAAACTTATTACATAAGGAATCCACGGCATTTCGATTCGGTAAGCGAAATCTTTTAACCATTCATTCATCGCATAATATGCTAATGGGAAGCTCAGTAAAACCGCAATAATGGTGATGATGAGAAACTTTTTCGTCAAGTCCCAAACGATGATTTTTTCGTCCGCTCCCAAAGTTTTTTTGATAGCAATATCTTTTAATTTTTGTTCTATTAAAAGTGATGATAAGGCGAATAAACCTAACAAAGCAACGATTAAAACAACGGTGTTTAAAATACTAAAGAGCGTTTTTTGTTGCTCGAATTTTTCAAAAGTTTTAGCAAATTTTTTATCCACAAAGTTGTATTCGAAAGGATAACCAGGTTCGGCTTTGTTTTCCCAAAAATCTTTAATCCTTGCAATTGTACCACCGATGTCGTTTTTAGAAATTTTAATTTGAAGATTAGAAACATTATTCTTAATCCAGTTTCTATCATAATTAAAAAGTAAAAGTGGGTCGACTTCTTTGCTAACACTGGTGATGTAAAAGTCTTTAACAACTCCCAAAATTGTATATTTTCTTTTGGCGCCATCTTCCCAACCTGGCAAGACTTCTTTCCCAATTGCGGTATCTTTGTTCCAACCCATTTTTTTTATAAAAGCTTCGTTGGCAAGTGTTCCAGAAATGGTGTCGGAAGCTTTTCTTAAATCCAGATTTCGCCCAGAGATAATTTTAAGTTTATAAAAATCGACAAAATTATAATCTACACCGCCACAGCCAACTAAATTCACAATTTTGGTAGTATCTTTTGCATCGCTAACATTAGACATATTCATCATACCATTTCCGATGTTAAATACAGATGAAGTAATATCTTCTACGCCAGCTATTTTTAGTAATTCCGCCTTTAATCTTTTATTCTTTTTGAAAACGTAATCGTCGTCATAATTTATTTTTTTAAAATCAATTTGGATTACTTGGTCGCCTTTAAAACCTAAATCTTTATTGAGCATATAGCTTACCTGAGAATAGATAATCGCCGAACAAATAATAAAAAACGAAGAAATTATCAATTGAAAAGTCAAAATAGAATTACGCAACCAGACGCCATTTTTGCTTCTCGAAAAATTGCCTTTTAAAGTATTTATAGGTTTGAAATTCGACAAATAAGCAGCTGGTAAAACACCTGCAAACAATGAGAAAATGAAAAGAAATACTGCCGAGTAAATGAGGATTTTTGGGTTGTTTGTAACAATTTCTTTGTTAAGAAATTTGTTGTAAAACGGCAAAATCAATTCTATCATTCCAAAAGCGATAATGTAAGCGACAAAGCAGATAATAAAACTTTCTAACCAAAATTGTATAATTAAACGCCATTGCGAGCTTCCTAAAGCTTTTCTTACGCCGACTTCTTTAGCTCTTTGTGAGGATTGTGCAGATTTAAGATTGATTAAATTAATGGCCGAAAGCACCAGAATAAGTATCGAAAGTCCAAGTAAAATTAAAATTGATTTTTTATCACCCTTTTCAACGCCTTCGCTTAATGCGTCTAATTTCATCTTGTCGAGTCTTGTTAAATGTACACTCGATTTATCTTTCTCTTCGAATGGCTGACCATATTTTTCGGCGGTAATTTTTTCTTCAACATTCAGGTCTTTTGTTATTTTTTGAGCAAGAATATTAGGGTCTGCTCCAGGTTTTAGCTTAAAATAACCAACATAACTATAATTTGTCCAATTTTTATCATATTTGTTTTCTTTTAAAAAATTGGGATTAAGCATCACGAAATCTGGTTTGAATACTGAGTTTTCCTTCGGTAATTTATAAACAGCAGTTACAATATAGGATTCCACTTCGTTACTATCCATTTTAACCGTTTTTCCGATGCAATTTTTGTATTCATCGCCGAAAAGTTTTTTTGCGGTTTCTTCCGAAATCGCCATTTTACCACCACCTTTTAAAGCATCTTGGTAGCTTCCTGCAACTTTTTCGAAAGGGAAAAAATTAAAAAAAGACTCCGAAACTCTTGCGTTATTACTGAAAGAAGAATTTTGTCCGACTGAAAGCTTTATTTTCATACTGGACCACATATTTGCAATCGTAAAGTCTTCTATTTCGGGATATTTTTTTGTAGATTCTGACAATTCTGGAAAACTGGAGGTAACCATTGCCCCAAATATTGGGTTGGTATTCTCCACCAAATAAATATTTTCTTTATTGGGAACCCATTCTTCGTAAGATTTTTCGTCTTGCCAATTGATGAATATTAAAAGAAAAATACACAAACCAAGACTTAATCCAAATACATTGATAATCGTGGAAAGCCAATTCTTTTTATAATTGGTAAATGCTATTTTAAGCCAGTTTTTAAACATAGTTTTTTAATTTGAAATTTGAGGTTTGAAATTTGAGATTTAAAACTTTGAAAAAAGCAATCGTAAATCAAAAATCAGGATTCGTATATCTTACACTTATTCGTATTTAAGATACTTCACAAGGTTGACTTTTGTCGCTTGATAAGCTTTAATACTTACTACACCAAACGTTAGAATCAGCAATAAAATCAAACTCAATACATAAGGAATCCACGGCATTTCAATTCTGTAGGCAAAATCTTTTAGCCATTCGTTCATGAAATAATACGAAATCGGAACGCTTATTAAAACGGCAACAAACGTGATAATCAAAAATTGTTTAGTCAATCCCATCACCAATTGAGAGTCACTTGCACCAAGGGTTTTTCTGATAACTACAGTTTTTAGCTTTTGCTCAATCATTAAAGATGACAAGGCAAATAATCCTAATAAAGCAACCGTTAAAACCATAACATTTAGCACTGAAAATAGACTTTGTTGTTTTTGATACTTTTCGTAAGTTTCAGCGAATTTTTTATCCAAGAAAAAATAATCTATCGGATAACCTGGTTCTACATTGGCATCCCAATATTTTTTAATTCGAGATACCGTGCCATCAATATCGTTAGGATTGATTTTAACCTGAACATTATAAACCTGAAAACGCTTCCACTCCGTTTCTTTATAGTGAAAAAAGACAATCGGATTCACTTTGTTTTTTAAACCTCGAACATTAAAATCATTAACAATTCCTACAATTTTGTACTGTATACTATCATAACCAGGTCTAACGTATAATTTCATTGCTTGGTCGTCCGTCCAACCCATTTCCTTTACAAAAGCCTCATTTACGATAATATTGTTAATGGTGTCGGATGCTAAATTTGGACTTAGCCAACGACCTTTTTTAAGTTTAACCCCAAGAAATTGCAGATAATCAAAATCTAAAGACCCATGCTGCCCCATAATACTTTTGTCCAGATAATCCATATTGGAAGTCGATGTACGATAAAGTCCGGGAACTGCTTCTCCGTAAGAAACTGCGTCTACACCTTTAATTTTTGCCAATTCGGTTTTTAAACGTTCATATTTTAGCCAAGGTTTTGGTGAACTTTCATTAAAATTAATCATCATTATTTGCTTGCCATTATAGCCCAAGTCTTTATTCATCATATATTTGACTTGTTCGTTAACGATTAATCCACCGATGATAAAGAATGAAGAAATAATTAATTGTAAACTCAAAATTCCGTTTCTGAGCCAAGCGCCGTGTTTGCTTCTTGCAAAATTTCCTTTTAAAGTTTCGATAGCTTTAAAATTCGATAAATAAAGTGCTGGGATAATTCCTGAAATTAAACTCACCACAAGCATCATCCCAAAAGAATAAACATAAATCATTGGGTCGGCCATGCTCATTTCTTTGCCAAGAAACTTATTGAAAGACGGCAAGATTAATTCGGTTAAACCTAAAGCAAGGATAAAAGCTGCTAAACAAACAATAAAAGTCTCCGTTAAAAACTGCAAAACCAAACTCCATTTTGTGCTACCAATTGCTTTTCTTATGCCAACTTCTTTGGCTCTTTGCGAAGCTTGCGCTGTTTTGAGATTGATAAAATTAATGGCTGACAAGACCACAATTAAAACCGATAAAACAAATAATATTAAAATGCTTTTAAAATCCCCATTACCGAACCACGAGGCTTTGGCGTGAAGTTTTATATCCGTAAGTGGCGTTAACAAAACATCGTTTGGTCCGTATTTTTTTTGGTATTCTTCTGGTGAAATACCATCTTCTTTAGAACCGATGTCGCTGCGAAGTTTCAGAATCTGATTCTTAAATTTTTCTTGTACAACTTGCGGATCGGAACCTTGTTTTAGCAAGAAAAAACAAGCATAATTAAAATTCCCCCACTGACCTTCATCATTTTTTAATTGTTCGTAAGCCAACGCAACATAATTAGGCTTTATTTGAGAATTTTCTTTTGGAAGTTCAAAAACAGCTGTCACAACATAGTTTTTGTTATCAACATTAATATTAGAACCCGCCACATTGGTACGCCCAAAAAGACTCATCGCAGCTTTAGTCGAAATGGCAATCGACGATTCGTTGTTTAGCGCATTGGTATAACTCCCAGCAACTAATTTGTAAGGAAAGACGTTGAAAAAATTCTGAGAAACACGATAACCTTCATCAATATACGTTGATTTTCCATTGGCTATCATTTTGGTAGAATATCCTGAACCTTGCAACAATGCATAATCTTCAATCTCAGGAAGTCGTTTTATGGCATTCTCAGCCAAAGGAAGCGAAATGTTGTTACCATAATTTTTGTTAGCATCGTAGTAGGCTTGGAAAAAGTAAATATTATCTTTTTTGGGATTCCATTTTTCGTAAGATTCCTCGTCATTCCAATGCATTAGAATCAACATAAATCCTGTTAAACCAATGGTCAAACCAAACAAGTTAATACAGGTCGAAAGCCAATTCTTTTTATAATTGATGAATGCTATTTTTAGCCAATTTTTAAACATAATTCTTCTAATTTGAGATTCGAAATTTGAGATTTGAATTTCTCAACTTGCTGTTAGTAAAAACTAATTTTAATTCTCAATAACTTCGGATTTTTGGAAAAGGTCTTTTCTGTGTGATGCATGTTCTTCGCTGAAGATTTCGCCGTCTTTCATATTTACAATTCTTGAGGCAAAACCTGCGTCATAAGACGAGTGCGTTACCATCACAATGGTAGAACCTTCTCTGTGAAGCTCTGCCAAAAGATTCATTACTTCGTTACCATTGGAAGAATCGAGGTTTCCTGTTGGCTCATCGGCAAGAATTAATTTTGGTTTGGTTACCAAAGCTCTCGCCACCGCAACTCTTTGTTGTTGACCTCCAGAAAGTTGTTGTGGATAATGTTTTGCACGATGCGAGATATTGATATCTTTCATAATTTCCTCCACACGTTGTTTGCGCTCGCTGGAAGAAACGCCGTTGTAGATAAGCGGTAGTTCGATATTTTCGTAAACATTGAGCTCATCGATAAGGTTAAAATTTTGGAAAATAAATCCAATATTTTTCTTGCGAAGTTGCGCTCTGCCACGTTCGTTGGTTCCAACAATTTCATGGTCCAAGAATTTATAAGAACCTTGTGAAGCATCGTCCAAAAGTCCAAGGATATTTAGTAAAGTCGATTTTCCACAACCAGATGGTCCCATAATCGCAACAAACTCGCCTGCAACAATTGTTAAATCTACTTTGTTTAATGCAGTTGTTTGTACTTCTTCGGTCTTGTATATTTTTGATAGTTGGTTAGTTGTAATCATAATATTTTTTTGTTTTTAAATGTATTGCTTTAGTTTTAGGTTAAATGAAAATTTAAAAGTTCTCGATACGATTTTTGCAAAATCTACTCGAACTGACGCTAGTTTTCTTGTTCGAATTTTGCGTTCTAAATTTATTTCTTAATCTCCAAAATTTCGTATTTTTTATAATCACTGTAATCGGAAACGATTACTTTTTCCCCTTTTTTAAGTCCAGACGTCACTTCATAGGAAATTGGATTTTCGCGTCCCAAACTGATATTTCGTTTTTCGGCTTTGTCGCCATTCAGTACAAAAATCCATTTTCCGTTGGTGTCTTTGTAGAAATTTCCTTTCGGAATCATCACACTTTGCGTGTCTGCCGACAATTTTAGTTTTACCCCGAAAGTCATCCCGATTTTCAGATTGTCTGGTTTTTCATTATCCGAGAAGTTTAGTTCAACAGAAAACTGTCCGTCTTTAACCTCTGGCAAAACCTTTGTCACAATCACGTTGTAGTTTTTTCCATTATTGTCCAACGTTCCTTTAATACCGATTTGCAATTTGTTGATGTAGAATTCGTCCACTTTTGCAATCAGTTTGTAACCGTCCATCAAATCGATTTTACCAATACTTTCTCCAGAAGTTAGATTCTGTCCCAAAGATAGATTGAAAGACGACAATCTCCCAGAAACAGGCGCCATAATGAGGAAATTATTTTTGTTTGATTTTAAAACATTCAAGCTTTTTTCCATTTGACCAATCGATGAATTAATTGCGGAAATTTGTTGACCTCTCGAATGGTTTTCGTTGACGATGCCTTGTTCCGTAATTTGTTTGCGCTTCGTTTGATAATTTAGGTTTTGTTGAGCCAAATCATATTCAGATTTTTTTCCAATTTCTGCGTCATACAAACGTTTTTGAAGATTAAAAGTCTGCAAAGCGGTATTATAATCATTTTGGCTTTGCAACAATTCTTTATTTTGATTGAATTCCTGATTTTTCAGTTCCAAAAGTGAACTACGCATTTGGCTAATCTGCTGCATAATTCCAGTTTCCTGATTTAGATAATTAAATTCTGTATTTGGATTGTACACGCGCGCCAAAGGTTCGCCTTTGCTCACCATTTTACCATCTTCCGTGTAGATTTCTTTTACCATTCCGCCTTCCAAAACGTTCACCAAGTTAGAATTCAAAGATTGCGTTTGTGCTGTAATCATCAGCATATCTTCAAATTTACCTTCCGTAACGTCGCCAATCTGCAAATCTTCCAGTTTTACATTGTAACTTTTCTTTTGTTGAATAAAGTACATAGCAAAAAGTCCAATTCCGATAAGTCCAGCAAGACCTAAAAGAATGATTTTGATTTTTGATTGTTTTTTTTCTACTTTCGTATCCATTATATCAAATTGATTCACAGTTTATTACGCGAAGATAATGCCACGAAATTTATAAACTTGTAAATGATTGATAATGAGAAACTGATTGAAAATATGTATTTTTAAAACTGTCCGAAAACGAACACTTGTTGTCCATTTCCGAACATTGAAAAACGAAATTTAGTTTTTAGTAAAAAACGCAAGGTTAAACAATGGTTTATTTTAGGAAATTTGGATAAAAGTAAAACAAAGGCGTTTCACTTAAAAGCGAAATACAAATTTGTGTTTCAAACCTGAACGAAGCGGTATTGTTTACCTTAAAAAAAGGAATTGTGAAAGAATCTTTGTTTGCATTTGTGTTAAAAATTTAATCTTTTAGAAAAAAAACACAAGGTTAAACAAAGATTTATTTTAAGAAATTTGGATAAAAGTAAAACAAAGGCGTTTCATTCAAAAACGAAATACAAATTTGTATTTCAAACCTGAGCGAAGCGGCATTGTTTAACTTGAAAAAAGGAATTGCAAAAGAATCTTTGTCTTCCTTTGCGTTAAAAAATAAACAAAAAAAGAACGTATTCTGAACTTATCAAGAATAAATAATAGAGAAAAAAATGAGAAAAAAAGAAGCCGGAATTTTGATTGTAGATGATGACGAAGATATTTTGTTTTCGGCGAGGGTTTGGCTTAAAAAATTCTTTACCAACGTCATCGGGATTAGTGTGCCACAAAAGATTTTATCGACAATCAATGAGCACGAAATCGATGCTATTTTGCTCGATATGAATTTCCGTCGGGGTTTTGAAGATGGAAAAGAGGGTTTGTATTGGCTTTCAGAAATTAAAGAAATTAATCCCAATATTCCCGTGATTTTGATGACTGCTTACGGCGAAGTAGAATTGGCTGTAGAAGCTTTAAAAAAAGGCGCTGCCGATTTTATCCTCAAACCTTGGAACAACGAAAAACTCTATGCTTCGGTAAATCTTGCGGTTGACATTTCAAGGAAAAATAAGAAACTTTCGCAATGGGAAAACCTGCAAGAAAGTTCTCAGAATTATCGTTTGGAAAGTCAATCTCCCAAAATGATTTCTGTGATGAATACTTTGCAAAAAGTCGCAAAAACCGATGCTAATATTTTGCTGTTAGGCGAAAATGGAACGGGTAAATTTGTGATGGCAGATTATATTCATCAACACTCGGAGCGAAAAAACGAACCTTTTGTGCACATCGATTTGGGTTCGATTTCCGAAAATCTTTTTGAAGCCGAATTGTTTGGTTATGCAAAAGGAGCATTTACAGATGCAAAAAACGACAAAGCAGGAAAGATTGAAAATGCCGATGGAGGCACGGTTTTCTTGGACGAAATTGGAAATCTGTCTTTGCCTTTGCAACAGAAATTACTGACTTTAATTCAGACCAAAAAACTATCGAGAATTGGCGAAACCAAAGAACGTTTTCCGAATGTTCGTTTTATTTTCGCAACCAATGCCGAGCTTAAAAAGCTTGTAGAAGAGGGAAATTTTCGGGAGGATTTGTATTTTAGGATTAATACGGTGGAGGTTAATTTGCCGCCACTTCGTGAACGAAAAGAAGATATTCCGAGTTTGGCAGCTTTCTTTTTGAATAAATTTGAAAAGAAATACAACAAAGAAAATCTCGAAATCGAAAATATGGAAACCCTCCTTAATTATGCTTTTAGGGGAAATATTCGAGAATTGGAGCACAGCATCGAGCGCGAAATAATTTTATCAGATTCTAATAAAATTCAGCTTAAATTTGATTCTACAAAACCAGAAAACGAAACTTTGTTGTCTCTGAATTTGGAGGAAATGGAAGAGAAACTCATCAAAAACGCACTCAAAAAATACCAAGGCAATATTTCTGCGGCTGCTGACGCATTGGGACTTTCGAGGGCTGCGTTGTACAGACGAATGGAAAAATTTGGACTTTAAAATCTGTTTATGTTTAAGAATTTCAATCTTATTTGGTTTGTATTAAGCATTTTGAGTTTGGTGGCTTGCTTCATCGCTTTTGATGCGTATGCACAACAAAAATATTTTGGATGTATTATCTTTTTTCTGATTGCGATTTCTTTGCAAATAGCTTGCTGGTCTAAGTTTTCAAAAAAAATGAACGATGCCGAAAAAATCATTACTTCCATACAAAACAAAGATTTTACGCTTTTTCCAGAGACCGATTCTAAAAATGATTTGAAGGCCAACGCTGTAAAGCTTTATTATCAGGCGAAAAATGAACATAAGGATTTGTTTTCTTTTAAAAATCTGTACGAATCTATTTTAAACAAAATGGAAATTGGTTTTTTGATTTTAAATAAAACGCAAAACGAAGAAAGCTGGAAAGTTTTCTACTGCAATCCTAGTTTTACCAATATTTTGAAAGTTCCAAAATACAATGAATGGAATTTTTACAAAGATAAATCGCCCGATTTTTTTCAATTGATAGAAAATACAAATTTCGCGGATTCGCAGGAGTTTATTGATATTTCTATTCAGGAAAGTACGTCACAGTCTTATTCGATTCGGACATCCAGAATTTCAAATTTTGGCAACGATTTTTGTGTGATTTCCTTGGAATCTATCCAGCGAATTATCGATAAAAAGGAAAAACAAGCTTGGAATAACTTAATGAAAGTCATTTCTCATGAACTTCTCAATACGCTAACGCCCGTGAACAGCTTGATTTATAATCTCGAATATTTGACAGCTCAAGAAGAATTAACGCAAGAAGACCAAGAGGAAATCAAAGATTCTTTGAAAATTATCACTTCGAAATCTCAGCAGTTGCTTCATTTTATCGATAGTTACCGACAAATTGCTGAACTTCCGAAACCCAAAAAAGAAAAAATCAATTTGAAAAACACCATCGAAAAAGCGATTAAAATTTTTGAAACAGAATTTAAACAAAACAACATTCACTTGGAAATTTCTGCTCAGGATTACTTTATTTTGGCAGACGAAACGATGATAGAACGTGTGTTAATCAACCTTTTGACGAATGCACAATTGGCTTTGAAGACTCAAGATTCCAAAAATATAAGCATTCAAGTTTCTGAAGTTAATAACCGAATTTTACTTTCTGTAGAGGATAACGGTGTAGGAATCGACCCACAAATCGAATCCAAAATTTTCTTACCTTTTTTCACAACGCGCCAAAATGGCTCTGGAATTGGTTTAACACTTTCCAAAGGCATTATGGAAGCCCATAACGGTTATCTTATTTATCGCAGATTGGAAAAAGGTTCTGCTTTTGAAATGTGGTTTGTTTAGGATTTTTTATTTCTTAAAAATTCAGAATAAAAATTAGGAATTTCACTATTTTCGATAGCCTCAATTGTCTCTTCGATAGGATAAGGAATTTGTACAATTTCTGGAATAATTTTATCTTCAAAAAGATTGATGCTGAGGTAAGATGCAAGGCGATTTTCTTCTTTAGAGCGCCCAACAGAACCACAATTAACAAACCATAAATCATCTATTTTCTTTTTGAACGAAATATGTGTATGTCCCATTACTACAATATCCGCGTCAGCTTCGTTGGCTAATTTTCGAAAAGTGTTGTCGTTTTCAGATTCGTAAATGTAAGTGTCATTTGAGTTTAAACTCGCATGAACTAATTGGATTTTCCAATGTTTTTTCCCGACTTTATAATTTAATTTCGCATTAAAAGGAAGTTGGGAAAGGTAGTTTTTGTTCTCTTCTGAAATTGCTTTTCTTGTGTGATTTATTGCCTGATTACGTGCATTGGTCTCTGCTTCCGAATGTTTTTCTAAAGGAATTAATGTTTGATCAAAAGCAATTCGCTCGTCGTGATTTCCGAGTAAGCATAAAATATTTTCTTGGCGAATAATCTCAATAACTTCATTGCACCAAGGCGCAAAATCTACCAAATCGCCAAGACAAAACTGATATTGAATTCCTTTTTCTTTTATATCTTTTAAAACCGTTTTCAACGCTGGAAGATTCCCATGAACGTCACTAAATATGGCAATTTTAATCATTCTTGAATATTAATTTATCATCTCAAAAGCCGATTTTTACAAATGCCTTTAAGATGTTTTTCAAAAATCAAAATTACATAAATGAACATCTGTTTTCCTTTTAAAATTCGGACTAAAACTTGGATAATGTTCGCATCGTTAAAAAAAAGTGATAATCATTATATTTGAATTCTCTTCAAAACTAAAAGCTGTATTAATACCTTTTTGTTTAATCTATAAAACCTGACATCATTAAATCTCCGCAAATAATTATAATTAAAAGTTATAGACTATAAATATTTACAATTGGTTTTGTAATGGGTTAATCTAGAAATTTGTCAAAAAAAATCATGCAAGTTTTTAAACTTAACCACTCTATCCAAATCTTCTTATTTATCGCATTGGCTTTACTAAGTCTTAGTGGATTAATAAGTTCGCCAATTGCATTATTATGTGGGCTTTTGATGGCCATCTTTTTTGGAAATCCATTTGAGCATAAAGTCTCAAGTTATATACACAAACTTTTGCAAATTTCGATTGTCGGATTGGGATTTGGACTTCATCTCGACGAAGCTTTAACAGTTGGTAAATCTGGATTTTTGTTAACCATCGGAAGTATTTCGACCATATTTGTTCTTGGTTATTTTCTCGGAAAGCTCTTAAAAATTGAAAGACCACTCGCCTACCTCATTTCTGCTGGAACGGCAATTTGTGGTGGAAGTGCGATTGCAGCAGTTTCTCCAATTATAAAAGCTGATACCAAACAAATTTCCCTTGCTTTAGCCATTGTTTTTTCTCTTAATTCCATCGCTCTTTTTGTTTATCCAAGTATCGGATATTGGTTGATGATGTCTCAACATGATTTTGGACTTTGGTGCGCAATCGGAATTCACGATACTAGTTCTGTTGTTGGTGCAGCTAGCAAGTTCGGCGACGAAGCTTTGAAAACCGCAACAACAGTTAAGTTAGCACGTGCTTTGTGGATTATTCCAGTTTCAATTATAACAATGTTCTTATTTAAAACAAAAGGTTCAAAAATAAAAATCCCTTACTTTATTGGTTATTTTATTTTAGCGATTTTATTGAGTACCTATTTCCCTATTTTCGATTCGGTAAGTCCAACAATAACCAAAATTTCAAAATTGGGATTAAATTTAACCCTATTTCTAATTGGTTCTACATTATCATTAGAAGCTTTGAAATCCATCAGTTTTAAGCCTTTGTTACTTGCGATAATCTTATGGGTCGTGATAAGTATAGGAAGTTTAGCCGTCATTTTGAATTAATATTTTTTGCCAGATAGATTAGAATTAATGCTAATTTGAAATCGAATAATTTTCAATAATAAATTAAGTTTTGCGATTTTTCAATAAAAATTATTAACTTTAAAGAAAAAAAATGGAAACGATAAAGATTGACATCACTATTTTGGCGCCTGCTTCCAAGGTTTGGGACTTGTATACACAATCAACGCACATTGCAAAATGGAATGTCGTCGATAGCCGATGGAAATGCGGATCGTCAAATATCGATTTCCGTGAAGGTGGTACATTCAAGAATACGATGAGCCTAAAAGATGGCAGTTATTCTTTTGATTATTCAGGAACCTTTGAAAATATTGTTCAGGGACAAAAAATTATTTATAAAACTAAAGATGGTCGTACTGTAATCACGGATTTTGAGGTTATAGATCCTACAACGACAAAGGTTTCGCAAAATATTGAACCAGACAAACTAAACTCTTTTGAGAGTCAGCGACAAGAATATTATAACATCCTCAATAATTTTCACAAATATGTTGAGAATCACTAAAATAGAAAACGCTCCGAAATTTCGGAGCGTTTTTTTATATTTTGTAAACTTACAATATTTTAAATATACATTTCCATCGGTAAAAAACGTGGTTCTATCGGTAAAGATTTGAGATTGTAAGCCATCCTTTTAGTTTTGACAAAAATTAAACTTAAAAATCAAACATTATGTCATTACTAACTCCTCTACTTTGGATTGCAATTATGCTACCTTTCATTATTACAGCAATTGTTAAAACCGAAAAACCAAACCTAAAGTATCTTTTCTACTTTATTTTGTATTTTCTACTTGATTGTCTCACACAGGCATTAGCTAAAGATTTTATAAGCTTGGATGCAATAGGATTACATTTTGCTTGGGCTGGCAAAATTTTAAGTCTGTTACTATCATTAGCAATTATCCTATCCGTTAGCAAGCAGGAGCAACAAGCAATAGGATTTACATTAAAAACTAATTCTAATACGCAGGTAAAATTCGGTGTCCTTATTTTTCTTGGGTTCCTTGCCTTTGATTTTATTTTCAAAATGATATTATTTCCCAAAGGTGGAACTTTCGATTTGGAAACCTTTTTGTTTCAAGCTTCAATGCCCGGATTAACAGAAGAAATTGCATTTCGTGGAATAGGTTTTTGGCTTTTAGACAAAGCTTTTCCTCCAAAATGGAATTACAAAGGAATCGAATTTGGTTGGGGTTTTGTCATTATTACCATACTATTTGGAGTTGGACACGGTGTAGTTCTAACAACAGATTATCAAGTAAAATTTGATTTAATAACCATTATATATCTTATTGTGATATCGTCTTTTAGTGTTGGCGTGTTGAGAAAATTCAGTGGAAATCTTATTTTTCCAATTATCGGGCACAATTGTATTAATCTGATGAATGCAATTATTAGAATTTTATAATATTTTTACCCAAAAGAAACTTCGATGAAGAATCACTTTATCGAAGTTTTCTAATCACAGTATATGTCAAACTTATCATTTTTATCCACCAAACTATCAGAAAAAATCGAAGACTTCGATTTCGAAAGGGAGCTGACTTGTAAAAAGCGAATCTATCTCCACAGTATAATGTGGTTAAGTTTTGCTTTGATGTTATTCTTGAGTTACAAAATCGCATATCATCTAACGACGTTCAATAGTATTATTCTTACAATCCGAATGGCAGTAAGTAATATGACGATTTTCTACTTCTTTTTTTATGCAATTGCACCTAGACTTTTCAAGCAAAATCTAGGTACCATTATCATTGGTCTTGTTTTACTATTTCCAATATTAATTGCCATTTGGTTATGGACAACCTATATTTTTTCTTTGTTTTATCATTCTCTAAACTTCGAAATTGAATCTGGAGAATTAAAAGGTGCGATTGCAGCCAGTGCCGAGCAAACATTTTGGGGAGCAGTTTCGCCGTCGCGAATAATTTCTCAAGCTATTATTTTCGTGTCCTTATTGTCACCGTTCTTTTTTGTTAAAATATTATTTGAAATTTCAAAACTATATTCAAAATCTTTGAAAATTTCAAAGCAAAATTCTCAATTGCAAATTCAAAACATCAATATCGAAAGAGATTTTTTAAAATCGCAGCTCAATCCGCACTTCCTCTTTAATACTTTAAATAATCTGTACAGCCTAAGCCTCAAAAAAGACAATAAAATACCCGATGTTATCCTTAATTTATCAGATACGATGAGCTACACACTTTACGAATCGAATGCGGAGCGTGTGCCGTTAACAAAGGAAATAGACTTTATCAAGAATTATATTGAACTCGAAAAAATGCGTCATGGTACACAAAAAAACATTTCTGTTACATTTCCTACCGAAGAGGATTGTCTAGGAAAAATGATTGCTCCTTTGCTTACATTTTCACTTATTGAAAATGCTTTTAAATATGGACTAAAGAACAAAGACAAGGCATTTGTAAACCTAAAAATTGAAATTCGGGATGATACTTTTACATTCAATATAGAAAATGATTATATCAATAAATTTGAATCTAAAAAAGTTGGTGGAATAGGTTTGGAAAATCTGAAAAAGAGGCTACAGCTTATCTATCCCGAGAAACACAATTTAAGAATTACCAACGAAGAAAATAAGTTCTTAGTCAAACTAGAAATCGAAATCTAAATTATGAACAAAATAAAAAGCATTATCATTGATGACGAGCCTTTGGCAATAGAAGTTATTGAAAATCTAGCATCACAAATTCCTTTTCTGGAAATTACAGCCAGCTTTCAACATCCAATTGACGCAGTTTTGTTTCTGCAAAACAACACTGTGGATTTAGTCTTTTGTGATATCGAAATGCCACAAATTAATGGTCTTGACATTGTTAAAACCTTGGAAAAACCGCCCGTTTTTATCATGATTACAGCCTACAGAGATTTTGCTATTAACAGTTTTGATGTTGGTGTATTGGATTATTTGGTAAAACCAGTTAGAATGGATCGTTTTCTAAAGGCGATAAACAAAGCCAAAGATTTGATTGATTTGAAAATGCAACCGGAAATTCAACAAGTTAATGATGATCGTATTTTTATTAAAGCTGAAGGCAAATTGGTAAAAATCCTATTTAGCGAAATTATCTATATCGAAGCACAAGGAGATTATTTAAAATTTGTTTTAAAAGACCAAACCTATTCCACGCAAGCGACTTTGAAATCTTTGGAGGAAACGCTCATCACACATCCATTCTTTAGAGTTCAAAGGTCTTTCATTATTAATCTAGAAGCTGTACGAAGCATCCATGGTAACATGGTGGAACTTATCACGGGAACGTCAATTACTGTAGCACCAAATAAGAAAGAAGAACTGCTAAAGCTTTTGGGGATAAAATAATTAAAATCCAAACTTCCTCCTCGGCAAGCCAATTTCATGCTCTTGTGGATACGGTTTTCGATGCGTCATACTAACGTCTTCTTTCATTTGTTTGTGGACGTCGTATTGTTTTTCTTTATCATAAGCATAGCGCGGGTCGGGAATCATCGGCATTTTTGCCATTTTATGAATCGTAATCGTTGGAAAATGAAAATCCACTTCTACGGTTCCCAAAAGTAAGTAGCAACCGCCACCTTGGAACGGATATTCCTTTAAACTATCAGGGAAATGTGCAGTATCGAAATAGTCGCCATTTGCGTCAATCCAAGTTCCGAAATACATCGTTCCTTTCTTTGTAGGAACGTGTTTTCGTGAAATAAGATACGCCAACATTCGCACTTGTTTTTTATGATTTTGAAGCAAGTCTTTCACAAAAATATCACCTCGAAATTTGGTTTGCAACAAATCAAAAGGCGTGCAAGAAACCGTAAAACCAATCAATTCAAACTCATCAAAAGCATCTTCAAAAGGTTCTCTTTTCAGTTGTGGAAGTCGATATTCTTGGATAGGTTCTTCAATCAGCATCAAACCTCTATTTTCTGGTTTAAAATTGACTAAAAGTAATCTCGCCTCGACGAGCAATTCATTTTTCTGTTTTCCTGTAAACCTAAAAGCATCAATAAAAATGAGAATCTGTATCGTTTCCAAACCAATAGGAATTCTGCGAATAAAATCTTGCAAGGATTTGAAATCTCCATTTTTACTGCGTTCTTCAGCAATTCCGTGAGCAATTTTAGATTCCAAACCGTCCAAAAGCATAAAACCCAAATAAATTTCTTTTTCCTTTAAAACCGTTTGAAAACAACTCGTATTAACACAAGGATTCCTGATGATTCCGCCCGACATTTTAGCTTCGTGAACATAAACTTCAGTTCTATAAAATCCACCTTGATTGTTAATCACCGAAACCATAAATTCCAGCGGATAATAAACCTTGAGATACAAACTTTGGTAACTTTCCACAGCATACGACGCGGAATGCGCCTTACAAAACGAATATCCCGCAAAAGATTCTATCTGTCGATAAGCTTCTGCAGTCAGTTGTTCGGAATGTCCTTGTTCTCTACAAGATTTGAAGAAATTATCTTTAACCTGCTGAAGTTTTTGGATAGAACGACTTTTGCCACTCATTGCTCTTCGCAAAATATCGCCATCCGCCAAAGTTAAACCTCCAAAATACTGCGCAATTTTAATCACATCTTCCTGATAGACCATGATTCCGTAGGTTTCTTTTAGGTGCTTTTCGAATTCGGGATGAAAAAACTCGAACTGGTCGGGATTATTATGCCGAAAAATATATTCCCGCATCATGCCACTTTGCGCCACACCTGGACGAATAATCGACGATGCCGCTATCGAGAACTATTTTATTAGGACTTCTCGATACGGTTTTTGCAAAACCTACTCGAAGTGACGTGAGGTTTTAAAAATTAGACTTTAAACCTGAAATCCATAATTTACATATCGTTGATATTAAGAAGTTATACATTTCGTCAGTTCGAGTCGAGAACTATTAATTAATCAAGACTTCTCGATATAGTTTTTGCAAAACCTATTCGAAGTGACGTGAAGTTTCAAACATTAAACTCTAAACTTTCAACACAAAACTAAAGGCTTTTACATTTTCAACACATTAAAACCCGCCGCTCGACCCACCGCATTGTTACCAAACCTATTTTTTATATAATCCATACTTTGATAAAGATTGATTAACTCTTCTGTGTCTTCAAATAAATCCATTTGATGTTGACCGTGGACAAGATTGGTAAACCGAAGACCGACCAATCGCAAACGCATTCTTCGGGTATATAATTTCTCAAAAAGATCCAATGCTATCCGCGACAACGTGTGATCTACAGCTGTGTAAGCAACTCTGCATTGTTTGGTTTCGGTATCGAAATTAGCATATCGAATTTTCAAAGTTACTGTAGATGTCAACCATTTTTCTTGTCGAAGTTGATAGGCTAATTGCTCCGCCATTCCGGATATTAAACCTTTTAAAGCAACAATATCCATCGTGTCGTTGGTAAAAGTTCGTTCTGTAGAAATTGATTTTCTCTCAGAAAAAGGAACTACGGGATTTTCATCAATGCCGTTGGCTTTTTTCCAAAGTTCTTTTCCATTTTTGCCAATCATTTGTTGAAGCACATGGACAGGCATTTCGGATAAAGTTCGTATCGTTCGAATTCCGATTCTTGATAACAACTGAAAAGTAACTTCCCCAACCATCGGAATTTTTCGGATGGATAAAGGATTTAGAAAAGGTTTTACCAAAGCTTCTTTAATTTCTAAACGTCCGACAGGCTTGGCTTCGCCTGTTCCGATTTTTGAAACTGTTTTATTGGTGGACAACGCAAAACTGATAGGAAGACCCGTATTTTTGGTTACAGATTCTGCAATTTCTTTAGTCCATTGATAACAACCAAAAAATTTATCCATTCCAGATAGGTCGAGGTAAAATTCGTCAATGCTGGCTTTTTCCATTACAGGCACTTTTTCCTGAATAATATCGGTGACGGTATGCGACAAATTAGAATACATTTCGTGGTCGCCACGTACTACTTTTGCACCGGGACACAACTTCATCGCCATACGAATAGGCATTGCAGAACGCACACCAAAATAACGCGCTTCATAAGAACATGATGCTACAACGCCACGATCACCACCTCCGATGATTACAGGCTTTCCTTCCAGATTGGAGTTGTGTAATCTCTCGCATGACACAAAAAAAGTATCCAAATCCATATGTACAATTGCACGATTCATTTCACAAAACTAGTACAGTTTATATCAAATTTCATTATATTTGTTGATACAAATTATAACAATGTCAATATTATCAGATAACATCCGCTTTTTAAGAAGTCGACAAGAATTTTCGCAACAAAGACTTGCAGATTCTCTGTTCATCACTCGAGTTCGATATGCAAAATATGAGGACGGAACTTCGGAACCGCCAATAGAACTTTTATTGAGAATTTCTAAATATTTTAGCATCAGTATTGATCTTTTGGTATCTGTTGATATCCGGAAATATCCTTTAGAAGAAATGCTTCACCTTCCTGATAATCGTATTTTGGTACCGATTACCGTTGATATTGCAGGAAATAATCAAATTGAGATTATCTCACAAAAAGCATCGATGGGTTATCTTAACGGCTATAGCGACCCTGAATATATCGAAAGTCTGCAAACGATTTCTTTGCCTTTCCTTAGAAATGGAAAGTTTCGAGCCTTTCCTGCAGATGGCGATTCTATGCCACCTTACAAAGATGGAACCTATATCGTTGGAAAATATGTTGAAAATTTGGCGGACTTAAAAACCGATAAAACCTATGTTTTCATCACTGTGAATGATGGGATTATTTACAAACGTTTTCAATTTAATGAATCAAATTTTATTTGTGTAAAGTCGGATAATAGTTTTTATGAACCTCTGAAAATCCCTTTAACTGAAGTACGCGAAATTTGGGAGTTTGCTTGTTCTATCTCGACGCAAGAATTTGATAGCGACGAGTTTTCTGGACAGAATGTGAAGGATTTGTTTTTGGAATTGAAATCTGATATCAAAGAACTGAAAAAACAGATATAGAATTATTTTTACCCTCTGCTTAGGTTGTAGTTATTTAAATATTTTGAATACCATAAATCACTGAACACCAGCAAATAGCTGAAATTTTATTAAAATACAATGATTTAAGAAACAAGAAAAATTTCTTATAGACACAAAAAATAAAAAAACCTAGAACAAAAGTTCTAGGTTTCTTGTAATTTTGCGGAGAGAGAGGGATTCGAACCCCCGGACCTGTTACAGTCAATAGTTTTCAAGACTACCGCAATCGACCACTCTGCCATCTCTCCAAAACAGCGATTGTGTCGTTATTTTGAGTGGTGCAAATATATAAAGCTTTTAGATATTGACCAAATTATTTTTTAAGTTTTTTACCGGAATTTATGATCGTAAAGATTTACGTGAATTTAATGGCTACATATTGTACTGACAATAAGTGTTTTGTGTAAAATAATGTCAATATGAAAATTTAGCAAAAAAATTACAAAATCAATTTTTCGCAATGGATAATCCCATCAATACAGCAAAAAATCCCAAAATGATGCTAAGTAAAATATAAGAAACTAAAGAAATGTAATTTCCGTTTTGATACAAGCTTACATTCTCCGCAGAAAAGGTCGAAAAGGTTGTAAAACCACCACAAAACCCAGTGATAAATAAGAATTTGAGCGCTGAATCTTGTTTAATAAAATAAGCCGAAAATATGCCTATTAGAAAACATCCAACGACGTTGATTATTAAAGTCGCGATTGGGAATCCCGAAGTTTTGAAAAACTTCAATGAAAAAAAAGAGATGAGATAGCGCAAAATACTGCCTATCCCACCTCCTAAGAATATTAAAACTAAGTTTTTTAGCATTAGCCTTGTTCTACCCAAGTATGGTTTTCGCCACTTAGTTCGCCGATGTATTTTTCTGCATCCATCGCTGCCATACATCCACTTCCAGCAGCTGTAATCGCTTGTCTGTAATGCGAATCCTGTACGTCACCTGCTGCAAAAACACCAGGCAAATTGGTTACAGAAGATTTCCCTTCCGTGATGATGTAACCGTGCTCGTCCAACTTGATTTGACCTTTAAAAACATCTGTATTTGGTTTGTGACCAATTGCGATAAAAATACCGTGAACCTCAATTTTTGATTGTTCTTGCGTTTGATTATTAATCGCTACAGCTCTTTCTACCATTGAGTTTTCACCTTCGATAGCTATTAACTCATGGTTGAATTTAACTTCAATATTTGGTGTTGACATCACACGATCTACCATTACTTTTGACGCACGGAAATGATCTTTACGAACCAACATTGTAACTTTATTACAGATTTTAGACAAGTAAGTTGCTTCCTCAGCAGCCGTGTCGCCCGCTCCTACTACGATAACATCTTTTCCTCTATAGAAAAATCCGTCACACGTTGCACAAGCCGAAACGCCTCCACCAGCATATTTCTTCTCATCATCAAGTCCAAGATACTTTGCAGCTGCACCAGTCGAGATGATCACAGTTTTTGCCAGAATATCACGACTTCCTGTAGAAATCTTGTGTACACCACCTCTTTCTTTAGCAAATTCTACTTTAGAAATCATTTCGTAGTGTACTTTGGTCTCGAATCTTTCTGCTTGTTTTTGCAATTGCATCATCATTTCTGGACCAGTAACGCCATCAGGATAACCTGGGAAGTTTTCGACTTCTGTCGTCGTTGTTAACTGTCCACCTGGCTCAAGTCCTGTAAATAATTCTGGTTTTAGGTTAGCTCTTGCAGCGTAAATTGCCGCTGTGTAACCTGCAGGTCCTGACCCAACGATAACACAATCTAAAATGTTTTCCATATCTTTTTTCTCTATATTATCAATTTGAAGTTTCAAAAATCGTAATTAATTTTAGTTCAAGCTAATTTTGATTCATTAATTTTTTCGATTTTGATGTTTAAATAATCTTATGTATTTGTGAAGTTTTTGGTTTCTATTTTATATAAAAACACCGCAGCTACTTAACGTTTTAGAAATCAACGAGTTAAATTAATTCATTTTAATTTGGTCGATATTTAAAATCTTAAAAGTCATTTCGACATAGATTTCGTCATCTTCCATTTGTCGTACGCCAAGACCTTTAGATTTTAAATCCATTTCACGAATCACAGAAATAATTCTGGTAGCCAATTTTAAAGGATAAAAACGAGCTGCTTCTGCAAAATTCTGAATAGCATAAGGATTTACACCAATTTCTTTTGCGATAACCGATGGCGATTGTCCAATCAAAGTATGATACATTACCAGTTCCGAAAAGAATTTGTACAACGCGCCAATCGACATTTGGATTGGATTTGACTTTTTATTTTTGCCCATATAATAAGCAATTTTGAAAGCACGTTCTTTATTCTTTGTCGCTAAAGCTTTTTGAAGTTCGAAGATATTGTAATCTTTGCTGATGCCGATGTGTTCTTCAACAATTTTGTTATCGAGAACATCACCTTCTTTTAAAACTAATTTTAGTTTGTTAAGTTCGTTCGCAATTCTAGAAAGGTCACTGCCAAGATATTCTGCCAACAGAAAACTAACGTTGGGCGCGGCTTTGTAACCAAATCTTTCGATCTCTGATTGTATCCAAGCTGCCAATTGCGAATCTTTGATTTTATCACTTAAAAACAAAAACTTCTTGTTTGCCAACTCTTTGCTGACTTTCTTACGAGAGTCCAGTTTTTTGTGTTTGTGGGCAAAAACGAGAATTGTAGATTCGACAGGCGCATTGAGATAAGCTAGAAAAGCATCGGATTCCGAGTCTTCCAATTTGAGGTCTTGCGCTTCTTTAACCACGATTAATTGCTTGTCGCCCATCATCGGATATTGTCTGGCTAAAGACAAAATCTCTCCATAATTGGTGTCTTTTCCGTAGACAACGGTTTGGTTAAAAGCTTTTTCGTCCTCTTCCAAAACATCATTTTCAAAATGTTTGGTCGCTACATCAATATAATATGGCTCTTCGCCATGCAAGAAATATATTGGTAAAAACTCTTTATTTTTAATACTTTTGAGGACAATTTCTATATCTTTCATCAGACTTTATGCAACTAGCTAAACTAAACTTCAATACCGAATTTGACTTGAAAATCAAGCAAGACAAAGATACATT
>NZ_JASLDS010000073.1 GCF_030151385.1 Soonwooa sp.
GGCTCTTAAAAAATAATAATTAATAGTTAAAGTAAATTGTTTGTAACCTTTTGGCAAACTTCTTCGTATAATATAATAGAACTCTACATTGAGTGATTTTATAATGAGACAGTTAAAAATTACAAAACAGGTTACCAACAGGGAAACCGCTTCGCTAGACAAATATCTACAGGAAATTGGTAAAGTAGAATTGATCACGGCTGACGAAGAAGTAGATTTGGCACAACGTATCCGCGCCGGCGACAGAGCTGCATTGGAAAAACTTATCAAAGCCAACCTTCGTTTCGTAGTATCGGTATCAAAACAATACCAAAACCAAGGTCTTTCTCTTCCGGATCTTATCAATGAGGGCAACTTGGGCTTAATGAAAGCTGCTAAACGTTATGATGAAACTAGAGGTTTCAAATTTATCTCTTATGCTGTATGGTGGATTAGACAATCTATCTTGCAAGCTTTGGCTGAGCAATCGAGAATTGTAAGACTTCCGTTGAACAAAATTGGTTCTATCAACAAAATTAACAAAGCCTACGCACATCTAGAGCAAGAGAACGAAAGACCTCCTTCTCCTGAAGAATTGGCTGAAGTGCTTGACATGAGTGAGGACGACATTAAAGAGTCTATGAAGAACTCTGGTCGTCACCTATCAATGGATGCACCGCTTGTTGAGGGTGAAGACTCTAATCTATACGACGTTTTGCGTTCTGGAGAATCTCCTAGTCCTGACAAAGACCTAATGCTTGAGTCTTTGCAGATTGAGATCGAAAGAGCTCTTAATACTTTGACACCGAGAGAAGCTGATTTGGTAAGATTGTATTTTGGACTGGGTGGTAAGCATCCTATGACTTTGGAAGAAATCGGGGAAACATTCGATCTAACAAGAGAGCGTGTTCGTCAGATTAAAGAAAAAGCCATCAAGCGTCTGAAACATAATTCGCGAAGCAAAATCCTAAAATCATATTTGGGTAAATAATTTAACGATTTTAATATTTAAGGATTCGAGTTTTCGGATCCTTTTTTTGTTTAAAGAAAAACCCCGAAACATTTTTCGGGGTTTTGTACATTTATAGATTGTTTGATTATTTAAATTTTAAAAATCAAACGTATAAGATAGGTTAAAAGTTCTACCACGTCCTTTATAATCAAACAAAGCTGGTATGCCATACGAAGAATATAGCACCTGAGATCGCTTACTCCAAATGGTTTGATAATCGGTATTAAATAAATTTTGAATTCCTAAATTGAGTTTACCATAAGGCAATTTATAGCCAATCATTAAGTCGGATGTATTATAGCCATCAATTACGTTATTAATACTATCTGTTAATTTAAAATTCTGTAATGATTGGAATCTAAAGTTCCAATTAAAAATATTGTATCCAATGTAAGTCACTAATTTGGACGGTGATGCATTATAAATTTCTTGTTTTTGCCAGTCACCTTTATTATCTACTTCTGACTTTATTAATAAGCCACTTGCCCCAAAATAAACACCGTTACTCATGCTGTAAGAAATCTCCGCTTCAATCCCCATATTTCTTAGCTTAAGATCGTTAACCAAGATTTGCAAAGTTGTTCTATCTACAGCGATGGTTTTGTCAGAATTACTATAAAAGGCTGCAATTTGACTTCTTAACCCATCATTGTTATGTCTAAAACCTAATTCAAATTGATTAGTTTTAATTCCTTGCAAAGGCTGTTCTTTAATATTAATGCTTGACTTTACATCCCAATTATTAGTAGTAGCATTAAGAGCATAAACACCTATTCCATAATACTTGGATGGATCGGCTAATGTAATTCCTTGCGAGAATGTTCCCCAGATTTGATTATTTGTATTTATTTTATACAATAAACCACCATTTGCCAATGTCATATTATACGAACTTTTCCCACCAGGAATAGCAGATGCAGAAGCACCATATCCCATTGCAACTTGTGTTTGCTGTACAGAACCAACAAAATCGTCAACTTCTACATTAATACTTTGATATCGTACACCAGCATTTAATTGAAGTTTTGGTAGAATATCATAAGTCGCTTGGGCATAACCTGCATAACTTTTGGAATGATTGGTTGGATATCTTCCTAAACTATATTGAGTCTCATTAATGAGTCCACCACTCGCCATGGTCTTAGTAATATTATAAACAGATTGTGTTCCTTCGAATTTTTCAAAGTCAACATCTACACCATAAGAAATATTAAAAGTTCCAAAAGATTTCGATAATAAAGCTTTAAGACCAGAATAATAAGTATTTTGTTGCGAAGAAGACATATAAGGAATAGTTTCTGCTTTTAATTTCACATTACCTGGAAAAGGATAAAAGCCCAACTTCTCTCCTCTTGTTGCAAGCTGAATATAAATATCCTGTCCTCCCAACAGATTGTTGCCATTATAAGCCAAAGTTGCCATGTATCGCTCTGTCCCAATATTTTTATCAGAATAGAAGCCATCTTTCATTTGTAGCAATGCAGGATTTTTTGTCGAAAAACCAGCAAGGTTTTCACCTAGAGATAAGCTTTTATCTCCATTAAACTTAGAATTATAATATTGAATAGAAGCTGTAATCTTGTGTCGATTGTTAAACTTATAACCTCCTGTTGCTAGGACATCAATGGATTGATTGTATTGCAAATCGGTTTGTGTAATATCGGTAATCAATTGCTTTTGATCTGCACCATATACACCTCCATTTTGTTGATAAGCAACACCTAATCTTCCGAATAGTTTTTCACCTTTACCAGAAATTGACTGGGCTGCACGCCAATCGTGATCGTCTTTGCCCATAAATCCAGTACGATAGCCTAATTCCGTCTCACCACTAACTCCTTTTTTAGATGGGGTTTTGGTAATAATATTAATAATCCCACCTGTTGCATTACCTCCATAGATGGAATTAGCACCAGACAAAACTTCAATTTTTTCTATATTAAATGGATCAATAGAGTCTAATTGACGGCTAATCTGACGGATACTATTTAGCGACACGCCATCGATCATCACCAATGCAGATCGACCTCTCATGTTCTGTCCATAGTTAGTTCTTCCTTGTGGACCAATATCCATACTAGGAATTAATATCGATAACATCTCTTTAATAGGAACACCGCTTTTTGCCTGCTGCTGAATTTTTTCTTTGGAGACAACCCAAACCGTACCAGGAATTTCCGAAATCTTAGTTGGCTTTCTAGAAGCTACAATAACAATATCATCAATATTTTTTGTATTAGCTACTGTATCAATAGCGATCTGCGAAAATGCCGTCATAGAGGTTAACATCGCAAGAAATACATATTGTTTTTTCATTTGTAAACCTATTTTTTATATTTTTGCGGCAAATATAATTTTTATTCTTTCTAAATTAAAATAATACTACGTGAAATATTTCATACTACAAATACACAAATGGTTAGGTCTACTATCAGGTATTGTTGTTTTCATAGTGTCTATTACAGGAGCTATTTTCACATTTCAGGATAATATCAAGGACAGTATTTATGATTATCGAAAAGTTAGTATTGAAAATAAGGCTTTCCTAAAGCCTTCTCAAATTATTAGTATTGTACAAAAGTCACATCCAGATCTTGACATCTTAAGAATCATGTATATGGATAAAGATCGGTCTACTGTTGTGATGACCGCAGATGCGAAGAAAGACTATTATATGGTGTATGTCAACCCTTATTCAGGATCGATAATGATCTGTATAGCAGTACGATCCGTAACTTCTTTCAGGACAGAAGACAAATGTCGCGAAGACATCATCATTTTTTGAGCATAGAACTCCACATTTTTTTCAACCAAGTAATAGTCCGAAACCAACTTAATAAACTGTAAAACAATCTCTTGTGGTCGAGACATCTTTTCTTTAGAAATTGCTCTTTTCTTGATTATTAAATTTGCAAATTGATAAATCAATGCCGCAAAAAAACTTTCAAGAATCTCGTCAATGTAATCCTCTTCTTGATGCAAAATTCCAATGTAGTACGCCATATTTTCGGCATTGCGCCACAGACAATCAAACTCATCAGGCGTCGAATAGTACACTTCGCGAAACTCGGTTCTTATTGTTTTATAAGCATTGAGTTTATTAAATTTTAAACCAATATTTTCGATATACTCTCTCTGATAAGTCAAAATTTTAATATCAATATCTTCGCTAATCTCCATCAACTCGTACACGCTGTTATTATCGACTAAGACAAGAGAATTGGGTTTTAATTCCAAAATATTAAACTGAGCTTTTATTTTGATAAAGCCTTTTCTAATCATTAAAAATGCAGGCGTCTCTGGATGGTAAGGATGCCCGATTAGTAAATGTTCGAAGATTTTTTCGTTGGTTAAAATGTTTACAAAGCCCAATTGAAAATTTTATTTCAAAAATAGGAATAAGATGATTAAATCTCATATTCTTATTCATAAAAAAAGCAGCTCCACTTTTGAAACTGCTTTGTAACTATATTTTAAAACTAAATATTAATCTTCTTGTTTTTCTTTTGGTTCTTGCGCTTTTTCTGTTGGTTTAATTGGTTGCTCTTTTTTCTTAAACTTATATCGATAAACAACATAACCAATAATCACTAACAAAAACAAAGGCCAAAACGGTAACAGAAACAAAATAATATTTCCAAGCACTTTTCCTCCACTACCAAAAGCGTCGCCAGCTTTTTCAGAGAAAGTTTGATTCTCAGGCTTATCCTTATTCTCAATTGTTACATTATGATTTTCAACCAAAGTCAATTGAACCGTACACATCTGATTATCAACAAAATTCTGTCCTTTTACTTCAATATTTTTAGTTTTAACACTACCCAAATTATTGCTAACGCCATCCACAAAATAATCAAATTGCGACATAGGAACTTTTGCCGTCAAATACATCGTTTGTAACTCATTGTTACTCAGAACATTTTCCGCTTCAATTCTTCCACCAAATCTTGACAAATCTTGACTCAATTGTTGTCTAGCTGAGGTCAAATTATCAACATTGACTTCTATATTTGCAGACTTAGTAAGAACATCCTGTTTTTGTTGTGGACGTTGTTCAGGCGCTTTGCTGGTCTTTTGTTTGTCCTTATAAATAACCTTAGCCTGTTCTTTAAGTTTTTGTAGATCATCCAGACTCTTAATTTTAGAACTTACCGAATCTATCTTCTTCTGAATCTCCTTCGAATCTACAGTTTTCTTAAAATTATCAATACTTGATCCTAGAGAATCAATCGATTTTTTGGAATCATTAAAAAGCTTTTCGAGTTTTTCTTTCTCTTTAATAATGTGCGGAATACTGACAGAATCTAGATTAATGGAAACCGAATCAATATTTTTGAGATTGTCATTAACTGTACTAATGAGGCTATCAGCTGTTTTGAGGTGATCATGCATTTGCTGAATTTCAGACTTTTGGCACATCACCAACGAATTAAGAATAATAACTGCTGCAATAATTTTTTTCATAATCAAAAAATTTATGAGATAAAACTAAGGGCTTTTTGTCAGAAAAGATTGTAAAAGTTCAGCAAAACAATTGTAACTATATCCAACTGATTATCAATTATTAAATACAGTTTTACAAAAATTTTACAAGAAAAAAACTAAAATTAATGCTGGTGATTGTGTGTCAAATGTCCCAACATTGCCAGCGCAATTCCTAAAACCACAAAAATAATTTTGGACCAATCCATTTTGTGGTTTTTGTTACTTTCAAAAATAATAACCGACGAAATATGTAAGAAGATTCCCGCAACGACAGCAAGGAAGTAGATTTTGTTTTCTGGATCAAAATAATGTCCAATCCACATTCCCAACGGCGAAGCCAAAGCAAAGATTAAAACCACCAGCCAAAACTTTGGCGAAAAGGTTTTACTTCTTGCTAAGAAACTTCCCAACACAAAGGAAATTGGCAAATTATGAAATAAAATTCCTGTTAAATAAGGTGAGAAAACTTCCTTTTCTTGTGCCAACGGAATACCTTCGATAAAGGCGTGAACAAACAATCCTAAAATTAAGGCAACTGGCAAAATATGCTCGTCTTCCGCATGATGATGGATGTGTCCGTGTTCGAAACCTTTGGTTAAGCTTTCCAAAAGCATCTGTAGCAAAACGCCCGCAATGACAAAAATGCCGACGTTATGCTCACCGCTTCCATAGATTTCGGGAAAAACCTCGTTGATGCAAATCGTTATTAAAAATCCAGCGCTCATCACCAGAAGATTCTTCGCAAACTTCTGTTGACTACCAAAGTACTTACCTAGAAAAACTCCTAGTAAAACGCTAAGAATCAATAATAAAACGACCATTTCTGTTTTATTTTTTTACAAATAAATTAATACAACGTGGCGACGTTTCAGCATAAAAATCGCTTAACTCGTAATTGCCCCAAACTTTAACACGTTCAAAACCAACTTGTTTCGCATAAGCTTCAATTTGATCAGGCGTTGACAATTTTACTTTTTCGAAGAAGTGAAAATCTTGTCCAGCATCAGAAAATTTAATATCCTTAACTACAAAATTATCTTCTATCTTTTTAGTAATCAAGAATTTAATATTTTCTTTTTCGACAACTGCTTCTGGCACCAAAGTATTTCTAACAAAAGCTTCATTCAAGAAATCCAGTACAAAATAAGCACCCGACTTCATCGAATTATAAACTGATTGAAAAACTTTGAGATCATCCGAAGAAGATTCGAAATATCCAAAACTTGTGAAAAGGTTAAAAACCGCATCTACAGGCTCGCTAATATGCATCGGATCGCGCATATCATGAATTGCGAAATGTAAAGTTTCATTTTCGAACTCTTTATTATGATGGATACTTTGTTCTGACAAATCAAGCCCTAAAACACTATAGCCCAATTGATTAAGAAATAAAGAATGACGCCCTTTACCACAAGCCAAATCTACGATTCTTGCGTGTGGTGGCAATTCTAAATCTTTAACCAAAAGATTGATAAAATGTTCCGCTTCATTGTAATCTCTATCCTTGTAGAGAATATGATAATATGGTGTATTAAACCAAGATTCAAACCATTGCATAGGCGCAAAAATACGACATTTATCCGATAGTAAAAGCTTATAATTGTTTAAATTTCGATTCAAAACATCTATTATTAAAACAGAGAAGAATTTGCTTTTAATTTCTAAACATAATATTCTTAATTTTGCAAGATGAATACAGACAATCTGCAAATACAAATAAAAACCTTTTTCGGACTGGAAGAGATTTTGGCTGAGGAAGTTAAGAAATTAGGTGGACGCAAAGTTGAGATAAAAAATCGTGCAGTAAATTGCGAGGGCGACCTAGGCTTCTTGTACAAAATTAATTATTCTTGTCGTACGGCGGTTAAAATTTTGGTACCTATTAAAAGTTTTAAAGCCTTTGATGCCGATCGTTTTTATGACAGATTGTTCGATGTACAATGGGATCAATATATGTCGATTGACCAAAGTTTTGCGATAGATGCGACAGTCAACTCCGAGCGTTTTAGTCATTCGCAATTCATGACTTTGAAAATGAAAGATGCCATTGTTGACTTCTTCAAAGTAAAATACAGAGACAGACCTAATGTCGACAGTAAAAATCCCGACATCAAATTCCATTTGCATATTGACAGAGAGCTTGTGAGTATCAGCTTGGATAGTTCTGGTGATCCGCTTTTCAAAAGAGGTTACCGCCAAATCCAAACCGAAGCGCCTATTAATGAAGTTTTGGCTTCTGGACTTTTGCAAATTGCAGGTTGGGATGGCAAAGGTAATTTTCTAGATCCAATGTGCGGAAGTGGCACACTCCTAGTGGAAGCTGCAATGATTGCTATGGATCTGCCAGCACAGATTTTCAGAAAGAAATTCGCTTTTCAAAATTGGAAAAACTACGATGCCGAATTATTTACAACAATTAAAGAATTCAGAATCAATCGTGTAAAAGAATTTACTGGCAAAATAGTTGGTTACGATATTGACTTAAAAGCACTTAACGCAGCAAGAACAAACATCGAAGCCGCTGAACTAGAAGATGTTATTGAAGTTAAAAAGCAAAACTTCTTCGATTCTAAAAAAGAATTATTCCCGCTTTTAGTAGTTTTTAATCCGCCTTACAACGAAAGAATTTCTATTGAAGTTGAGGATTTCTACAAAAAAATTGGTGATACCTTCAAACAAGGCTATCCAAATACTTTAGCTTGGTTAATTACTTCCGATCTTGAAGCGTCTAAAAAAATAGGTTTAAGACCGTCTCGAAGAGTCAAACTTTTCAACGGTAAATTGGAGACGCGTTTCTTACAATACGAAATGTACGAGGGCACTAAAAAAACGCATAAAATAGAAGAATAAAGCAAGAGTCTACTGTATTTTGCTTTTGAGAAAATGCTATTTTTACTATGTCAACATGAAACCGTCGAAAGAAACTGTGCAAAATTTTGAAGCTAAAGACCATTTAAGATTTCTTATTAAACAGAAATTTGCGAAGCCATTGGACTCTTTAAAAAGCTTTGAAGAACTGTCCAGTGTCACAGAATTAAGCGTCCAAACATTAAGGCGTTTTTTTGGTAAAATAGAATCTAGTAAAAACACTTACCCTTATTCGCTTTCTTTACTTTGCAAGTATATTGGATTTCTAGATTGGGAAACATTTATTTCAGAATTTAATAATGAAAAAGGCATGCACGAAAATGATCGATTTATGATCAATAGTATGTCGATATTTTTCGCAAATGGTCAAAAATTTAACACAGATTATTTTCAAAAAACCAGTATTGTAGGTACTTTAAATGATTATGCTAAAGTCATATATTCATCAAAAGAAAACCTACTTTACTTTTACAAAAAATATGGCGAAAACAATTGGGCAACCGACTATATTCTGGCTTGGATCCCTAACTACAATTTTTTCGGACAAGACTGGTTTTGGAAAATTTTAGCAGATAAAATTAACAAAACAGACATTTCACATGTTAAGTTATCCCAAAACAATTTCCTTTGCTTTGGTGCATTTCTTTCGGAGAATAAAGCAGAATTTGATTTTAATTTTAAAAATCTTGCTTCGAAATATCAACAATACAAAGTGGATTTTGAGTATATGTCATATCATGAAATGCGATATACAACAATCTGTCTAATGAATGATAAATCTAATTCCGAACAAATAATTTTCAATTATCTTCAAAATTTACGAAAGAAAAATTATTCGGAAGAAAACTATCAAGAATTGCTTATCTTCTTTTGTAATACTTTGTTTTGGTTAGAACTATATACTGAAGCTTATGCTATTTTGCAGGAAGCCAAAACCTATTTGTCAAGATATAACAAACGAAAAGACAAAAGTTTCCTTCATTATTTCGGAATGAACAAAGCCTTCATGAAGGTTACATTTTCTTTGATTTATATTGCAAATGCTGACCCTAATATCGAAAATTTTGAAATCGAAAATACCGATTTTTCTGATGAAGCCGACTTGTTATACCATGATTACATACAGATTATGTATTTGACAAATTGCATTCTTGTGACAAATAATTTTGAAAAAAAGAAAAAAATATTTTCCAATTTAACAACCTTAGTTATCAAAACTAATTACACAAAAATTTACAAGATTTTACAAAATCTTGATTCTCGATTTCCATATCAGAGCTAAAAAGTTAAGCTTTATAAAACTTGGACTAACTTGGACTTTTAAAAGTCATTCTATTGTTATTTATTTGCCGCAATAATAATCAATCATGTCTGCAACTTTCAATTTAAAAACAGCTTCCATGTTTGCGAATTTGAAATGATTATAATTGATTTTCTTTAACACAAATAACACATTCTAAAAACACCAAAAAGTGAAAAAAAACAAAAATTATTACCTTTTAGAATTACAAAAAAGGTGAAAATTAAACTGCTTCATTACTAAACTGCTACATTATACTAAAAAGGTAGGAAGCTATTTCCATATTCCTTGACATTAATACTCTTGTTAGACTAAATTAAAAACTAAATTCATCTTAATAATGGCATGTAATCATAAATTTATGCAGGATTTGAATCTAGAAAATCTAGATTTCGAACCAGAAACCCTTATCATAGGAACCTACAACCCAGAATGGCCAGAGGACAACTATGCTAGGTGGTTTTATGGCCGTACAAACAATAATTATTTTTGGGATACTTTACCAAGAATGTTTGAAGAAAAGAGTTTACGAGGCAACGCAACTTCTAATGATTGGAAAAATTTTTGTTCAAGAAACAAAGTTGCTTTAACCGATCTAATTACTTCAATTGACGATGCAGAAAAAAACAATGCTAATCACTTTGAAATAATATCTAAGTTTAAAGATCATGAATTTGCAAGCACATTTGAAAGTTTTAAAATGACTGATATTGTTCAAATCTTAGAAAAAAGACCTTCGATTAAAAAAGTATATTTCACTAGGAATCAGGGTGTCGATTTATTTGATCATGAAATCAATAAAATAAAAGAATACTGTCACAAAAACAATATTCGATTCTCACACCTATTAACACCATCCAAAAATGCGAGATTTCAGATGAAAGGATACCAACCTTCAAATCCTAATTTGGAAAGAAATTTATCAAATTTCATTTATGAGAAATGGTTAGAAAATTGGAATTAAAAGATTTATTCCACTTGAATTTAACAAACATAAATAACAAATTCTAGAAATAACAAACATGAAAAAACCAACTATTAATTTTTATCAATTAGAATCAGCAACAGGTAAAAGTTATATTATTATTTCGTCAAAAGATAAGACTCTTCCAAATTTTGACATTTACCAACTTGTTGACAACGAAAAAAAAATTGCAGAAGAATTTGGTATTTCTGAATTTAAAGAAGGACGCAAATCGGCACTTAACACACGAGAAATGATTATGGAAGTATTAAAGAAATATGCTGAATAGAAGTTTCTATCCTATTTTCTAAATTCCATTAGAAATACAAAAAACTAATAAACTTTAACATAAAAGCATCTTTGGTATCTAGAAAACACTAAAGATGCTTTCTTTTTTTTAAACTTAAAGTAGTAGATATTTTAGACATGATGTTTTAAAAAGGTGTGTATGAAATCTAAAGTTATTACCTTTGCTCTGCGCAATTTTTCACATTAAAACATTTATCTTTTGAATTCTATTTCCATCATCATAGCCATATATAATCGCCGCGACGAACTCTTTGAATTGCTGAATTCTTTACTCCGCCAAACGGATAAAGATTTCGAAATTATCGTTGTGGATGATGGTTCAAAAATAGATTTAAGTTCAACTATAAAACTATTTGAAAATCAACTTGATATACACTTTTATCAAAAAACTAATTCAGGTCCAGGACTAAGCAGAAATTATGGTGCAAAACGTGCCAAAAATGATTGGTTAGTCTTCGTCGATTCGGATGTTATTGTTGAAGAAAACTACATCGAAAACATAAAAAAAGATTTGACAGAAATCCCTTGCGATGCCTTCGGAGGTGCAGACAAAGCGCACAAAGGTTTTAACATTATGCAGAAAGCCATTTCCTATTCGATGACGTCGGTTTTTACAACAGGTGGTATTAGAGGAAACAAAAAAGCGGTGAGTAAATTCCAGCCGAGAAGTTTTAATATGGGTGTTAACAAAGAGGTTTTTTTGAAAGTTGGAGGCTTTTCCGAAATGCGAATTGGTGAAGATCCAGACTTGTCGATGACGCTTTGGGAAAACGGATACCAAACTGCTTTTTTCGATAATATTGGTGTCTATCACAAGCGAAGAACCGACCTTGGAAAATTTTCGAAACAAGTCTATCAATTTGGATGTGCACGACCAATTCTTAACCAAAGACATCCCAAATATGTGAAACCGACATTTTGGTTTCCCACCATATTTTTGCTTGGATATGTGATGGGATTATTTCATTACTTTGTTTGGGGGTATGGGCTCGTTTTGGCACTTTACGGCATCTATACATTCGTGGTCTTTTTTCATGCCTTAATCGTAACGAAAAACATCAATATCGCAGCGATGGCAATTATAGCAACATACGTCCAAATGTTTTCTTATGGTTATGGTTTTTTAATATCGTGGATTAAATTGAATATTTTGCGTCAAAGTCCCAAAGAAGCATTTCCGTCTCATTTTCATTAACACCAAATTATGATGGCTAAAATTAATGTAATAGCAATATTTGTTTTGATTTTAACCTGTTTAGGTTGTCATAACAAAACACCCGAAACCGTTTCAGACAATCAGGAAACAAAGGATTCGCTTTCTCAACCAGCGGAACAACAAGTTGCAACTTCTCCAAAGGATAGCTTGTTGACAGCTTCTGAGCTTAATGTTATTTCATCTATTAATACCAATGAAAATACTTCATTTTTTGACAAAGGAAAAGCCTTAACCAAATACGTACAACTTGAACTTATTACCGAATCACTTTTTAAATCGAAGATGAAGGATTCCGTTAATTTTATTCGATACGACACGGTTCCAAATAAGAAGAAAAATGGCATTACAGAATTAGTTTGCAAAGCTAAAACTGTAAAATTGGTTGACAATCCTAATGATAATGACAGCATGGAAACTTACACCTATGTTGGACAAATCGATGTGCTAAACAAATATCTTGTTGCGGTTTCGTATTACGAGGACGGCGAATATTTTTTCATCGATAAAACAACTGGTGCTAAAACCAATTCATTTAATGACATTCCTGCCGTTTCTCCAGATAAAAAACATATTATTAGCATTAATGCAAACGGCTACGAAACAACTGCTGATATGGAACTTTTCGAAATAAAAAACGAAAAAGTTATCCCAATTATGAAAGCAAGTTTTAAAAACTGGATGCCATTAATGGAACATGGAAAAATGTTTTGGAACAAGGATGGCTATTTGTATTTAGCTGTTCACAATACCAAAACTTATTGGAGAGAGGACGGATTCCTAAACAACAAATACCAATACATTCGATTAAAGTTAATTCCGTAATTTTTTAGAGCAAAAAAAATGATTGCAATTCAATCGGAATAAAAATATTCAAATCGAATTGCAATCAATATTATAAGAATTACTATTTTCTAATTGACTTTCAGCGCTTTGTATTCGCTTGGATTGCTTAGCTTATCAATCGCTTGAATCGCAACAGCATTAAGTGATTTTCCATTTTTAGAAGCTGGAACTGCCAAAGAAGTAACATCTGCAGTCAAGATTTCAGTTTGCCAAGTATCTCCGTATTTAGAATACAACACCCATTGGAAAACGTCCGCTTTGTTGTCTACTGACCAAAAAACAGTCGTGTTACCATTGTCTTGTTTATAACTCAAACTCGGTTTAGAAATTGGATTAATCTTTAACCAAGGACTTTGTGGAATCAAAGCTTTTTCTTGATAAACTTTAGTTTTGAGTGCATTTTGCATCGCCCAACTTTTTGTTAAACCGGCAATACTCCAGTGGATTTCTCCAGGACTATTTTTAAGAATGTTTCGACTAACCTCTACCTCGCTTACAATTTCTGCAGGACGATCTGGCGCTTTTACCTCCACAGTATTAAGACCTGGCCAAAGATGTCTTTTCATGGTATTTTCGCTATTCCACCACTCTAGAAGTTTTGGAAAAGGCTGTCCAGAAGAATTGATTGGCCAATACAATTGTGGTGCAAAATAATCTACCCAACCTTTATTTAACCATAATTTAGCGTCAGCATATAATTCGTCATATTGCGAAGAGCCTTTAATTCCCTCAGGATAACCAGGCTTCCAAATTCCAAATGGACTGATCCCGAATTTAACATAGTTTTTTTCCGCTTTTATTTCTTTGTAAACACGTTCTACAAATTTACTCACGTTATCTCTTCTCCAATCTGCTCTTGACATATTTCCGCCCGAATTTTGATAAGCATTCCAAGTTTTAGAATCGGGAAAATCCGCACCACCGTTATAAGTTGCATAAGGATAAAAATAATCATCAAAATGAACGCCGTCGATATCATAACGCTTTACCAAATCTTTGACAACTTTAGAAACATGATCTTGAATATCCTTACTTGCAGGATCAAACCAATACATTCCATTTTTTAAACGATAAGTATATTCTGAAAATTTATTTACCAAAGATGCGCTTGCCACTCGTCCACCATTAGAATGATGTGCACGATAAGGATTTAACCAAACGTGAAGCTCCATACCTCTTTTATGAGCTTCTTCAATCCAAAAGTTAAGTGGATCATAATATGGATAAGGTTTTTTACCTGTTTCACCAGTTAAGAAATAAGACCAAGGCTCATGCGGACTTTCGTACAAAGCATCTCCCGAAGGTCTAACTTGTAAAATCACCGCATTGAAATTGTTATCCTTCAACATATCCAACAATTCGATAGCATCTGCTTTCTGTTGATCAGTCGTTAAACTATTTTTTGAAGGCCAGTTGATATTAGCCACCGACGCAATCCAAGCACCACGGAACTCACGATCCAACTTTGGAAGATCGACACGATAATCATCAGACTTAGCTGGTGTAGTTGTGGGTTTGGTTGGTTTTGTTACAACTGGTTTTGTAGGCGGCGTTTTTGTATTAACAGGTTTCTTTTGAGTTGTACAACTATGCACAAAAATCAATGCCATCAGCATTAAAGAAAAAAGTTTGTACAGGCTAAAATTTCTCTTCAGCATTCTAAAAAATTTATGTTATTAAATATTGTTCGAAAATAATAAAAAAAGCCTCGAAAATCGAGGCTTTCATATAATAATTAAAACTTATTATCCTTTTGCATTACGTTCTACACGTTTTCTTTCTTCTTCAGAAAGGATTTTCTTTCTCATACGGATGAAGTTAGGTGTCACCTCAATCGCTTCATCAGCTTGGATGTATTCCATACACTCTTCAAGAGAAAGTAAGATTTTTGGCGCAACACCAGTATCTTTATCTTTACCAGAAGCTCTCATGTTGTTCAATTGTTTTGCTTCAACAATGTTAACAACAAGATCACCTGGTTTATTTTGCTCACCGATAATCATACCAGCGTAGATTTCTTCTCCTGGATCAACAAAGAACTTACCTCTATCTTGTAATTTCGCGATAGAATATTCTGTTGCTGGACCTTGCGTTTTAGAAACCAAAACACCATTATTTCTTCCAGGAATCGCACCTTTGTAAGGCTTGTATTCTGTAAATCTGTGTGCCATAATCGCTTCACCAGCTGTTGCAGTCAACATCTGAGAACGTAATCCGATCAATCCTCTTGACGGAATTTCGAATTCTAAGTGTTGCATTTCACCTTTAGTTTCCATGATGTGAAGATCACCTTTTCTTTGTGTTGCTAAGTCGATAACTCTAGAAGCAACTTCTTCTGGAACGTCCACAACCAAAGATTCGTAAGGTTCGCATTGTACACCATCAATTTCTTTAAGGATAACTTGTGGCTGACCAATTGTCATTTCGTAACCTTCTCTTCTCATTGTTTCGATAAGAACAGATAAGTGAAGAATACCTCTACCGAAAACTAAGAATGTGTTAGCATCTTCAGTCTGTTGAACTCTAAGTGCTAAGTTTTTCTCTAATTCTTTTGTTAATCTTTCTTTAAGGTGGTTAGACGTAACATATTTACCATCTTTTCCGAAGAAAGGCGAGTTGTTAATTGAGAATGTCATGTTAAGCGTTGGCTCATCGATAGACGTTCTTGGAAGTGGCTCTGGATTTTCTAAATCAACAAATGAATCACCGATTTGGAAAGCATCGAAACCTACAACTGCACAGATATCTCCAGCAAGTACTTCAGTAACTTTTTTCTTACCAAGACCTTCGAAAACATAAAGCTCTTTTACTTTACCTTTCACGATTTTGTCACCTTCTTGTGCAAGACCAATCCATTGACCTTCGCTAATGCTTCCTCTAATAACTTTTCCGATTGCAATTCTTCCTAAGAAAGAAGAGTAATCTAGAGAAACGATTTGCATTTGAAGATTTCCTTCTTCAACTTTTGGTTCAGGAACATATTGAAGCACACCATCCAAAATTGGTAAGATACTATCTGTAGGTTCTAGACTAGTGTTAAACCAACCTTGCTTAGATGATCCGTAGAATGTTGGGAAATCTAATTGCTCCTCTGTTGCATCTAGGTTAAAGAACAAATCAAATACTTGATCGTGTACTTCCTCTGGACGACAGTTTGGTTTATCAACTTTATTAATAACTACGATTGGCTTAAGACCTAATTCTAAAGCTTTTTGCAAAACAAAACGCGTTTGTGGCATTGGACCTTCGAAAGCATCAACTAACAAGATAACACCATCAGCCATTTTCAAAACACGCTCTACTTCTCCACCAAAATCGGCGTGACCAGGCGTATCGATAACGTTGATTTTTGTGTCTTTGTATGTAACAGAAATGTTTTTAGATAAGATAGTAATACCTCTTTCTCTTTCAAGGTCGTTATTATCCATAATCAATTCTCCAGATTCTTGATTTTCTCTGAAGATATTGGTTGCGTGGATGATTTTATCAACCAAAGTTGTCTTACCGTGGTCAACGTGAGCGATAATCGCAATATTTCTAATGTTTTGCATAAAGGATTTTTACGGGTGCAAAATTACGGAATTTTCAGAAAAAAAAATTATAAGTGACAAAAAATTAACAAAAAAACAAAAAGTCCACTCTTGCGAGTGGACTTTTTAGAATTTACAATTGCAAAAATTAATTATTCTACAATCAATTTATCTGTTTGGATAATGTTTCCGTTTTCAGAGATATTAACAAGATAGATACCTTTAGCCATATTAGCCGTCGAAACTGCATCTACACTATTTTTCTTTCTCTCAAAAGATTTAACAACTTTACCAGAAATATCATAGATATCAACCTTCACAGAACCTTGGCTCAGAGTTGGTTTTCCAGCAATAAAGAATTCCCCTTTTGCAGGATTCGGATATACGTTAAATGCTTTAGTTTTATTAACATCAGAAGTTGCCAATTTACATTGTTCAGGAAGGTCAAAATTTTCAACTTGGTCATTGATGCTATTGTTTGATCCAGCACTAGCATTAACACCTAGTCCTCTTCTAGCAAAAACATTCCAGATTAAACATTCGTTATCACCTCCTTTTGCAAGATCTGCCGCGATAATAGCATCTCTACCACTTACGAAATCAGGACTACAAGGTTGTAATTTAAGTCCATCTACAACCAACTGAACAACTTTTGCACTACCACTGTTAGGGTTAGCCACAATATCAGATGCGTAACCATACTTTTCAGCTAATTTCCAGTGAAGATCCCAAAGCATGGTAGCCCACACAAATCCTACTGAATGCACATCTACTCTAATAACTCCTCCATCATTATACTGCATACCATTGGTACGACCATATGTATAATCATTAATTGCAAAATCTGGTGAATATTTTCTTGGTCTAATACCCACTGCAGAAGGATCTTGACCATTAGAATATGTAGCAATACCTCTAGCGGTTGCTGCAGTGTAACTAGGTTTGTTAGTCAGCATCAAAGCGAAGAAATCTGACCAACCTTCACCCATTTGTTCTGCGTTATTAAGACATCCCATACTATTCCCTGTCAAACGATTAGAAATACCATGACCATATTCGTGTATCATAACACCATTATCAAAACTTGAGTTTTTATACCCAAAGCCCATATCTTTTAGATCTACATTAACTGTAGTTCCAGCATTAATTTGAGACAATATATAATTCCCCTCATCTAATCCAATCATTATAGACGGAATAACTACTGTTTGATCCGTTCCTGCTACATCAATTGGTGTATTAGAATTTGTACGATGTATAATCGCTCCTTTTGCACCAGCAGCTTGGGCATTCTTAACTTTAGCAAGTGGTGTACATTCTCCAGCTCCACCTGGAGCCCAGTTCAACAAAGCAATTTTCCCATTAAGCGAACCAGCTGTCAGAGTTGAACACCCATTTGCAACATTAGGAATAACTACATCACCAGTAACAGGAATTGAGAACAATTGTTTTCCCGAAACCGCACCTCCTGCAGCAACAGGTGGTCTATTGACAGCGTCTGCTGGTGAATTATAAAACAATTTCTGTTTAATACCCATTTCTCCAGACTTCCATAAGAACATTTGCATTCTTGGTGCTGCAACAGTTGTTTCAGTTTCGTAACCGGCATTAAAGTTAGCATTGTTATAACCACTACCATCAAATCCTTCAGCATTCACAGCATCATTGCCTCTACCTCCTTTATCAAAGTTATTGGTTTGGAAATTTTTAGAAGATTCTGTAAATCCAAATCTATAAAACACATCGTGAATCATATTATTGGCATAAAACAAATTCGTAATTGCAGAATGCTTATTATCATAGGCTGAAATATTTGGTCCTTCAGCATACGGGAAGTTGAAATTATAAGATGGACCTCCATCCGTTCTATCTGTTGTAGGAGGAGTATTGGTCGCAGCATTATCGAAATATGCATGTACGTTATTACCTCTCGTGTATGTAAAGCTAGAAGTTCCGTTATCTTGCCAACCTAAAGGAGATGCCGTTATATCCCAAGGATCTGTTAAAACCGCTCTAGGACCAAATGTTGGCGCTTCTGTAGGAAAAGGGAATACATTATAAGATGCACTAATCACTGCCGCAGATGCTGCTTTGTTAGCCTGCGCTAATTGATTCTCAACATAAGCCGGTAAAGAATGTACATGATTATGCGCAACAGAATTACCTTCAACTTCTGAATAAGCACCATCATGGAAGTTACAAGAGAGCGTTGTATTATACTTTTCAAGAATTTCGTTATTCTCTAGGTTAACCATCACTTGCCATACTGCATGGTTTTTAGAATCATCGATAAAGAATAAACGAGCAGGCACTAATTTACCATCTTTTTGGTAATAGTAAGCAAAATTTGCAACTTGCTCAGCTTTCGGGTTATCAACTGAAACACCATCAGCAACCAAAGTATAATTAGATTCATTAAGACCTAAATTATTTACCGCCGCAGAAAATGCAGAAGCTACCGAATTAGGTTTTGCATACTTTGATACATTCTGAACTCTATCAAAATTATTATTGAAAGACCACATTTTACCATCCTTGATTACAGCTTTTGCCAAAGAATGATAAACAGGAATTCCATTAACAGTCTGTTGTACGTCAACAACATTCGCTTTCAAACTTTCAGAGCTATCCTCGTTAAGGATTTTGAACTCTACCGCTTTTGACACACCTCTAAAACTTACATCATTTGAGATAAAATCTCTAATGATAGTTTCTGTACTTTGTCCGTTCATTACAGTCATAAAGAACAATGCTCCAACTCCAACTGAACGCTTTAATAAAGAATTTTTCATTTTAATACTACCTATTGTATAATTTGATTTTTTGAACGCCCTAATGTACAGCTTTTTTTTATTGAATTTAAAATTAAATTGTTAATTAATTAAATTTTAATTAAAATTAAATCCAAACATATTTGTTATTTTCATAAAAATAATCAAATTAATTTCAGATTTATCAATCATAAATAAATGATGTCAAAACTTAAATTCGCAGATATTTCCTTTCATATCTTTAACAAAAGACCTAAAAACCATCTTTAAAAGCAATTCATACATTTTTTATCAATATTTTCTAGAACGTTATATATCTATCAAAAAAAAATGTATTTTTGTACAAATTCAAAAAAAGTAAAATGGCTGAATATAAGTTAATACTACCCTCAATGGGTGAAGGTGTGATGGAAGCGACAATCATCAGTTGGTTATACAATGAAGGTGATATGGTTAAAGAAGACGATTCTGTTGTAGAAATTGCAACGGACAAAGTTGACTCAGACGTTCCAACACCCGTTTCTGGTAAAATTGTAAAAATCCTAAAACAAAAGGATGAAGTTGCTAAAATTGGTGAAGCCATTGCCATTTTAGAAATCGCAGGAGAAGGATCAGCTTCTACGGAAAGTGCTCCAGTTGCGGAAACACAACCAGATGCAGAAACGCTAAAAACTATCGAAGAACCTTTACAAGCTGCTGCTCCAGTAGCACTTTCGGGAGACCTTAATCTTTCGCCACTTGTAAAGTCTATCGCACAACAAGAAAACATTTCTGAAGCTGAACTTAAAACCATTAAAGGTAGCGGTTTAGAAAACAGAATTACAAAAGAAGATATCTTAGCTTACGTAGCAAATCGTGGTAACCAACCTGCTCCAGTTGCAGCTGCTCCTGTTCAGGAAGCTCCAAAAGCGGTTACGACGACTGCTCCAGTGACACCAATCGCGGTTGCTGCTGGTGACGAGATTATCCCAATGGACAGAATGCGTAAGATTATCGCAGAAAACATGGTTAAGGCGAAACAAATTGCACCACACGTGACTTCTTTCATCGAGACAGATGTTACCAACGTTGTAAAATGGAGAGCTAAAAACAAATCAGCATTCGAAAAAAGAGAAGGTGAAAAACTGACTTTCATGCCAATTTTCGTAAAAGCGGTTGTTAAAGCCATTCAAGATTTCCCAATGATCAATGTTTCTGTAAATGGTGAAAACATCATCAAAAAGAAAAACATCAACATCGGTATGGCAACAGCTTTACCAGATGGCAACCTAATTGTTCCTGTTATCAAAAATGCGGATCAATTGTCTCTTTCTGGACTTGCAAAAGCAATCAATGACTTGGCTTACAGAGCGCGAAATAAGAAATTAAGACCAGAAGATACGCAAGGTGCAACTTATACAATCTCTAACGTTGGTAGCTTTGGAAACCTTATGGGTACACCAATCATTCCACAACCACAAGTTGCAATTTTAGCAATTGGTGCGATTGTTAAAAAGCCTGCAGTTCTAGAAACGCCAGATGGGGATGTTATCGCAATCAGAAACTTAATGTTCATGTCGCACTCTTATGATCACAGAGTTGTTGACGGATCTTTGGGAGGAATGATGTTAAAACATGTTCACGATTACCTAGAAAACTGGGATCCAAATACAGAAATCTAAAATTCGATTTTTCAAAATACAAAAGCCTTCAATTCTTGAAGGCTTTTTTGTTGCTTGTATGAGATGATCTTTTAGTGTTCAACTAGCTTGGTTATCTTTTTTACTATTTTTTTTCGGAAGCTTTTTCCCGCTATCCGCTATATCTTTTGTAGTGCCGCTCGGACGACTCCGCTACGCTCCATCGCCTCGCTCCACCACAAAAGGATGCCGCTTCTATCGGGGCTATTTTACTACCAACTGCTAATCAGCATCAGGTTCAGCACGATTAATATCAAACTCTCCTATCGAATCATTTTTAACACGCTCCGTTGCCGAATTTAACAGAAAATCATCCGCAACTTTTGACTTCTTAGGAATTTGTAGTTCTTCTAGCTTATGTGACTTTCCATCAATTGTAAACATATCTGGAAGTATTCTAATATGCGCATCATCGATGGCATCTTTAGCTTTATTATCAATGATTAGCATTTCGAGATTATAGATTATGCCACTTTTATTACTACCATCTGTTGAAGCAGTAAAACCAAAACCATTCGAAGTCCCGATTTGCACCGTTCTATCTCCCAAATCCCATTCGTAAGAATTGTGCTTAAACTCATTCGAAAGCGCATAAGCATGTTTTGGCGCACCATGCGCTTTTGTAAAATCATCAATAAATTGTTTTCTAATTTTCCAATTTGGCAATTCCGCACTTGCAAAATAAGCGACAGGTTTTTTCTTAAGGTCAGTAAGAATCTTTACATTTTGGAAATAGATATTTTGATATCTCGCGACACTATCCAATTCTGGTGCTGTATACAAAAAACCAAAATCCTTAGCTGGCAAAGGAATTTTCTTATCCAGTTCTCTCAAAATCCCGTCATCTATTTTATATCGAAATATCGAGTCTGCTCCTTTTCCTTTTGGATCATACTTGCCTTCCATATCGAAAGCAAATTCATTGATATAATGCTGAGAATATAACTCGGGGACATTTTCATTAAAGTTAACTTGCTCCAAATTAAATTTAGAATTATCCTCAAAAACAGTAGGCTGTTTCTCTTGCACAACATCCTTTGTTGTTCCTTTATTACATGAAACAAGGACAATGATTAATGCTAAAGTTTGGATTAATTTCATCATAATATTTTTTCTAGTCTTTTTCAAATATAAGTTTTTGAATTAAAATTTTACAGAAAATTAAATAAAAATGTATTTTATTTCAATCAACGGTTCTAACAACAAATTAAAAGCGTTTCAAGTCAACAACATCACACTACTTCGGAATAATTAATGAATTTCTACTCTATTATTGATAACATAAAATCTAACAGGTCGCTCCTACGGAGCTCTAACAATTTTTTTCAGCAAAATTCTACTAACAGAATGCTCCGCTGGAGCATATTTTGAAAACGTAAATTGAAAATCACCCCATATTAAGATGTAAAAAATATTTGTAGCTAACCAAAATCACCAAGGAAACAACAATATCCTTCTCTCCACCACCTTTCGTCCTGAATAACACTTGGTGAAAATTTCCCCGCTTGTCACTCCGAACATCGTGAGGAATCTCAACTAAATAAGCACATCCTTCTCTTCACTGCATTTCGTTCTGAAATATTTGCTGTTGTTTTTGGTCATTAACTAAACCAAATCCTCGCTTTCGATGGAACAAGGAATCTCAAAATACAAGAAAAGACTTCGTTCCACTTGTTATAATTCTTGTAATCTGCCCTAAAAAACCCGCAAATCCCTAGCCCTGATTGAGCGGTCTGTATGAGCTCGTTACAAAAAGTTGAGGGCAAAAACTAGGCTTTGTAACAGCGAGTAGCGAAAGCAGGTTCATGGCTCCTGAAAATTTTAGTATTGAAAATCAACAAGTTAAATGCACTACTGAAAATATTTTACTACTTTGTATTGCATAATACCAAACTTAATACATATCTTTGCTATGTAATATTACTTAAAGTGCGTAGAAAGGTTAAAATGCCTTTCGAGAATATCGATCATTAATAATCATAAAACACTATGAATACAGAAAATACAAAAGCGCAAATGCGCAAAGGCATTCTGGAGTTCTGTATTTTGAGTCTTATTCAGAGCCGAGAAATGTATGTTTCGGATCTGATTGACGAACTCAAAAAAGGAAAACTGGATGTGGTAGAAGGAACGCTCTACCCTCTGCTGACCAGATTAAAAAATGGTGAATTCCTTAACTATCGTTGGGAAGAATCTACTAGCGGTCCACCAAGAAAGTATTATCAAATAACCGAAAAAGGCAGTCTTTTCTTGAAAGAATTACAAAATACTTGGAACGACTTGACAGAGTCGGTTAACCAAATTACAAAACCACAATAAACTTAAAACTATGAACAAGACATTATCAATAGCACTCGCAGGATTTTCCTTTATTATTGATGAGCATGCTTATATAAAACTTAGTGACTACCTTAGTGCGCTGCGTGGTTCTCTAGACGCGTCAGAAGCGGACGAGGTGATGAATGATATCGAAATCCGTATGGTTGAAATCTTCAAAGAAAGCCTTGGCAAAAGAGAAGTTATCAACGACGTTGACGTAGAAAAAGTGATTGCACAAATCGGAACTCCCGAGCAAATCGACGAGCAAGAGGAAGCTTACTACTCTGAAAGTAAACAAAATACTAAAAAAACAAAATCTGGCTTCGCGCACAGCATCAACGGCGAAAGACAATTGTTCCGTGATCCAGGACAACAAAAAATAGCTGGTGTTTGCGCAGGACTTGCAGCATACTTCGGGATGGATGTTACTTGGATGCGCCTTATTTGGATTGGTGTATTTATCTTACTTTGGGTTGCTCCAGGATCTTCATTTTTAGTGATTTTACTTTATGTAATCCTTTGGATGGTACTTCCAAAAGCAGAATCAGCTTCTGATTATCTCAAACTAAAAGGAAAACCGCTTAATTTTGACAACCTAAAAGAAGAATCTAGCAAGATTGTACAATTCGCGAACGAGTCAACGCAACGTGTTGGTGAAATCTACGACAACAACAAGCAAAACATTAACCAAGCTGGTAGCAGCATTTGGAATGTCTTAAAATACATTATTGGGATTTTTGCATTTCTTTGTGCAGCTGGTGCTTTTATAGGGATGTTTGCAATTTTTGCAGCTTACAATAGTGGCAAGATGAATGTTGGCGATAACCTTTCATTCTTTTTGGAAGAAAATAATATTGGTTATTTGGTTTTTGCTGTAGCAGCAATTCCAGTGTTGGTATGTGCAATTGGATTTTTATTCTTGGCGATCAAAATATTTTCACCAAAATCAAAATTCACTTATGTTGGTAGATTTTTAGCACTTTTAGGATTGCTTTGGCTGGCTGTTATTGGAATATTTGCTTATTGTGCGATTTCGGTGGAAAGTAAATTCGAAGGTAATAACGACGAAAAAGAAAATATTTCCATCAACACAAAATCTGACAGTATTATTATCGATAGTAAAAATGTTGAAATTCCAACAGCTTTCAAATCTTATTGGGGACGCATCTATTCGGACAAAAAGACAATCTATAAACACGATTATCCTTATGTGAAAATCACGAGAAAAGCCGATGTTGCACAACCTTATTTAATTATTAATAAAGATGCAGATGGCTATAATATTCCTCTAAGAATGACGGTTCCTGTTTCGGTAGTTGGTAACAAAATTTTACTTCCAAACCATTTTTCATATCCGTATGAGTACAGATTCCGAGGTTATAATGTAGAGTACGAATTGGTGGTGCCAAGTAAAATGGTTGTTGTTAAAAACGATAAAAGCCGAATCAGCTATGGTGGTGATGATGACAATACAGACAGCAGTGGAAATACTGACGACAGCCAAGATTTTGACTATGATAAATATTCTAAAGGTGAAACTGGAATTACTATTGAGAAAAACAAAATCAAAATTAATGGTAACAGCATCGAGTACAATTCTAACGACGATAAGTATATTAAAATAAATGGTAAAACTTATCCTATAGATAGCGCAGACGATGTATTGGACAGATTGAAAATTGACAAAGCAGATCTTAAAAATCTGGACATCCACATTAAAGATGGCAAAGATGAAGTCAGAATAAAAGCAGGCAAATAACATACAACACCAAATCACAAACTATGAAAATGCCTCTTATTATTTTAGCAATCTTCTTTGGTTTTGTTGCCAAATCGCAAACCAATAGATTTATCTACGAGTTAAAATCTCGTGAGGATTCGACCAAAGAATTCACGACTAACAATATGGTTTTGGATATTAATCCCAAAAGCATCAAGTTCTACGATGAAGATTTTTTGAAGTATGATTCCATTAACAAAAACAATAAAGAAGGATACAGCTCGAGAACGAGTTCCAAGACGGATCAAATTATTGTAAGAAAACCTGGAAGCAATCAAAACACTTGGTACAGGGACTTCAAAGATTATTTTGTAATAACATCGAACGACCAACTGAATTGGAAACTAGATTCTGAAACGCGCAAATACAACAATTATCAGCTTCAGAAAGCGACAACCAATTTCGGAGGACGCGCTTGGACAGCTTGGTTCTGCAAGGATATCAATATTCCTGAAGGACCATATAAATTTCGAGGTTTGCCAGGACTTATTTTTATCCTAGAAGATTCAGAAAAGGATTTTGTATACCAATTGGTTCAAAACAAAAAACTAAACTATGAGCAAGTAACCACAGATTTTGTAGAAACACATTACGGAAACAAAGCGCTTCCAACCACCAATGAAAACTACAATAAGTATGTTGTTGATTTTTACGAAAACCCGCTGCGTGATATGATTGCTGCAATGCAAAACGGAAAATCGATAAGTTTCAAAAACGAAAAAGTAACAACAATGGATGAGCTTAACCAAAAGAAAGCCGCCATACAGAAAGTTATCAAAGATCGATTCGTCTATCTTGAGCGTGATAAAGCACCAAAATTTAATTAATAAGTTAAATTCTGGAATTTTATGAAAACATTAATAACATAAAAGCCTTTATCTTAAAAATAAACACTAATTTTGCTAACTATAAAACCAAATCACATGATACAGATTGTCATTGAATTCGCGATCAAAGTTGTAGATTTTATATCCAACTTATTCTAAAAACATTAGAAACAGAAGGTCATTCCGCAATATTTCTTTCTTAGAATATACGGAAATAAAATAAATATTTTTATCAAAAAATAACGCTAATTTTTATGTAGCTTTGTAAAGTATAGCCGTATGGTTATACTTTTTTTTGTCATAAATAATTTCTTATGAAAAAACTAATAGGAAGCTTGATGCTAAAATTACTGGGTTGGAAAATCGTTCTCGATGGCGATGTTAACAATCTTAACCGTTGTATTTTAGTGGTTGCACCTCACACCCATAATATGGAATATATTCTTGGGAATCTAGCATATTGGAAATTACAAAAACCGCTAAAGATTATCATTAAAGATGCGCACACCAAAGCTTGGTACGGCGCCGTAGTAAGAGGTCTTGGCGGCATTGGTATCGATAGATCACAAAAAAATAATTTGGTGCAATTTGTTGCTGATTTATTTAAAAAAGAAGATTTCAGTTTGGTGATTACGCCAGAAGGCACACGATCTCGCGTGGAAAAGTGGCGCAAAGGTTTCTACCACATGGCTTTAGAAGCTAAAGTACCATTGGTGATGGCTGCGGGAGATTTTGCCAACAAAACCATGTATTTGGGTTATAAGATTAGTTACGAAGATTTGGCGTCGCGCTCATTCGAGGATGTGATGGAAGAAATCCAAAACTATCTGAAAAAAGTAACTCCAAAAGTTCCAGAAAATTGGAATCCTCAAATCTATTAATTTAAGTTTTTATTAAAATGGATCAAGCGACGAAAGAAGCAAAACTTAAGCACCTTAACGAATGGTGCAAACATACAATTCTAGAAGTTTTAGACATCACTTTTACTGATATTACCGAAGATAGCCTAACAGCGACAATGCCTGTAACTTGGAAGGTACACCAACCAATGGGACTTATGCACGGTGGCGCAAGTTGCGTGCTGGCAGAAAGTCTTGGCTCTACCCTTTCGGTATCAGTTTTGGATTTGGATAAATATTATGCGGTTGGGACTAACATCAACTCCAACCACCTAAAAAGTGCCACCAAAGGTATTGTAACTGGTACTGCGAGATTTATCAGAAAAGGAGCGACTTTGCATTATTCTGAAATCGAAATCCGCAACGAAAAAGGTGAACTTCTCAACCATACCACGATGACCAATATCGTAATTCGTAAATAATATGTTATATTTTCGTTTTCCTGACAGTGACAAGTTCTACACAACGGACGATGACAACAGCGAACTGAATGTAAGTTTCGTAAGTTTTGACCGAAAAAAAGAACTTGATTTTAAAGGAAATCTCATCGAAATTTCTGCAGAAGAAATCGCGGAGGAAGATTTTGTACCGAAGTCTAAAAAAGATCGTATCGAGCTTTATAAAGATACCGAAGATACTTATTCGCGCAAAGTTGTCCAAGCGGTGGATTACATCAAAGCTAATCAACTAAGAAAATTGGTTATCTCTCGAGGAAAAATTTTGATGTACACAGATATTTCGCATGATAAAAAACTAGCTTTAGGAAAGAGTTTTTTGCAATTTTGCGAGAACTATCCAAATGCATTTTGCTATCTTTTCGAAAAAGATTCGCAGTGTTGGATGGGCGGTTTTTCTGAAGTTTTAGGAAAGTATAATAAAAAAACCAACGCTTTCGAAACCATGAGTCTCGCAGGAACGATGCCTGTTGATGAAGCGTGGACCGAAAAAGAAATCGAAGAGCAAAAACCTGTCACAGACTATGTGCAATCGGTGTTAAAACGTTTTGCGGTTGACATTAGCGTTTCCAAAGTTCAGGATCATGTTTCCGGGAATATCAAACATTTAAGAACTGATTTTAAGGCGACGGTATATCCTCAAGATTTAGAAAATCTGATTCGAGAATTGCATCCAACGCCTGCAGTTTGTGGTTTTCCAAAAGATGTTTGCATGCAAGGCATCAAAATCATTGAGTTTAACAGCCGCGAGTTTTATTCGGGGTACATCAAAGTAGAAACAGAGGACGAAGTCTATTTCTTTGTTAATTTGCGTTGTGCCGAGTTTTTCAAAAGTTATGCAATCTTGTATGTTGGCGGTGGAATTACCGAAAAAAGCGATCCCAAGCAAGAATGGAAAGAAACGGAATTAAAATCTTTAGCAATCCAAAATAATTTGGTATTTGATTAGACATTTCTTTTTTTAGAGCCTGTTTAAATTTTATTGATAAAATTTTCATAGCTATTTTGAGATGAATTTTTTATTTCATATTTGAAGATTTAGCGGGCTAAATCGAAAATGAGAAACAAAAAATTGGCTTAAAAGAGCATTAAAATTTATCAAAGAAGTTCTGAATAGGTTAAAAATATATTTCGGTAAAATTTCTAAACAGACTCTTAAATCAAGATAAAAATATGCTGTCATTATTTCCAGACGAATTTGATTCTAGTAAAAATCTACTTCCTTTCGATGGAACGGTTCTTTATTATGGCAAAATTTTCACAACGGAGGAAGCCGATTATTATTATTCTAAATTATTGAACGACATCGATTGGCAACATGACGAAGCTTTAATCTACGGAAAACTAATCACGACCAAACGAAAAGTGGCTTGGTATGGCGATGGCGATTTCCCTTACACCTATTCTAAAAGGACAAAAATTGCAAAAACGTGGACTCAAGATCTTTTGGATATCAAAAAGAAAGTTGAAGCTTTGACAACAGATTCTTTCAACTCCTGTCTTCTCAATCTTTACCACGATGGCAACGAAGGTATGGCTTGGCACAGCGACGCCGAAAAAGCCTTGAAAAAAAATGGAGCAATTGCCTCTTTAAGCTTTGGTGCAGAACGAAAATTTTCGTTTAAACATAAATCAACCGGCGAAGTTGTATCCTTAACATTGGATCACGGAAGTCTTTTGGTCATGAAGGATCAGACGCAATCACATTGGCTGCACCGTCTTCCGCCCACAAAAAAAATCTTCGATCCGAGAGTTAACTTAACTTTCAGATGTTATGTTAGCTAATCTTTAACAGCAAAAAAAGGACAATATTCCTGTAAATTAACCACAAAAGAAAAACAACTACAATAACTAACACTCAAAAAGTATACAAAAATTGATGTCTACTTTTTTGGTCTTTTGTTCATTCTAAATTGCTTTCTAAAATTTCTGCACTTGTGTGGTTGAATAATTTTTCTTAAAATAAGTAAGCCAATTTTTTTTCTTCAGCATTTCATAATTTCCATTCAAAAAATATAAGTTTTTGTAATGTCTTTAGTTGTGGCAATCACATGTTAGCTAATCTTTAACAGCAAAAAATCTATTTTAAAATAAAAATCCTTTATTTTTGTAGCTTTAACAAAAGGATGTTTAACAAGATTATTACTTTTCCGTTGGTTGCATTGATCAAGTTTTATCAACTTGCGATATCGCCTTGGTTAGGTAAGAATTGTCGTTACGAGCCTACTTGTTCGCATTATACAGTCGAAGCTTTGCGGGTCCACGGACTCTTCAAAGGCAGTTGGCTATCGATAAAGCGAATAATGTCTTGTCATCCTTGGGGCGGCGAAGGTTATGATCCTGTCCCGCCAAAATGCAAACATTAAAATACTATTAAATGCGACAAAAACTTTTTAGCTTTTATTTCACATTATTGGTTGGACTTTTCCAATTCGTTTCAGCGCAAAACCCAGATTTTGCTACAACTTCTGCACAACTTAATATCCAAGGAAAAAATATTCCGATAGAGATTTTTGCAACGGTTAATGGCAAAACTTTTAGTAAATATTCTAGTGAAACGCCTGCAAAAAACTCTTTTATCATCGTTAATAAAGACAACATAGATCCTATTAATGCAGATTACCAAGCTTTCATTGTTTCTACTTTTGACAATTACAAAAATCATAATTATCAATTTTTGACAAAGTATTTCAAATTGATTGATAATGTTGTTGACATCAAGGATATCCAGAACATCAAATACATGTATCATCCATTTAATCAAAACGATATGATTAAATCGACTGATACTGTATCTTTAAAAACCGATTTTAAAATTTGGGATCCAGCCAATGGTATTAATTTAGGATTCGGAACATTGCACTTTTACAGTTTGATGTTTGTTTTCGCATTTGGATTTGGTTATATTTTGATGAAAAAAATCTTCAAAATCGATAATGTAGACGAGAAGTATTTGGATCCTTTATTCACTTGGACGTTGATTGGAACCATTCTTGGGGCACGTTTGGGACATGTTATTTTTTATCAACCCGAACTTTTCAAAGAAGATTTCCTAAGTGTTTTCTTACCAATTTCTACTAAAGATGGATTACATTTCACAGGATTTTCTGGACTTGCAAGTCACGGCGCAACCATAGCTTTGATCTTTACAACGCTTTATTACAGTTTTAAAATTATCAAAAAGAATCCTTTTTGGGTGTATGATAGACTAGGAATTGTGGTCGCTCTTGGAGGTGCTTTTGTTAGAATGGGTAACTTTTTTAACTCCGAAATTATTGGAAAACCGGTTGATCCAAAGTCACCTTTTGCCTTATTATTTCCACAACAAAGCTCAGAATATGGTGTGACAATCCCACGTTATCCAGCGCAACTTTTTGAAGCGGTTGGTTATGTTTTGTTATTTGTTTTACTTTGGTTTTTGTATCGCAAAACAGACAAAAAATACCAGCAAGGATGGTTGTTTGGATTATTCTTCATTATCCTTTGGGCAATCAGATTCTTCGTAGAATTCTTGAAAGAACCACAAGGCAACGAATTTATCCACATTGCTGGATTAAACACTGGACAAGTGCTAAGTATTCCTTTTATGATCGCAGGTTTTGCGATTATGCTATACTCCAAAAATTGGAAACTTGAAAAATAAAACAAAAAAGAGGTTGTGAAAATGACCTCTTTTTTTTATTTTTAATTTAACAAAAAAGCCAAATTAATGGAAAACCAGCATCATCCCGAACGTAAGAATTTTCAGATTGATAGAATGATTTTGTTTACTGATGCGGTGTTTGCCATTGCGATAACACTTTTGGTGATTGACATCAAAGTTCCGATAATTGCAAAAAGTGCAACGGAAACGGATTTTATCAATGCGCTTTTTAAAGAAGCACCGAAATTTTTAGGTTTCGTCGTAAGCTTCTTTATCATTGGATTATATTGGTTTTTGCACCACAAGATGTTCGGCTATGTTATCAATTACACTTCAAAGTTAATTTGGTTAAACCTTATTTTTTTGTTTTCGATTGTTTTACTTCCGTTTACAACTTCGGTATACAGCGGTTATTCGACGGAAGAACATATACAATTAATAGGTCCTTATGCTTTGTATGCGAGTAATCTGTGTTTTACAGGTGTCATGCAATTCTTTTTGTTAAAATACATTTACAATCCAAAAAACGGTGTTTCCAGCGAATTACCATCTAAGGAAAATCAAAAATCTACTTTATATAGAGCTTTAGCAATACCTGCAATATTTTTAGCTTCACTTCTTTTAACAGTTGTAACACCATTATATGGAAGAATGTTACTCTTTACAATTCCGTTTTTTATGAAAATGCTTGCACCTAAAAAAGAGAAAGTACCTAAAGAAAAAGAAGCTAACACTTAGAGCTTGTTTAAATTTTATTGCGACTTTTATTAAAAACCGCTTTTAGTCTTTTTTGTTCGATGTTGCTTCATTTATAAATGCTTCTTCCTCTTTTGATAACAAAACATCACCTTTATCTGTGGACACTTTAAGGTCTTTCCAGAAGTAATTTCCTAAAGAAACAGGTCTTGGCAATCCTTTGGAGTCATAGTCTGCAATACTTTTAAAAATAAATTCCCGTGCCGTTCTATATTCATAAGTACCTGAAGAAAGTACTTTTTTAAATTTTTCGCTTTTAACTCCTAATCTTGCAGGATAATAATATTGGTCTTTTTTGTAATAATCAAAATAGATAAGACCATCGCCTAATTGACTCTCGTAGTCTTTCCCGTCTTCGTCTTTCAATTTTCTAGGTTTAGAATCACTTTGCTTAAAATCCAACTCAAAATGCGTGATTGCGTTATCGGCTTTATTGTACAGAAACTTTCCTTTGAAATACAGACTATACTTATCACTTTTCATATTAAAAGCAATCTCTTGTACTTCTTCATCTTCAAAAATAATGCGTCCAGAAGTCGTCAAACTCCGTGTTTGCATAAATGATAATGTTCTGTTTAATTCAAAGTTTAAGAAAAAATCCCCGACATCATCTGGTCCAGCATCTTTATCTTTCACTTTCACTTTTCCAAGTATTTCTTTGGACTTCAAATAGGGTAAATTATCAACCTGAATTTGTACAAAATTATTGAAGTTCTTTTTAAAAGCTTCTTTTGGATTAAATTTACCATCACGCGACCAAAATTTCCCATCCGCAATCATCAATAACATCAAATCATTATTTTCATAGACTTTTTGATTAACGTTTATATTATAAGTAATTGGTTTGGTGTAATATACTTTGTCAAAAGTTTTAAGAACTTTTTTTAAAACCAATGTTGGGTCGATTGACACAATTTTGACTTCATCCATAGCATTGTACAACGGCTTTAGCTGGATAACAGCTTGCACTTTTACAGCTTTCAAGCTTTGGAATCCTCCCGCCGAAATGTCCATAATTGCATTATCAGGAACTAAGCAAAATCCATCATCGTTGGTATAATAGATTTGATTATTGGCAATAATCCTCGCATCAGGAAGTGCCGATTGTGTTTCGCTATCAACAATTTTTATTTTTTGTTGCGCAAATAGCATTATCGAAAAAAATGAAAGAAAAAAAGAAAAATGTTTCATAGGCTGTGTTTAAAAAAATTAATAATACCACTCCAAAAAAGTAAGTAGACAAATATATTTTTAAAAATCACAGCAAAATATTAAGGAATATCTAAAGTTAGTTAGCGAAAAGTTAATTTTTAAAAATCGGATTTATTTCCAAATCAAAAACAAAGTGCCTGCGATAATGAGACTTGCTCCTACAGCAGTTTTCCAAGATAATTCTTCGTGTAGAAATACGACGGCAAAAATTATGGTTAATGCTAAACTCAATTTGTCAATCCCAGCGACTTTGGACACCTCTCCCATTTGCAAAGCTTTAAAATAAAAAATCCAAGAGATACCCGTTGCCAATCCAGAAATAATCAGGAAAACCCAATTGCGCGTGCTCAATTCTGTAATACCTCGTACCTCATTTTTAACAATTACAATTAGCCAAATCATAATTAAAACCGCAACTGTCCGAATTGCAGTCGCCAAATTAGAGTTAACATTTTCGACACCAATTTTCGCAAAAATGGCTGTCAGCGCAGCAAACAAGGCTGATAATAATGCATAAATCCACCACATAATTGTGAACATTTAGAGAATTAAAGTTAGGCTTTTCAACAAAATCATTTGCACTAAAATCAACTTAAAATAAAAAATAAAGCTTATTTTCGGTTAACGATTAAATCGAGTATGAACTTAATGTTTAAAATTACAAAAAGAGAGAGGTACACCACACAAAGATTTCCGTCAGCAATTGCCGCATTCTCATTTATAGGACAGGTTTTTGTACTTATGATTATTACTGGAATACTCATGATTTACAGCATCAATTTTAAAAGTATAGTCTTAATAATTGCGGAATTTGTTGTCGGTTTTTTACTTTTCTTGGTAGTCGTTTATCGATCTCTAGAGCGTGTTGTAATCTATTATTTTTATAGCGATTACATCCAGCATTATGATGCGTCAACTTGGGCAACCAAAAAAAATGAAAGAATACTACAATACACCAATCTAAAAGCTTATTATCAGCCAATCGACTTCTATAATTTTATATTAAAAGATGACGAAAATAATGCAGTGATTCTTATATGTACAAGATTTCAAACTTTTGATTTTATTATTAATAATATGATAAAATACCAATACGAAGCTTTCTTACAAAGAATTGAAAATCAAGAGACGTTAGAATTTGGTTTTCACGATATGGAAACTTTAAAAATATTGGATAAATCTAATAATGCTGCGGCTTATTTCCAAAACGATAAAAAGATTACAATCAATAACAACTTTATGAAAATCAATGACAAAACATTTTCATGGAATGATGTTAAAAAAGCAAAAGCAAATCTTTCCTACAATATAAAAGTTCTACATTATTTATACGACGAAATCCAATCCATAAATCAAATTGAAAACTACGCCATACTTGACAAGTTAATAACGGACCTACAAGCCAAAGCGCCTATTGTCTATATTAATTAATGAAAATGTTAATCAAATAACTCCTCTTCTTAAAACAAAAAAATGTTTAACAAAAACAGATTTACGACGTTAAAATTCCCTCAACTAAAAGACAAAATTTTATTTTTCGCAAAGGTATTTTCGCTGATGATTTTTGGTGGCTTCTTAATGTTTCTAAGTACATACTATGATAGTTTGGTTCTTATATTTGTTGAGCTCGCTTTGCTTTATCTTATCTTTATAGCCATCGTAATTCCTACCTACAAAAATGTAAAAATTTATTTTTTTGATGAAGATTATATTAGGATTTATGATGCTACTATTTGGGGCAAAAAGAATGAAAAGCGCCTTACTTATACCAACATAACATCTTACTGGCAGCTCTATAACATCAATCGATTAATCCTAAAAGACGACGAAAATAATTCGGGAATACTTGTAAAACCAAAACTACATTCTTTTGATTTTATTATCGAAAACATTACCAAACATCAATATTCGAATTATCTACAAAAAATTAAAAATAACCAAACTGTAGTCTTCAAATTCCATGATTTTGAGAATTATAAAGCCTTAGCAAACTCACCAAATGCTGAGTCATATTTTCAAAACACCAAGAACATAGAAATGAATTTGAATTATTTAAAAATCGATACCAAAACTTATTCATGGAATGATGTTAAAGAAGCAAAGGCAAATCTTTCCTATAACATAAAAGTTCTACATTATTTCTGCGACGAAATTCAATACTTAGCGCAAATCGAAAACTATGATATACTCGATAAGTTATTAACGGACCTACAAGACAAAGCGCCAGTTGTATATATTAAATAATTAGTTACTGCAAATTTTTATAAATCAAAAGATAATTGCCGTAAATGTTTTCTTTTAATCTAGCAAAAACTAAAGACAACCAATTAAGAAAATACTAGAATCAGCACCTATTTTAAGAAAAAAAATTCTGCAATAAAGGCAAATAAAAGCTATTTATTCAAAATTAAATTTCTAAAATCTTTGGGTGTTGTTCCTGTTACTTTTTTGAATAACTGTGTAAAATGTGATGCAGTATGAAAATTAAGTTCGTATGCAATTTCGGCAATGTCACGTGTTGAATACAGCAAGGCTTTTCCATAATTGATGTCAATCTCGTTAATCCATTGTTTAGGAGATTTTTGTGTAACACTTTTCACACATTTATTAAGGTAATTTTCAGTTACTGAAAGTTTATCAGCATAAAACACAACTCTTTTTTCATTAATATGATATTTAAACAATAGATCACGAAACTGCAGAGACAGCTCCATTGGTCGTGTTGCACTTTTCAAATGCTTGTTTGAGTCTACACTTAATAATTTAATTAAAATCAAATGCAACATGGTGATAGTGACATCATCAACATTCAGATTATTTAACAGAAGTTCTTGTTCCAAAATAACCAGCAGTTGTGTTAAAGTGCTGTAAGAAAGTTGATCCAGCTGGAGCCAAGATGTCATAAAAAAAATGCTTGTCTTATGTTTTGGAAGTTCTTGTTCTGATAGAATGTTATTTTCATAAGCCAAGAAAAAACCCTCAATATAGCCACCAATTGGCAATGTAGGATCCGAAATATGTAAAAGACTTGCTAAAAAGCTATTATTCATTTTATTCATCTTTTGGCGAAGCCATTTTTAAAATTTTAGTAAACAAGGTCGATCCAATACTACCATGACCATGAGGTTCTACATTAGATTTTAGAAGATTGAGTAATTTCACGGTTTCCTTTTCTGGTCGAAAATTACTGGCTTCTAACCATCTGTACATTGGCATTTCGAAAGGTAATAAGACTTTATCCTCCTGAATAAATAGTGGAATATGCTTGTTGCCAATTTCATAACAAACAGTTCCCATTTCTAACATAGAAGTTGGCGTAATCACAATAGCTTCGGTTTCTAAAACATTGACAACAATAGCCTTTTGATCATTTTCAAATAGAATGTCGCCTTCTCGCAAACGTTGACCTTCTCTCAAAAATTTTATAGCAATGTCATCACCTTGTCTTGTCTTTTTACGCTGAATTCTTTTGGTCGTTTCAAACCATTCAAGGTCAAGATAATCGATAGACTTGTCAACAATTGGCTTGTCTATGATGTTGCCTATTGTTTCGTTAATTATCATTTTTTTCTACTTTTTTCTTAAAATCAAAATTCTTAGAAATTCCGACCCCAAATGTTGAGGCGCTAATGCCACTAACATAAGTTTTTGTCCATCCTTCGCCTTTTACTTTTGTTTGCAACATCGATAACTCTGCAAATTTGAATTTCAAAGCCCAGCCACTTCCCAAAAAGACTGCAAATAAAGGATATGCGCGAAGTCGAAATCCATTAAAATTGTTCATTGCGGGATCTATTGCACCATCTTCTGCCAACTTTTGTCCCCAAACATAATGGGCATCAACTTGCGCGATTAATGCAAAATATTTTCCCAATGTAACCGATGGGCTATACCAAAGACCAGCTTCGTTTTGTTTATAGATACTTTTTCCATCGATATGGTTGCTGGCAAAAGCATAATTAACACCAATAACATCATTATTATTGATAAAATAACCAACACCAATTGGTACACTTGCATCTGCACTTGTCCCGAAAGAGCTGTTGCTGCCTGTTGGCGAATTCGTTTTTGAATAGTCCAAAGAACCATAAATCATCCATTGTCCTTTCGGTCCATCTTCATCACTTTTCAACCGACGTCCACCCAATACCTGTGCATGACCTAATGTTGGAATCGACATCATCCCTGCAGCAAATAAAGGAAGAATCCAATTTTTTATATATTTCATTTATTTTAAATTTTATAAAAGAGCCCAAGCTTTGTTGAGCTCTTTTTTATAAATAATCGTTGAAAACTATATTTGATTTTAAAACAAGTAATAAAGCTGCGTTAGTGGCAACTTCTCTGCTGGCTCGCAAGTCACATGTACACCATCAACCGTAACTTTGTAATTTTCTGGATTGACTTCAATAACTGGTGTTTTGTTGTTATGTATAAGATCCTTTTTAGAAATATTGCGACAATTTTTCACTGGAAGAATCATCTTTTCTAATTTATAATCTGCAATTGAGCCATTATCGATAGATATTTGAGAAACAAATGTTGCACAAGTTGCAAATTTCGCACGTCCATGAGCCCCAAACATATTTTTATAAATAATAGGTTGTGGCGTAGGAATGGAAGCATTAGCGTCCCCCATTTTACTCGCAACTACCATTCCACTTTTATAGATCATTTCTGGTTTAACCCCAAACATAGCAGGGCTCCAAATCACAAGATCTGCAATTTTACCTGGTTCAATTGATCCAACATATTCCGAAATTCCATGAGCAATAGCAGGATTAATTGTATACTTAGAAATATAACGTTTAGCACGATAATTATCATTTTCGGTACCATTATCTTCTTCCAAAGAACCTCGCTGATCTTTCATCTTGCTGGCAGTTTGCCATGTTCTTGTAATTACTTCGCCAACTCTTCCCATTGCTTGTGAATCTGAACTCATAATACTAAAAACGCCCATATCGTGAAGAATATCCTCCGCTGCAATAGTTTCTGGTCGAATTCTGGAATCCGCAAAAGCCACATCTTCCGGAATATTTTTGCTGAGGTGATGACAAACCATTAGCATATCCAAATGTTCATCAATCGTGTTAACGGTATATGGACGTGTTGGATTGGTTGATGCAGGTAGTACATTAGGGTACATTGCTGCTTTTATAATATCTGGAGCATGCCCACCACCAGCACCTTCTGTATGGAAAGTATGTATAACTCTACCATTAATAGCAGCCATGGTATCTTCTAAGAAACCAGCTTCGTTTAATGTATCTGTATGGATCGCTACTTGAACGTCATATTTATCTGCAACTTTAAGGGAAGCATCAATTGTTGCAGGTGTTGCACCCCAATCTTCATGGATTTTAACACCTAACGCACCAGCTTCAACTTGTTCTTCAATTGGTGCCTCTGCAGCGCAATTTCCTTTTCCAAAGAATCCCAAGTTCATAGGATATTCTTCGGCAGCTTCTAACATTCTTTGAATATTAAATTTCCCTGGTGTAATCGTCGTTGCATTGGTGCCATCATTAGGACCCGTACCACCGCCAATCATTGTTGTAACACCACTAAACAAAGCAGTTTCTATTTGTTGAGGGCAAATATAATGGATATGGGTATCGATTCCACCAGCTGTAACGATGTAGCCTTTACCACCGTGTACCTCCGTAGATGCACCAATAATCATATTTGGGGAAACGCCATCCATTGTGTCTGGATTTCCTGCTTTTCCAATACCTACAATTTTACCATCCTTAACGCCAATGTCAGCTTTTACAATTCCCCAGTGGTCAATGATCGTTGCACCTGTAATACATAAATCAAGAACGCCTTCGTCCCTCATTTTGGTTACATTTTGTCCCATTCCATCTCGAACTGTTTTTCCTCCACCAAAAACAGATTCATCCCCGTAATAGGTATAATCTTTTTCTATCTCAATGATAATATCAGTGTCGCCTAATCTAATTTTGTCACCAGTTGTTGGTCCCAAGATGTTGGCATATTGTTTTCTATCTACGTTTAGACTCATTTTACAAATTTTTAAAGTTTAACTCGTTTGCTTTGTTTAGACTTTTTTCTTTTTGCTCCGCAGATTCTACAGAAGCATTAACAAGATTATTGAAACCCATAGCCTTTTTAGCACCACCAATTTCTACGAGTTCAACTTCTTTTTCCTCACCTGGCTCAAATCGCACAGCAGTACTTGCAACAATGTTTAGTCGTTTTCCAAAGGCTTTCTCTCTATCAAAACTCATTGCTTTGTTGACTTCAAAAAAATGGAAATGCGATCCTACTTGTATTGGTCTATCGCCTGTGTTAATCACTTTTATTGTTACAGTATCTCTGCCTTCATTGCAGATTATTGTACCTTCTTTTACAAAAATTTCTCCTGGTATCATAAAATTTTGTTTTAACGAATTGGATTATGAACAGTTACTAACTTTGTCCCATCTGGAAAAGTTGCTTCAATTTGTACATCGTGTATCATGTCTGCCACTCCTGGCATAACATCATCAATTGTAAGTACCTGAGCGCCTTCTTGCATTAGCTCTGCTACTTTTTTTCCGTCTCGAGCGCCTTCTAATAAGAAATGGCTAATGACCGCAATTGATTCTGGATAATTTAATTTTAGACCTCTGGCCTTTCTTTTAAGGGCTAACTCTCCTGCCATGAAGAGTAAAAGCTTCTCGGTTTCTCTTGGTGTTAAATGCATTTTTTTTATTATTAAGATTGAACATCGATATATTAGTCTCTACATAGAATGTGAGATGAATATGTCGTACTTTGAATTATGAAAATAAGAACCCCCGAAACTATGTTTTTATAGTCTCTGAAATAGGTTAAAAGATTGAGTAATAAAGATTAGCAGATAGCTATTAACAAAGAATGATATAGTATATATTTGGGAACACCAACATATACTTTATGATTTACGGGGAATGTATTTGTGTTTTCTTGAAACAATTGGTAAAAACAATATTGCCAATTTTCAACAAACAGACCAAAAGTATCTTTTATTTTTTCAAGATCATCAAGACCAGAGGAATCTTGATCATCATCAACCGCATTAAAAAACTTTATAGAATCTGTTGTTGATTTACTTTGTTTTTTATGCGCTTGGTGAGATTGCTTTTGTAGAATATGTGAAGCATTCTTTCGCGTATTTGCGAAAAGCATTGTACTAAAAAACACAATGAAAAATGACAAGAAATATATTCTTTTTGACTGCTTCATTAGAATAGTAAAATTAGTAAGCTTTGTCTTTTTTCGGTTATCAAAAACTAATTTAAAATGTTCAAAATCGTGACAAAATAGATTCTGTTATTTCATATTTCATTTTTGAAAGAATACTAATCAAACAATTATAATCTGATATTGTTCGTAATATTTTAGAATACTAAAATTCCATTTCTTTATTATCAAAAATAATGCTTTTATATTAGCTTTTAAAAAATTTATACCTTAATTTTGAACATTGTATATCCATACTTATTACAAAACAAAAAAAACTACAGCTTCGGAGTGTCAAAACTAATTAACTACGTAACAATATTTTATATCATCAATATTTTTGTTGGATTGCTCGCATTCCTATTTTTGGATGATTTCCAAAAAATATTTGGAATTATCTTTTCCCTTTTTCAAATTTTATTTCTTGCTTTTGGAGGTTTTCTAAATGCAAAAAAGCAGAAAAAAATATTATCCATCTTTTGGATTGGTATTTTTAATTTGATTCTCGGTTTGGCGAGCATCTTTGCTATTGAAGTTTTAGGAGCACAATTTAGTATTTTTGGCGGAAGTACGGATTCGGTTCTGGTTGTTTTATTCCAATACACAATCAATTCCTACCTCTACCCTTTTCTAACTCCTCTCGAAGGCATCAGCGAATCACTTGCGATATTATTTATTATTTTTTGTTCATTTATTATTCCATTCGTAGGTTTTGCTATTGGAAGAAAAATGTATTCGAACAAAGTTGAACAACATTAATTATGAAATTAATTACAACAAGAAAATTAAAACTTTTCCGAATTTTTAAAATGCATAATCTATAAAAATTTTAATCCTAATGCTTCCTGATAGGTCTTTGGTAACATAAATTGCTTGTTATAAAAATCTATTCTGAAAATATAGCTTTTCTTGGTTTCTTCATTAATAATTTCAATCCATTCCGGTCCCTTCATTAAGTAAATATTTATTTCATATTTACCTTTTATACTAAAACTTTCTGACGACGAAGTGCTTGTAATTATGGTAACATCATCTTTTAATTCTGTTGAAAATTCACGAGGTACAACCATAGCTGCCGTATTCCTCCCAGCCTTCACCTCAGCAAAATTTGGTGCTATAACTTCCTTAACTTTAGATTCACTATTTACTTTTTTCGGATAGGTTTTTAGAAGATTAAATTTCGAATCATACACAAGTATCTTATCAAGACCATAAAAAACGCTTACTTCTTCTGTCTTTTGCGATGCTTTATTCAACATTTTTAAAGTCAAAACATTCGTCGCCGCGATATTTTTCAGTTTTGGTGTTTGGAAATCAGGATTGATATAAACATCAAAATGACTAGAATCGCCAAGTATCACAGCATCTTCAACACCAATCGCACTTGTATATTTTTTGTTAAAAACCAATTTTTTTGATGTATTTTTTGGAATTAAAACCGTTTTCCCATCTTTTTCAAAAGCTTGGTAATAAATTTTGTTACAGTACAAATCATTATTTAAGTCAACATAATCTTCTGTTGCTCCAGTTTTCTTATCAACAAACTTGTACTTATTGTCATTGAATAAAACCAAATCCGAAAAAACCTTTATCATGCTTTTTTCATAAGTTGGCGCAATATACTCGGAGAAGTTACTCGTATCCACCACTCCGTATTTGTCCTCGAATTTAAAAACCTCATAACGATTCTGAGCGACAAAATGTATTGATAACAAACTGAAAATTAAAACAATAAAAGATTTCATATTCAAGGATTTATTTTTTTTCAAAAAACTGAAAAAGGATTTTTTATAAAGTAAAGGATTTTGAAACTAAAAACAGACTAATTCGGACACCAAAAATTTCGAGCATTGAAGTAATATTTTCAAACACGAACTCACCTTTTATAAGTTCTAAAAAGATGGTCCCAGATTGATGTGTAGAAACCAAAATTATGGCGTTCATCCAAATGATGTTGGTTATGAAATTTGGTGGTTCCAACTAATATTTTGTCCGTCCACTTTGGGAAAAATTCACGATTGAGATGCCCGATTGTTCCCCAAACCAAATTAATAAACAGATAGGCACAAATCGAAATCATTGAAAAATCATAACAGACAAACACCAACATCATCATTACGCCAAAACCTAATGTTTCGAAAGGATGCAAGACAAATAGACTTAAATAATTGGTGCTAATATGTTCATGATGTTTATGATGCAAAATCTTGTAGAAAAAAGGCAAATGCGCGAGATAATGAAAAACAAACATTAGGAAATCCATAATAATTGTGATGCAAACAATTTCCGCAACAACCTCAAAAACACTTTTGGAATCATCCATCACAATCCAATGCTGTTTCCAAAGAAAAACGCCCATCAACATAACAACGGCATTTAGAATGACTGTAAGCAAACTCAAAAAAATATCAGATTTTGAAACTGGAAAATCTTCCTTCTGGATTCTATCTTTATGACAAGTTTTATCAATAAAAATGTACAAAGCAATGGAAAACAGATACAATCCGAAATTGCTTGCAAGGCTAAAAACGATCCATTCGACAACGCTAAATTTTTCAAGTGATTGAAATAACTCCAAGGAATATTAATTTTACTTAAAAATAAGAATTTTCAGAAAAACAGCAGAATTAAATAGAGAATTTTCTTTATCTTTTTGGTCATTAAACGATTTTACTTAGAATACAGAATGCCAATCTATAAAGGAACTTTCACCAACAAAACAGGAACTTATCCAATTGAAATTTTAAACGATTTCAAAAATTTTCATTTTCAAGTTAAAGATTTCAAGTTTACTGGATTCGACTTGGATGCTTTTGAACTTGAGAATGTAGAAAGTTTCACTGATGAAGATTTATCCAATTTTGATATTGTAAAACGGCAAGATTATTTTGAGTTAACGAATTATCAACTTGATTTAAAAATTCCGCAACGACTTATTGACATGGACTCCAAGGAAGAAATCGAAGTCGATTTGGATTTTCATTTTGAATTGAGCGAAAAGCATGAAGAAGCAAGAATTGTATTTAAAATAAATGACAATTACTTCGAAGCTAAAAACGGATTCATGGAGTTAATTTTTGACAACTTACAAAAACAATTTGACGGAAAATACCGTTTCAAAAATTGTTATGGATGCTTATACGGCGATTATTCGGTTTACGGACAAGGATTTATGGGACCAGTTTTATGTTTTAAAAATCAAAAAGAAGCCTATCTTAAAGTTCAAAACAAAGATGAATACATGGATTTAGGTCCTCAAGAATCCACGCAACAAGAGATATTTTGCTGTGACGAATACGAAATCCGTGATAAATCGGTTGGTTATAGAGGAACTGTGATTTAGGTTTAATATTCATTAACCCGCTCCGACTAAATCTGCATAACAAATATTACATGAAAAAAATATTATATCTAACATTAATCCTTGGCGTGTTTATGGCTGAGGCACAAGACAAAATTCAAAGACTTTTACCCAATCAACAAAAATTCAAGGATTATATAGAAGAAATTGGAAATCCGTTGGAGGGAAATCCTGTTTTGTTAATCAATTACTTTGCGGAAAAGGAAGGCAGTTATTTGTTCTTTCTTAATGAAACTAAATCAAAAGGCGAATCCTATTTAACACCAAAACCTAAGGATTTGTATGCTGGACTTTACATTGAAGATCATGGCGGAATTTTGAAGCAGATTACTTTCAAAGATTTTGCTGGACCCCTTTCGCAACCAAATTATTTACTGGATTATTGTATTGCAACAGATGCTGACAAAAACAAAAGTCCCGAGTTTTATCTCACCTATTTTGAATCTTCGGATGGTGAAGACGCAAAACCGCTAAAAGTAATTGTTTACTCCAGAAATGGAAAGGCTTTTGAAAAATCTAAAATAACGGCTTGGTTATCGTACCAACCTGACGCAAAAGATGGAATTGAAAAAGACGAAAACTTCAAAAAATTGCCTAAGAGTATTCAACTAAAGGCAGAAGATTTACTGAGTAAAGCTAAAAAGATAGTCAAAAAATAAGATTTAAATTTGAAAAGCAAACGAATGAAAAATATTGTTGAAACATTAAAACAACACGAACAATACAATGCGGATTCAGCAATTGGCGCTTCTGAAATCGAAGAACTAAACGAGAATTTAGGATTCCAGATTCCAGCGTTTTTTGTTGATTATTTGGAACATTTTGGTTTTGATGAAAATCTATTTTGGACCATTTTTAATGACGAATCGGATTTTATAGATCAAAATGAATTTATCCGAGAAATGGATGAATATCAAGATTATATTGTCATCGGCGATGAATACGGAGAAAATCTAATTTTAGCACATCTTGAAAGCAGTCAATTGTACTTATTGGAAGACGATCATTTGTTTGATTTAAAAATAAACTTTAAGCAAATGTTAGAGGAAATTACGGATTCTCTAAAGCCTTTTGACTACAATATTTACAAAGAAATTGACACCGCTTATCAATCACTTTTGTCACATAAAAATGAAGTTTCGGAGGTTATTAAATTGGCAATTGAAAATCTAAAAAATGAAGCCACAGAAAATGACGATCAATTGTATTCTATCATAATTTCAAAAGATGAAAACGCAAACTATACTGTTTCTTGTGGAAGCTTCAATGATTTTAAAATCAAAACAGATTCTGAGAACATCAATTATAACGACTTGTTTAATACGAAAAAATCTAAGTATCAAGGGAAATTGGATTTTAGTTTTCTAAAACAAGAATCTAACTTAACGAATAAAAAAGCTTTGGATTTACTTTGTTTAGACGTTTTACGGGAACTAAAAAATGACAATTATTTCGAAGATCAAGTTGAAAATATTTCGATTTCGGTAGAGTCAACGGATACTGATATCTTTACAGAAGATTCCTATGATGATGCGTTGACAAAGCGAAAAAACTTACTAACAACAATTAGAAGATTTTGGGAAACGCCTTATGATAGGACAAGATTAATCCTCGAAAATCTGTAAACATTATGTGCAAGTATGCGATGATTGCTTATAAAAACCATTTTGCTTGTTTTGATTGTCAAAAGACTTTCAAACGTCGCTTGTGGATTGATATTAAGAAAGGCGCTAAAGAAGATTCGCCCGCAAAATGTCCGCAATGTGGTGGTGAAATGGTATCGATGGGAAAAGATTTTGAATCGCCAAAAATGAATGATGATAAAGCTTGGACTCACCTCAAAAACCTTTATGACGTTGGAATTACATTCCATTCGTGCGGTTGCACGGGTCCAGGTTATATTCCGCGAGATCATGAGACTTTGCTTCGTTATTTTGAAAATATCAAAACGCATTATTTTTCCGAGTTGGACTTTTGGCGTTCACGAGTCGAACCAGAAACCAAGCAAGAACGCATTAAAGACGGGCAGCGAAATCGGCATAAATTATCGCCTGTCAATTCAAATTACGACAAAGTAATTGTGAAAAATCAAGAAGGAATTGATTATTGGCATCTAAAAATCAAAAATATTGAAGCCAAAATTGAAACGATAAAACTTCAGAAATCATGAAATTGTTCCTAAATGTCTTTTTAATTACGTCTGCACTTTTTGGTTGTCAATCGAAAAGCGAACCTACACCAGACACGAGCAAATCAACTGTGCCAGAACTTAAAAAAGAAATAAAATTCGATACTTCCGTCCAAACTGCTCATATTTTTGTAGCATTATGCGATAATAAATATCAAGGCATTGTTCCCGTTCCGGCAGGGATTGGCAATGGACAAGATCCAGTCACTAATTTGTATTGGGGCGCAGGTTACGGTGTGAAAACGTATTTCAAAAACAGTAAAGATTGGAAACTTTTGAAAGCGTCAAAGCTTAATAACACTGTTTTGGAACGTTTAATATTTAAACATAAAACAAAAGATTTCTATCTCATTGCCGACGCTTATGATGGAAAAGAGATCCAAAAGACCACAGAAGATTTTTTGTATAGCAGTTCTGGACAACAAAAAGACACGCTAAGTATTGATAACAAAATACTTGGTATTATCTTCTGACGGATTTTTTTTCAATTGTTCTGAAAAACCAACAATAGATTTTGCTAGCACCATCTTGTAGGCATAATCTTCTATGATATTTTTTTGCTTTACATACTGGTTTGAACAGAATATAGCAGCAACAATGGGAAGTGGTAATAATGCAATTCTCCCTATCAGTAAATGCAGATCGCTTGTCTTTTCAACGGTAATCCATATACCAAGCCCAATAGCTACCAAGATAAAAAAAGTAGCACCACCAATCCATAAAGCACTAAGTTGCCATTTTTTGGCAGCGGTATATTGAGTATCAAAAGACTCACTAAGACCTGATGCTGTTGAATAATGCAATGCTGTTTTTGCATTTTGTATTAACTGCTCTGCCTCACCTAAGACCTTTTTCCGTTCGGTTTCATATTCCTCTAACTTTTTGTCATTTTCACTTGTCCTTTGTTCTAATTCTCCTAAGCGATTTTCTCTTTCTTGTACTTTTTTGGCAAATCCATCTATCAATTTTTCATTACTTTTAGCTTCGTTTAGATGATTAACAATAGATTCCAAATTTTCGTCTGCAGTTTCCTTTATTTCCTCCAGTTTGGAATTTATACTTTTTAGATTTTCAGATTTATCTTCAATTTCTGACTTATATTCCTCAATTGTTTCAAGCTCAACTTGAAGTTCATCAAACTTAGATTTAAGTTCTTTTGACTTTTCTTCAGCTCCATCAGTTAATTCATCAATTTTCGTTTTTTGATTATTAGCTTCAACAAGTACCGTTGCAAATTCGTCACATTGTTCTAATAGTTTTTTATTCGCCTCCTGAAACAGCTCCCATCTTTCCTTATTTTTAGATACATTATACGATCTTAATAAAACCTTAAGCTCATCAACATATTTAGCTAGAGTTGAAGGGCTAGAAATATATGAGTTTATATTTACGAGTAGGTTTTTCATCGAGTATCTTTCATTGTAGGTAGAAATCTTAATAAATTGATTATGCGATCTTACCAGATAGGAAATATCAACTAATAATGATTCAAGCCCTAAATAAATACCTTTTCCAGAATATTCATTTTCACTGCCATATGTACTAGAATATGTTGATTTGTCTACAGTCTTTAATGCTTCTTTGATTTCGTCACGAAGCTTTGCGATTTCTTTAATTGTTGTTGTTTCCATTTTATTATTTTGGTTTAAGTTTTAGACAACAATCTCCAGAGGAGTGAAAAAATCACCCCTAAAAAGATTGGTTATGTTATATGATTACGCTACGCAATAACTATGAAAAGCTTTCTTGCAACAAACTATTGAAAAGCGCTTCGCTTTTGGCTAAGGCGTCTTGTGTGAATTGTTTTTGCGCTTCTATTACTGCAATACGTTCTGCAAACTGGTTTTGAAGAGAAATGGGGGGATTCGAAATAATTAGATCTTTTAATGCAAAAATTTTCAATTCAGCGAAAGTAGTACCTGATGCAATTTTTGAATAATTTTTTGCAAAATTTGCTTTTAAATTTTTCTTTAGAAAGGTACTATTAATTTTAGTTTGATTTACTTTAACCCATAAAACACGACCATCTTTAAAATAAAATGGATCATTATTCTTCACCTCAAAAATTCTTCCATCTGGACAAATAGAAGGCATTAATAAATCTCCTACTTGTGGTATACCAGAATCTTTTTTTAATTTATGATAATGATGTTCTGATATGAATAAAGTTGGATTAATCATTTCATCATTTCCAAGAGCACCTACTTCAGTACCTCTATAAAAAGGAATACCATTCTCTTTTAACTCTTCTACAAAAACCCTCTTACTAGATCCGACTCCACATAAATCTCCCAGTTTCACTTTCTCCCAACCCATTTCATTTTTCACAGGATCACCAAACATATCGATAAAAAGCGATTGGGTAAGTGCATCGTATTTGTCGATAAGTTGTTGGTTGAGGCGGCGGATTTCATCGGCTTTGTCCAACTTTGCCGCAATGGCTTTTTGCTGGTCTAAAGAGGGAAGTGGGATTTCGATGGCTTCTAACTTTTTCCTTGAAATCCTTTGTCTAGTAGTACCTGTAACACCTGATGAAACTTTATTTAAAAAACTTTCAGAATTAATGTAGTGAACTAAATAACGATTATCAAGATCATTGTTCTTATTTCTAAAAATAGCAATATCAACAACTGTAACATATTTATTTACTTCTTCAAAAGGAAATTCGCAGCATCTTCCAATTGGATCAGGCATTCTTGCAATTAAAATATCTCCTTTTTCTAAAAAAGTACATTTCAATTCTAAAGCTTTTTCGTAATTCATAAATCGATTTGACTTATTAATAAAATTACGTATTCCAATATCAGCTAATTGTATCAGTTTTACTTCTCCATTTAAATCTTGATCTTTACTTTCAATCCAGTCTCCATCTTTAAAAAGTCCGTTTCCCTTAACTAATTCACCTAATCTAATTCTCTCCATTTTTTATTTTATTTCTAACACCAGTGAACTGGATTTTGGGTTTCTATTGAGGCTTTACAAAGATTTTCTAAGGATTCTATAACGGACATCCAATAGTCGTCGCCATCAAATTCTTCTTTAACCACTTCATAAGCGATTTCGGTTTCAGCAGGTTTGTTTTCGCCTAACTGTATTGGGAAATATGAACCTATATTTAAACCTTTTGCATGCTCATCAATAAATGCTACTCGCTTTTCATCAACGACAACCGTCGAAAATTCTTTTGCGTGAAACAATATGTATTCGTTTTCGACACCTCCAATTTTTTTCTTCTCAAGTATGAAAAAACCTCTACTATCTAATACCAAGCTCTTGTTATAATCAAAAAAACCAAATCGTATTGTTTCATTATAGTCACCAATCATAATGACATCATGACTCTTTGTCTCTCGTAATACAATCTTATCGATTTTGGGTTGTAACGACTTTAGCAATTGCAATTCGGCTAAAGCTTTTTCAGATTGTGATGCAGACATTGCTCCGCCATTATGCGTGGGCAATTCTTTGGACAAAGTAGGGAATTTTTCATTTCCTCCTTGCTCAAAAAGATAGTTTCTGAAGCCAGACATTCCCGCAGAATTGCAAATGTGTTCTGAGGAAATTTCCATGTCTTCATGTGGACATGCTGTGCGCTTCCATTGATCCAACAAATCATTTTTATCGAAATAGTCATTCCATTCTTCATCTGTTTTCAAATTATCCTCAGAAATATTGTAACCAATTCCATCATCATCCAATATAACCAATTCTGGAAATGGTGGTGCAATGGTCTTCCCATCTTGATAGCATCTGCAAACTACAAAACCGTGATAACTCATGATTGCAACATTTTTTCAAGTTCAATAATGGCAGCTTGTCTTTGTGCATCCAAGGTTTTGATGTCTGCAATAATATCTTTTGGAGCGTCATAATGCACAGCTTCGTAAACGACTTCCTTGTAACGGTTGATGCTAAGATCATAATCGTTGGCGACGATTTCTGCTTTAGGAACCAGGAAAGATTGTTGGGTACGGTCTTTGTAGTTTTCGGCTGATGGTTGTTGGTAGATGGTTTTCCAATCCAACAATATGTTTGGGATATCGCATTTCCCAGCGACTTCGTCTTTGATGTTTTCAGGTTCAGAAAAAACTTGATCAAAAGCGTCTTCAGAAATCAATAGATTACGTTTGTCGTCCAAACTTAATCCATCTGCCTTCATATCGTAAAACCAAACATTGTCTGTACCTCCAGAATTGGTTTTAGTGAAGATAAGGATGGCTGTACTCACACCAGCATAAGGTTTGAAAACACCACTTGGCATAGAGATTACACCTTGCAACTGATGTTCTTCTACCAATTCTTTGCGGATATTTTTATGAGCGCCCGAACTTCCAAACAAAACGCCGTCAGGTACAATAACAGCAGCGCGTCCGCCTGTTCTTAGCATTCTGAGAATTAATGATAAAAACAATAATTCTGTTTTCTTGGTTTTGGTGGTTTGCAACAAGCTTTTTTCTACTTCGTCATAGTCCAAAGCACCTTTAAAAGGTGGATTTGCAAGAATTAATGAATATTGATTGGTTGTTTCGTTGCTTTCTGCCAAGGCACTTCCGCCTGTTAGAGACGGATTTTCGATACCATGTAATTGCAGGTTCATCGATGCAATACGCATCATGGAAGGGTCAATCTCGATTCCGTTGAACATTTTTTTATTGTAATGTTCTCTAAAGTCTTTTTCTAAAAACCAATCTTCATGCACCTCATGAAGATATTGACTGGCGTTCACCAAAAATCCTGCGGTACCCATTGCTGGATCGCAAATCGTATCTTCTTCACTCGGCTCCATTAATTCTACCATCATACGGATGATATGTCTTGGTGTACGGAATTGCCCATTAGTACCAGCTTCGGCAATTTTAGAAAGCATATATTCGTACAAGTCACCTTTGGTATCTTTCTTTTCCAAAGGTAATTTGTCGATTTGCTGAACCACTTTATCCAATAGTTTGGAAGTTGGAATCATAAAGGTTGCACCTTTCATGTACTCGGAAAACTTACCACCATCAGCACCTAAAGTCTTCATGAAATCGAATGCTGTGATGCCATTAAGTTCTTTCTTTGGACGCGTAAAGATATCGAACATTACTTCTGGATCTTTATCCTTGAAGTTGCTCCAGCGTAAGGCTTCTTGATTGTCCTTATAAATAGGCTTACGTTGAGAACTTCCCAATCTATTGATGTCTTTTTCGTACAGCATCTGACGATCATCCAACTGTTTCAAAAATATCAAATACGTAAATTGCTCGATAACAGTAAGTGGGTTAGAAATTCCACCTGTCCAGAAGTCGTTCCAGATTTTATCTATTTGGGATTTTAATTCGCCAGTAATCATATATCTTTTCTTAAAAGACGTAAAAATAGGGATATTTTCCATGGTTTTTAGGGTTTGATTTGTTGTTTTTTTGGAAGCTTTGTTAAGGCTCTGAATCTTAACAAGGCTTTTTAGGCTGTCAATTATTTTTCAGCCATAATTTTGTCTTTTTCTTTCTGGAATTCGTCATCCGAAAGTATTCCGTTATCCTTCAGCTCTTTAATCTTTTTCAGTTTGTCATACTTGCTTTCAGAAATAACAACCTGCGTTTGATTTTTAGATTTTGGCATAAACTCGTTTGGAACTATTATTTCTCCTGATCTAATTGCATTTTCCAAGTCAACTTCGTAGTTCATTAAGCCTCGTCCAATTTTGACATAATAGACGTAACCGTTTTTCTTACTTCCGCGCGGCATAATTTTTTTTACGCTGTAGGATAAACCCGAATTACTTCTTGCGAAAGAATTTGCCTGATTCGCTAAGCCTTTATAACCGGTTGTAGATGTATAATTAAACAATGAGCTGGCATTGGTACGGATAAATTTAAAGTCGCCATCGTTCATAGATCCTGTTCCGATTTTCAGTTCAAGTCCTTCGTAGGCTTTAAAACCAGTAGACGTTGTTAAGGTGTCATTTTCGAATTTTGGTTCTTGCTGTGCAGAAGCAAAAATTCCAATTAATAGTAGAGAAAGTAGTACTAAATTTTTCATAGTTTAAAATATTAAAAGGTTAATTAATTCACTAAATGAGCAACAACTGAGATTTGATTTTCTGGATGAGCATCTTTAGAAATTCTTTGGATTCGAGCTTCCACAAACTTGTGCAATCCAACGCTAAAGAGTTTGTAAAATATTCTGTTTTCGGATCTTGGTACAAATCCTAATTTGTAATCTTCATAATAAATGGCGATTGCTCGAGCATCATATTTGTTTTCTTTGTCAATCTTTAAGCGAAGCTTAGTTCCAATTCTTAAATCTTTAAAGGCAAGGACTCCATCATAATAAGTGAAGCCCGCGATGTCGAAATGCGACAAGTGTTCTTTTTTCATTTTTTAAAGTTTTAATTAATAATTCAAAGGTGAGATTGAAGTGTGCAGAGGAAGTGCACAGTATAAAATATATTCTTATAAAAAAAGAGATAATTTAATTTACCTTCAACTCATCAAATTTGGCCTTCATTGTGGCATTTCCGTAGGTTAACTTTTTGATCGATAAATCTTCTGCTTTTTGATTAGCCAGTCTTAGTTGATTCTCACTTGTTGTTAATTCTTCCTTAACTTTTTTCATCTTAGCAATAGACTTATCTATTTCCGCTATGGCATTTTGAAAATGCTTAGAAGCAGAAAGGTAGTTTTTGGCAAATCCGTCTTTGAACGTATTTATTTTTTCTTCAAAATGGGTGATGTCTAGGTTTTGATTTTTAATGTTGGCTAATTCTGATTTATACTGCATTGAGTTCAGTGCAGCATTTCTCAATAGTGTAATTAATGGTATGAAAAATTGAGGACGAATAACGTACATCTTTGGATACTTATAAGAAACATCTAGAATACCCGAATTATACAGCTCGTTATCTGCTTCCAAAAGGGAAACTAAAATTGCATATTCACACTTTTTCTCAACTCTATCTTTATCTAATTTGGCAAAAAAATCTTCGTTTTTTTTCTTAGAACTGGTTTCTTCATTTTCATTTTTCATTTCAAATATAATAGAAACAACCTCATTACCAGACACATCAGTTTCGCGAAAAATAAAATCACCTTTTGTACCTGTTTTAGCATCATTGTCTTTTTCAAAATAAGCATTCTGGAAAGCAGAAGAGCGCAATTTATTGAATTCTATTTCGCAATGTTGCTCCAAAGTTTCACCAATCATTTTAGTGGAAAGTTTCTGTTTAAAATCTCTTAGTCTTGCAATTTCATCATCTTTCATTTGTAAAGTTTGATCCTTCAAGTTTATCTTATTTTTATATCTATCCTCAACTTCTTTTTCAATCAACAACTTTTCTGACTCTTTAATTTTGACTTCAAATCTTAAATCATCTCTTTCCTTTTCTAAGGATTTTAATGCTTCGGATAACTCTAGCTTTTTCACCAATTCAGATTGATTAAGTTTGGATCTTAAATCTGAAATTTCTGAATCCTTATTGGTAATGGTTTTTTGAAATGCGGATTTTACCCTTTCCTCGGTGATAGTAATTTCAGATGTTTTTTCTTTTTCTGCTAACTTTAATCTGTCATCAATTTCCCTTTCAAATTCTTTGTTTCGGATTTGTTTCAGGATTTCGCTAAATCCAAATTCATCAACTTTAAAAGCTGTTTTACAACTTGGACAAATGATTTCGTTTTTTGTGTTTTGACTTTCTTGAGTTTTCATACTTAATACATTTTATGATTATTGTACAAAGATGAAAAAAATCAGTGCAGAGGAGGTGCACTGATGAAATTAATGCATTTTAGAAATACGATTTGATAAACTTTCTTTTAATGTTTCAGGTTGTAAAACCCTCATGTTTTCACCATAAGACAAGATTAAACTTTCTAGCTCATAATTGTGCTTAACCTCGATCGTTAAGATGTTTTCTTTGATTTTTTGAGATCCGTGAATTGGTTTTGAAGAAATGTATGGGATGATGTTGGGAGTGAGTTTAATACTTATTTTCTCAGCTTTCTTCGTTGGATCATTACTTACTCCTATGATATCGTCAAAGTATTCGTCAAAGTTCTCTTCTGATTTGATAAACGAATCTTTTGATTGTTGAAGTGATTTTATTCGATCTAATGCAAGATTTTGAATTACAGAAAGCTTATGATTCCAACCAAACAAGAACCAGCGATTGTTGTATTGTTTCAGATAATAAGGAGAGATTAAAAAAGAAGATTCCTTATCAGACTTAAAGCTTTTGTATACGATTTCTAATACTTGCTTATTTGAAATATATTGAAAAAGTTGGTTAAGATATTCAACACCTTTTAAAAACTCATTTTCCTCAAAACTAATAATTTGCTGATTGCTTGAATCTGTATTTAACCCCGATTGCAATTTTGCCTGTAAACTTGCTACCCAATCAAATCCAGGAAGGGAGTTTAGCCTATTGAGTGTTGCTAATGCTTCTCTTAAAGAATCTAATTCGGCAGGATTAATGGGTGTTTTTAATATAGAAAACTCTGGATCATCATAACGATAATATACTTTTCTGCCGTCTTTATAACTTACAATAGGTGCATTAAATCCAGCATCGCTTTTCATAAAATCAATGTCATCAAAAATCTGTCTTCTAGAAACTTTTGTTTCTTTTACATAATGATCAGTTAGAACAAGGGAGCAATAATCAATTAGATCATCAATAAAGAACTTTTTATATTGATTGGAAAAGCATTTATCTAATGCATTGTAACGTAATTGAGCATTCTTGTTAGTGGCCATTATTTATTTTTTGATGACCTTTAAAAGTACTTAAATATACCATATAAATCCAAAAGAAACTAGTTATGATAGGTATAAAAACAAAAGACACCCGCTAATTAGTGGGTGTCTTTTTGGGTGTTAATTCTGTAACCTATTGATATTCAATAAGTTTTGCAGAGAGGAAGGGATTCGAACCCTCGATAGAGTTACCCCTATACTAACTTTCCAGGCTAGCTCCTTCAACCACTCGGACACCTCTCTTTTTATAAGTCTGCAAATATAGTTAATTATTTGGCTTTGCCTAATATTTAATGGAAATCTTTAGTAACCTCCCCACAAATATCTTCATCGAACAAATCTGCGAAACTAGCTTTATACCTAGGATTATTTAGCAAGTGCATCGATTTTGTAATCGCAGCCTCAGCGGTCATATCTTTACCGTTAATAGCACCAACTTGGCTAAAAATATTGCTATTGCTATACTTTCCAAAACTAATACCACCAGAAACACACTGGCTTATGACGATAATCTCAACATTTCGGCTACGAAGTTCGCGCAAAACGCGTTCTGTCTGTTCGTTATTAAAAATCGTTCCCGACCCGAAAACCTGAAGAATAAGGACTTTAACAGAGGTAACCTCTAATAAAAAGTCAAAATTCATTCCAGGGAAGATGCGCCAAAACAATACATTTTCGTCAAGATGCAGATCGATTTCAAAATCATTAGATGTAGGTTTTAGAAGACTATCTTTATCAATATTTAGATGGACACCAGATTGCCCCAAAATTGAATAATTAGGACTTTGGTAAGCATCAAAATATTCTGCCGAAAACTTCAAACTACGATTACCACGCAATAATTTGTATTCAAAATACAAAGTCACCTCTTGTATAACTGCTTCGTCATTTTCATAAAGACTGGCATAATAGATACTTGTCAAGAGATTTTCTTTCGCATCAGTTCTCAAATCTCCGATTGGTAATTGTGAGCCAGTTAACACAACTGGTTTGCTAAGGTTTTTAAGCATAAAACTTAATGCCGACGCAGTATACGACATTGTATCTGTACCGTGCAAAATCACAAAACCATCAAAAGTTTCATAATTTTCCTGAACAATTTTTGCAATACCTTGCCACTGTTTTGGTCCCATATCCGACGAGTCCACAGGATAGTCAAAAGACTTTACCGAAACCTCACATTCCATAAGGTTCATTTCGGGCATACGTTTAAAAATATTCGAAAAATCAAAAGGAACAAGACTTCCCGTCGCATAATCTTTCTCCATCCCGATTGTTCCGCCAGTATAGATGATCAAAACCTTTCTTTTCATACTTCAAAAATAAACAAATATCCCATTTCAAAACAAAGAAAACAAAGCTTCAATTTTATTAGGAGCTTTATCCCGCTGTCCGCTGTATCCTTTTGTTGTGTCGCTCGGACGACTCCGCTACGCTCCGTCGCCTCGCGCCACCACAAAAGGATGCCGCTTCCATCGGGGCTAGGGATTTGTCAACAAAAGAAAATTGGTGATAATTATTTAAGAATTTATGATCAAAGATTTAAGATGTACGATTTAATCGTCATGTTTTAAGACGTGTTATCAACAATACTTAATCGCGGATTTCAGAACAATGCAAAAAACTAATCCTCAAAAGCATCCAAAATCACCTCGTATTCATAACCTTTAGAAAGCAGAAATTTAATAATCTTATTTTTCTTCTTAAAAGCATTAGACTCAGAAATAATCTCCGACTGCTTTTCTATGAATACCTGAATCTGTTTGCGATAATCGTCCTCGTAGATTTCGTCCCAGCAACGACTAATCAATTTATCGTTGATTTGTTTTTGTTTAAGATTGAGTTTTATCTTGTTGCGCCCCCAATGTTTGATGTAAAACTTCCCTCGAATATAACTGCGCACAAAACGCTCTTCATCCAGATACTTCTCCTGAATCAAGTACATCAAAATCTCCTCCTTAGCCTCTGGAATCAACAAAAAATCACGCATCTTCTGCTCCACTTCATAATGACAACGATCTTGATAAACGCAATAGTTGAGCATCTTCTGTTTTATTTCTTCAAAGGTGTAGGACTTCTTTTCCATGGCGACATTCTCTTTCTTTCACTAATATCTTGCAAAGAACTAAAATTTATTTTTAACTAAAAAAGCTAAATCATTAAAATGATTTTCATCCAAAGTCCTTTCAAAAATTAGCTTTTGACAAACAAATTAAAATAATATTACAAAAAAATCACACTAAAATTAATTTCCTTTAATTTTCTCTAAACTTTTATATATTTGATTCAAATAAAACTATGGAAAAGAAACTAAAACTTTGGGATGCCACAATGATTGTGATGGGATCAATGATTGGGAGCGGAATCTTCATTGTAAGTTCGGACATTATGCGAAATCTTGGTTCGGGCTATTGGCTCATTGTCGTTTGGTTGTTGACCGCTCTTATGACCGTTGCTGCCGCAATCAGCTATGGCGAATTATCCGCCATGTTTCCAAAAGCTGGAGGACAATACACCTACATTACCGAGATTTTCGGAAAAATGATGGGTTTTCTCTACGGTTGGGGACTTTTTACAGTCATCCAAACTGGAACAATCGCTGCTGTTGCCGTGGCTTTTGGAAAATTTACAGCTTATCTCATTCCGAGTCTTAACGATGCTGCGCCTCTTTTCCAAAGTGGAAGTTTCAAAATTACATGGATTCAGATTTTAGCAATTTTTGTTATTTTAATTCTAACATTCATCAATACACGCGGCGTCCAAAGTGGAAAGATGCTTCAAAATATTTTCACGTCATCCAAAATCATCGCACTTTTAGGATTAATTGCTTTAGGATTTATTTTAGTAGAACATTCTCAGTTGGCTAATAACTTCCAATTTGGTTGGGAAGCTTTTCAGAATTTCGGAACCGAAGTTAATGGTCACAAAGAACCAGCAAGCTGGCTACCAATTTCGGGTACAACAGTTCTGGGTGGCATTGCAGCAGCAATGGTAGGTTCTGTGTTTAGTTCTGTGGCTTGGGAAAATGTCACTTTTGTTTCGGGCGAAATCGAAAATCCTCGCAAGAATGTTGTTCGTGCCATGATTATTGGGACAAGTTCTGTAATGATTTTGTATCTTTTGGTTAATCTCGTCTATCTCAACACCTTAACACGCGACGAAATCGCTTTTGCAGCCAATGACCGTGTTGCCGTAGCCTCTGCTGAAAAAATCTTTGGAAATGCTGGGACAATTATTATGGCAGTTCTGGTGATGATTTCAACTTTTGGTTGTGTTAATGGTATTACCCTCGCTGGTGCACGCGTTTTCCAAACGATGGCTAAAGATGGTTTATTCTTAAAAGCAGCTATTAAAAATAATCGTTTCGATGTGCCAGCCAATTCGCTTTGGATGCAAGGGATTTGGGCAAGTTTGCTTTGTCTTAGCGGTCAATACGGCGATTTGCTGGATATGATTTCATTTGTCATTGTTCTATTTTATATGCTAACTGTTTTTGGCGTTATCTATCTCAGAATCAAAAAACCAAATATAGAACGCGATTACAAAACGTGGCTCTACCCTATTACACCAGCCATTTATTTAATAATCGGTATTTCGTTTTGTGTACTTTTATTTATTTACAAACCGCAGTACACTTGGCCTGGATTAGGTTTGATATTGACAGGATTACCCGTATATTTACTCATCAATAAAAAGTCTTCCTAAAAATTGAGCATTTGAGTAATATCACATCTTTATTATCAGACATCCAACATCGTCCTTATCCTTTACCAAAAGGGCAATTTCAGTATTATCAAGAGTGGAATCGCGCTGTTTTCTTACACTGGAAAGTCGATTACGAAAGTTTGCGAAAGTTGGTACCTGAGACTTTTAATCTAGACCAAATCGATGGCGATTATTACATTTCGATAGTTGCTTTCACAATGGAAAAGATTCGTCCAAGATTGTTGCCATCGCTTTCATTTATTTCAGATTTTGATGAAGTTAATGTCAGAACTTATATTGAAAATGACGGTAAAAAAGGTGTCTATTTTATCAATATTGAGGGTGGAAAATTATTGTCATGTGTCATTGCAAAAGCACTTTCGGGACTTCCATATGAAAAAGCAAATATGAAGAGAAGCGCTGGACAATATGATTCTCAACTTGATTCAAAAAATCTAAAACTCCATATCGATTACGAAATCGGAAATCCTTTAAATCAAAAAACAAATCTCGACTTTTGGTTAACGGAGCGTTATTGCTTGTATTTACAACATAACGGGCAAAATATTCGTTACGATATTCATCACAAAGAATGGGAAATTAATGAGGTTAAAATCAAAAATTTAGAAACAAAATACAAATTTGGAGCGCTTGATTTCACCAACCGAAAACCAGATTTAACACATTATTCCAAAGGTGTGGAAGTTGTTGCTTGGAAGAAAGTTATTTTATAAACTTAAAGGCAAAAATTATCAATGACACTCCAAAACAAGCTTTATTAAAATTTAAATAAACATAAAAAAAATCCGAAGCCAAAACTTCGAATTTTAATTTTTTTTGTGTTTTAAAACTAATCTTTAGTGAACAATGATCCGATAATTGCGCTAACAATCGAAAGCAAAATACTAAAGACAAATGCCCAGCCGAAACCATCAACCGTCATACTGTCCATAAAATGGTCACAAAGCAAAATCATAACGGCATTGATTACCAACGAGAAAAGCCCCAAAGTCAAAATCGTAATCGGCAACGAAAGAATTGCTAAAATTGGACGAACCAACATATTGAGAATCCCCAAAACGATGGCAAAAATAATCGCCGAACCAAAATCCTGAAAATGCACACCCGACAAAATTTTGCTTAATAAAAATGCAGAAACCGCGGTCACAAGTAAGTTAATAATTAATCGCATAGTTTTATTTTTTTAGGTTATTAAATATACATTTTGGTATTGTTGCAAATTTCGTGCAGACTTCGATTAATGAGGCATTCTTTTGAAAGCATCGACTTTCATAATGTTAGAATCTGTCTCATTTTTGCTTTTATCTTCAATCAAAATTCCTGATAAATGGTCAATCTCATGTTGGAAAATAACCGCAGAAAATCCTTCAACGATTTCAATCGTTTTTTTGCCAGCCAAATTCCAATATTCTAATTGTATCACCTGACTTCTGTAAAACATATCTCTAAATTCTGGAATCGACAAATCGCCCTCTGGACCAAAATTCAAAATTTCGGACTTCCACAGAATTTTTGGATTTAGAAAATACTCCAGTGGATTTCCTTCTTTATCAAAACGTTGCACCCAGATTACATCGCGGTTAATACCAACTTGTGGTGCCGCGATCCCAACACCACCATCTGTCGCCAACAAAGCCAACTTCATACGATGGACCAAAGTTGCCGTATTCGGGTCTTTGGGATTGACCTCTTTGGACTTTGCCAACAGAACAGAATGTTGATGTGCATCGGTTGTCTGATAAATTGGAAGCGCCGAATTTTTATCGTTTGAATTGATTAATTTGATTTCTGCAGCCGTGTATTTTTGACCAAAGGCCAAACAATTGATAGAAATCGTAACGAGCAGTAAAAATGTTTTCATAGTTTTTTGAAGATAAATTTAATAAGTTTTTGTCATATCAGATGGCAAAATCAAATTAAATTCTGTCGGGATATAATCTTTCTCAGGAAAAGCTAAATCTTTGGATTCGCTTTCCACAACTGTAATAACCGCAACTTTAAGGCTCGGATTTGCCTTCTTCAAATACCAATAGATGCCGCCATATTCTTTGCTATGATAATTTCCGTTGTAGTGTAGAAAAAGCTTTCCAGACTTCCAAGATTTAAGGATAGATTCTGCCATCGTCGCATCTTTCACAGCTTGGGCAGAGACAAAATTCATTACCTTCATATCATCAGCATGGTCGCCCATCATGGCTTTCATTTCCTTATAACCTGGCGTTTCCAAAGTCACATTAATAGGAAGTTTAGCAATATCTTTTTTATCAGAATCAGGAAGTTGATTCAAGGATTCCAAACCCTGCTTTGAAACCTGCGACGCAAATTTTCGAGGAATATTAGTAGCGATAAATTCAAGTTTATTTGATTTAGCAAAATCTACAAGCGGTTGATAATCGGTGGTAAAATTATTCCAAAGGCGAACAGAATCTTTTAAATTTTTAACTTCTAATTTTCCAGCTAAATATTGGTTAAGTCCTGATTGATTATCGCGCTCGAACATTTCGGCACCGAGAATTAGATTTTTATTCTTTTCAAACAAAGCTTCTGTCAAACGCAATTGCAACCAATGATTTATGGAATTATTATGGTTCTCCCCAAACAAAACAACATCATATCCCAAAAGAGATTTTATCATTTTGTCGGTTTTCACAACTTTTCCAGATTTATCATAAAACTGAAAAGCACTGAAATCCTGCGCCTTGAAACCAATCGCCAATAATGGTGTCTGCAATTAACAACAACACTGCACCAAAAATGGCTGACAATGGCAATATCAAAACATAATTTGATTTAAAAATAAGTCTCAAAATATAAGGAACGATAAGTCCTACAAAACCAATTGTCCCAGAAAATGCCACGCAAGTCCCCACCATCAAAGCCGTAATCACGACGATTTGTTTTTTGAGTTTCTCGACATTAACGCCAAGATGTTCTGCATCTTTTTCGCCCAACATCATCGCATTAAGCGCTTTTCCTTTTGGCAAAAGAACGCCATAACTAATTATTAAGACTACAAAAAGTACCAAGTTTTTGGTCCAAGTTGCAGCTGCTAAGCTTCCCATATTCCAAAATGTTAAATCTCGAAGTTGGTCATCTTTATTGCTGCCCAATCCTGTGTCACCAACAACCGGAATATTATCAATCAAAACTTTGACATAGTCGCCTCCTAAACCTAGAATATTTGCTGTAGAATTACCTGACTTCGAATCTGGGACAATTAACATATTAAGGCTTTGGTTAAGGACTTCCGAAACATTATTTGCTGCCATCGACCTAATTTGGGCTTCGTTAATAACCTCCACTTTATAGATCGATTTGTTAATACTTTGCGCTTTATACTGTGCAGTAGTCACGACAACTTCATCAATATTTTTGCTCTTTATAGAATCTTGTTGTTGCGCTTGCATTGTTATCGAAAGTGCTAAAACAAAGATTGGCAGTAGCTTCCTTTTCATGAACTAAAAAATTTTTGACAAATATATAATTTTATTTAGAATAATTAAAAATAATTCTATAGTTTTGTAGAATAATTCTAAATAACAATTTTACATATTAAATTTTTCTCTATGAAAACAAAACTATTATTAGCGTCAATATTGGCCTTAACGGTACAGACTCAAGTTTTAGCCCAAACAGATGAGCTTGGTTACAAAACAGTTAGCTTAACAATGGGACCTTCATACCAAAATCAAGTTTACTTCAACTTGGCTAATGAAAATATAAAATCACAATTGGCAAATCAGTGGGATATTGCGTTTTACCGCAATTCTATTATGGATATGGGGATCAAAGTTAATGATGCCAAAGACATAAAAGTTTATCAAGTTTCGGCGACACCATCGGCATTTGACAGCATCGATCTTTCTCAAAAATCATCTTGGGGCGATCCTTTGTACAACCCTGACACCACTAACAGAATTCAGGAGGGTGCTTTTGACAATGCGACCTTATTGCCACAAGGTCAATTCAATTTTGGATGGGGATCTTACGACATGGTAACGCACATCATTACAGGGAAAGTTTCCTTTGTTTTGGAATACGGAGACGGCAGTATTTACAAGTTTTTTATTAACCAATTCCAAGGTGGTTACACCTTCAAATATGCAAAATGGAATGGATCTGCTTGGGAAGCTATACAAACAAAAACTGTAGCCAATGGATCTGACGACGCTTATTTTAACTACTTTTCATTCGATTCTGGCGAAAAAGTTAACAACATAGAACCTGCGAAAAATGCGTGGAGCTTTATGTTTACTAGATATTACACTTTCTACAATAACATTATGATGTACAGAATGTCTGGTGTTATCCAAAATCCAAACATTAAAGTTGCTAAAATACAACCAGAAGTTCAAGCGAGCGCTACATATGCTGCACCAGCGGACGCAAGTTATTCGGATATGATTACCAGCATTGGACATTCTTGGAAACCAACCAGCGGAGCTTACTCTGATGTTGTATATTACATCAAAGAGGGAAATCAATATTATCGTTTGTACTTCACGCAAAATGGAGGTGCAACAACTGGTAATATGGGCTTCAAATACAAAAACATTACCTCAGAACTTGGCGTTACCGAATTGGGTAAAAAAGCAAGTTTTGGCATCTATCCAAATCCTGTGATTGATAAAAAAGCAACAATCTTATTTGATGTTAAAGAAAACTCTAACAGCAATGGAAGTGCAGAAATCTATGATTTTTCTGGTAAAAAAGTCTTCGAAACCAAACTTACTAAACAAAATGGACTTCATCAGCAAGACCTGAATCTTAGTCAATTGGCTTCTGGTTCTTACTTATTAAAAATTAATTACGCTGGTATTTCGGAAACGAAAAAAATCATCGTAAAGTAAAAAATCCATATCGAGGTCAAATAGTAATATTTGCACAAAGGCTCACCAAATTTGGTGGGCTTTTTCATTTTAATATCGACAAAAATAAATGTAAATTTGTGTGAATAATTTTTCTACAATTATGAACCACAAACAAAACAAAATAGTAAAATTTGAAGATCTTGGAACTCGCGATTATGTGCCTACTTGGGATTACCAAGAGTCTTTATTAAAAGAGAACCTAGACATCAAAGTAAAAAATCGAGATACAGAACCTGACGCACAAGAGATGACTCATAATCATCTATTGTTTGTAGAGCATCCACACGTCTACACTTTAGGTAAAAGTGGGCATGAGGAAAACATGCTCGCAAATGCTGATAAACTAAAAGAAATCGAAGCAACTTATGTTAAAGTTAATCGTGGTGGCGATATCACATACCACGGTTTTGGGCAGATTGTTGGTTATCCGATTTTGGATTTAGAAAATTTCTACACCGATATCCACCGTTATATGCGCGATTTGGAGGAAGTCATTATCCGAACGATTGCAGAATATGGTCTAAAAGGCGAGCGCTCTCCAGGCGAAACTGGTGTTTGGCTAGATGTTGGAAAACCTTATGCCAGAAAAATTTGTGCAATGGGCGTTAAAGCATCTCGTTGGGTTACCATCCACGGTTTTGCTTTAAACGTAAATACCAATATGAAGTATTTTGACTACATCGTACCTTGCGGAATTACTGATAAACAAGTGGCTTCTCTTAAGAATGAATTGGAGCGTGAAGTCGATGTTGAAGAAGTAAAATCAAAAATTAAAAAACATTTCGCAGACGTTTTTGAATGCGAATTGATTTAGAACCTGTTTAAAAATTTTACCGAAATATATTTTTAAACTATTCACATCTTCTTTGCTAAATTTTAATGCTCTTTTAAGCCAATTTTTTACTTCTCATTTTTGATTTAGCCCGCTAAATCTTCAAATCTGAAATAAAAAATTCATCTCAAAATAGCTATGAAAATTTTATCAATAAAATTTAAACAGGTTCTTTAAAAAAAGCGATTTCAAAATTGAAATCGCTTTTTTATTGTTTCTAATTTTTAATGATTTTCTGCATTTCATTATTAATTTTTATAAAATAAAAACCTGGACGCAAATTTAAAACATCAATCACATTTCGTCCTTCCGATACATCATATTCTTTAATAATTTGCTGGTTTGTATTATAAATTTTTGCACGTGCTTTTACCTTAGAATTAATATAAAGATAATCAGTAACAGGGTTGGGAGCTATTACAAACACATGTGTTAAATCCTTAACTTCGGAAACATTAAGTTCACAGTTTTCTGTAAAAGTATCTCCAGAAATTTTCCACTTTTTTTCATTAATAAGCCGAGTACGACTTATTTCTCCATTAGGACCATATTTTAAACCTTGCATATTAATAACTAAATTTTCCGGCGTCGAGTTTCGATCAGACCAGCCTTTTAGCGTTTTAGCATAATTAACACAATCAATACCAGAAAAGCTAAGACTAAACTCCAGATTAGTAACACTTTTCAAATCCCAACCTCCAATATTCTGATTAAATTTATTAGCATAATAAAGGACACCACGCATATTTTCAACATTTCTCACATCCCACTTTCCAATATCTTGATTAAATGAAGTAGCATTTTGGAACATGTAACTCATATTATTTACTTTAGCCACATTCCAATTTGAGATATTTTGATTAAAAGACTTTGTACCATAAAAAGTCCCGCTCATGTCAACAACGTTTGATGTATTCCAATTTCCTATATTTTGATTAAAATTTTCAGCATTATTAAACATATTTTTAATATTCTCAAGCTTTGCAGTATTCCAATTCGAAACTAAACCGTTAAAAGCAGTTGCCCCACTAAACATAGCCTCACATGACACCGCATTTGACATATTCCATGAGTTAAGATTTTGGTCAAATTTCCGCGCGTTTTCAAACATCGAATAAAAATAAATACCTTGACTAGTATTCCAATTAGAAATATCTTGGTTAAAAAGAAAAGCATTACTAAACATGTTAATAAAATATTTAGATTTTCCCGTGCTCCATAATGACAAATCTTGATTGAAGTTATGTGCTTCATCAAACATATAGGAAAAACTCTCAACTTTAGCTGTGTTCCACTTAGCGATTAAACCATTAAAGTTACTCGCTTCTCGAAACATCCCACTCATGTCTAAAACATTAGATGTATCCCAGTCATTAAGATCATCTGAAAATAATATTGCACTCCCAAACATTCCTGACATATTTTTAACCATTGCTGTTTTCCATTGCGAAACTTTCGGAATACTTTCAAGGTTAATACAATTAAAAAACATCATTGACATATCTGTGACCTGAGAAAAATCCGGAACATCTTGCGCCGTAATTTTCAAATTTTCACAATCCCAAAACATTCCAGAAAGGTCACTATTCCAATTCACATCACCCCATTGCGTGACACCAATTAATTTTGCCCTATCATCAAGTTTCATAAGGTTTTTAAACAAAAAACTAAACTTTGATTTTGGATAAAAATCAATGCGATAAACTCCTGATTTTGGAAGATTAAGCGTGAGGTTTCCACCTACAGAATATCCATAATAATTGACGTTTGGCTCATCTACCTTTTCATAATAATAGTCAAAATCACCTTGCGTGCTGATTTTAATGTATTTAACTTGACTAGTGTCCCAGGTCGTTACTATTGGGCGTTGGCTATTATAAAAATGAAAAAAAATGAAAAAGAAAATTGTGTAAAGATTTTTCATATTCTTGCTTTTTATCAAAAATACGATAAATCTCATATAAAAACATTGAAATAATTATCAAATTAAAAATAATTTTACATTGTCATTCCGATTTCGATACCTTTAATCTTTCTATAGAGATCGGTCGCATAATTGTCGGTCATTCCTGATACAAAATCCAAAACGCCCAAAACCTTGTCATAGACACTTCCCTCTTCATAAACAAATTGTTTAGGAATAAGTTTTAAAGCCATTTTATCATAGTTTTTTCGCTCCGATTTTTCTAAAATAATAGATGGAATAAAATGATCCAGCAACTCATACATAACATTGTAGCCCGCATTTTCGATTTCGATGACTGCTTTATGATTGTAGATTTTTTCAATAGAAAAACGTTCGATTTCTGTTAAAGACGAACTTTCTTGTTTAAAAATATCCAAAAGCGCCGTGTCCATAGTTCCTGCAATAATTTTATCAAAGTTAGCTTGGTATGTCGAAATCGATTTATTGATTAACGAGTTGATAACTTTCGCACGCAGATACGAAATTCTCTCGTTCGGGTTTTTAATAATATCGAGCTTATCATTAACACGTTTGATATCGTCAGGATTTACAGATTTAATCAAATCGATGAACAAATCTTCACAATCTCTAGAATTAACAATGCCCAAACGATGCGCATCTTCCATGTCAATAATACTGTAGCAAATATCATCTGCCGCCTCTACTAACCAAACAAAAGGATGTCTTTTATGGATAATTGGTTCATCACTCTCGCGTTGCATGCCTGTCGCATTAGCTATATCTAAAAACGTGGATTTAGAATTCTGAAAAAAGCCAAACTTTTTACGATGGATTATAGCTTTCTTTTTAGCAATTGCTTCGCAAGGATATTTCGCAATACTTGCCAAAGTCGAATAGGTCAATTGTGTTCCGCCTTCGTCTTTACCTTGTTGTTGATGTGTCAAAACCCGAATCGCATTAGCATTTCCTTCAAAGTTTACAAGATCTGCCCATTCTTTTTCATTGAAAAGCGGTTTAAGATCATTTTCATTTTGTTCAAAATAACTTGCAATCGCATCTTCACCAGAATGTCCAAAAGCTGGATTTCCGATATCGTGACAAAGACAAGCTGCTGCAATAACATCACTTAATTGATATTGGTAAAAATTATTTGAGGTTTCGTTAAGATCATTTTTATAATTCTTTGAAACAAAATCACCAATCAAACTTCCCAAACTACGACCGACAGATGCAACTTCCAAAGAATGCGTCAAACGATTGTGTACAAACACGCTTCCTGGCAAAGGAAAAACCTGCGTCTTATTCTGTAATCTTCTGAAAGCAGACGAAAAAATAATTCGGTCAAAATCTCTCTGAAAGTCCGTTCTGGACACAAAAGTTGGTTGATGATTTCCGGTGCGTTGGTTGGTAAAAAGCTTGTTAAGATCCATAGTACAAAAATACTCATTCCGATTTCAAAAGCCTAACAAAGTCTTAGATTTTCATCTATTTAAAAATAAATCAGTATTATTGTAGCCCTAAATTTAATTTATGAAGAAGTTTTATGTATTAGCAACACTTTCTGTTGCTAGTTTAGCATTTTCGCAAAATGCAATTTCATTCGAAGCCTCAGAAGGTTTTACACTTGGTAACATCAATGGACAAAATGGTTGGGAAGTTACTGAAGGGCGTGATGGTTTTTTAACCAATCAAATTATTACTAACGAAAAGGCAAGCTCTGGAAATTTCTCTTTCAAAAATGCTCACGTTAGCGAATACCAAGATCAATGGATGCCAATCATGGGTGCCGAAAAAACATTTGCAGCACCTCTAGATTTTAATGATACCACTATTTCTTACGATTTTTATGCTACGCAAAAAGGCGGTTCTGATTTCGAATTTGCAATTTATGCTATTAATGAAGAGTACCAAGATTACGACACTTTGTTAGCAGTTGGTTTCGAAAACAGAGGAATGATTTATATTTGGAACGAAAATTTTGGCCAAATTGGATATGCTGATAAGACGTGGGAGCCGAATAAGTGGTATAATATGAAAATCCACATCACTACTGATAAAATTACTTACTATCTTGACGATATTAAAATTTTCGAAAACCCAAATGAGTCGAAAGTAAATCTAATAGGAATGAACTTTCTGCACAACAATTATGCGGGAGATGCCTATTATGACAACATCAAAATAAACGAAAAGAATCTTGCAACTTATGAAGCTCAACTTTCAAAAAGTTTAAAAATCTATCCTAATCCGGCAAAAGATACCGTAAGCATCGATAGCAAAGAAGCTGTTGAAAGTTACAACATCTTTAATATGGCTGGTCAAAAATTGCTTTCTGGAAACAGTGCGAAAGACATTAACATCCAATCTTTAACAAAAGGAAATTACATTCTTCAAGTTAAAACTAAAGACAACAAAACACAATCAACCAAGTTGGTTAAGAACTAAAACAAAATCCTGTTTCTCACGAAACAGGATTTTTCCTTATTTATCATATCCATTCGGATGCTGAATCTTAATATTGTCAACTGTTCCCAAAACTTTTTCTTTTAAAGAATCTTGGTATTGTTGCATTTTGTTAGAAACATTTTCGTCGGAAGTTCCAAGGATTTTTGCAGCTAAAATTCCAGCATTAAGCGCGCCATTCAGTGCAACTGTTGCCACAGGAATTCCGCCTGGCATTTGCAAAATCGACAAAACCGAATCCCAACCATCAATAGAATTACTTGACAAAATCGGAACACCAATCACGGGAATCGTCGTGCAGCTTGCCACCATTCCTGGAAGATGCGCTGCGCCACCTGCTCCAGCGACAATCACTTTTAGTCCTCTTTCTTTCGCTTTTTGTGCATAATCGAACATACGTTCTGGTGTTCTGTGCGCCGAAACTACTGTCAATTCGTAAGGGATATCGAGATTTTTAAGGAAATCTGCTGCTTGCTCCATAATTGGAAGATCGCTTTGACTTCCCATAATAATTCCTACCATTTCAATTTTTATTAGATGTCCAAAGATAAAAATTAATAAAAGACAAAACCACCCAAAAATCCATTGAAGACAAATCTGTACCCTAATTCTGCTGTGGAAAAGATTATCTTTGCTACTTCTTATTTCAATAAAACTTGAAAAACTACAAATTACTTTTCGCCATTTTAACCGTCGCACTTGTGTGGGGAACAACTTTTATGGGAATTCGCGTCGCTGTAGAAACTATTCCAGGATGGTTTGTTGCGGGAATTCGACAATTTTTGGCAGGAATAATAATGTTGACTATTCTCCTATTTCGTAAGGAACTAAAATGGATTGGTTGGAAAAGTTTTGGACTTCAAATCGTATTTTCACTCCTGATGTTGGTGATGGCAAATGGACTAACCACCGTAGCGGAAGAACAACTGAGCAGTAGTTTGGCAGCTTTAATCAGCGCTTGTTCGCCAATTTTGGTTTTCATTGGAAGTCTTTTGTTGGGTTTACAGAAATTTAGTTTTCGAGCGTTAATCGGCGTTATCATTTGTTTTAGTGGAATCTTACTCATCTTTTGGGACGGATTGCAAGACCTTGCCATTCCTGAATATCGAAATGGTATCATCATGATGTTTTTCGCGATTCTCGGCTGGGCAGGCGGAACACTTTTCACCAAGAAAATGAACATCAAATCCGAGAACATTTCGCTTAATTTAGTATATCAATTTTTGTTTGCTGGCGTCTTCCAAATCTGCCTTGCATTCTTGGTAACCGACAATTACAATTTTGGAAATTGGACGTCGAAAAGTATTGCAGCAATGCTCTACTTGGCGGTTTTTGGTTCGGTGATTGCATTTTTTTCATTTCATTATGCCTTGACCAAAATCAGCCCGATTCAAGTTTCTATTTTATCTTATATTAATACGATTATCGCGATATTTTTGGGTTGGTTGATTCTTGGCGAAGATATTTCGGTTAACTTTATTGTGGCAGCTATTCTCATTATTTGTGGCGTTTTCATCATCAATTACAAACCAGAAATGTTTAAAAAAGTCAATAATAAAATTGTTGTTGAGTAATTTTATATCGAGAACCTTATAAAATTCTCGATACAAAATCTTCCAGATTTTTACTCGAATCGGCGAGTATGACGATAAAGTCTCTAAAAATCCAGTTACAAAAAAATCTCTTTTTCGACATTCAAATCTTTTAAAAATTCGGAATCGTGAGAAATAACAAGCAAACTTCCTTTGTATTCTCGCAATGCCGAAGTTAGGATTTCAACATTTTCCAAATCAAGATTATTCGTAGGTTCGTCCAAAACGATTAAATCAGGTGCTTTTCCCATGATTGAAAGACAAGCTAGCAACAATCTCATTCTTTCGCCACCGCTTAAACTTGATACTTTTTTGTCCCAAACTTCTTTGCGAAATAAAAATCTGGTTAAAATAGTTTTCAATTCGTGATCAGGAATTGGCGTTTGATTAAAATGTTCGGCTTGTTCTAAAACACTAAAACTTTCATTTAGAATCGAATAATTTTGGTCTAAATAAATGGATTTAAATTCAGCTCTTTCAATATTTCCTTTTGATGGCTTTAAATTGCCAAGAAGAAGTTTTACTAAAGTTGATTTTCCAGAAGCATTATTTCCTTTAATCGTCCAACGTTCACCACTTAGAATTTGAAAATTCAACTCCTCTTTCCACAAAAAATCCTGATTATATTTAAAATTAAGGTCTTTAACCTCAAACAAAATTTTTCCTTGATGTAAAGCAGAATCATCAAAATTAAATTTCATTTGTTGCAAGTGCGAAACTTCACGTCTGAGCTTCGATAAATCCTCAGAAATGCCACCAATCTTCTCCGCGTGAACATCTTTCATTTTCGAACTTGAATTTTCCGCTTTATTCCGAAGCGTATTCATCATAATTCTGGCAACACCTGATTTCTCTTGCTTTTTCTTCCCACGGGAATCCAATTTTTGTTGACGTTCCAAAGTTTCGCGTTCTACTTCCTTGGCTTTTTTTAGGGATTTTTCTTTGCTTTTTATTTCATCTTGAAGTGCGGCGTCGGCATTCTCTTTTTGCTCTTTATAAAACTCATAATTTCCACCAAAAACTTGAATTCCTTTTGAAGAAAGCTCCGCAACTTTATCCAATAAATTAAGTAAAGTTCGGTCGTGACTAACCACCAATAAGGTTTTCGAAGTTTCAGAAACGAAATTGTACAGCGATTGTCGAGCTACTAAATCCAAATGATTGCTCGGCTCGTCCAAAATCACAAAATCAGCTTCGTGAATATCCATTCCAGCCAAAAGAACTTTGGTTTTTTGCCCGCCACTCAAGGTTTTCATCGAATCGGAAAGCGAAATATCTTCAATGTTCCATTTTGAAAAAGCTTCGGTAACTCGATTTTCTAAATCCCAATCGTCATTAAGGATTTCAAAATTTTCTTCGGAAGCGTCGCCTTCCAAAATTTGGTGTAAAGCTTTTAATTTAGAATCTATTTTTAAAGCTTCGGCAACTGAAACTTCGTCCAATTGACCATAAATTTGAGGTACGAAATATACTTTTTCATCGGACAAAATCTGACCTTGCGACGGAGAAATTTCACCCGAAATAAGTTTTAATAAAGTGGATTTTCCAACACCGTTTTGACCAATTAAAGCGACTTTTTCGCCTTTGTTCAACGTAAAATTGAGGGAATTAAATAGCATCTCTTTATCTGGATGCAGATAAGTAATATTGTGTAACGTAAACATGATTTTTCTTTTAAATATGAAACTTGAAGCCCAGAAATAGGCTTAGAAAAGTCGTTGAAAGAAAAATATATCCTACATGTTTATCTACTGATTTTGTTTTGCAAAGATAGAAAATTTAATTTTAAAGTATCAATTCTTCTGATACTCAGCCTTTCCGTTAATGTACAAAGTCGATTCTGATGCTTTGTAAAGGTATTTTCCAGAAGCAAAATTTCCTTCTGAATTCTTATTCAAAATAATATTTGGTTGATTACCAATGAATAATTCGACTTTGCTTTGATTGTCATTAAATAAAATAAACGCACTGATAATTGCTTCTCCGTCTTTGCCGTTAATAGGATTCAAACGAGTTCCTACATCAAAAACCTGAATGCAATCATTCCTAAGAACACTCCACGTTTGACCAGCCGAAGCTTTGCAACCGTGATTGTCTTTATCATTTCCCACCATCGCGGGTTTTGGAGAATTACAAGCCATTAAACTTCCGATGGATAACAAAAGAATCGCATTTTTCATAATCAAATTTTCCTTGAAGTATCAAAAATGGTGCAAGACTATTTAGTTTTAAGAATATTTAAAATTAACAAAACAGAAAACATCCATTACAAAAAAACGATGATATAAATTTTAATTTAGTATTTTAGCTCTACAAATATAGAGCATGTATAAAAAGTACCTTTTCTTAATTTCAATATTAATACTATTAATCAGCTGTGGAACCAACAAACGTGACAAAAATAAATTAAAACATGGAATTTGGATTACCACAAAAAAGACGTCCGAAGGCGAGATAAAAACAAAAGGAAGATATAAGCACGGTGAAGCTATCGGAACTTGGACGACAAAAATAAATGACACACTTTCACAAAAAGATAAAATAAAAATGGTCGAAAATGATGCGATCAAAAAGTTTTATTCTTATCACATTACTTCTAAAACTTATTATCCAAATGGCAAAATCTACGAAAGTGGTGAATCTATGCAAACCATCGACAATGCTGATTTTAACGAGCGTCACTGGTTTAAATTTGGACCTTGGAAGCGTTTCGATAAATATGGAAAAGTTATTTTAATAAAATACTACAAAGAAGGAAAGCTGCAATCTTACTTTGAAAATGACTCTATGCATTACGACTTGAGAAAATTTGTAGACACTGATCAATAAAAAAAGCCATCTTAAACCATTATTAAACAGTTTGAAGATGACTCTGACAATTTTGATTACATAAATTATTTAAGATAAACCTAAATTCAGCTTTGTTTTAATTCTGAAAAAAAAAATATAAAAGCATTTCTAAGACGCAAGAAGATCAACGAAGAAAAATTTTAGCGTTAAATAATCGCTGATTATAGCTTACGTCTTAAAGAAAACTTTGGTGACTATAGTGTCTTTGTGTTTTAATAAAAAGTGCCTAGATGAAATTAATGTTCTTCTCAGCCCATTCCCCAATAATTGGAAGTGGCTTTTCGGTGTCATTTGCAGCATTAATAATTCCTATAATAACCAATGCCCAAACAACATAACCGATGTATCCTAAGAAATATAAACTTGGTACAATCATCACAATGATAAAGAAAACAGCATTAAAAAGAATGGCAAAAATAAAAAGTGCTAGACTTTGTTTAAGATGGAATTTTAAAAAATTATCAGCTTTATCTTTTCCAACAAGAAATGAGAATAACCAACCTAATACAGGGATGTACGAAATGATTGCGAGTGTTTTGTTGTCCATTTTATTTTGATTTTTAATGTTTAGAATTTTGAAATAATACTGATAGACTGCTTATCCGCAGAAATGGAAATGAAGTTGGATAAGCCAGTCTCATCAGGATTTAATCACTTGTGTTTTTCTGATTTCAAAATTCAGCATACTAAAATTAAAATCAAACAAAACATATCCTACTATATGTCTACATCCTAAATTTTTGACATACTACAAACATACTACAACATACTAAAAGGCTTTATTCATCGTTATTTTGAGAGTAGTTAACTAAATATTTTCGATTGGATTACATTTTATTATTCTAAAATACTTTCTTGATACTTTGTAGTTTCACTATATTTACATCAACATGATGAAAAAACTTTCTATTCTTTTTTTTATTAGCATTTCTATTCTTGGATATTCTCAAAACAAATATTTGGATAGTCTAAAAACGATTGTTCAAAAAGATAATACACCCGTAAAAGAAAAAATGAAAGTTTTTGGATTGTTAACGGAACTTTATAGAACCGAGGAGCAATATCCGACTGCAAACCAGTACGCACAAAAGTATTTGAGTCTTGCAAAAGCTGAGAAAGACTATTTACAAATTACCAAAGCTTATACTTATTTGGGTGTCATCGCCAATAATCAGGAGCAATATGACAGAACCAGTCTTTATATAGATTCAACTAAAATTTCGGCTTCAAAATCTGGAGTGGCTTTGCCAAAAGCTTATTCGGAGTATTTGCAAGCTTACCAAGAAATGTCTCTTCAAGATTTAAAAAAGAGCGTTGCACATGCCCTTGCTGCGATTTCAAATGCTGAAAACCAAAAAGATTACGAGTTAGAATTCAAGTTAAATTACATATTGTATAGCACTTATACCAACTGGAATGACCTGACAAATTCAATGAAATATGCGAAAGAAACTCTAAATTCTGCCAAAGCGTCCAAGAATAAAAATTATCTTAGTAACACCTATTCTGCCCTATCTGTCGCCTATTCTTATCTTTATAATAAATCGCAGAACAAACAAGATTTAGATCAAACCATAAAGTATGCAGAAGATGCAGCGGATTTGTACCAAAAATATCCTGGCCAAGTTGCCAATTACACTTATGCAATGGCAAGAAATAATGTTGCCACCTATCTACTGACTTACTATCCACAATTAACACCTGAACTTATCCAAAAAATAAAATTCAATGTTCAGGAATCGATGAACAGTTCAAAAAGTAGTACCAATAGTCAGCCTTTACAAGCAGGAAATCTCGGAATACTGGCTTATTTGGCGGAGGAAAATGGAAGCTTGGACGAAGCAGAAAATCTATTGCTACAAGCTTACGCCATCTTGCAAACTCAAAAACCAGTTTATTATCCAATGTTGATACAGATTTCGACAAGTTTAGCTGGCGTTTACAAAAAGAAAGGCAATTTAGAAAAAGCTTTAGAATTTCAAGAAAAAGTTACAGATTACAATGTTTCTTTATTTGACCAAACGCAAGCTGAAAGCGTAAAAAAATTGGAGGCACAATTTGAATCTGAGAAAAAAGAAAAGGAAATTCAACAACAAAAAAAGCAGAAGATTTGGTATATCGTTGGTGGAATTTTGGCGCTTTTGGGGAGTTTTTATATGTTCCGTTCTTATCATTTCCGTCTTAGATACGCTTTGCAGCGTCAAAAACAATTGGTTTCGGAGAAAAATGAGGCAGATTTGCAGGTTCAACTTCAAAAAGAAGAGCAAGCCCGTTTGAAAGCCGAGCAAGAAGTGTTGACTTTACAACAAGAAAAATTGCAAAATGAAGTGATGGCAAGTCAGCTACATTTGGAGCACAAAACCAATATTCTTCATCAATTAAAAGAAAAACTGAACGACGATGACAACGTCAACATCAATAGAATTATCCGCGAAGGAAATCTCTTAGACAAAGATTTTGAACATACGAAGTTTCAAATTCAAGAAATTCATCCTAACTTTTTTAAGTCGATTCAAGAAAAAGCAAAGCAAAGACTTACGGATCTCGATTTAAAATATTGCGCTTATATGCACCTTGGCATGAACACCAAACAAATTGCAAACGTCCTAAACATCGAACCTAAAAGCGTGAGCATGACCAAATACCGCATCAAGAAAAAATTCGATTTGGATGCCGAAACTGACCTTGTTCAGTATATCAAAGGGATTATTTAATTGATTCTAAACTTTGTAAATATCCTTTTAAAATAAGTGGATGACAATGTTTTTCATCCTTTGCTGCGTAAACCAAGGTCACAACTTCTTGGTTCTGCAACCTTTTTAGAAATTCAGGGCCGAAATTATTTTCTTGCAGTTCTTTTAAATACTTGTCAGAAAACTCTTCCCATCGATTTGGATCGTGATGAAACCACAATCGCAAGTCTGTAGAAGGTGCCAAATCTTTGTCCCATTCGTCTAAAGCAGCTCGTTCTTTAGTGATTCCTCTTGGCCACAGCCGATCTACCAAAACTCTGTAACCATCTGTTGGTGAAGAATCTTCATAAATTCTTTTAAGCAGGATTTTCATTTTTTATTTTAAAGTTATGAATTTTCAGAATGAAAATTATTCTACTTCCAAAACTCATCTTCAAAAGCATCTTGTTCCTCAGAATGGACTTCTGCAAGCGCCTTTCCAATTTCTAAAAGCCGATTTTCATTTAAATTTTCTTCTAAATGTGGAAACCATTGTCGTTCTTCAAACCGAATATGATCATCCAATAAATTTGCAAACGCTTCTAGATCTTGAGTATTAGGATTTTTAGAAATATCATTAAACAAAACTTCTAAATATTGATGTTCTTTCTCAACTCGATTTGAAAAATCATCTTCCAAATACGGAAACAAAATTTCCTCTTCTTCTTTGAAATGTTCCTTCAAATGTTGATTCCAGAAATAATCAACATACCTCTGAATTCTAGAAAGTTCAACTTCTTTCTTCAAACCTTGACGGATTTTCCAACAACACAACAATCCAAAATGATGGTCGTGTGAAAGTGGAATTATGTTTTCGTTACGTTTCATATTTTTTTGCTTTTTAGATTATACTTTTTTCCTTTATCAAAAGACATAAAAACCCCACCAATTTTCGAAAAAACTGATGAGGCAACAATATTAAATTTAGTTTATCGCTTTCCTTTTAATGACCATCCAAATTTTAATCCGATAATAAAAATCACCAATAACAATTCACCAACAGCCAACAAAATATCTCCTGGAACACGCATCCATCTTAGGAAATGCATAATTTCCGTTTGCATAAATTCTGCCGATCTTGCATACCAATAACCTTCCTGAATGGAAGCAACGGCTTGCATAATTCCGATTGGGAGAATACTAATGGTTGTCATTACAAACAATCCAATATTTGTTAGCCAAAACGCCCAACCAATCAATTTGTCATTCCATTGTCTATCTGGATACAAACCTCTGAGAATGAAGAGCATTAAGCCAATTCCTAGAATTCCGTACACTCCAAATAATGCAGCGTGACCGTGAACTGCTGTTGTATTTAAACCTTGAATATAATACAACGCAATTGGAGGATTAATAGCAAATCCGAAGATTCCGGCTCCTAAGAAATTCCAAAAACACATCGCAATAAAACAGTAAATTGGCCATTTGTATGCTTTGATCCATTTGGTGGATTTACTGATTTGATAATTGTGATAAGCTTCATAACCAATCAACACCAGCGGAACAATTTCTAATGCACTAAACGTCGCTCCCAAAGCCAAAACTGCTGTTGGCGTTGCCGAGAAATACAAGTGATGGAATGTTCCTAAAATTCCTCCTGCAAGGAAGATTATCGTTGAAAATAAGACCGAAATTGTCGCTGATTTTAATCGTAATAAACCTAATCTAGTGAACAAGAATGCAGCAACAACGGTAGCAAAAACTTCGAAGAATCCTTCTACCCAAAGGTGAACCACCCACCATCTCCAATATTCGGCGATTGCCATGTGCGTTTGTCTTCCATACATTAATCCAGCACCGTAAAACATTGCAATAGCAATTGACGCAATCAAAAATAATGTCAACATGTGACGGTTTTCATCTTTTTTCTTCAATGCTGGAAGCAAGGCGCGAATCATTAAAATCAACCAAAGAATTAGTCCAACTAATAACAAAATTTGCCATACTCTTCCCAATTCAACATATTCGTAACCAGAATGTCCCCAAAGGAAATTGTCAACATAACCTAATTTTTGCATTACGCCTAACCATTGTCCAGCTAAAGAACCGAAAACAACGATTAACAAAGCACCGAAAAGAATATTAACTCCTAATTTTTGATATTTTGGTTCGTAACCCGAAACTGCTGGTGCAATGTATAATCCCGTTGCTAACCAAGATGTGGCAATCCAGAAAATTGCTAATTGAACATGCCAGCTTCGAGATACAGATTGCGGTAAAATTTCATCCAATGGAATTCCGTAAAATGCGCTTCCTTCCACACCGTAATGCGCAGTGATAACGCCTGCTAACATTTGAACCAAAATCAAAAGTGCAACAACCCAAATGTATTTTAAGGTTGCACGCATGGAAGGTGTTGGCTTCATATTTCGCAACGGATCTTCCAACGGCAAAGCTTCCGAAATTTCTTCATCTTTGTTTCTGGCATGATAGAAAACCAATGCACCAACGCCCACCAACAACATCAAAATACTGAAACCAGACCATAAATGCAAAGAACTCGAAGGCACATTCCCAACACTAGGATCGTGCGGCCAGTTGTTGGTATACGAAACCGTGTCATTTGGGCGATTGGTTATACAAACCCAAGTTGTCCAAGAGAAAAAAGCATTCATTTTGTCCATTCTCGCCTGATCTTTAACCGTATTTTTGGGGATTGCATAAGCATCTCGAAGCTTGTCCATCGAGGGATCGCCCATGAATAATTTGGAATAATAATCTGCCAACTCTGCCTGAACTTTTGCACGTTCTGGCGAAATCGTAATGGTTTGGGTCGCTTCATCCAACGTATTGGTGCGAAGTTCTTTCTTTAATAAAGATTGATATTTCGCTTGCTCCTCGTCTGGAAGATCTTTGTAGATTTTTCCATCTTTTTTTGCCAATTCATCCAATAAAAGTATGGATTCTCGGTGCAAATAGTCGGCAGTCCAATCAGGAGCAATATAGGCACCATGTCCCCAAACACTACCAACTGTCTGTCCACCGATCGATTGCCAAACATTTTGCCCATCTTTTACATCTTGACCTGTGTACAAGACTTTTCCATCAGTTGTAACTACTTTTTCGGGAACTGGTGGGACTTTACGATAGATATCTACGCCGTAAAAAATGAGAACCGCAAAGGAGGCAATGATGACAAAAGCCAACCAACCCCATAGTTTTTTAGGTGTCATAGTTTTTGTTTTTTAGTTGTTAACCACTGAAAATTCCTTTTCTAATTCAATTGATTTTGGAAACAAAATATTATTTTCCAAATGAATGTGCGTGTGCAAATCGTTTTCGAAATCTTGAAGCATTGCAAAGGTCACTCGGTACGTGTTACAAGCGTCTGCTGGTGGTGTATAACTGTTCGTTAATTGTGCAATTTTTTCTAATCTTTCGCCTTCAATAGTATGTTCATGTTTCATCATTTCTACTGGATTTTCTACCGTTCCGAAATGCGGCTGCTCAATCGCTTGACCAGAAATTTTAGAATTCATCATTTTTCGAACAAATGGAAATAAAACCAATTCTTCTTTTTTAAGATGTGCCGCTAAATCCTGTGCGGAAGCATTAAACAAATCTCGAATTTCAAAAAGTTCGGGATGTCTATCACCATGCACTTTGCAAAGTTTATCCAAAAATTGCTGAATAATTGGTGTTTTCTCCTCAACATAACGGTGATGCGTTTTCTCCACATAATCTGCCAATAAATCCAATGGCCAAGCTTTGAAATCAATTCCGATCGCTCCTAACGATGGAAGATTTTCTAATTCAGAATAAATTTTGTTCGGGTCTAAATCCTTTTTATCACAAGCATCTTCGATGGTACGTCCACCCTTGCAACAAAAATCAATTCCATATTTTTTAAAAATAGCTGCTGTTCTAAAATCTTCTGCAACCATATCTCCTATTAAATCTGTTTTCGCATTCATAATAAAATACTTTTTTATCTTTTATTGTTTTAAATTTTTTTGAAAAAACCTCATTGGAATTTTAAACCAATGAGGCTTTCGTTTTTATTTTTTTTGAGCTAAAATATATTTCACCATCAGTTTTGCATTTTCAGGACTCAATCCAGCATGCGGTGTCATTGGGATATCGCCCCAAACACCTTTTCCACCTTCGATAATTTTTGTCGCTAAATGGTCAATATCTGCATCCGTATATTTTGCCGCTACATCTTGGTAAGATGGTCCGACTAGTTTCGAATCTATTTTATGACAAGATAGACAGTCAGCACCTTCAACCAAACTTTTTCCTTCTTCAACTGGAGTCAGGGCAACAGCAGGTTTTGCTGCTTCAGTCGGCTCTTCAATCATTTTGTTAGATTCTTGTTGTGGAGCTTCTGCTTCAACATTTTCTTTTTTAGAACAAGAAACTATAGCTAATGAAGCTAATAATGAGGTTAAAACTAATTTTTTCATAGCTGATTTATTTGTTTATTTTTTAATTATTTAAGTTCGTTTTTAATTGCATTTACAGTGTTATCGATGTCGATATTGATGCCTTCCTTTTGATGAACCAACAAACCATCTTTCGAAAAGACACTTATGATATTAGAATGCGAAAAATCCATTGGCGAAATTTGTTTGTATTTCATCGCCAAAACATTGGCTAATTCACGGGTATTTGCTTCGCTGCTTCTAATAAAAACCCATTGTTTACCATCCAGTTGGTAGGTTTTCAAAAATTCTTGCATCTTTTCTGGCGTGTCGTGTTCTGGGTCAATGGAAATGAAAACGTAGCGTAAATCATCAGGATTTTTGTGTCCTACTTTTTCTTCAATAGCTTTCATATCCAATGTTAGTCGTGGGCAAGCCGTTTTACAAGAAGTGTAAACCATCACCATTGTGAGCACTTTTCCCTTCAAATCTTCTAATTTTATTATGCTTCCATCGGGCTGTTCCCATTTTGACGACAAATTAAATATGGAATTTGGATCCAGATTTTCACTTGATTTTTCTTGACAACTATTAAAAATCATCAAACTTAAAAAAGCAAATACAATTATTTTTATACTATTTTTCATTTCAATTTTTCTTACAATTTTGACGTTGATTTTACTTCATGCTCAATTTTTCATTTTCATCCAAATCCTTTGCACATCGGAATCCAAGATTATTAACTGTATAATTGGCTTTCATGCTCCCACGCATCGCAAAGCGAATAAAAGCCGCATAATTTCTCAAATCCGAAGAGGTTACCGAAGCGCCTGCACAAAACAAAGATTCGTTGGCATCGGTATCTTTTCGCGATTCGCCAGTCATCATCACAGAATTAAAATCTTCCGTCCACTCCCAAATCGTTCCGTACATATCATAAATTCCCCAAGCATTTGGCTGATGCTGCTTTACAGCTTGTTTGTACTTTCCTTTTTCTTGATATAAATTCAAAATATGTCTTGTAAATTCGGGGTCTTCAGTCGCATTTTTTAAATTTTCACTGGCTCTAGCTGCATACTCCCATTCATCAACGGTTGGCAAACGTTTTCCGACACTTTCGGCATAAGCTTTCGCGGCAAACCAAGAAACATTCGTTACTGGTGCATCTGGACTTACATCTGCAGGAATCTCGAAATCGCTTTTCCAATGCTTTAGATAAGTGCTGTCTGCATAGAGTTTCAAAACTTTACTCTTGGTCCATTGAGGATTCTTTTTCAAAAATTCGAGGTATTCAAAATTCGTAACGGCAGTTTCATCAATCATAAAAGACTTTACAGAAGTCAAGCTATCGCTCTCTTTTCCAACAAAAGCGCGGTATTGTCCGCCATCAACCTTCAGCATTTTCTTATCTGTGGAAATGAATGTCAGCTCGGGTTGCGCCTTTGTAATTTCGGTTGCAGCTTGTTTTTTACTACAACTAAAAATTAAAGTCAAATACAATATGTAAACAAAATATTTCATTTTAAAATTGAATCCTCAATGTGAACCAAAAGTTCTAAAAACTATAACTATGGATTATTTTTTCTCTGATTTATAAACTTTAGGATTGTCGTCTCCTGTAATTTTAATTTTACCCAAAGCGCCTTTGTTGAAGGCTCTGAAGATTGCGTGGTCAACAATCACATATTCGCCTGGAACTTTAGAAGTAAACTCTACGATCGCAGCTCCACCTGGTGGAATAGACGTTGTTTGGACATTTTCATTGGTTTTCGAACCACCTTCGATATACACTTTATCGAAAATTTGACCGATAACATGGAAAGATGAAGTCAAATTTGGACCACCATTTCCGACAAAGAATCTCACTTTTTCGCCAACTTTAGCTTGAAGCTCGCCTTCGCCTAGCAAAGCACCCGTTTTTCCGTTAAACACAACATATTCCGGATGTTCGGCGATGGCTTTATCCATATCAAACTCTTGCAAGCCTTTGTCACCATACTTTCCTTTGGTGTAGAAGTCCCCTTGCATAATGTAGAATTCTTTGTCCACTTTTGGAAGTCCGCCTTCTGGTTCAATTAAAATCAAACCGTACATTCCGTTTGCAATGTGCATTCCCACAGGCGCAGTCGCACAGTGATAAACGTACAAACCTGGATTTAAAGCTTTAAAATTAAATACAGCTTCTTTCCCAGGCGCCACAAAAGTCGCTTCTGCACCACCACCTGGACCATTTACAGCATGTAAATCGATGTTATGTGGAAAGGCAGAATTTTCATTGTTTTTTAAATGAAATTCAATTTCGTCGCCCACTCTCGCTCTGATGAAACTTCCTGGCATCGAACCTCCGAAAGTCCAGAAGTTGTACTGCGTTCCGTCTGCCAATTCACCAGTTTTTTCGATGGTTTCGAGACGAACGATTAGTTTTTTCGCAGCACGGTCACCAATTGGTGCAGGAACATTGGGTGCCGAAGTCAATTTTGCCTCTTCGGCAGCTCCAGAAACTGCGATGTTTTCGGCATTTCCAGATTTTGAATTAGAATCTAAATCTGATGCGTTCTGTTTACAAGCATTTAATGAAAAGCCTGCCAGAATAATGGCTAATGGAAGAATGTATTTTTTCATTTTAATGAGAGGTTTTTAATGTTTTAAAAATAATTTTTGAATCTGCTTTTACTTTTTCTAATGATAAAATCGGTAATATGAAAAGCAGCAGTACTTTTGCAACTTCAGCGTAAATAAAATAATCGTGAAACGTTGTTGGAGGAAGCCCTTTTCCACTTGCTAAAACATCTGCTCGAGCGTCTAAAACGGGCAACATCCAAAATTTTTCTAGAATTAAAATCAAGGTTAAAAAAAATAGATTCAGTAAGATTTTAGAATTGGGTTTTTCTTGATTAAATAAGAAACTAAAACCTATGATAAACAGCAATGCAATCTGAATTATCGTTGAAATCCCAAACATAATTTTTCCCAATTCTAATGCAATTGGAAGCGTCATTCCAGGAACTTGAAACTTCAGTGGTGTTTCTAGAAAACTTACCGCAAGCACCAATCCTAGCCATAAAAAGCTTGTTGCAAAAACGAGTGGATATTTAACTTGAAATTTCACATTTAATATTTTAATACCTTTTTATCTTTTACTATATTAAAAAAATAGATTTGTTAATTCTATCTTTTTAAAAATGCTTCGTGAGCATCCAACTGGTCAACAAAATCACCAATTTTCATATCGTTAAGCATCTTTTGAAGATTTCCTCTAATATGCTTAAACTCGTTATGAACAGGGCAAGGATGCGTCTCCGAACATTCTTTAAGTCCTAATGCACAACCTGTAAAGATTTTGTCACCATCCATTTCTTTAACAATTTCCGCCAAAGAACGATTAAGACTCACATTATCCAAATAAAATCCACCTGTTGGACCTTTTGCCGATTGCACAAAACCTTTACGACTCAAATCCTGCAAAATCTTAGCAATAAAATATTCTGGAGAATCAATGCCTGTCGCAATATCTTTAATACCAATCCTTCCCCCATCTTTCGTCTGTTGGGTAATATAAATCAGGGCTCTTAAAGCGTATTCGCAAGTTTTGGAAAACATTTCTATCAATTTTTCTTCAACAAAGATAAAACTAATTTTCAAATAAAAGATAAAAAACTCTTTTATTTTAATGTGACAATTCTCAGATTACTTTTTAGCAGGAATAATATACTTCACCGCAAACTGAACACTCGAAAAATTGCCTTCGAAATTAAAACGGTTTTTATTCGTATTGCTTTCCTTGAAATGTGTGTTATAATAGCCAATTTCGCCGAGACTTGCTGCTATTTTCCAGCGACGATTAAGGAAATAGTCGATGCCAGGCTTCACACTCACTCCATAACTAGAATAAGAGTTTTTCGTGCTAGAAACCTCTACTCCACTATTATCCAAGCGGCTTGTAGATTTCACATTCCCAAATTCTAGAGGAAAATCCAATTGGCAGAACAAGCTAAACTTATCATCCAACACCCAAAATCGACGCAGCGATGGCGTTACAACCAAAGCTGAACTTACCGATTCTAGATCCTGCAAATCTAAATTTGCATTTTGGGATTGTGTTTTCTCCGTTTCCTGCTTATAACCCGCACTCATCACAATCGCCCAACTCGGTGCGAAGAAATAGCCATAAGTTGGCAAAAACTTATACGATTCCACGCTGCTGTTATTCGAATGATTTTTGGTAGTGGAAAAACCTATTTGGCCAGAAACATATTGTGTTCCTTTTGGAACTTGAGCTTTCAAAAGCCCAATGCCAACGATACTTGCTAAAAGAATTAATCGTCTCATAATGACTCATTTTTAATTGATACAATTTTTAAACGATGTAAATGTAAAAATAAAAGACTAAAAAGTATTTTATTTTAAAATGATTAAATTCATATTCCAATTTGCACAAATTGATGATACATTTGTGCTATGAAAATTTGGTTTTCCATAGTGTTTTCAAGTCTGCTGTTGTTTTGCAGTAGTCAATCTGCATTATTGTGGGTGGATTATTCTATGAATCAGGATTTTTATGAATTGCATTGCGAGAACAAAAGCAGGCCACAAATGCAGTGCCACGGAAAGTGTCAAATGTCCAAAAACGAGCAAGCGCCAGCCAATTCTCAACTTCTAAAAATCTGTAGCGATTTTATTTTCTTAAATCCAATTCCAGATGCTATTTCTCTTCAAATTGAAAAATCTTTTGTTCAAAAAGAAAAAATAAATTTCATTACCGATTTCTATCAATCTCCAACTGCAAAATTGTTGGAAGAGCCTCCCATTGTTGGATAATTTTTCAAATTATTTTTTCGACGCAGGATTTGTAATGAATCCAGCAAAGTAATTATTCAACAATACAAAACATGTTACTAAAACAACAAAAAGCCATTTGCACAATAGGTTTCGGCTTATTCTGCTCGGTGGCAAGCTTCAACTTTGTGCAAGCGCAAGAGCAAGACAGCACAAAAATTCAGAATATCGAAATGGTGAAAATCACGAAATTAAATATTCAAAATCATCAAAATTCAAAACAAATAAAAGTTAGTTCGACCCAACTTCTCGACCACGACGCCGGAAATTTCCTTAAAACTCTACCCGAAATTTCAGGTATTAAAAAAGCTGGAAACTTCGGAACAGACCCAGTTTTGAGAGGTTTTAAATATGAACAACTGAATATTGTAACCGATGGCGCCGCTTATGCGATTAACGCTTGTCCGAGCCGTATGGATCCGTCGATTTCGCAAGTGAATATGAACAGCGTCACAGAAGCCCAAATCTACAAAGGTCCTTACCAATTCCGTTTTGGTTCTACTTTGGGCGGAACGATAAATTTTATTTCAGAAAAGCCAGTTTTTACGGATAAAGTAGAGCTTAAAAATCGATTTTCGAGTAGTTATGATAGCAATGGTTCTATTTTCAGAAACGAATTGATGTCGCAATTGACTTCTAAAAAATTTAATTTCGATTTATTTGGCAGTTACAACGATGGCGACCGATACAAAGACGGAAATGGCAACGAAGTTCGCTCGGCTTTCAAGCGCTATTCGGTGGGGTCCAAACTTCAATACAAATGGTCGGACAATCAAATTACGAGTCTTCAAGTTAACACCAATCAAGGGCGAAATGTAGAATTTGCAGCTTTGAAAATGGATTTAATTTATGATAAAACTTGGATGACGCAACTGAATCATAAGAGTTTTTACAAAAATTCACTTTTAAAAGAAATGTCTTATAATGCTTATTTCACGCAGGTTCATCATTCGATGGGCGATCCAGCGAGAATGATGGTAAGCGATGTTGCTTCGAAAACTTTTGGTGGCAGAATTGAAAGCAAATGGGGCAAAAATTCTTGGAACTTGTATTCTGGTTTTGACTATAAACATGAACAAGCCGAAAACACAGCATCAGTTATGAAAATGCCAATGATGATGCCGAGTGACGGAACATCGTGGCAAGATTCTCACATCGACCAAGTGGGTTGGTTTAATGAGTTTTCGAAGAATTTTGAAACTTCAAAACTGACAGCTTCCTACAGAATGGATTACAATTCTGCCAATGCGGGCGAAATGTCAAAACTTTTCACGCAGTTGTACGGCAGTATGAAGAGCGACCAACTGAATCATAGTTTTAGTTTGGGTTATCAGCAGCGATTTGGAGCGCATTCGGATTTGGCAATTTGGCTTGGTCGGGCACAACGAAGCGGAAGCTTGACGGAGCAGTTTATCAACCGTTTTCCTGTAGGAAATGACAATTATGATGTTGTCGGAAATCCTTTGGTAAAGCCTGAAACCAATAATCAAGCAGATTTAATTTATACTTTCCACACGTCGAATTTCCATTTCCAAACCGATGTTTTTTATGCCTTCATGCAAAATTACATTGGTGCGGTGGTTAATCCCAACATCAAAGCGAACTCTATGCAAAGTCCTGGTGTAAGACAAATCCAGAATATTGAAAAAGCGATGAAAGCAGGTGTTGAAGCACGTTTGCAATGGCAATTTTCACCAAAATACAAAACGGATATTGCCGTTGCCTACACTTATGCCGAAGATTTGGATAGTAAAATGCCTTTAGCAGAGATTGCACCACTTAATTTAAAATGGAATTTTGAGGGTCAGTATCAGCAATTTTCTTATGGAGTTAATTACCGTTTTTCGGGTGCTCAAAACCGTGTGAATACTGATTTTAAAGAATTAAAAACGCCTGATTTCTCAGTGGTTGATTTGTACACGAATTTTAGTATTCAGAAAAATATAAAATTTCAAGTTGAAGTCAGTAATCTGTTCAATCGTGCTTATGCAGAGCATTTGAGCAGAACTTTGAGCAGTAATAATCAACAACGAATTTTGGAACGAGGAAGAAGTTTTAACCTCGGCGTTTTCGTGAATTTCTAAATTAAAAAAGGACTGAATTACTTTCTTATTTTCCCTTGGTCAGTTATCAACAAATAACGATATTTAGGGAACTTTCGGACTAAATTCAGTCCTTCTTTTTCACCTAAAACCATAATAGATGTGCTTAACGCATTGCAAAATTCCGAAGACTCACCAACGATGGTCACGCTCGTTAATCCAGTCGCAGGAAAACCTGTTTTAGGATTAATAATATGCGAATAACGAACACCATTGATTTCGGCGTACTTTTCATAACTGCCAGATGTGGCAACACCAGAATTTTTAAGTTTTAAAATCTTTATTAGTTTTTGATGCTGAAAAGGATTGCGAATACCGATTGCCCAAGGCTTTCCGTTGATTTGCGTTCCCCAAGTCGCAATATCGCCTGACGCATTTACAATTCCCGCAATTACACCTTTACTTTGCATTAATTCTCGACCCTTATCTGCGGCATAGCCTTTTCCTATTGAGCCAAAACCGATTTTCATACCTTTATTTTTAAGATAAATTGTTGAGTTTACAGAATCCAAAATAATATTGCGATAATCGACATTGGCAATGGATTTTTTAATGGATTCCGCACTTGGCATTTCCGTTATTGAACCATCAAAACGCCAAATTTTATCCATCGAAACCGTTGAAATATCAAAAGCACCATTCGACATTTTAGAATAATCAATAGCACGTTTTGTAAGGTCAAAAACTTCCTTATCGACTTTCACAGGCTGTATTCCTGCATTTTGATTGACTTGCGAAATTTGAGTATGCGGTTGCCACTCGGATATTAAATTTTCAATTCTTGAAATCTCTGCAATGGTCAAATCAATGTTTTTATTTGCACTCACCGAATCTTTGTCCACCAAAGTAATATTAAAAACCGAACCCATCAAAGTCACTTGACGCTCGACCATAACGGACTTTTGCGCAAAAACAATTTCACTTAAAAAAAGTAAAACGAAAACGTAAATATGTTTGAATGTAAATTTCATTTTTAAGTATTTCAAATTTTAATAAGTTAAAGGCTAAGTCGCAAAAATGATTCAAATCACAATACGTTTTTAAGACGCAAATTTCGCTTACGCTCAATTAAAAAACATTTCAAATTAACATCTGTTTTTACATTCTTAAAAAGAATTTGACTACGTCGAACTTAAACAAAATAAACGGAGTTTATTCTTATTTAAACATTAAGAAACCTTAAGGTTCGACGTAGTCAAATTTAGAAAACAAAACTGTTTATTATTATAAGAAATCAATAAATTGATTTTTGTTAAATTCTTTAAGTGAGTCCACGTAAAAATCTTAATTTCTTAATGTTAAAAAAATGTCTCTTTTTAAGTAACATAGCTTTTATTTCTTTTTCGCTTTTAAATGGAAAAAAGCAATAATTAACGCTACAACAAGCAAAACAGCAAATTGAATTAAAACCAAATTCCAGCCACCAGCTTTCCAACAATTAACGCCAATTACAGTTCCCAAAGCACCACCAATAAAGTAACACGTCATATAAACCGTATTTATTCGGCTATTTGCAGACTCGTCTAAGGTGTAAATCGTCGCAATATTCGTGATTTGCATCGCTTGCACTCCAACATCCATCACAAAAACCGACAAAACGATCATCCAAATATTTGATGGAAACAACATCATCATAATCACGGAAACTACCACCAAAAGGACGCTGAACAAAATTCCTCGCGCTGGATTTCCTTTGTCTGCTCTCTTTCCAAAAACTGGCGCCAGCAAAGCACCTCCCAAAGCGACAATTCCCAACAATCCAATTTTATCACTTTTCAAAAAGAATGGTTCGCCACTGAGGTGGAATGTTATCGTTGTCCAAAATGAACAAAATACTCCAAATACCAAAGCTCCTAAAATCGACAATCGACGCAGAGTTCCGAATCTTTTAAACTGAAAAATAGTACTTTTTAAAAGCTGTCCGTAACTTCCCGAAAACTGTGTTCCGACGTTTGGCAACGTAAAATAAACGAGCACCATCATCACCAAAACCACGCAAGCCGAAATAATATAAATGGAATGCCAACCCCACAATCTCGCGCTATAACCACTGAGAACACGTGCCAACAAAATCCCTGAAAGTAAGCCTGTAAAAACAGTTCCTACGATTTTTCCTTTGTCCTTTGTCGCTAAAGTTGCCGCCATCGGCATTATGACTTGCGCCGCCGCTCCCATCGCGCCAATAATTAAACTCATCGCGAAAATTCCATAAAGATTATTGATAAAAGCCATTCCGAAAAGTGCCAAAACCAAAACAAAAAGCATGATAAGAATTAACTTTTTGCGGTCGAATTTATCGCCATAAGGTGTGATAAAAAACAAGCCTAAACCATAGCCAGCCTGCGCCAAAGCGGGAAGCAAGCCAACTTCGTTTTCGGATTTTTGTAAAGAATGCGCGACTTCGTCCAAAATGGGTTGTACATAATACAAATTGGCAACGCTAACGCCCGCCGTTATTGACATTATTAAAATCTGAAATCGTGAAAGTTCTTTCTGAGTAGAATTTTGCATGCTGCAAATTTAAAGTATCATTTAGGAAAATCAGAACTCAAGCAAAAGCTTTTGTAAATGATGTTAATTGGGATTTTTTTTAACGCAAAGAAAAACAAAGATTTATTCGAAAATATAATATTAAAAAGCCTTGTCAAGGTTTTGAACCTTGACAAGGCTTAATCAAAATCGACCTAATAGCAATCCGTTAGAATTTGGTTTTCGTAAAAACTTAGGGGTTGCTGGTGGTATTTTAAAGTGATTTCTTCTAAAACTTTTTCAACATCGCGTTGCATTTTTAAGGCACCACAAATCATAATGATTCCTTTATTTTTCAGTAAATCAGCGAAATAAGCTTCATCATTTTTAATTAAATCCATCACATATTGCTTGTTTTCTTCACGAGAAAAAGCCAATTGCAATTGGTCTAATTGTCCTTTAGATCGCTGTTCTTCTGCAAATTTTTGATATTCTTTGGCTTGTGAATTATCAAACCTAAAACCAGAATACAGTCTAATATTTTTCTTGCTCGAATTTTCGTCAATCATTCCTAAAAATGGTGCGATTCCAGTTCCATTTGCAATCATTGCAATCGTTTGAACCTCTTTTAGCAAATGGAATTTTGCATTTTCCATGATTCGACCGTTGATTTTGGAACCGATTTTTAATTGATTCAAGTATTCGGAACCTAAACCATTTGGAAATAATTTAACAATCAATTGAATATTTTGTCCCACTTTTCCAACCGAATAAAAACGCTCTTTATTATTGTTTTCAGGATAAATGGCAAGCAAATCTCCTGATTCAAAACTTTGCTTTTTAGTTGGTTTTAAAACAATTTTAAAAGTAGAATTTTCTTCTGTTGGAGTCGATTTTTCCATCACTTCAAATTCCTTAACATTCGGAATTTTTGCTTCATAAACTGTTGGTGCAGTTGCCAAAGCCAGAAGACTATTTTCGCTCCAAAGTTGCGCCCAATGCACAAATTCTTGCGTTGACCTATCGTTTACCGTACATAAATTCACCAATTCGGTTGCCCAAGATTGTTCATTCAAAAGTTGATTCACCGAAACTGCATATTCACAATAATCGGCATAAGATTTTGAACCAAAACCAACCACCGAAAACGAAATCGGATGATTTTGAGGCGTCTTTTTAACCAAACTTTCAAAACGATTGGCATTCGTTGGCGCTTCACCAAGTCCGTACGTCGACGTAAAAATCACCAACTGTTGCGCATTTGGATAAGTTTCATATTGATTCATTTGAGCCAAAAAAGATTTCTTCCCTTGCCCCAACAATTGTTTATGAATATTATCTGCAAAAGTTAAAGTTGTACCATTCTCAGAACCGACCAACAAAATGATTTCGGCGTCTTTGCTTTTGTATTGATTTTTAATTTTAGTTCGAGTTCTGCGAAACATAATCACAAAACCAGTGTAAATAAAAAATACAATATTTAATGAGGCTAAACCTAAAATAAATGCCCAAACACGGCTTGTTTTCCCTGTATGTAAATCGAGATTTATCTTTTCTAAAACCGCAGAATACGGATATTTGGTCTCAGAAATAATCTCGCCGGTGACTTGATTCACCGAAACGGTTTTATCTTTTAAATGAACGATAAAAGGTTCGGCTTCATCATCAGGGACAAACGGAAATTCGATGCGCTCAACATCCGCCAAAGCTGTATTTTTAAAGAAAGGAATATCTTTTAAATCCTTGGCTTCACCAGCTTTTACAGTATGTTTTATCTCTTGATTTTCACCTTTAAAAAAATCCAATCGAACCATGAAAATAATGGTTCCCGTTAAGGCAATCACTAAAATCGGAATCAACAACAATCTCCCCGAAACGACATGAAAATATTGTGAGAAAAAATCTTTTTTAATCTTTGTAAAAAAATGTTTTATCCCTTGCTGACGTTTTAAAATTAGGACAAAACCACTTATCGAAATCAAGAACAAAATAAACGAAACCACGCCAACAATCGTTCTTCCCGTTTCTTTCAAAAACAGCGAACGGTGCAAAGCGGTCGTCCAATTAATGAAGTCGCTTTTGGGTTTTATATCGCCAATTTTCTTTCCAGAATTTGGGTTGATATAGCCTTTTATTGGATTTCCGTTGTCGTCCATCGCATCGATGGTCACGAAATCGTTGTGGTCTATTTTGACTTCAATAACTTCGGAATACGAATTGCGAAGCGTCGGCAAAACTTTTCCCAGATTGAGTTCCTGAAAATTCTCAACTCGATAAGCGGGCGATTTTTCCTGAATGGCATCGTACGCCAAAATAACGCCCGTAACCGATAAAATCAAGAGAAATGCCGACGAAATAATTGCCAATGCCAAATGCGAATACCGCCAAATGGATAACGTCATTTTTTACTGAACTTTTAAAAATCGGATTGCTTTGATATATCCTGTTCCTGCAACTGCAGTTTTACTGTCCAAAACGTCCGAAGATAGCGGTACTTCGGCATCCTTACTATAATATTTCTGCGTTTCCACAGCAGATTCAAAACGGATTTTGTAACCTTTGTCCAATTTCGAAGAATCAAATTCGATAACGCGCGTTGCTCTTGCGCCACCTCCAACCGAAGCGCCTGTAATGCCGTTCAGTTTTTGTTTTTTAACTTTCTGAAATTTATCCCACTCTTTCAATGTATTATACCATTCGTTATCATCGCCCAAAACGCCCAAAGTCTGCTCGTACTGCCCTTTTGGATTGATTAACGAAATCACAACATACGCGTTTTTTCCAGAATAGGCATCCATTTGAATCATGGTTTTGTATTTTGAAGTTTGCGCAAAAATGCTATTAGAAAATAGCATCGCAAAAATGCTGAATATGATTAATTTAAAATTATTTTTCATTTTAATATTATTTCAAAAAGTCGATTGATACTTTGTTTTTAGTTAAAAATTCATTGTTTTTAGCAAGGTCGTAAGCTGTTTCATCGAATTCAGTTTTTAAATCTTTTTTAACACCCAAATCCACCAAAGTTTTTAGCATTTTATCATCCTTAGAAACCAAAGCTGCTTTGTGCAAAGCTGAGTTTCCATCGGCATCTTGTGCATTAATATTAACGCCCAACTCTGCTGCTTTTTTCACCAAATCGATGTCACCTTTATCAACAGCCAACAATAATAAAGAGTTTCCATTTTTAGGAGTTGCTTTAAAATCGATACCTGCAGATTGCACCAAAGTTTGTTTTGCATTAAAATCTGCAATCGCTTCTGGATTCGCTTTATAAGAACTGAACCAATAATACGCCAAAGAATTTCCAGCTTTATCGACAGCTTTTGCGTTTGCACCGTTTTTAATTAACAACTCAGCAACATCCGCAGAACCATTTTCCATCGCTTTCATAAGTGCGGTTTCGCCTTTTGCATTGGCAGCATTTACATTTTTAGATTTTGCCAAAAGTGCTTCGATAACTTTTGCATCTTTTCCTTGCGCAGCAACCATTAATGCAGTATTTCCTTCTTTGTCGGCAATGCTTGCATCAACACCTTTATTTAAAAAATATTGAATAATTTCAAGATTTGGTCTTCTCGCTAACGAATTTAAAATCGTTGCACCACTCGGATTTAAAGTCTTTGGATTCAATTTATATTTCTCTACCAAAGTTTGGAAAACGTCCAATCCATTACTTTTCATACGTGAACCTTGCGTTGCAAAGAACAAAGCTTGGTTGGTTGGCTTTACACCTTTTGCAATTAGTTGGTCTAAAATTTGAAAATTTCCCAATTTCATCGCATAATCCGCAACCGTTCTCCCCGCAGCATCTTTATCTTGAAGCGATAAACCTTTAGCCACGAAATAATTTGCTAATTTAAGATCGGTATCGTTGGCAATGCTCATCATAATTAAAGAAGTTCCTTCTTCATCCTTAGCTTTTGGGTCTGCACCAGCTTTTATTAAAGCATCAAAAACAGCCGTGTTTTGATTTCCACCTTCGGCAGCGTATTCGATAACCGACAAACCGTGACTATCTTTATAATGAACATCCGAGCCTTTAGACAAAAGGTAATTCACCAATTCTAAATTTCCAGAAGCCGCCGCCCACTGCAAATAAGTTCTGGAATGGTGCGTTTTTTTATCCACAGAATTACCAGATTGCTCCACCATAAATTGAATAACCGGCGTAGAAACCTTATTATTAATCGCCATTACAACAGGGTCAAAGAAGCCTCCGTTTTGTTGTGATGGGCTGTTTCCTTTAGCGATTTCAGCTTTTACAGTTTCTAAATCAGGATTGTTTTTCCAAAAACCACCATCCAATAAAGTATTTTTTTGAGCTTTTCCAAATACGGCAGCCACTAAAAATACAGCGGCAAAGAACATCTTTTTCATAGGCTAAAATTAAAAATTCGTTGTTAATTTTATTTATAATAATTATAAATAACAAAATTAAGAATAATTAGTCCACCACCAAAACAAATCTGCGAAAAATGACATATTGCAGGTTTTGAATGTTTAGAAAATGGGTTTGCAAAATTGTATTGATGTCAATATTTCTATTAATAGTACGCTCCAATAGAGTATAAAAAAACATTAAAATCATCATTAACTGCATCAATTAGAAATTCAATTAAAATCTGTAACCATTGAAATTACACTTTTCTGTATCTGTACCCTACTTATTTTAAACCTTAGATTTGTTTAAAATTAAATAAAATGACAACTGAAAATACCATCCAAATTCTAACTTTTCAACCTCAATTTGCAGAAGCTTTTAAAGACCTAAATGTCGAATGGATTTCTACTTTTTTTGAAATGGAAACTTCCGATTACACTGTGTTAGAGCAACCTCAAGAATATATTATTGATAAAGGAGGTGAAATTTTCATAGCTTTTGATTCTGAATTAAATAAAGTTATCGGCGTTTGTGCTGTTATGAAATCCGACCAAAAAGGACTTGATTACGAAATGGCGAAAATGGCTGTTAGTCCGCTCGCACAAGGAAAAGGCGCAGGTTTTCTACTCGGGAAAGCAGCAATTGATTGGGCTAAAAATAAATCTGCTGACAACATTTTTCTGGTAAGCAATACCAAACTGGATTCTGCAATGAGGCTCTACGACAGACTTGGCTTCAAAAAAGTAGACTGGATAGCTTCACCTTATGAACGCACCAATATTGCTATGATTATTGAATTTTAAATTTTAATTTAAAATTAATCTGTAACCATAGTTTTTATTATTTTTGTATCTGTATCCATTATTTAGCATCGCCTAATTTTGACTTAATAAAAGATGAAATTATGGAAAATGCAACGATAAAAAACCAACAGATAAGTTATTCGCAAGTCTATATCGACAATATCGCTTACTTGGTAAAGAGCTATTTGGAGCTGAATAATTTGAATAAAGTGGACCGAAATTTCGGACTTCCTATTGTTCAGTTTAGTAAAGATAAAAAAGTGCTTGGTTTTGCAAGTTTGGTGCTGAATGAGGAACAAAAAATAAAGTATAAAATTTTTGATTTAGCGAAAATTTCGACCGACGAACAATCGGAAATATCAAGCATTCTCAATAATTATATTGAAGAAAAGCAAACCGGAAATTTTAAAAACCCTGAACAATTGGGAGCAAGCATCGAAAGTTTTATTTTTTGGATGAATTCTTAAAATAAATTTATGGCAAACGACAGCATTCTGTATTTGAATATTGCAAAAGCGATTCAGGACCAAATTGAAAAAGGCGTTTTGAAAGTCGGCGACAAATTGCCGTCCGTAAGAAGCGCCCAAAAACTCTATAATGTAAGCCTGAATACTGCAAAATCTGCCTATTTGGAATTGGAAAGTCGTTCGCTTATTAGAGCAAAACCAAGGTCTGGATTCTTTGTTGGTCCTTTAACACAGCCAAAATTGTCTTTGCCAACGGTTTCAAAGGTGGATGCAGAAGTCAATATTGAGGAAGCCGAAGATTTAGCCGAAAAAATCATGAAAACTATTAGCAATCCGAATGTTACACAATTTGGGTTGAGTATTCCTGGCGCGAATCTTTTGCCTGTTGCAAAATTGAACAAAACTTTAGCGAATGTTGTTCGAAAACGCAGTGATGCAGGGACTTCGTACGAACCTGTGCAAGGAAACGAACGTCTGCGCAAAGGTATTGCAAAATGGGCGATGGTTTTGGAGGGAAAAATCACGGACGATGACCTTGTGATCACTTCTGGTGCGATGAATGCCATCTATTTGAGTTTGCTAGCAGTAACCAAACCTGGCGATGCTGTTGCTATTGAAACGCCTGCTTATTTTGGTTTCTTACAAGCTTTAAATTTATTGGGTTTACGTGCCATTGAAATTCCGACAGACCCAATTTTGGGCGTCGATTTAGATGCTTTGAAAAAGGTTTTGCCAAAAATTTCAGCTTGTTTGTTTGTAACGAATTTTCACAATCCACTGGGCTATTTGATGCCAGATGAACATAAAAAAGAATTGGTAAAAATGCTCGCTCACTATCATATTCCACTAATAGAAGACGATATTCACGGGAATTTGTATTTTGGTTCGGGACGTCCAAAACCTTGCAAATTTTATGATGAGGAGGGCTTGGTACTTTGGAGTGCGTCGGTTTCAAAAACTTTGGCGCCTGGTTATCGCGTTGGTTGGCTGGCTCCTGGAAAGTTTAAAAATCAAATTATCAGTCAGAAGATTTCACAAACCGTTTGTTCTCCGTCATTAATGTCGGAAGTCATCGCCGACTTTTTAGAATTCGGACGTTACGACCATCATTTGCGAAGTTTTAGAAGTAAATTGTATTCCAATTTTTTACAATTCCGACGAGCTGTGGAAATGTATTTCCCTGATAACATCAAAATTTCTCAACCTAAAGGCGGTTTTATGCTTTGGTTGGAGCTTGATAAAAAGATTTGTACAGAAAATTTGTACGAAGTTGCGTTTCGACAGAATATTACGTTTGCGCCTGGGCGAATGTTTTCTCAACATCAGCAATATCAAAACTGCATGCGCCTCAATTATGCCATGGAATGGACGGATAAGGTTGAACAAGATTTGAAAAAACTGGGTGATTTAATAAAAAATTATCGGTGAAAAACAAAAGCATCATTTCTGGAATGATGCTTTTTATCTTATATTCAATGCTTCAACTATTTCTTTTTCTTAGTTCCTTCAATGTTTGGAAGAAATCCCGTAATAATACCAATCAACGGCAAGTAGGCACAGATTTGAAATACATATTCGATACTTGTTTTATCAGCAAGCCAACCCAAAACGGCAGAGCCAATTCCGCCCATTCCAAATGCCAAACCAAAGAAAAGACCAGCAACCAAGCCAACTTTACCAGGAATAAGTTCGGTTGCATAAACCAAAATCGCGGAGAATGCCGAAGAAATAATAAGTCCGATAATTACGGCTAAAATAATCGTCATCGTCAAACCAACGTGTGGTAACAACAGCGTAAACGGCGCTGCTCCTAAAATAGAAACCCAAATAATTACTTTTCGTCCGTAACGATCGCCGAGTGGACCACCTAAAATGGTTCCTGCCGCAACTGAAGCCAAAAATGCAAAGAGATACAACTGCGATTGTTGAACGCTTACGTTAAATTTATCAATTAAATAAAATGTAAAATAACTGGTCATAGAAGCCATGTAGAAGTATTTTGAAAATACCAAAACAAGCAAAATTATGATGGAAATAACCACTCTATTTTTAGAAACTGGACTTTGAGCAACAACTTGATTAGATGATTTTGAATTGCTTTTCTTTGTTAAATTTTCACCGTACCACTTCCCTACAAAAGTAAGAACAATTATTCCCAAAATCGCTAAAACCCCGAACCAGCCAATAAATTTCTGTCCAAACGGAAGAATAATTAGTGCTGCCAATAAAGGTCCGATAGCACCTCCGAAGTTTCCACCAACTTGGAAGATAGATTGTGCCAAACCTTTCTTTCCGCCTGATGCCAAATGCGCTACACGTGAAGCTTCAGGATGAAAAATTGACGATCCCATTCCGATTAAACTTACGGAAGCCAAAATGTAATAAAAGTTGGATGCAAAGGCAATACAAAGCAAACCACAGAACGAGAACATCATTCCGAATGCCAAGGATTTTGGATTAGGATGTTTATCGGTGTATAGACCTACAAAAGGTTGCAAAATAGAAGCCGTCAATTGGAAAACCAACGTGATAATCCCAATTTGTGTAAAACTTAAAGCATAATTCTCTTTTAAAATTGGATAAACCGCAGGAATCACCGATTGCATCAAGTCATTCAGCATGTGTGAAAAGCTGATTGCAAACAAAATCGGAAATACCGTTTGGTTTGCGCTTAAAGTTGAGTTTTTTGTATTATTCATAATTATTTTTCGACATCACATCATCTGATGTCTTGTTTTAAATTTTTTTAGCATTTAAATTCTTCCTAAAATTACTTGAGCTGCTTTCTGAGCTTTGTCTATGTTTTGCTCTTCGATACCTTCTAAAAGTAATTCATGTGCTTCTTGCGAGTCCAAAAAAGGTTTTGTATCCTTATGAACAACGTTAAAAAACTCCACAAGATGCTGTGACAACGTTTTATAAAGCGACGCCAAAATTCGATTTCCACAAGCATTGGCAATGTTGATATGGAAATTAATATCCGCTTCTATACAATCCAACAAATTATCTTCTGAAGCATATTTTTTACGATCGTCAAGGTTTTTATGCAATAGCGCAACATCTTCGCCACTTCTATTTGCTACCGATTTCTCAATAATTTGAAGTTCTAAAATACGTCTAACCTCAAAAATTTCCGCAAAATCGGCATTTTTAATTTCTTCTTGCAAAGCATCTGTACCATGACGACTGACAACAAAAGTCCCCAGACCGTGCTTTACCACAACAAATCCAGCATTACTAAGAAGCTTAATCGCTTCACGCACCGTTGATCGACCAACCCCAAACTCCTTCATCAACTCAGGCTCTGGAGGTAATTTAGCATCAACCGCAAAAGCACCACTTCTAATGCGGTGTTTCAATAAATCGGCAACTTCTGTTGCAAGACTTTTTCTTTGTATTGGTTGATTCATAACTTCGACATCCTATCATCTGACGTCTGCAAAGCTAAGATAAAATTTTGAATTGGGAAATTTTATTCAAGAATAGAATTTAATTAAAATTAAATTTAAACTTTAAGAAGCAAAGAAAGAATTTGGTTACCGAATAAAGAAAAGCCTGAACATTAAAATTTGTTCAGGCTTTATTTTATTCTTGTGAAACTTCAATTTTATACATATTAGAATTGGTTTCTGGATCTTGAGTTGTTATTAAATCAAGCAGTTGATTTCCTTTTCTGAAATGCATAATTGTTTCGCCATCAAATTGTTCTTGGACAATTGGCTGATATTTTAAGTCTGAAACTAAGCTTAAATATTTATCATAAAAGACTTTATTACCAAAACTATAAATCACTTTCGATGCAGATTTCTTGGTTTTTGAAATCGCTTTTGCAATGGCAAAATGCTCATAATCATTGCTATAAATCAGTATTCGGCTAGCATCGGATTCAACAGTATCAAAACCAGAAAATTGATACTTTTTCATTTCATTTTGAAAATCAGTTTCGGTCATTGCATTCAGTTTAGACAAATCATCTATTGAGAAAAGTTGTGCAAAACCAAAACTTGCAAAAAAGAAAACGCAAAAAATAGATAAGCCGAATTTCATAATTTATGCTTTTACAATTACTTTAGATTTGATATCAATCAATTTTGTTAATAATTCTTCACGAGAATCTGCAAGGACATTAATATGTCCCATTTTTCGACCTGGTTTTGTTTCGGTTTTTCCATAAAGATGAACATAAGTTTTTGGCATCTTCATCACTTCGTCAAGTCCTTCGTAGACTACCTTTCCTGAAAATCCGTCAACACCAACTAAGTTTAACATACCACTAAAAGTAAAAGCTTCTGTGTCTGCCAATGGCGAATTGGTAACCACGCGATACATTTGTTCAAACTGAGAATTTGCATTCCCTTCTTGACTTTGATGTCCCGAATTATGCAATCTCGGTGCAGTTTCATTAACCCAAACCTTTCCATTTTTATCTAAAAATAATTCGATCGCAAAAAGTCCAGCAGAGTCAACAACTTCTAAAAATTTATCTGTAATAACTTTAATTTGCAGAGATACGTCCTCGCTAATATTGGTCGGGCAAATATTAAAATCCAAAAGGTTTAGCTTAGGATCTGCCACCATTTCGGTCACAGGAAAAGTTTTGGTTTCACCTCGCTCATTTTTAGCAACAATGACAGAAAGCTCTTTATCGATATCAACCAATTTTTCCAAAACAGAATCTTCAACCCAAAGTTTCTTCAAGTCCTCCGAATCTCTGATAACCTGTACACCTTTACCGTCATAACCGCCGGTATTAAGTTTCTGCACAAAGGGAAACTCCATTTTTATTTCGTCGGAACTGCCATCCATAATTTCAAAATCAGGACTAGGAATATTATGTTCTTTATAAAACTTCTTTTGAAGAATTTTCTGTTGAATCGTTTTGACAATTTTAGAATTTGGAACTACCTTTATACCTTGATTTTCTAATTCTGCCAAAGCATCAGCATTAACATGTTCTATCTCAATCGTTACAACATCTTTATCTTTTCCAAAATCTAAAACCGTTTCGTAATCGTTGAAATTTCCTTTTGTGAAATAAGAAATATTATGACAAGGCGCATCAGATGCAGGATCTAGCGTATAAAAAGCATCATCATACTTTAATGCATTTTGAATAAACATTCGACCAAGTTGTCCACCGCCTAAAATTCCGATTTTCATTTTTCTTTTACTTTTAAATTAGATTTAGATTGAATTTTAAGCTTTTTTCACGAACTCAGATTTCAGAGCCATTGCGCCAAAACCATCAATTTTGCAATCGATGTTATGATCGCTATCTGGTCTTAGACGGATATTTTTAACTTTGGTACCAGCTTTAACAGGCTTTGGTGCACCTTTAACAGGAAGATCTTTAACGACAACCACAGAATCACCATCTTGAAGAATATTTCCATTTGAGTCCAAAATTTGAGAACCTAAGTCAATTTCTGCGGGATCCCATTCATGAAAACATTGTGAACAAGTCATTAAGTTTCCATTTTCATAAGTATATTCTGATTGACATTTTGGACAGATGTGTGTTTCGCTCATTTTTAAATAAATTAGAATTTAGTAATCTGATTTTTTTTTGATTTTCACTGATTCACAAAAATAGCAATAAAAGAACGAAAAAGCTATTCTTTCCGTTTTAAAAGAAAAAAGTGACACAAGGCGAACCTTATATCACTTTATTATTTTTCATCATTTGTATTTCGGTTCAAAATTAAATTAATCTAGAGATTCTAAAATTGTATTAAAACGACATTTTATACAATATTTAACGATATTTGTAAAACGAAAATGAAGTAGAAATGCCTATCCGATTGTTTCAACCTCCGACAAGTCTTCAAAATCACATCCAATACATTTGGTCGGATGATTTATCTGTTTATCCGATTCCTTCCGAAATCCGAATTAGCAAATTCGCAGAAACCAATCCCCGAATGTATTTCTATAATCCAAAAGAGGATTCGGAGCTTCGAACAGAAACTGGAAAAGCTTTACCTATCTGTCATCTGAAAGGTATTGACACTCAAAAATCTACTGCGGTAATCGCCCCAAAGTCCGACATCATTGGCGTTTGTTTTTATCCACATGCTTTACAAGATATCTTTGACATTGCTCCAAAAGAATTGATTGATATGCAAATCGATATTAATCATCTTAAGGCAAAAGAACTTACAGATTGTATCCTTCGTTGTAAAACGACTGACGAACGTGTGGAATGCATTTTTCATTTTGCTTATACAAAAATACAATCCAAGAAAAAGCTTTTTCATCCTGCGCTTAAGCATCTAGTTGGTCAAAAAGTTTTGCGACATAATACCAATCTCGATGAAGTATCAAAAGAAATTAACTTATCGAGACGCCAATTAGAACGTATTTTTAAATCTCAAATTGGAGTCAGTCCTAATAAATTTCAATCCATCCAAAGATTCGAAAAAGCCTTATCTTTAATAAAAAACGAAGAAAGTTTGACGAGTCTTTCTAACTTTTTGGAATATGCCGATCAATCGCACTTTATCAAAGATTTTCGAAAATACGCTGACATGACACCTTCTCAGTATTTGAAGCTAAAAATACAAGATTCCCACGACAACACTTTGCGAGAAGATTAATTTCTAAACGATCTTCAATCCAAGCATAAAAATTACAAGATTTTCTAAAAAAACATAAGTAATTCTTTTGCAAAAGCGACACAATACGATTATATTTGCGATATGACGGAAATCATCATATTATTCTTAGGCGCAGTTGCCGCTGGACTTTTGGGTTCATTGACAGGATTAGGCGGCGGCGTCATCATTATTCCACTTCTTACATTAGGCTTCGGCGTACCAATGCATTATGCTATTGGCGCATCCTTAATTTCGGTAATCGGGACTTCTTCTGGTTCAGCTGTAGCCTTTGTAAAAGAGGGTTTTACCAATATGCGGATTGGGATGTTTTTAGAAATTGCCACAACTGCAGGCGCCATTTTGGGTGCGTTGGTTTCAGGAATGCTAAACCCAAATACCATTGGGATTATCTTTGCAAGTATTTTACTTTTGACCGTAATATTAAACCTAAAAGGAAAACCTGATCATCAAGAACCGCTGATCAAAGGAAGTCTCGAAGATAAACTAAAGCTTTACGGTACTTTTCCAGATAAAGGTGTTATTAAAAGCTATTCCGCAAGAAATACCATTCCAGGATTTTTGATGATGGCTTTTGCTGGGATGATGTCAGGATTATTAGGTATTGGATCTGGTGCTCTGAAAGTATTGGCAATGGACAATATGATGAAGTTGCCCTTCAAGGTATCAACAACAACTAGTAATTTTATGATTGGTGTAACGGCAGTTGCTGGTGCGCTGATTTATTTCCAACGTGGCGAAATTATTCCTGTAATTGTTGCACCAGTATTGATTGGCGTGGTTGTAGGAAGTTTAATCGGAGCTAAAACTTTAATGGTTTCGAAAACTAAAAAACTGAAAACTTTCTTCGCCATCGTTATCACAATTTTGTCAGTATATATGATGTATAACGGAATTACAAACAATTTTAAATAACATCTAATGAGAAAAGAATTTACAGACCTCGACCTCAATCGCTCTGTCGGAAATCTTCTTCGTTTGGGCGTTATCTTATCCGTTGCAACTTCTCTTATTGGTTTTATTAAACTTTTTTTGGAGGGTTTTAAAATGCCAAAAACTTATGATCAACTAAGTATTCCAAGTGAAAATGTTTGGGAGCATTTTTGGATTTCTCTTAAAAACCTTGAAGGAATGGGCATCATTCAGCTTGGGATTTTGCTTTTGATTATCACACCACTTATGCGAATTATTTTTGCGCTAATCGGCTACCTTAAGGAGAAAGATTATATCTACGTGGTAATTTCTTTGATTGTGTTAGGAATTATGTTTGTGAGTTTCTTTAGTGGCTATGCACATTAATTAAGCTTCGTAAAACTCCAAAGGCAATCCATCTGGATCTTGAGTAAAAAAGAATTTTTTATCGGTAAATTCATCAATTCTGATTTCTTCACAGATTAATTCTTTTGAAATAAACTCCTGTCTTTTCAATTCTACATCATCGACCGAAAAAGCTAGATGTCGCAATCCACAAGCTTCAGGTTGTGAAGGTCTTTTAGGAGGGTTTGGAAAAGAGAAAAGCTCTATGACATAATGGTCATCAATCGCCAAATCTAATTTGTAAGATTGTCGTTCTTCACGATAAACTTCACGAATAATATTTAAGTCTAAAACTTCCGTATAAAACTTTTTCGAAACTTCATATTCGGAGCAAATGATTGCAATATGGTGGATTTTCATTTTTTTTGATTTAAAATTAGAATTATATTATTCAAAATTGATCTTTCACTTCGTTTAAAATCAGAAACTTTGTTTTGGTTAAATCACAAAAGGATAAAAGTTCGCAAAAATGAATGATTTGATTTTTCTTATTTCTTTAATCAACATTAAATAAAAAAGTTGAGTAAATTTTTTCCACTCAACTTCATAAATTTTTAATGATTTAAAACTTAAAACCTCATCACATCTTTCACAACACCTCCTTTTTGTGTAAATGGTAACAATTCTTGATTTATAAAGTTTTCAATTTTATCTTGTTCAAGATGATTCGGGAATAAAAGATGAACGTTTGCACCAGCATCTAACGTAAAGAACAATGGTAAACTTGTAATTCTTCGGAACTCCCAAATCTTATTAATCACTTCCAAAGTTCCAGTTTTCATCAAAATAAAAGCTGGATCACTCATCATCATCATTGCATGTAAGGTTAGTGCTTCATGCTCAGTTAATTTGATAAAACCATCCAAATCTCCACTCTCCAAAATATCTTTTAGCTTTTCAAAGTTTTCATGAGCTTCTTGAAAACGACGTTCCGCATAAGGATTGGTATTCATCAATCCATGTCCAACCGTCGAAGAAACACTTTTTTCTCCTTCATGAATCAACAACACCCAATCATTAAATCGCTTAAAAATTGGATGAATCTCATCATTTGGATATGGAACAGCAAACAAGTCAGAGCTTTCTGAAACCTCTTTTGTTTTTCCCCAAACAATCAATCCATTGTAAAGACTTCGACATGCACTTCCACTTCCTAATCGCGCTAAGAAACTGGCTTTTTGGTTGTCGGTTGTCGGTTGTTGCTTATTTGAAGAAAATTTTTCGTCCAAAGCCATCAAACATTTAGCAATCGCTCCAAAACCCGATGCCGAACTTGCAATTCCAGAACTATGTGGAAAAGTATTTTCAGTTTTAATGATGAACTTTCCTTTCAAAATCCAAGGCAAATATTTTCCGATATTCTTAAAATATTTTTCAATTTTATCAGCGAACTTTTTTTCTTCTTTTCCAGCCAAAAAAGTCTGAACCGAAAATTCTTCGTTTGCTAAAAATTCCATCGTTGTATTGGTTTTACAGTTGTTAAGTGTATAACTGATACTCGGATTCGCTGGAATCTGATTTTCGTATTTTCCCCAATATTTAATAATCGCAATATTCGACGGACAAGATTCTGTTACAGTCTGATTGCTAATATTAAAGTCTTTATTTCTTATAAATTGATTCTCCATGTTTTCTTTATTGCTAGGACTGCGTCCGACTTTTTCCTAGGATTACATCCTAGGCTATTAAAATTCATCCCTTCGGGATGATTGCATATTATTTTTAATTCCTAGGACTGCGTGCTAGGTTATGTACATTTATCCCTTCGGGGTTTTCTAGGAATGCGTTCTCTTTTTCCTAGGATTACATCCTAGGCTATGTACATTCATCCCTTCGGGATGACTGCATATTTTTTTTAGTGACCTTGGTACATTTTTTCAATAAGGTCAGCATATTTTTCTAAAACAACTTTGCGGCGAACTTTTAAGGTTGGTGTCATTTCGCCTAAGTCCATTTGGAAATCTCTTGGCAACAACGTGATTTTTTTTATCTTTTCGTAAGATGCCAAATCTTTTTGAAGTTCATTGATTTTTTGATTGTAAAAATCAACAACTTTTGGATTGTTAATCAAATCTTCATGAGATTGGTAACTGATGTTTTCTTGTTTTGCTTTTTCTTCCAAAGCTTCAAAATTCGGAACAATTAAAGCCGTTACATAAGAACGTCCTTCAGCGATAAGAACCGCTTGTTGTACGAAAGCATCATTGGTCAAAAGGTTTTCCGTTGCTTGAGGCGAAACATATTTACCATTCGAGGTTTTCATCAAATCCTTGATTCGATCGGTAATAGTCAAATTTCCTTCGTTGTCAATTGAGCCACAATCTCCAGTTCTAAACCATCCATCTTCGGTGAAAACTTTTGCTGTTTCTTCGGGACGGTTATAATAGCCTTTCATAATGCCATTTCCTTTGGCAAGAATTTCTTCTTCCGTACCAATTTTTAATTCGACGCCTGGAAGAGCCTTACCAGTTGTCCCAAATTTATATTTGGTCAAAGGATAAAGTGCCAAAGTCGCCGTTGTTTCAGTTAGTCCATAACCAACAGTTAAATGGATGCCCATTGCATCAAAAAACTGTGCAATTTCGGGAGAAATTGATGCTCCACCACATGGCATAAACCACAATCTACCTCCTAGCTGTCCTTTAATTTTTTTGAAAACTAAAGTATTGGCGATTTTATATTTTAAGCCTAATCCCAATGGAACTGACTTTTCTTGTCGTTTTAATTCGTGATATTGAGAACCAACCCCCATCGCCCAGTTAAAAATTTTCTGTTTTGTTGGTGATGAACTTTGGATGGTTTCCTGAATTTTAATATAAATTTTCTGATAAAATCTCGGAACCGAACACATCATCGTTGGCTGTACAATCGGCAACTCTTCAGCAATCGCCTTGGTATCTGTCAAAAATGAAACTTTTGCACCACCAGTCATTGCTAACAATGTCCAACTTCTTTCGAAAACATGGGTTAACGGTAAAAAAGCAAATGAATGTTCATCTTCAAAGTTTTTAAATTTGAAAAATTCGAAGTGAGCGTCAAAAGCTTTCACAAAATTTCCGTGCATCAACATCACGCCTTTCGGGGTTCCCGTTGTACCAGATGTATAAATAATGGTCGCCAAATCATCATCTTGCATGTCCAAAATCTCCAAGTCTTCGCTCGCAGGTTTTATGAATTTTTGAAGATGAATACTTTGATCATGAATAATTCTTTCATAAGTTTTGGTAACGACAATCTTTTCAAGGCTTGGACATTCTTCCAACAAAGCAATAGCGTTGTCGTAATGTTGCTTGTTACCCGTCAAAATCAATTTTGCTCCAGAATCCTGAATTACATACTTGGCTTGATCTTTTGTATTGGTTGAATATATCGGAACCGTTACCGCGCCAATTGCCAAAGTCGCCAAATCCATTGTAATCCACTCTGCAGAATTGTCCGAATAGATGGCAACGCGGTCACCTTTTTGGATGCCAGCTTCCTTTAGCGCATTAGCCGTTTTGAAAACAACGGTCTTTAATTTTCTCCACGTAATATGCGACCAGCCAGCTCCACTTTTGAAACCGATAGCCTGTTTTAGAGGATAATTTTGTGCATTGCTTACAAGGAAATTTGCGATATTCATTATTGATCTTGTGTATAGTTTTTCAAGTGAAAATCAAAACTTTCCGAAACAGGAATAAAATCGAAATTCAATTGTTTTTTTATTTTTTTATTACTGAGTTTAGAATCAGTTGTAATGGCTTCGATATTGACTTTATTCGCCATTCGGAGACTTGGGACTAACCAGCCAAATAAAGCATTAAGCGTTCGCCCGATATTTAACACCGATTTCGAAACAAGCTTTACAGGCGCTTTGTCAACAGCTTTTCTAACCTTATTAGCGATGACTTCGTTTTTAACATTATCTTCAACCAAAACAAATCTTTGATCAAATACATTGGAATCCATTAAAGTCACAGCAACTTTTGCCACATCGCGAACATCTATATAACCTGATGATCCATCTGTCGAAAATCCCGATTTTGCAAGTTGCCCGAACATCTCGCCGCTGCTACTCGACCAATTACCAGAACCGACAATAATTGCAGGATTGATGATAACAACATTGAGACCTTCCGCAGCAGCGCGCCAAATTTCCATTTCGGAAAAATGCTTAGACTTTGCGTAAGCCGAATGATCTAATTTAGAATTAAAATCACAGGTTTCGTCTTGTAATTTCTCTTCATTAAAACCATCTAAAACAGCAACAGAACTTACAAAACAAAATTTTTCGACACCAGAATCTTGTACTGCATAAAGTAGATTTTTTGTTCCTTCGATATTGGTTTTGTACATCTCATCGCGGTCTTTCGGGTGAAAACTCACTTTTGCGGCACAATGATAAATTTCAGATACATTTTCAACTACTTTTTCTAAAGAAAAAATATCGTTAAAATCCGCATCTACCCATTCGATTTGGTTATAATAAAAATCTGGCTGGTCTGTATAGAATTTATACGAATGTAAGACATCCTTCAGGTTGCTATTTGGTCGTTTGGTAGCACGAACTTTACATCCTTGTTTCAGAAGTTCTAAAACAATAACGCGCCCCAAAATCCCCGTTGCACCAGTTACTAAAATGTATTTTTCCTGCGGATATGCCTCCAAGCTGTAGTTTTTAAAAAATCAAATCCCGACAAAGATACGCATAGAAATTCTAAATTAAAACCTCTATTTATCAAACAAAAAAGCTTTAACAGCAATTGCAAAATCCGTTGGATTATTTGCTTGTACCCAATGCGAGGCATTTGCAATCTCTACCAAACTAGAATCAGGGAATTGTTGTTTGATTAAAAAATCGTCTTGTGGAAGAATATAGTTGGATTTCGAACCTTTAATAAACAAAGTCGGTCCATTGTAAACACCAAACTTAATCGCGTTAGATACAAATTCTGTATAGTTATCTGCCAAAGTTTGTAAGTTAAAACGCCAATCCAACTTTTTGTCATCTGTCCAATAAAGATTCTTCATCAAAAACTGAATAACAAAAGTCTCTGGGATATATTCTTTAAGAACATCTTCCACATCGTGACGCGATTCAACTTTAGAAAAATCAACAGTTTGTAAAGCTTTAATAATACCTTGATGATGTGGCGGATAAGCCTTTGGAGAGATGTCAACAACAATCAGTTTTTCTACTCTTTCGGGGAAATTAATCGCACATTGCATCACTGCTTTTCCACCAAGAGAATGCCCCAAAAGATACGCTTTATCAATATTGTGAGCATCCATATAATTGATAATATCGTTTGCAAGATCGTCATGCGTCATCGATGGCGAATGAAAACTTCTGCCATGATTCCTAAGATCCAACAAATGCGTCGGCATCATTTCTCCGAATTCTTTTCCGAAACTTCCCCAGTTATCAAGCATTCCGAAAAGTCCATGTAACACCAACAAAGGCGTCCCAGCCTTATCTTCTCCGTATATTTTTGAATGTAATATTTCCATTATTTCATTTTATATTTTTCCCAATATTTTTTAGGGAACAGTACTTTATTCGTATTTTCATCTACAACAAAAACCGCTGCATCATCATCGTTTTTCTCCACAGTGACATCAAAACTTCTCGGCGATAACTCAACTTCCAAAGGAGTGCTAAAAAGCTTTATCTTCTCAGTTTCTGATTTTAAAAAATAGACAACATTTTCTCCGTTCACCGTCTCTTTCAAAAGACTTGGATAATTAATCTTTTCCGCACTAGCTGACGAACCTATTCCCATTGATGGAGGCACAGCAAATGATGATGTAGAAAGTGTTTTTCCCAGTAATTTTTCCGCAGTAGCAAGTGCTTCATCCTCACTAAAACTTTCTCCAAAAGATTTTAATTTCTTTAATTTAGAATCATATATCGTCCATAAATTTGCTTTACTTGCGGTAATATCTCTCAATAGCAGATAATCAAAGGCTTTACGACTCCTGTCATCCAAATTTACACTTTCATCTCTCGCCAATCCATCGTCATTCGATTTGTTAAGATCATACAAGACAACAAATTTGTCACTAACAGCATTAAATATAGGCGTAAAGCTACCATCATCCTTCATAATGATAAACTTATCTTGAACTAAAGACTTTATAGGTTCAATGCTAGGCAGTGCTTTTACTTTAGAACCTTGACCTGTCGTTTTCTTTTCGGCAACAATTGGTTTGCTAATTTCGGTGCTAGGAGTATAAATTCCTATAAGGTAATTTCCATTATTCTGCAAGCTATAAAATTCATCTTTCAAAGGCATTTCTGAGCCATAATCAATACTTATGAGATAAGATTTATCTTTTTTCTTCGCAAGCAAGTAGGCTTTATTTTTTATGTAAATAAGATTAGTATAGATTGATGCATAGGTTTGTTTTTTTTTGGTATCCGCACTAAAAAACAAATAAACATCTTTGTCGTAATCTTTAAAAACAAAGGCCTTATTGTCCTTATAACTATTAGAATATTGAAAACTTGCAGGAACAATTTCCTCTCCTGACGAATCGACTAATCCTATTTTAGAATTAGTTCTAAATTCAAAATATTTGGTTTGCGCAAAAGTGGAAATTGCAAAAAGCAAACACAAAAATTGCAAATATTTTCTCATCATTTTTTATAATTTGTGATTTTTCTTAAAACTATATTAAACACTCCAAATAAACGATAAAGCACAAGCAATAACAATATCGCTTAATCTTCACTGTATACTTTAGAATGTCATATTTCCAGTATTGTCAATTCATATCAAATTTTTCCCAATATTTTTTAGGAAAATAAATCTTCCCATTGTCCAAGCCAACTGAGAATGCTGCATCATCTTTTTTATCCTTTGTCTCTATTTTAATTTTTGAAGATCCATAAACCTCAATCGTGTTAGAAGTTGAGAACAAAGCTAGTTTTTCAGTTTCGGATTTCACTTGATATAAGATATTTTTTCCGTCAGTAGCTTTCTCAACCACAAAGTGAGGATAAAAAATTTTCTTAGTCGATATACCAGAAGGCGGAACAATCCCAGAGCCCGAAAAAGGAGACACACTCAATTCTTTTTTTAAAAGTTCGGAAGCTAAACTCGAAATTTTATATTCGTCCAGTCCATCATAATTGATAGCACCAACTTTTTTGAATTTTGAATCATAAATCAAAATGTCTTTATTTTTTCGATAATCCCTCAAAGCCAAATAATCGAAGTTCTCGGAATTCTGTTCGGAAATATTGACAAGTTTAACTTCCTGCGCGTCTGTATTATTTTCCTTTACAACTTTTAGTTTATCCTCATACAATGGATAAAAATTAGTTGCATAAGCTTTGAAAATAGGAACGAACTTTCCATCATTTTTATAAACTATAAAATCTTCGGAATACTTATCCTCAGGAACTTTCTGAATTTGAGGCAAACCTGTTTTTTTATCAATAATTTTCGGTTCAGGTTTGGCAGGCAATTTTGTAGGTTCAACAATCGTCAAAAGATAATCGCCCACAGACTTTATCGAGTGATAATATTGTTTCAAAGGCATGACTTGGTCATTATCAATGTCAATCAAAAAAGTCTTTTTATCAGCTTTATCAGAGTATTTCAGATAAGCTTTGTCATTCATCCTTATAACTGTCCAACTTAGATTATTAAGAAGTAGACTCTTCTTAGTTTTCGCATTGTAGTAGGCATCAACATTGCTTCCGTCATTAAACAAAAAGACATTTCCTGATTGCTTTGTATCGACATTTTTATATTTCGGCTCTATCAGTTCGACGCCATTTTCGTCTGCTAAACCTTTTTTAGAATTTATTTGAAATTCCTTTACATTATCTTGTGAAAACGCCAAACTGCCAAACATCAAAAAAGTACTCGATAGGATATTTTTAAAATATTTTTTCATTATTGATTTGTGTTTATCCTACCACTTCGCCAGTCGCTTCAGATAAGCTTGGATGGTATTTTCTAGTCCCATGTACAAAGCTTCCGAAATTAAAGCGTGACCAATGGAGACCTCCAACAAGTTCGGAATATTGTCCGAAAAGTATTTTAAATTGTCTAAACTTAAATCATGTCCCCCGTTAATTCCTAAACCAAATTCTGTTGCTTTAACGGCAGTTTCGTAATAGTCTTTAATCGCTGCTTCTTTGTTATTTGGATATTCTTTAGCAAAAGCTTCTGTGTAAAGTTCGATTCGATCTGTTCCCGTTTTCGCAGCCCACTCCACCATTTCAGGATTTGGATCTAAGAAAATCGAAGTTCTGATTCCCGCATTTTTAAAAGTCGAAACAATTTCCATCAATTTATCCAAATGCGTTTTGCAGTCCCAGCCAGCATTTGATGTAATCGCATCTTCTGCATCAGGAACCAAAGTCACTTGCTCAGGTTTCACCTCCAAAACCATTTTAATAAAATCGGGATAAGGATTTCCTTCGATGTTAAATTCTGTTGTCACCAAAGGCTTTAGATCATACACATCTTTTCGCATGATATGTCTTTCGTCAGGACGTGGATGGATCGTAATCCCTTGCGCGCCAAACTTTTGTGCATCGATTGCAATTTGCGTTACACTTGGCACATCGCCACCTCTAGCATTTCTTAACGTTGCAATTTTATTAATATTGACACTTAATTTTGTTGTCATTTTCTTATTTGTTTTTGTTTAAATTTTATTCACTTGCATAATTTCCAAACCAAAATCCTGCGTCGCGACCAATAGATGGTCAAAAATATCAGATTGTACGCGTTCGTAATCAGCAAGATTGGAGTAGATTGTGAAACAATAAATTTCTAATGGGAGGCCTTGGGTCGTATTTTCGAGTTGTCGAACAAGGATAATTTCGTTCTGCTCAATATCTGGATTATGCTTAAGATAAGTCTCAACATATTTTCTGAAAACGCCGATATTGGTTAATTGTTGACGGTTAAGATCATATTCGGGATTATGATATTCGTTTTCTTCTTTTTCAATTTCCGAACGTTTTCTTCTAATATAGTCAGAAATCAAATTCACTTTTTCTAAACGATCGAGATCCTCCTCTTCTAAAAAATGAAAAGATTTAATATTAAAAATCATGGAACGTTTTATACGTCGAAGATTACCCTCGGTCATCACTTGAAAATTCCTAATCTCAGTGGTCATCAAATCATAAGTTGGCACCGTCGAAATCGTTTTATCAAAGTTCAGAATTTTGGTTGTCAAAAGACTTATCTCCATCACATTACCCTCCAAATTATATTTGGGAATACCAATCCAGTCACCAACTTTCAAACTTCGAGAAGTCGCAACATGGATACCAGTAACAACACCCAAAATAGTATCCCTAAATACCAAAACCAAAACTGCTGTAATCGCCCCAAGGCTTCCTAAAATAGTACTACTATTAACCTTGAAAACTATTTTCACCAATAAAAAAAACAAAATAAGGCCACCCAAAATCTTTAACATTTGGGACATCGCTTTAAAAGCAATAAGCTTGTAATTTTCTTTGATAATGATGTAATAAATCTCAACCGAACGATAAAGGCGCAAGCCAGCTCCACCAATAACCACTATTTGAATTACTTTGACAATATCATCCAAAACCGATTTAGTCGCAGGATGCATTCCTTTATAGAAAAGTGAATCGAGGGCAAAACTGCACAAACCTAATGCAATAACATGCGCAATAGAAATATTAAATTTTGACTCGAAGAGCGCTTCTACAAAAGGATATTTATCTTTTTTAAATAAAGATGTTTTCAGAATTTTTAAAAGAAAACGAATTCCCAAATCCACCAAAAGAAAAAAGGCTACTAAAACCAAAATCTTACTGGCAACCTGAAAAATCCACGCAACATTACCATTAAGAAATTGCGCAAAAAAGACATTAATGCTATCACTAATATCCATCAAAATGTCTCGGTAATCGCTTAGCTCGTCTTTCATACTTACAAAATTAACAATTTATTCTTCACCTACCCGAAATTCCGTATTTTTATCTCAAATTAAAATATGCAAGACGGATTAATAACATTGGTTAGCATCATACTCCTTATCATCGGGATTCTAGGAACTTTTCTTCCTGTATTGCCCGGTTTGGTTATCAGCTTGGCTGGATTTTTAATTTTTAAATTCGGAACAGATTCGCCGATGCCCATGTTATATGTTTGGATTTTTGCGATTTTAACTCTTGCTTCTGCTGTTCTCAATTACGTCATTCCTGCAAGAACCAATAAGAAATATGGCGGCACACGTTGGGGAAGCATTGGTTCTTTTGTTGGGACTATTGCTGGTATGTTTTTGATTCCCGTTCCGTTTGGTTTTTTAATCGGGATGCTTTTGGGTGTTTTAATTGGTGAACTTTTACACGATATTAATGATCGGAAAAAAGCTTTTAACTCAATGAAAGGTGCACTGATAGGCTTTCTTTATGGCACAGGCTTTAACTTTATGGTCGGAATGGCAATGTTTTTGGTAGTGCTTTATTATGCATTTTTTTAAATACATTTAAAACTTAAAAAAATAGCCTTAGAATTAAAATAAGCTCCTAGAACTTTTAAAATATTAAACTATGATACGTCCCATTTTTTTAACAACAATTTTATCTTTAGCGATATTAAGTTGCGATGCTCAAAAGAAAACTACCAAAACCAATACAACAACCTCGACTTCGACTTCGACATCAACCAGCTCTAGCAGCACAACAACCTCTGGTGTGAAAAAAGTAACTTTAAAAATGGGCGATTACCAACAAATTGCTGGCACTAATCTTAACATTAAATATAACGGAATTATCGAGGATAGCCGTTGTCCAGAGGGCATGACTTGCGTTTGGGCAGGCGTTGCTGTTGCAGAATTAGAAGTTATGTCAACAACTTCTCGTCCAAGAACCATCCAATTGGCAACCATGGATATGGAATCTCGCGGTCTTAAAAAATCAGAAAATGTGTATGGTTACAAAATCAGCTTACAAAATGTGTCGCCTTACCCATCCAATAGCGGAAAATCCGCGAACGCTGCAGATGCTGTAAGTTTAGAAATTAAAGAAGATAATTAATTTACCAATTGATGGCAGTTTCGTTTTTAGAAACTAAATAGTCATTGATTTTAGAAAAAACTTTACTTCCATAGAATCCACGATGTACCGAAAACGGTGATGGATGCGCAGATTGAAGAATAAAATGCTTAGCAGGATTGATAAGTCCTGCTTTTTTTTGTGCAAATGCGCCCCACAATACAAAGACAACATTTTCCTTTTCCTCAGAAACTTTTTGAATGATAAAATCGGTAAATTTTTCCCAACCCAAATCTTTATGAGAATTCGGTTCGTGGGCTTTAACCGTCAATGTTGCATTGAGCAGCAGAACTCCTTGTTTTCCCCAATCGTCCAACTCGGTTTTGGAACGGTCAATATTGAGATCATTTTTTAGTTCAGTAAAAATATTTTTAAGAGATGGTGGTGCTTTAACGCCCTCTGTCACCGAAAAACAAAGTCCATTTGCTTGATTATCGTTGTGATACGGATCTTGACCAATAATCACGACTTTAACCTCATCAAAAGGCGTTAACTCCAAAGCTCGAAAAATCTGCTCTTTTGGCGGAAAACATTTATTGGTAGCATATTCTTGTTTAACATTTTGCCACAAATTTTTAAAATACGCACTTTCTTTTATCGGTTCTAAAATCTCATTCCAAGTCATATCACAAAAGTAAATGGAATAATTTTCTTGAACAAGTGACTTTACGACTCAAGTTTGTATAATTTTTGATAATTTAGAACAAAAGAAAGAATATGCTTAAAGATTTTTCTAGTCTTGCGAAAGACATTAACATACCCATCGAAAATTTGAAAAGATTTGTTCAAGATTTTGATCTTAACATCAATTCTGTGATCAATGATAAAATGCAAGCAACACCAGAGTTTTCCAAGTTCGTAAAAGAACAAAAAGAATTCCTTGCAAAATACAGTGATGATCTTAACAAAGAAAAAAACGCCAAAGATATTGCAGAAGCCATTTCGAAACCTGAAGAAGAAGTAGACGACTTCATCAAAAAAGAACATAAAAACATCTTCGACAACGGCCCTTACAAAACCTCGGTGTCTAGTTTTAACATCGATCGAGAATTAGGTGGTAACTATCAATTTGTTTACGATTATTTTGGTAAAAAAACACCGCTTTTCCAAAAAGATTTTATCGGTTACAGCGATTTGTATTTCTACATTATCGACATGTTGGAACCTTTCACTGATGAGAATCAGCTTAACAATTGGGGAATCCATCGTGCCGCAGGAATCATACTTTATGGACCTCCAGGAAGTGGAAAAATATTTTGGGCAAAACGCATTGCAAAAATTATTGATTATAAATTTGAGGAGATTCGAAAATCTTATTTAAAAACAAATTTCTTCACACACGAAAAATCGGACTTTAATGATTTTTTGATTTCGATTATGAAGCAAGAAAAAATCCTATTGTTTTTGGATGATTTTGACTTGATTATGGAAGAAAAAGAAAGTCAAGACAGTTATGCTTGGGAATTAAAGGAAACCAAAAATATCATCTTCCATACTATTGACAAATTTGAGAAAGAGCAAATACTGATGATTGGAGCTGCAAAAAATATTTCCGACATCGATCCAGAGATTCTCGCGCCAGGACGTTTTGATGTGATGATTCCGATTTTTCCACCAAATCCACAGGAACGCGCCGAAATGATTCTTTATTATATGATGCAAAATCTAAGCGCAGACGCAACGCTTTTGGAAGTTTTAAAGTACAATAAAGCCGACCAATTGCCTTTCTGGAGAGAGACAGCGCAAAGGATGAAAGCTTTTTCTAACACGATGATGATTGACTTTACACAAAGTCTGAAAAAACGAATACGAAATCTTTATCTTAAAAAAGAAGTTACAAGCCTTAAGATCGACCAAGCAATTATCGACGCTGCGTTAAAAGAAGCTGCAGGCAAACTAACGCAAGAATACCTCGATAGTGTCCTATTGTTTTTGCAAGAAGTAAGCATCAATTCTGAGGAAGAATTCTATCCACGAATTTTGACTTTGCAGCAGGAACTTCAATTCTATATGAAAAAAGAAGAACCAATTAGAAGTATTGGTTTTAATAAAGAGGACAAGGATGAGAATTAGTTGTTCTAAAATTATTTTTTATACCTCTTAATGTCTAATTTTGCAAATTAATTAGCAAACATCCGTGATTAATAACGACCAGATAAAAGAAATCAATAATCGAATTCAGGATTTATACAAATATCTTCAAATCGAAAAAAAGAAAATCGAAATCAGTAACGATGACGAAAAAACAGCTGCGCCTGAATTTTGGAACAATCCAAAAGAAGCTGAAGCTTTTCTAAAACAACTTCGTTCCAAGAAAAAATGGGTTGAAGATTACGAGGCTATTTTCACCGAATTTGAAGATTTACAAGTTCTATTGGAGTTTGCAAAAGAAGATGCAGACAGCGAAAAAGACTTGGATGAAAACTTTCCAAAACTTGTCGAAAAAATCGAAAACCTTGAGTTCAAAAATATGCTTTCCAACGAAGGCGACGAGCTTTCGGCAGTTCTTCAGATAACAGCTGGCGCGGGCGGAACCGAGAGTTGCGACTGGGCAAGCATGCTAATGCGTATGTACATTATGTGGGCAGAAAAACAAGGTTACAAAGTAAAAGAGCTCAACTTCCAAGAAGGCGATGTTGCAGGTGTCAAAACGGTGACTTTGGAGATTGAAGGTGAATTTGCTTTTGGTTATTTAAAAGGTGAAAACGGTGTCCATCGCTTGGTGAGAATTTCGCCGTTCGACAGTAATGCGAAGCGCCATACGAGTTTTGCTTCGGTTTACGTTTATCCTTTGGTTGATGATACGATTGAGATTAACATTAATCCTGCCGATATTAGTTTCGAGACCATGCGTTCTTCGGGTGCTGGTGGGCAAAATGTTAACAAGGTCGAAACCGCTGTTAGACTTCGACATGCTCCAACTGGCATTATTATCGAAAACTCAGAATCACGTTCGCAACTTCAGAACAAAGAAAAAGCAATGCAACTCTTGAAGTCTCGACTTTATGAAATGGAGCTTGAAGAAAAAATGCGTGCGAGAAACGAAATCGAAGCCAACAAAATGAAAATTGAATGGGGAAGCCAGATCCGAAACTATGTTATGCATCCATACAAATTGGTGAAAGATGTACGCTCTGGTTTTGAAACTTCTGATGTTGATGGTGTGATGAACGGTAACATTACAGGTTTCCTAAAATCGTTCCTAATGGCAGAAGGGCAAGCTGACACTGACGAAAGTCAGTTTTAAAAGCGATAAATTTTAACTAAAATTAACGCCCTTTATCATAGATAAAATTAATCAATTAAGTATATTTGCGACACAAAATTTAATATGGAACACTTCGAAAGTTGGAAAGATTTATTAAACCCTGAGTTTTATATCAAAATGGGTGGGTTTTGGTTGATATTATTTATCATTTTCGCTGAAACTGGATTATTCGTTGGATTCTTTCTACCAGGCGATTCATTGCTTTTTGTATCAGGAATTTATGCTGTAGAAATCATTAAAGAAACTTTTGGAGGAAGTGGCAACGATTTGCTAGACACCACAATTCTTGCAGGTTGTATTTCATTAGCAGCAATTATCGGTAACGAAATTGGATATTATTTTGGTGTTAAAACAGGACCATCTTTATATAAGCGTCCTGACACAATGCTTTTCAAAAAGAAATACCTTTACCAAGCGCACGACTTTTTCGAAACACACGGTAGCTTAGCCGTTATTATGGCAAGATTTTTACCAGTGGTAAGAACTTTCACACCAATTGTTGCTGGTATTGTGAAAATGGATAAAAAACGTTTTTTAATCGATAACATTATTGGTGCGGTGCTTTGGTCATTCAGTTTGGTATTTGCTGGACATTATTTAGATAAAGTTTTCAAAGACCAATTCGGGATCGATCTTAAATCTCACCTAGAGTGGATCATCATTATCATCGTCCTTGTAACAACACTTCCAGTATTAATTAAATTTGTGTTTGGTACTAAAAAAGAAGAACCAAAAGGTCCTCAAGAATAAAAATTTCATAAATTATATTAAAAAAGAATCTCAATGAGGTTCTTTTTTTTGTTTGCGGCATATATTTTTCTATATTCGACAAAGAAAATAAAATAACACAATATGCAAACACTCGTATCGCAAGCTACCGACTTAGAAAAGGCGGAGTTTTACAAAAAAACCTATGGCCACGTTGCTTTAGCAATTTTGGCATTTATCGTTGTCGAAACAATCCTTATCAACATTGTTCCAGAACAATACATTATATCGATGGTTTCACAAAAATTTGTATGGCTATTTATCATTGGTGCATTCTGGTTAGCTTCTACCCTAGCTAGCAAATGGACTTTTGCACAAAGCCGCTCTACACAATACATGGGGCTTGGTTTTTATGTATTGTTAGAAGCCATAATCTTCCTACCGATAATGTATATCGCAGTTAATATTACAGGATTGGACGTGGTATATCAAGCAGCAGTTCTGACCGCAGCTTTATTCGTTGGATTAAGTGCTTATGCTTTCTTTAGTAAAACAGATTTCTCGTTTTTAAGATCAATCATTGTAATTGGTGGATTTGTAGCATTAGGACTTATTGTTGCAGGCGCAATCTTCGGTTTCAATCTAGGACTTTGGTTTTCGGTTGGGATGGTATTAATTGCAGCTGCAAGTATCCTTTACCAAACTAGCAAACTAAAAGATGCCTATGCAACAGATCAATATGTTGGTGCATCGTTACAATTATTCTCTTCAATCATGTTATTATTCTGGTACATCCTTAGAATCTTGATGAGTAGAAGAAGTTAATCAAATCAATATAGCAAAAAAGAAAGGCTCAGATTTTAAAATCTGAGCCTTTTTGGATTTAACATCGTTGGGAAAATCATGACCTCTTGTCCAAAAACCTTTTCGATACGTTCGGTGATATTTGGAAGTTCGCTTAACAAAAAACCTTGTCGCAAATCCTCATCAGCAAAAACTAAAAGGAGATTGGTATTTCGTCCCTCTCTTAGCATTTCGGTATCTACTTCGGATAAGATATATTTGTCCACATCCATAAGATTTTCGACCATCGCAAATAGTTCATTCTCACAATATTGACCCCATTCTGCCAACCTATTCTCGGTTGTGTGAAAAGTGATACTTAAAATACTCATTTATTTGATTTTAATTAGATAATTAGTTGAATTCGATAGGCAATATTAGGCAAAATTTTCGTATTTTAGCAGATGCATTTGCTAATGGAAAATTTTAGCAAAAATACAATTAAAATCAAATTTTAAGAAATAGAAAAAAGGGAATTTTCCCGATTAATTTTAAAGAATATAGATGAGATCAGAAGGAGAAAAGTTAATTCCTATCAACATTGTTGATGAAATGAAAACATCTTACATCGACTACTCGATGTCGGTTATTGTTTCCAGAGCTTTACCAGACGTAAGAGATGGTCTAAAGCCAGTACACAGAAGAGTGCTTTATGGGATGTATGGTTTGGGTGTTTTTTCTAATAGAAAATATTTAAAATCTGCCAGAATTGTTGGGGACGTTTTGGGTAAATATCACCCACATGGTGACAGATCGGTTTACGATGCAATGGTACGTATGGCTCAACCTTGGAGTCTTCGCTACGAGCAAGTAGATGGTCAAGGTAACTTCGGCTCTATGGACGGTGACCCTCCAGCAGCAATGCGTTACACCGAAGCAAGACTTAAAAAAATCTCTGATGAGATCCTTGCTGACCTTGACAAAGAGACAGTAGATTTCCAAAATAACTTCGATGACAGTTTAACTGAGCCGACAGTTTTACCAACAAAAATCCCTAACCTGTTGGTTAATGGTGCGTCTGGTATCGCAGTAGGTATGGCAACCAATATGGCGCCGCACAACTTGTCAGAAAGTATTGATGCGATTTGCGCATATATCGACAATCGTGAGATTACGATTGATGAATTAATGAAGCATATTATCGCGCCTGACTTCCCTACTGGTGGTATCATCTACGGTTACGATGGTGTTAGAGATGCTTTCCACACAGGACGTGGACGTATTATTTTGAGAGCAAAAGTTGGCTTCGAGGAAATCGGAAACCGTAACGCCATTATCGTTACAGAAATTCCTTATCAAGTTAACAAAGCGGAAATGATCGCTAGAACAGCCGAGTTGGTTAAAGATGATAAAATCCCTGGTATTTTTGAAATCCGTGACGAGTCTGACAGAAATGGTCTTCGTGTCGTTTATGAATTGAAAAACGACGCAATCCCGAATGTAGTTCTTAACTTATTGTATAAATATACAGCACTACAAACTTCTTTCAGCGTTAACAATATTGCCTTGGTTAAAGGTCGCCCAGAGCAACTTAACCTTAAGAGCATTATCCATCATTTCGTAGATCACCGTCATGTTGTTATCGTTAGACGTACGGAATACGAATTGAAAAAAGCGCGAGAAAGAGCGCACATCTTGGAAGGTTTCATGAAGGTTATCGGAACACAAGATTCTTTAGATAAAGCGATTTCAATTATCCGTCATAGTGCGAATCCTGCCGAGGCGAAAGAAGGATTGATCGAAGCTTTCGAACTTTCAGAAATCCAAGCTCAAGCAATTCTAGACCTAAGACTTGCTCGTCTTACAGGAATGGAATTGGATAAAATCCGTGATGAGTACGAACAAATCATGGCTTTAATTAATGACTTGGAAGATATTTTAGCAAATGAACCAAGAAGATTTCAAATTATTAAAGATGAACTTCTTGAAGTTAAGGAAAAATATGGCGACGAAAGACGTTCAGAAATCGATTATTCTGGTGGAGAAATGTCAATCGAAGACCTTATCCCAGACGAAAAAGTTGTTTTAACAATTTCGCACGCTGGTTATATTAAAAGAACACTTCTTTCAGAATACAAAGTTCAGTCAAGAGGTGGCGTAGGAAATCGTGGTGCTACAACACGTGACGAAGATTTCTTAGAATACATCGTTACTGCAACCAACCACGAGTATTTACTATTCTTTACCGAAAAAGGAAAATGTTTCTGGTTAAGAGTATTTGAAGTTCCGGAAGGTTCTAAAACGGCGAAAGGTAGAGCGGTTCAAAACCTTATCAACATCGAACCAGATGATAAGATTAAAGCTTACATCCGCACCAAAGATCTTAAAAACGAAGACTACACGAGTCAAATGAATGTCGTGATGATTACGAAAAACGGAACCATCAAAAAAACGTCATTGGCTGCCTATTCTAGACCAAGAACTAATGGTGTTAACGCGATTGAAATTCGTGAAGACGATATGCTTTTAGGCGCAAAATTAACGAACGGAAGTTCTGAAATCATGATCGCTTCTAAAGGTGGTAAATGTATTCGTTTCCCAGAAGAAAAAGTACGTGCCGTTGGTAGAACATCAATTGGTGTACGTGGTATCGACCTTGGAGAAGGTGACGAAGTAATCGGAATGATCGTTGTTAATGACTTGGAAAATGATACCGTATTAGTGGTTTCAGAAAAAGGTTACGGAAAACGTACTGCTGTTGAAGATTATCGTATCACAAACCGTGGTGGTAAAGGTGTTATTACACTTAACATTACAGAAAAAACTGGTGATCTAATCGCAATCCAATCAGTTACTGACGAAGATGGATTGATGATTATCAACCGTTCTGGTGTTGCCATTAGAATGAACACTGCCGAACTTCGTGTAATGGGTAGAAACACACAAGGTGTTAAACTTATCAACCTTAAAGGTAACGACGAGATTGCTGCGATTGCAAAAGTAGAAATGGATAAAGATGTTGAAGAAGAATCTGAAAATTCTGAAAACGGAGAAACCGCAACTAACGAAGATGGTACAACAATTGTAAATGAAACAACTTCGGAAGAAAATCCAACACCGGAAACTACTGAAGAAAACGAAGACAATAACAACGACGAATAAATTTTAATATAATCAAATGAAAAAAATATTTTTAAGCTTAACAATGATTGCAGCCTCGCTGTCATTCGCTCAAAAAAAAGAAATCGCTAATGCAGTAAAAGCTGCAGACCAAGGTGATGCTAGTACAACAGCTGCCGAAATTTCTAAAGCTGAAGCTATTTTCGGAGACAAAATTTATTTATTAGAACCATCTGTACAAGAGCAATATTATTATGCTAAAGGTCTAGGTCTAGTAAAAGCTGGAAAAATTGCAGAAGGCGCACAAGTTCTTGCAAAAATTAGCGACTTAGGAAAGTCAACAATTTACACTGGTAAAGACAACGATAAAAACAAAGTTTACTTTGTTGGAAAAGAACAAGCAGATAAACTAGGAGCTGGCTTAGCTTTAAAAGAAGAAAAATATTCGCCATCATTAGCTAGTAAAATTAGTCCGCAGTTAATTCCAATGTTCCAAACAGCATATAAAAATGGAGTTACAGCTTACGAGGCTAAGAATTTCCCACAAGCAGCTAAACTTTTTGAGGAGTCATATGATTTATCTAAAGCAGGTTTATTTGACAACCCTTCTGTTCTTTATTCTGCAGGTATAGCTTATGCACAAGGCGAGAAGAAAGAAGAAGCTTCTAAAGTATTCCAACGTTTATTGGATATGGGATATACTGGTGCTGAAACAATTTATACAGCAAAAAATAAAAAAACAAATCAAGTTGATACCTTGGATAAATCTACTTTTGATTTGTATAAAAAAATGGGAGCATCAGGCGATTATACTGATTTTAAAGAAGAAAAAACACCTAGCAAAGAAGAGGAAATTTACGATTTCCAATCTCTTTTGCTAATGGATCTAGGTCGCTATGATGATGCTATTTCCTTGATTGAAAAAGGAATAAAAAAGTATCCTAACAATGCTAAATTAGCTAACGCACTTGGAATAGCCTATTACAAATCTGGTAAAACTGACCAATTCATCAATAGTCTAAAATCTCAAATTGCGAAAAATCCAAATGATGCTAACGCGTGGTACAATCTAGGTGTTATCTATAAGAATGATCCAGCAAAGCAAAAAGAATCCGAAGAAGCTTTCAACAAAGCAATTAGCATTGAACCAAACAACAAAAATGCTTACGACAACATGGTTGCTTTATTAATGGGTGATGACTCAAAAACCGTTGACGAATTCAATGCGCTTAAAAAAGCTAAGAAAATTGACGAAGCTAACAAAGTAATGGAATTACGTCGTGCAAGATTTGCAAAAGCGATTCCTTACGCAGAAAAAGCTTATGCACTAGATCCTAAAGATGCCGACATGGTTTCTTTACTAAAAGGTCTTTATAATGCAACGCAAAACACTGCAAAGTACAACGAGTTCAAAGCTAAAGAAGCTGAACTTAAAAAATAAAAAAATTGGAAGCCTAGGCTTCCAATTTTTGTTTGGAGGCAAATAATTAAGCTATCTTTGTAATTAAGATTTTAAAACTAAAAAATAATGAAATTTTTCATCGACACTGCTAATTTGGAGCAGATTAAAGAAGCTCAGGATTTGGGAATTTTGGATGGTGTTACAACCAACCCATCATTAATGGCTAAAGAAGGAATAGCTGGTAAAGAAGCAATCAACAAACATTATGTTGACATTTGCAACATCGTTGACGGTGACGTTTCTGCAGAAGTTCTTTCAACAACTTACGAAGAGATGATCAAAGAAGGTGAAGAGTTAGCTGCTTTGCACGAAAGAATCGTTGTTAAAATCCCAATGATTAAAGACGGAATCAAAGCGTTAAAATACTTTTCAGACAAAGGTATCAAAACCAACTGTACATTAGTATTCTCAGCTGGTCAAGCTTTATTAGCTGCTAAAGCTGGTGCAACTTATGTGTCGCCTTTCTTAGGAAGATTAGATGATATTTCTGTTGATGGAATTGAGTTAATCCAAGAGATCAGAACAATCTATGATAACTACTTGTATGATACTCAAATTTTAGCGGCGTCTATCAGAAACCCAATGCACATCATTAACTGTGCAAAAATCGGAGCTGATGTTATCACATCGCCACTTCCGTCAATCCTTAACTTGTTAAAACATCCATTAACAGACAGCGGATTAGCACAATTTGTTGCTGATGCTAAAAAAATGAGCTAATCATTTTTATTGATAAATATAAAATCCGAAGTTTTTGCTTCGGATTTTTTGTTCTAAAATTATTTTAAAAGATCTGGTTCAAGAGTATTATTATTTTTCTTTAATTGTTCGCGTGCACGGGTGTCGTAGTCTTTAAGGACTTTTTCTTGTGGCATTAGATTTCCTGACGCGTCATACATTTCAAAAACCTTATCACTATAAGCTTTTCTAAGACCAGCAATGGGATCTTTGAGATAGTTTTTATAAAGCTTCACATATTGCTGATATGTTACAGGTATAGGATTAAGTTGCTTTTCAAAATCGTCATCCAGATTTTGTTTAACAATACTCTGAACACCTTTTAACTCAAAAGAAATTGTCTCGTTTTGGTTAGTCACTTTAACAATCAAGCCTGGTAATCCACGAAATTTATAAGGACCATCTTGTATCGGAATCGAACTTGTAAACCAAGCAATCCACTTTCGTCCAGCAAAATTAGTTTCTGCTTTTTGGCAATCCCACTTCCCGATTTTTTGCTTGTCTGAAAGAATCCTCCAAGTTATTTTTCGATCATCTGTTTGATTATAAAAATCTGGCCAAATTTTATTAATAAAGTTGATTTTAAAATCAGGATAAGTTTTATAAACTTTATGCTCTATAACACCATGAGGCGTCCCTTCATTACTAATAATCATATCGCCGCCATCCGCATTCTTAACAAGCTCATTTTTCTTCATCCGAGAGTCCATAATCGAATCCCGCATATACACATTTTGACTATAATACTTTGAGCCTTTTGGCAGGACATCCAATCGCATCATTTCGACAATTACGGAATCGCGTCGTGTGGAGTCTGGTGCTATCTTATACTCGTACAAAAAGCGTTGGCTTTGCGCACTTCCAATAACAATCTGAAGCAATAAAAACAGAAATATTGTTTTTTTCATGGTGTTTATATTTTTACAAATTAAAGATTTATTTAAAAGACAATTCGATTTTGTTGTTATCTTTTTTTAGATCCTCCTTCATTTTTGCTTCGCGTTCTTTGATCCATTTGTTATCACCAGATGTAGGCGTCATTACAATTCCGCCCATCGTTGCTTGTTTGAACCCTTTTGTTGGATCATTGGCATAATCTTCTAAAACCTTTTGATATTGTTTAAGACTTAAGGCAATCTCATTTTTAGGTTTTAAAACAGAATTAAATTCTTCCAAACTCAAATTTTTAATGGCTTTTAGTTCCAAAATGTGAGATTGGGTTTTATCCTCGATTTTAACAATCAAACCTGGCAATCCATGAAATTTGTAAGGTCCATCTTGCAACGGAATATCATTAGTAAACCACGCTATCCAATGTCTTCCACCAAAATCCAAAGTTGCTTTTTGCGTTTTCCATTTTCCGATTTGTTGCGTATCGGATAATATTTTCCAATTTAGTTTTCGATCGTCCAGAATTTTATAAGAATCCATTCCGATTCGGTTATGCAATTCTGTTTTAAAATCAGGATACGATTTTGAAACAGAATAACGCTCTGCCTCAATTCTCATATCCGATTTAACATTGATGACACCAGTTGCTTTTAATTGCATTTCCAAATTTGCACGCATCAACGAATCCGAGTGATAAGCCGTGTAACTATAAAATCTCGATCCTTCTTTCGATGTATCAAGACACATCATTTCCGTTCTTTGATTTGCTTTATCAGTAGAATCTTTTACCAATTTGTATTCGTAGACGTAGCGCTGGTTTTGTGCAAATAAGTTTATACTAAAAGCTAAACAAAAAATAAATATTAATCTCATAGTTTAATTTCTTAAAAAAACTGCCTCTTAATTTTGAAAAAAATAGAGGCAGTTGTGTGTAAATATAAATGTGAATGTGTGTGTTGACTATCTTGTTTCTATTTTTAAATCGCCTTTACCGTTGGTAGAATTAACATTAACACTTTTGATGTCTTTTGGATCAACTTTATCCATTTCTGCCTTTGTAGCTTCCTTACCATTGATATAGTACTTCATGTCTGTACCAGCATAGTTTCTGAAATCCATTCCATTAATCATCATAGAATTATCACTTTTGAACAAGGTAATTCCACTAGGAGTAGATGCTGTTCCAGGCACTCTTGGAATCGCAATTGTTTTAGGAGAACTCACAACCCAAGGACGATCTACCATTGGCATATCTTTTCTTAGATCTTTACGTTTTTCATTCAATTTTTTTTGTAGCTCGGCGATTTCTTTTTTACGCTTTTCGTACTGACGTTTTTCTTTAGCAGTCATTTCTCGCCCAAATCCAAACTCATTAAGACCAAAATCTTTGAAGTCGAATGTTGGTATATCTTTCAATAATTTATCGAACTCAATAGCAGGCATCGCAAAATCCGATAACACGATTGGATCGCTAAGTGTCTTGCCAGTAGATGCACTTATATAATCCTTTCCATATAACACGATTGGATCGCTAAGTGTCTTGCCAGTAGATGCACTTATATAATCCTTTCCATTGTAGATGTAGACATTACTTCCGCTTTTCGCCGCTTCTTCGATTTGCTTTTTCCACTCTGGAGAATTATATCTTTTTTCCAGTTCTGCAGCACGTTGCTCGATATCAGCAATTTTCTTTTTGTATTCTGGAGAATTATACTTTTTCTCTATCTCCGCAGCATTTCTCTCGATGTCTGCTATCTTCTTTTTATACTCTGGAGAATTGTACTTCTTCTCAATTTCTGCAGCATTTCTCTCGATATCCGCTATCTTCTTTTTGTATTCTGGAGAATTATAATACGCATCAATTCTTTGTACATAATCATCAGAACGTTTTAACAAAGTTTGATAACGATCCGAGTTGATAATATTATCCACGTCATTGGCCAATCCTTCGACTTCTTTAGTTTTTGCTAAATACTCAGGCGAATTCTCTTTTTTAGCCTTTACCAAATCATTAATTGCTTTGTTTTTATCAGCAATTTTCTTGTTGATTTCTGCAATTTTTTCGTTGTCTTTTTGGATTTGGTCATTCGTCTCTCTAAGACCTTTTTGTGAGTTTTCTAACGCCTCTTGTTGCGGGTTAACGATTACAGTATCTTTTTTCATACTTTTAACCGCTTCATCGATGGCGATATTTGTCTTCTTGATTTCTTGGTTCTTCGCATTCACTAGGTAAGCGAAAGACAGCATAAACAATAGCGGCAAAGCAAAAATCCTGCGCGCATAACTGTATTTGGTTTTACTTTTTGTAAGCATTTTTAATCTTTTTTTGAGGTTAGATGATAAAAATGGACTTGTAGCTGGCAAAGTCGTTCCCGGAAAGTGACTTTCCAAAAGCATCTGCGCAAATGCTTTGGTATCCGAACGCTTTACAGCCTTGTTGTCCGCTAAGTATTCGTGTATAAGATTGATTTCTTTGTTGATGATATAGAAAATAGGATTCATCCAAAAAATAGACTTTGTGATTTGCATAAAGAGCTTATCCCAAGTATGTTTTTGCTCGATGTGTACCATCTCATGCTTTAGGATTTGTTGTCCTACTGCCGATTCCATTTGGATTGATTTTTTCCAAAATAGATTTCTAAAAAACGAAAACGGTGCTTCGTCTAGGTTGGTTTGGTAAAACTTAATACCTTGCAATTCCTCATGAGGAAAAGCTTTTTTGATGTGATTGATTCTTATTAAGCCTATTACTAATTTTGCTAAAAGTATGACTGAAACCAGTCCAATAATAGCATAAAAAATTTGATAAAAACTGATGCCATGATTTGTAGTGTTTTCGGTTGCTTGAAGATTTTGGAACAAAAACATAACTTTTGGATTAATTTCCATTGTGAAATAAGACAATTTCAAAAGTGGTAAACTAACACTGATAAGCACTGTTAACAACAGATAAAAGCGATTGTAATGGTGAAAAGTTTTATCTTTTAAAAACATCAAATAGTAAGCATACATCACTGCTGAGCAGATGATCATCTTGAGACTGTATAATAGAAATGCGTCCATTAGTCTTTATTTTTTAGTTCGTCTAAAAGTTTTTCTAAATCTTCGACACTAATTTCGTTTTTCTCTACTAAAAATGAAACCGCGTTTTTATAAGAACCTTCAAAATAATTTCTTACGAGACTTTTGATGCTTCTTCCACTATAACTTTCTTTTGAAACAATTGCAAAATACTGATGTTGTCTTCCAAAAGTAGTGTAGTCGACAAAACCTTTTTCCATAAGGATTTTCAGAATGGTAGATACCGTATTGGTATGCGGCTTTGGTTCAGGAAACAATTCTAAAATATCTTTTAAAAAACCTTTTTCTAAAGTCCATAGATACTGCATTACTTGTTCTTCCGCTTTTGTCAACTTGTTCATAATCTTCAGTTTAATAAATCAATCAATCTTATATCACTAATTTCTTAGTAATACAAATGTAGAATAATTTTCAATGCGTACAACTATTTTTATAGTTAAAGCATGTTAAAATTTATAACGCATTGAAAAACAACATTATATTTTAAGTTTAAAACTTAACCAACCAATAAAAAACTAATAATAACCATTGAATTCCGATCAAAATCCATGTAGGCTTGAGAGAAGCATCTGTAAAATTCTCAATAGCTGCGAGAATCTTATTGGAAATTACGACTTTCGGTGTCAAAGTCTTGTCCTGAAAGTCGATATCATCTAAGTTAATTTTCTTTATTCCAAAAGCGATGATGCGCTTTAACCATTTGTTCTCTTGCTCCTGTTTTAATTGATCTAGCATTTTTAGTTTTAGCATCGCATAATCTGCACCTTTACTAGCAAAGCTATTATCAGCTAAAACCATATTTATAATTTTATCTAGAACTTGTTTAATATATTCATCAGAATGATCCTTAACAAAGCGATTAGCGACTTTCATCAAAGCATATTTATTCGCTAAAGCAAAAAACAAATAAGGACTTACAAATGCCGAAACTAACCATAAAACAGAACTAATGGGACGTGTAATAAATGTGATAACCAAAAACGGCACAACTCCAGCATGTCCTGTATGACCAGCATCTATGGAAGAACCAATCATAAAAAAGCCTATTATACACGAAATAATAGTGGAGAAAGCACCCAGGGTATTAACCTTCAAAAAGTTAAAAACACCAATAGAAGAAATTTTGGCTATGTATTTTAGTTTTTCTTTCATTAAAACTTTGATTTTGCTAAATGTATCAAAAAAGATTCAGAAAGTAAAAACAAAAAGGAGACTCATTCCTGAATCTCCTTTGTAGTAGCGGGAACCGGACTCGAACCGATGACCTTCGGGTTATGAGCCCGACGAGCTACCTACTGCTCCATCCCGCGATATTGGATTGCAAATATACAACAATTTCGGAATACTCCAAATTAAAAATATACAAACGCAAACAAAAGCTTTTAATTAACTGTAATTCAATATCAAAAAAAATTTCATTGTAATGCCTTTGAGTTTTAAACCTTGAAAGTTAATCTACATCCAAAAAATCATCAGTAACTTATCACGCCTTTTTATCTCACAAAAAAGACTTTCAATCTTTAGAACACAAAGAAATTTCTGATGTGCTAAAAAATTATATTGTATATTTAGTTGTTAACTTAATTCAAAAAAAGCACACGATGACAAACGAGCAAAAACTGAAAATAAGAGAAATAAATAACAAAATAATCGAGGCTAAAGCTTATAAATTTAATGCTTGGTTGCCAGTTCTCGAAACACCAAAAGTCCGCAGTCTAGAAGAAGTAAAAGCGCGAATGTCTATTATGAATGCTTTAATCAACATTTCTTTTGATGCACCGATTACGATCATCAGAAAATGGATTGATAAAAATGGTTTTAACAACTATCTGTCCAACTGGGAAAATGAAATTTTATTGAAAGATAATGACGAACTTACAGAACGAGAGTTCAACTCGTTAAGATGGTATCTTGAAGGACTTTGGGCTTTGATGTGGGCAACTGATATGATAAAAACTTTGGACGAGACGCAATGGTGTGGTGACGATATGGCTTCACTCCTACCCAACCTAGAGCAGAGTGAAGACAATAGTAAAATCGAAAAACTCACCATCCTAAAATCTGATGAAGATATCTACACAATGCTTGACTTTTATTACAGACTTCATTGGTATTGTGTTGATGAACGTATTAATGGAAAACAAGCAAAAATAAACGAAGGAATTGTCTATGAGCGCCGAAGAGCATTAGAATGGTTGATGGACAAAAAATCGAATTGGGACGACATAGAAATGAGTACCTAGTTTTAATTTTAAAGAAAAAGCTATATTTTTACGCTTAATAATAACCTTAAGAAATGAAATTAAAACTAGGTTTCATCTGTATAATGCTGTTTCTCGTTGTACAATCACAATCCTATAAAGAATTAACCAGCGAGCAAAAAGAATATCTTTCAAAATTTACTTATCCTTTAAAATCCATTGAACAAACGACTACGGATAATTCTGACCTTTCAGTTCTTGATAAATTAATTGGTAATGCGAAGATTATTGGTTTGGGAGAAGCGACGCACGGTTCCAGCGAAGTCTACAAATTAAAATACCGTATTAGCGAATACCTTATAGAAAATAAAAACATCAACGTCTTTGTGTTAGAAGCTTCGATGCCCGAAAGTTTTCTTATGAATCAATACACCATTGACAATCAATCTAGTGCAAAGAAATTACTTAGCGGAATGAATTTCTGGATTTGGGAAACTCAAGAAAGCTTAGATTTCGTTGAATGGCTTCATGATTATAATTCAACACATTCTTCAAAAGTCTATTTTGATGGATTTGATATGCTATACACCCAAGGCGCTATTGCACAGTTGAAAGATGTCTACACACAAAATAATTTCCATGCCTCAGAAATCGAACAACTGGAGAAAGCGCTACAAGCAAACAATAATGGACAAAGATTCTATTCTAAAAAAGATAAGCAATTAATAAAAGAATTACTGATACCAATCCAAAAGCAAGCAAGTAAAATCTCTGATACAGATACAAAAAATCGCTTCTTGCAAAATCTGACAATTATTGATCAAAATATTGAATTGACCTATCTACGTCGAGATCAATTTATGGCACAAAACATTAAATGGATCGCGAATGAAAAACCAAATTCTAAACTAATTGTTTCTGCCCACAACAATCATATTTCAAAAAGCGGTTCGGACAAAATGGGACATTGGCTCGCGCAAGATTTCGGAAGCGATTACATCAATTTTGGATTTGCCTTTTATGAAGGCCACTATTCTGCAAGTATTAACGGCGATGTCGTGTCTTATCTTGGAGAAACAGCCTTTCCTGGCACATTGGAATACACGCTTAATTCTTTAAATATTCCCGTTTTTATTTTAGATCTAAAATCTATTAAGCAGGAAAATAATCCCCTTGCAAAATGGTTAATGAAAAATATTCTTTTTCGAAAAACAGGCTCCGGTTTAACGAAGGATAAGAGCGAGTTCGAATCTATTGATGTTACTAACGCCTTCGATTATCTTATTTTCATCAATAAATCGACTAGTTCTAACCTCTTAGTGAATGCTTCTAAAAAATAAAAAAGGAGACTCATTTCTGAATCTCCTTTGTAGTAGCGGGAACCGGACTCGAACCGATGACCTTCGGGTTATGAGCCCGACGAGCTACCTACTGCTCCATCCCGCGATATTGTGGTGCAAATATACAACATTATTTTCATAATGCAACTAAAATTCAAAAAATCTCCTATTAACCAATCATGAACCTACATTAACAACTATTAATCAATAAGATATAGTTTAGCTTTTTTACCAAAAAAATAAGCTCAAACTTCAAAATCGCAAACTTTCTATCCAAAAAACACAACAATTATCGAAAACAAAATTATCAATTCCTAAATCCATAATTCTATTTCATAATTCACTAACTTTGTCTTATGGCAAAAATCCTGAAAATATACCCAGACAATCCGCAAGAAAACTATATCGACCAAGTCGTGAAAACCTTGCGTGACGGCGGGCTTATCATCTACCCGTCGGACACCATTTATGCCTTAGGTTGCGACATCAACAATCTCAAAGCCATGGAAAAACTGGCGATTGTTAAAGGTGTAAAGCTAGAGAAAGCCAAATTTTCGATTATTTGTAACGACCTTAGCCATTTGTCCGAGTTCACCAAACCTATTGAGACGTCGACTTTCAGATTCCTAAAAAACCATTTGCCTGGGCCCTTCACCTTTATTTTGGATGCCAACAAAAACTTACCCTTGGCTTATAAAGGTGCCAAAACGGTTGGGATTAGAGTGCCAGACCACAGCATTCCGCAGCTGATCGTAGAGAAATTGGGACATCCCATTGCATCAACGTCGATCCGCGACGAGGACGAAATCCTAGAATATTCTACTGACCCAGAATTGATCGCCGAAAAATACGATAACCTTGTAGACATCGTTATCGACAGCGGTTATGGAGACAATGTTGCATCAACCATCGTCGATTTGACCTCAGGTGAACCAGAAATTATCCGTCAAGGAAAAGGAGAAATCTAGAGTTTCAAAATTATTTTGGGCGCACATTTCCGTCGGAATTTATACTGAGCGAAGTCGAAGTATCTCCCTCTCTTTTGCTCGGCAAAGCCTCTCGCAAAAGGAGTTCCGACAACGCCGGGGCGCAATCCCATAAAGTTGAAGTATCTATGATAGATTTTAGTTTTGCAACTAACAATAATAAAGTATTGAGACCTTTTTTAAAATTCAATTAAGTATAAAAGTTACGAGATTATTAATTCTTAAGCGCAAATTCAAACTTGCATTTTGTTCTTATTTGTACTTTTGAAAAATCTACATTTAGAATTTCTTTTGTGACTTTTGTGGCTAATTTGTTTTAAACCCAAACTAAAAATTAGTTTATTAAAAACTTAACAAAATTATGAAAATACTAAGCTCACCAGCCAAATTGATGAACATTGAAAATCACACGAATTTACTGCGTTCGACAACGCCAAAATTCATCAAAGAAGCTGAAGAAATACAGTCTTACCTCAAACATAAAGACCCAAAATATCTGTCAGATCTTATGGAGATTTCTCCAAAGTTGGCACACGAGAATTGGGAACGAAACCAAAACTGGAAAGCCAATCCAAAACCAAAAGAATCTGCGCCAGCAATGTTTGCTTTTGTGGGCGAGGTTTACAGAGGTTTGGATGCGAAAACTCTGGACAGAACTGCAGTAGATTATTTGCAAAAAAATTACAGAATGTTATCTGGACTTTATGGTTTGCTAAAACCGTCTGACCGAATTATGTTATATCGACTAGAAATGGGACGTCCATTTGCGTTTGACAAAAACAAAAATCTTTACGATTTCTGGACAGAGCGTGTGACGGAGCAACTTAACTCAGAATTGAAAGCAAAAGACTTGGTTCTTAATTTAGCCAGCAACGAATATGTAAAAGTTATCGATCGCAAAAAAATAAATGCACCAATGATTGATTTTGAATTCCGACAAATACAACCTGATGGAAAGCTAAAGACGATTGTTGTCTATACCAAACATGCAAGAGGTTTGATGATTCGTTTTTGTGCCGAAACCAATGCGAAAACACTTAACGATGTTAAAGCATTTAATTACGAAAATTATTTGATTGACGAAAAGCTTTCGACTGAGACCAATCTTGTTTTCACAAGATAGTTTTAAGTCAAAGAATTCAAATTTAAAATACTTCTCGATACGCTGCGCTACTCGAAGTGACTAAGCGTCAATCAAAAATCTTAAATCAAAAGTATCAAATTGACCATTTCAGACCTTAAAAAACGTTTTCAAAATGAACTTTCAGAATTGTATTCAACTTCCGAAAGCATCAGCTTGTTTTATATTTTCACGGATAAAATCTTTGGTTTTACAAGACACCAACTTCGAAAATTTGAAAACCAAGAAGTCCTAAAAGCTGATCAAGAAACTTTTGAAACAATTTTAAATGATTTAAAATCTGGCAAACCTTATCAACAGATTACAGGTGAAGCAGATTTTTACGGAAAAATATTTAAGGTTAATGAACATGTTTTAATTCCGCGTCCTGAAACAGAAGAACTTTTGGAAATGGCTTCACACTATATCAAAGAATTCCAGAAAGAAAACAGAATTGAAAATTTAAAAATTCTTGATATTGGAACTGGAAGTGGTATTATCCCAATCATCTTGAAACATCATTTTCCAGAAGCCGAAGTTCACGCCTTGGATGTTTCCAAAGAAGCGCTGAGTGTAGCTAAAGAAAATGCGACTTTACATCAAGTTGAAATTCAGTTTTATCAAAAAGATATTCTTAACGAAAACCCAGAGGATGTTTATGACATTATCATCAGCAATCCTCCTTATATCGGCATTGACGAGAATATTAACATCGAGGATTCTGTAAAATCGTTCGAACCAAATTTGGCTTTATTTTCACCGACGGAAGATGCGTTGATATTTTATAAAAGAATCGCTGAACTTGGGAAATCTCACTTAAATGAAAAAGGATTAATTTTCCTAGAAATCAACCAAAAATATGGTCCCGAAACTTTAGAATTATATAAAGATTTTGAAATTTCAAAACTTATAAAAGATCTCTCTGATAATGACAGAATGATCTATGTGAAAAAATAAAGCGAACCAAAATAGTTCGCTTTTCTTATTTTTTTATTTAGAATTATCTTCGATAACATATCCTAAAGCTCCTGACGGACAAGCATTAATTTGTGAAACCAATTGCTCCTGTGTCGCCATTTCTGGCTTAATCCAAGGTTTTGCTTTGGGATTATAAACTTTGGGAAGCGACTTAACACAAATGCCAGCATGCTTACACTTTTCGGGTGTCCACAGGACTGTAATATCTCTATTGTCGGTATATCTTTTAGTTTCCATATTGTTTGTATTTATTACTTAAAGTTAACCAATTTTTTTCTTTGTAAAAATTTGATAAGCTAAATAAATTAATGGCAAAGACATAATACCCAAATACATTGCGTTTTTAATTACCAAATCCAAATGGAACACCACTGCATACAACAATCCAAATGCTGCACCACCCAAATGCGCGGCGTGACCTAGATTGTCCCATTGTTTTGGATTAAGCATCATATACACCGAATACGCGAAATACAACGCACCAAAAATATAACCAGGAATTGGCAATGGAATAAACATGATGCCGATGCCGATTTGTGGATAGGCTGCAATTGCAGCAAACAAAACGCCCGAAACACCACCACTAGCGCCAATCGCTGAATAATAACTTTGATGTTTATAAATATAAAGACTGAATAAATTCCCCAACAATATCGAACCAAAATACACAATCAAAAATCCAATTTCTCCAAACGCCGACATCACGATTGGTGCGAAGAAATATAGCGTGAACATGTTAAAAAACAAGTGCATAAAGTCGCCATGCAAAAAGCCAGCAGACAATAATCTTATGTATTCTTTTCGAGATTGGACAGCGCCAACATTGAATTTATACTTTTCAAAAAAAGCTTGATTCTGAAATCCGTAGATACTGATTCCACAAGTTACAACGATGACAAATAGTAGGATTGGTGGCATTATTCTTCGTTTTCTGGTTCTGATTCTTGATCTGTCTCTGGTTCATCAAAAAGGTCACCAATTGTTCCGCCCTCATCAAACTCCGCCGAATTGGCAGTAACATCAAACTCCTCTTCTACTTCTGGCTCCTCAACAGGCTCCGGAATAATGATATTAATATTTTTGACTTTATCTTTTATAAACTGGTTGCCCATCGCTTTGATACCTTTAACGGTGATAAATTCGTCAAGGTTAATGCTTTCGGACTCTTTTTCTTTTCCAGATTTATCTTTAGCAAAATTAACTTCTGCAATGCAACCATCATTAGTCCCAACAAATTCTATAAAAGATTTTGCATGTTCCGATGGCATAAAGGTTTGGACACTTGGCGTATTTTCGAACAAGAAACGCTTGATGAAGTAAATTGCTTTTTCGCCATCAAAATAAATACAGGTCACCGCTTGCTCTGGTTTCCACTTTTCTAAAATTAAATATTCGTCATCAAAACGATTACTCAAATCAAAGGACACCAACTTGGCTTCACCTTGCGTATTGATTGTTAAAATTTTGTCTTCACCTTTAAAGCTGCCCAACAAGCTTCCGCGTCCGTCTGCATTGAGTCGACGCACACTTTCGTCAAACCAAATCTTTCTCGGTGCCAAAGTGGAAACACCTTCTTCTTTTAGGTCCACTTTTTTAACAGCATATTTAGTTACGAGATTTCCGCGAGAGTCACGACCTTTAATCGCTAATTCGGAAAAATCAACTTCAATTCTATTTTTTCTAATACGCGCATTTGGTTTTAACAATACCGAAACAACTTCTGCTTCGCCATTAGGATTCGCTGAAAAGTACAAGACTTCAGAACCTCTTTTGTCCGACGCCAATTTGTAATCATTCGCTCTGATAACACCAGTCACCGCGAAACGCTTCATATAATATGGACCTTCTTTACCTTCGCGGTAAATCATATTATACACGGTACGTTTGTCGTTCTTTTTCCAAATGCCAACATGCAAGATATTCTTACCAACAAAAGTTTTACTTTCAACTTTGGTAACTTGCATTCCACCATCTTTTCGGAAAGTGATAATATCGTCAATATCCGAGCAATCGAAGACATATTCGTCTTTCTTTAAAGAAGTTCCAATGAAACCTTCTTCACGATTAACATAGAATTTTTCGTTAGCGACTGCCACTTTGGTCGCATCAATTGTATCAAAAACTCTAAGCTCTGTACGACGCTCTTTGTTCTTACCAAACTTCTTTTGAATGTTGGTAAAATAGTCAATCGCATAAGCGACAAGATTTGCAAGATGATGTTTAACTTGTTCGATTTTACCTTCTAATGCAGCAATATTTTCTAAAGCTTTGTCCTGATCATAACGCGAAATTCTCATGAAAGGTAATTCGGTCAATCGGATAATATCATCTGTCGTTACAGCACGCATCAGATGTTTGGTAAAAGGCTCTAAAGCTTTATCAATCGCAGCATAAACTTCCTCTTTAGAAGTTTTATTTTTGATCTCTTGATAAATTTCGTTCTCGATGAAGATTTTTTCAAGTGAAGCGAAATGCCATTTTTCCTCTAACTCACCAAGTTCAATTTCTAATTCTAGTTTTAATAGAGAAACCGTATGATCGGTATTTCTTCTAAGGATTTCCGAAACCGATAAGAACATTGGCTTGTCTCCAACAATAACGCAGGCATTCGGAGAAATCGCAACTTCACAATCTGTGAAAGCATACAAGGCATCAATCATCTTATCAGGCGAAACATCATTCGTCAAATGAATGATAATCTCTACCTTATCCGATGTATTGTCTTCAATTTTTTTAATTTTAATCTTACCTCTTTCGTTGGCTTTGATGATGCTATCAATCAAATCACCCGTATTTTTAGAAAAAGGAAGCTCTGTTATGCAAAGCGTGTTTTTATCCTTTTGGATAATTCTGGCTCTAGCACGAAGTTTTCCGCCACGATGTCCATCATTATAATTGCTAACATCCAACATTCCACCAGTTAAGAAATCTGGAAAAACATCAAACTTTTTACCTTTAAGATAAGCAACAGAAGCATTAATCAACTCGTTAAAATTGTGTGGCATAATCTTCGTCGAAAGACCAACACCAATACCTTCAGCACCTTGCGCCAGCAACATCGGAAACTTAACAGGCAAATCAATCGGTTCGTTATTACGACCGTCATAAGACTTTACCCAATCCGTTGTTTTGGGATTAAAGACAACTTCTAGCGCAAAAGGCGTCAAACGCGCTTCGATATAACGCGCAGCTGCGGCAGAATCTCCTGTAAAGATATTTCCCCAGTTACCTTGCGTATCAATTAGCAATTCTTTTTGACCAATTTGTACCATCGCATCTGTAATCGAAGCATCACCATGTGGATGGTACTTCATCGTATTACCAACAATGTTTGCAACTTTATTGTAACGACCGTCTTCTAGCTCTCGCATCGAATGCAGAATACGTCTTTGCACCGGCTTGAAACCATCAAAAACTGATGGAATTGCACGATCCAAAATTACATAAGATGCATAATCTAAAAACCAATCTTTATATAATCCCGAAACTTTCTTCAGGCCTTCTTCTTGAAAATTATTCTCTTCCATTATACTGTTTCGGTAACCAATTGGCTTTCTTTATTTGCATTTAAAACTTTTCTCAATGATAGTTTTAAATCTTTAACTTCTTTATTGCTTAGGTAAGAAATATCGTATTTGAGCATCAAATGATTATTCTTTTTACTGTGAAGTGTTATTACTATTTTTTTTACAAAATAGAAATTGGCAACTTCAAAATTTTTAAGTTTATATTTTGGAAACTCATCTTTTTTAGGATTCTTAAACATTGGGATCGTACTGTAATTGTTAAAAGTCAATGTTTCGCCATCACTATCATACTCAAAAACTTGCTTTCCACGAACTAAATACAAAATGATGAGAACTGCAGGAATAATCAGAAAAAAAATACTTTCCCAACCGAGGAAATCAATTTTGTATCGCTCAACCAAAAACATAATTACCCCAAAAACAGTAGCCATCAGAATCATTGTCTGCAGAAAACTAAAAAAAGGAATCTTTTTCTTATTACTTAATCTCATGATAAACAAAGACTTGTTAAACTTTACTTTTGGTCAATATCATCATTTTCGACAACAAGATTATCTAAAATAAACAATTGTCTTTCTGGCGTATTTTTCCCCATGTAGAATTCTAAAAGCTGATCAATAGTTTGATCTTTTCCTAAAACCACAGGCTCTAACCTAATATCTTTTCCGATAAAATGCTTAAACTCGTCTGGCGAAATCTCTCCCAAACCTTTGAATCGCGTAATCTCAGGATTTTTACCTAACTCATTAAGAGCTTTAATACGTTCTTCTTCTGAATAGCAATATCTCGTTTCTTTTTTATTTCTTACCCTAAACAAAGGTGTTTGCAAAATAAAAAGGTGTCCATTTTTGATAACATCTGGGAAGAATTGCAAGAAGAATGTAATCATCAATAATCTGATGTGCATCCCATCGACATCGGCATCGGTTGCGATAATCACATGATTATAACGCAAATCCTCCATGCTTTCTTCAATGTTAAGCGCAGCTTGTAACAAGTTGAATTCTTCGTTTTCGTAAACAATTTTCTTTGTTAAACCATAGGTATTCAATGGTTTACCTTTTAAAGAAAAAACAGCTTGTGTTTCCACATCGCGAGACTTTGTAATCGATCCCGAAGCCGAATCTCCCTCGGTTATGAAGATCATCGTTTCCGACTTTCGAGCTGCCTTTTGGTCATTATAATGATGACGACAGTCCCTCAGTTTTTTATTATGAAGTGATACTTTTTTAGCACGTTCTCTTGCCAATTTCTGAATTCCAGAAAGCTCTTTTCTTTCACGTTCAGAAATTAAAATTTTGCGCAAAATAGCTTCCGCAATTTCAGGATTTTTGTGAAGGAAATTATCTAACTTATTCTTTAGAAAATCCATCACAAACGTACGAACCGTCGTTTTGCCAGGTTCCATCTCGTTAGATCCTAACTTAGTTTTGGTCTGCGACTCAAAAACAGGTTCGATAACTTTAACCGAAACTGCTGCAATAATAGACTTTCTAATATCTGCAGCTTCAAAATTTTTATTATAAAAATCTCGAATGGTTTTAACATAAGCTTCTCGAAAAGCATTAAGGTGCGTACCACCTTGTGTTGTATTTTGACCATTCACAAAAGAAAAATAAGTTTCCGTTTGCGACTTGTCAGAATGCGTGATTGCCACTTCAATATCTTCATCTTTAAGGTGGATAATTGGATAAAGAATATCACCTTCCAATTCCTCTTCCAAAAGATCACGAAGTCCATTTTCAGAGAAAAAAGTTTCACCATTAAAGATAATTTTTAGACCTGGATTCAGATAAACATAATTACGAAGCATACGCTCGATATAGTCTTTTCTGAATTTATAATTAACAAAAATATCCATGTCTGGCGTAAAGCTAATCTCCGTACCATTGCGGTCAGAGGACTCTACTTCAGCAAATTCTTCCGTGATAACACCACGAGAAAATTCCGCCATTTTCATTTTTCCTTCACGCACGGACTTCACTCGGAAATAATCCGAAAGTGCGTTAACAGCTTTGGTACCAACACCGTTAAGTCCTACCGATTTTTTGAAGGCTTTGCTATCATACTTACCACCAGTATTCATTTTAGAAACTGCATCAACCATCTTTCCCAGCGGAATACCACGTCCAAAATCTCGGATTACGACTTTCTTTTCGTCAATCTTAATTTCGATACGTTTACCAGCTTTCATGACAAATTCGTCAATCGAGTTGTCGATAATCTCTTTCAGTAAAATATAAATACCATCATCCGCCGAAGATCCGTCTCCCAACTTTCCGATGTACATCCCAGGACGCAGTCGAATGTGCTCTTGCCAATCGAGGGTTCTGATATTATCTTCGGAATAATTAACTGTGTTATTTTCTACCATATTATAAGCTCTCGCGTCACTTTTAGTGTAAATTTCTAAAAACTTTTGACACTATTTACAAAAATAAAGATTAAGTTTTACAATTGAAAATTATTGTTAAAAAATCATAATAAAGGTGAGAACAAACGCGCCAAATGTTCGAAGAAAGTTTTTAGTTTTGGACGCAATTTCCAGTCTTTAAGAAAGATTTCTTTAGAATGTGTTAAATCATCATAATAACTTGCAGTTAACTTTTCTGTAATCAGCTTATCATAAACCATTGTATTAACTTCAAAGTTAAGCTCTTGACTGCGAATGTCCATATTTGCTGTACCAATAATTGACAAATCATCATCGATCACAATTGTTTTTGCATGGACAAATCCTTTTTCGTAAAAATAAATTTTGACACCAGACTCCAACAATTCTTCATAATAAGAATAAGCTGCGGCATTTACCAACTTGGAATCGCCTTTTGCAGGAACTAACAATCTAACATCGATACCAGATTGCGCCATTTGTTTAATCGCTTGTAAAACTGCTTCAACTGGAATAAAATAAGGCGTGGTAATGTAAATCCTTTTTGTAGCCGAATATATCGCAGAAACCGTAGACATCATAATCGCAGGTTTGGTATCTGGACCACTCGCCGCAACTTGTACAATTTGTTCACCATCAAAATCTGAGTAGTTAAAATACGAAGCATCAATTTTTGGTAACTTCTGCGTAGAAAATATCCAATTACTCAAAAATAAAAATTGATAGTAAAAAGCTCCATTTCCTTTGATGTAAAGATGCGTATCACGCCAGAATAGCTTATCGGGCTTGTCATTGACATACTTTTGCGAAACATTAATACCTCCCGAAAATACTTCTCTCCCATCGACAATAATAATTTTTCGGTGATCACGATAATTCACACGATTGGCAAATAGTCGAAAAGTGATTTTGTTAACTGGATATATTTCAACGCCAGCAGATTTTAATTCCTCCTTTAGCGATTTGGACAATTTACCACTTCCGAGATCATCGTAAAGCATTCTGACTACGACATTATTTTTAGCTTTTTCAATTAAGATGTTGCTTAGTTCTCGTCCAATATAATCATCTTCGAAAATATAATATTCAAGATGGATATGATGTCTGGCAGATTTTAGAACTTCAAAAACTTTAGGGAATTTTTCTTCGCCATTTATCAACAATTCAACTTTATTGCTTTCTGTTAAAGGCGATTGTGTCCCATGAAACAAAAATGAAAATGTCGAAAAATATTTTTGTAATTCCTTTTGATGTGATTCTAAAACTTTGTCATGCGCTCTAGCAACAAAATGCTGAATTTCATTATAAACTTTCTCATTTCGTTTAATTTTAAAATGATAAAATTTATTCTTTCGATAATTAACACCAAAAAAGAAATAAATTAATATTCCCACAATTGGTAAAAATATAATCAAGAGCAGATAAGCTAAAGTTTTGCTGGTTGTTTTGGTATCGATAATAATCTTAACCGAAAGCAAAACAATACCAATAAAATAAAGGCTTTCAAGAATATAAATCAAAATTTGATACTGTTCCAAAAAAGCTTTCATAATCAATAATTTAAGTTTAAATTTATGAAAATTCAGTTTAGAAAAAAATAAAAAAACCGCCAAAATTGACGGTTTAAGTATTTTTAAAATTCGAAAAATTTTAAAGTTTTAATCGATATAAAAAAGACGAACCTTTTTTCGGTGCTTCATCAGTAATCAGAATACTATTATTATTCTCAAATGTCAAACCTTCTTTTTGCGTGTAATGATTTAGCTCAATCTTTTGAGATTTTCCCGAGAAAAAATCATCCCCTTTGAAACCCGTAAAAATCCAAACTTTATCCGAACTCAAAATCGCAACTTTCTTTTTGTCAGGACTAATCGCCGCACTGGTTACAGCACAATGATGGTACTGATCACAGGTCACAAAACTCGAAATTTTAGTTGCTGGCAAACGTTGTCCAGGCTTATTATCCACACGATATAACACCGTTGTCCCATCAAACTTTGAACTTCTATTTTTTGTGAAAAGGTAAAATTGATTGTTGTAAATAAAAAAAGATTCGACGTCAAAAACGCGGTCTTTCTTTTTGGGAGGAAAATCTTTTTGTTCAGGATAATAGAACTCAACAATTTCTGAGGCCATCGCTTCATCTTTGTTAAGGTCGGCAGCGTTCACTTTATAGATTGCAAGATTCTGTCTTTCGTTGTCGTTGTTCCCAAAATCACCAATATAGATATTGCCAGCGTCGTCGGCTGTCAAATCTTCCCAGTCATTATTTACAACATTTTTAATTCGGATTTCCTTTCGTAGTTCGCCTTGTTCGTTAAAACCAAAAAGGATATTATCATTTTTTTGATCTTCAATGGTCCAAATCAAATCCGAGGCTACCGACACTTCTGCGGCGGAGGCTTCTTTGATAACTTTTGGCAATTCTGCTACCACTTCCAACCTTGTTGACTTCGACTGACAAGAGAAAAGTCCTACCATAACGACACTTAGTATTACTGCTTTCATAATTTTATTTTTAGAATAACTAAAACAAAAATGCACAGCTATTCTCACTGTGCATTTGTATCAAATATGTTACCAATCTTAGATGATTAACATGGCATCACCATAAGAATAGAACTTATATTTTTCTTTAATCGCTTCTTCGTAAGCTTCCATAATGAAATCCTTATCAGCAAAAGCTGCAATCATCATAATTAACGTCGATTTTGGCGTATGGAAGTTGGTAATCATTGCATTAGCAACTCCAAAATCATGAGGCGGATAGATAAATTTGTTAGTCCATCCAGCGAAAGGTCCAATTTTACGATTAGAAGAAACTGAAGTTTCTAACGCACGCATAGTTGTTGTACCAACTGCACAAATTCTTCTTTTCTCTTCCACAGCTTTGTTAATGATATCTGCATTTTTTTGGTCGATAATAACTTCCTCAGATTCCATTTTATGTTTTGATAAATCTTCAACTTCAATTGGGTTAAAAGTTCCCAAACCAACGTGAAGTGTAATCTCTGCAAAGTCAATTCCTTTGATTTCAAGACGCTTCATCAAGTGTTTAGAAAAATGCAAACCAGCTGTTGGCGCTGCAACTGCCCCTTCTACTTTAGCATAAATCGTTTGGTAACGTTCAGCATCTTCTGGCTCAACATCTCTTTTGATGTATTTAGGAAGTGGTGTTTCTCCAAGTTCGTTTAACTTAGCACGGAATTCCTCGTAAGAACCGTCGTATAAAAATCTCAAAGTTCTACCTCTAGAAGTTGTATTATCGATAACCTCAGCAACCAAAGACTCATCTTCAGTAAAGAAAAGTTTGTTACCAATTCTTATTTTTCTAGCTGGATCAACCAACACATCCCAAACTCGGGTTTCTTTATCTAATTCTCTCAACAAGAAAACTTCGATTTTTGCGCCAGTTTTTTCTTTGTTACCATACAATCTTGCAGGAAAAACTTTTGTGTTATTAAAAATGAACAAATCATTTTCATCAAAATAATCAATAACATCTTTGAAAAGTTTGTGCTCAATCGTTCTATCTTTACGATTAAGAACCATTAATCTTGCTTCGTCTCTGTGTTCTGATGGGTGTTCTGCCAATAATTCTTCTGGCAAGTCGAAATTAAAATCTGAAGTTTTCATTTTTTTAAATTACGGTTTAAAAATTTGTGAAATATTGATTTGCAAAGATACAATATTAAAGTGCCTTTGTCAAGTCTATTGCGAATCTTAAATATTTTTTCGAAATAATATCTTATCAAAGAAAATAATTTCTAAATTTAAGAGCTTGTTTAAATTTTATTGATAAAATTTTCATAGCTATTTTGAGATAAATTTTCTATTTCATATTTGAAGATTTAGCGGGCTAAATCAAAAAATGAGAAGCAAAAAATTGGCTTAAAAGAGCATTAAAATTTAGCAAAGAAGATCGGAATAGTTTAAAAATATGCTTCGGTAAAATTTTTAAACAGGCTCTAAATCACTTTTACAAAAATTAATATGGCAACTAACAGAAGAGATTTCATAAAAACCGCGAGTCTTGCAGGCTTTGGCGCACTCGTATTACCCAATACAATGTTCGGAAACGTTCTATATCCAAGCAATCACGCCTTACAAAAAGTACGTGTCGGCATTATCGGCGTTGGACTGCGTGGACAAAATCACCTCGAACTCCTTGCAAAAAGAGATGATGTAGAAATCATTGCTTTTGCTGATCCAAGTGCTTTGATGCTAAAAAGTGCGCAAGACTTATTAAAAAAACACAATCGTCCTGCTGCACAAGAATTTTCAAATGGGGATTATGATTACCGAAATCTTCTTCAGTTAAAAAATATTGATGCTGTTGTTATTGCGTCACCTTGGGAATGGCACCACAAACAATGTATCGAAGCCATGCAATCCAAAAAAATTGTAGGCTTAGAAGTCTGCGGCGCACTTAACCTCGGCGAATGTTGGGATTATGTGAAAACTTACGAACGCACGAAAGTTCCTGTTTTTATGATGGAAAACGTATGTTATCGCCGTGACATCATGGCGGTTCTCAACATGGTTAGAAAAGGAATGTTTGGTGAATTGGTGCATGGTCGAGGCGGCTATCAACATGACTTACGAGGCGTCCTTTTTAATGATGGTGTTACACCTTACAATTCAGGTGTTGAGTTTGGCGCAAAAGGATTTAGTGAAGCCAAATGGCGTACACAACATTATATTGATCGCAATGCCGAATTATATCCAACACATGGACTTGGTCCCATTGCTGCAATGATGGACATTAACCGCGGAAATCGTTTAACACATCTTTCATCATTTTCTTCAAAAGCTTTAGGTCTTCATAAATATATTGTTGAGCATCCGAAAGGAGGTCCCAATCATCCAAATGCAAAGGTAAAATTCAAAGAGGGTGATGTTGTTACCACGCAAATTGCTTGTGCTAATGGTGAAACGATTTTGCTAACACATGATACAAGCTTGCAACGTCCTTACGATTTGGGATTCCGTGTGCAAGGTACTGAGGGACTTTGGCAAGATTTCGGTTGGGGCGAGCCTGACCAAGGCCATATTTATTTTGAAAAAATCATGAATCACACCCACAAATGGGACAATTCTGAAAAATGGCTAAAAGAAAACGACCACCCACTTTGGAAAAAATATGAAAATGACACCAAGGGCGCTGGACACGGCGGAATGGACTTTTTCGTCATGAATACTTTTATCGAATGTATCAAACGAAATGTTGAATTCCCTCTTGATGTATATGATTTAGCAACGTGGTATTCGATAACGCCGTTGAGTGAAAAATCAATTGAACATCAAGGAAAAGTTATGGAAATCCCTGACTTTACAAATGGCGCTTGGAAAAATAGAAAACCTGTATTTGGATTAACTGATGAATTCTAACAAAACTCTAGTCATAATGGCAGGCGGACTTGGCAGCCGCTATAAAGGTCTAAAACAGGTTGATGGCATCACCGATAACAATTCGCCGATTTTGGAATATTCGATGTATGATGCATTGGAAGCCGGTTTCAACAAAATCGTTGTCATTCTGAATCGCAAAATCCCGACTAGTTTTATCGATCGTTTAGAAAAGATTGCGATTGATAAAAATATTGATTTGCAATGGATTTTTCAAGATATTGATGATCATCTTCCCGAAAATTACAATCGTGGAAACCGTGAAAAACCTTGGGGAACAGGACATGCTTTATTGTGTGTTAAAGATTTGGTCAAAGACGCATTTGTTGTGATTAATGCGGATGATTTTTACGGTAAAGAAATTTATAAAAAAGCTGCAAACATTATTAATTCAGAAAAAATACAAGACCACCAATTTAGCATCATTGCCTATCCTCTTCATGCCACGTTGAGTGACAATGGTTCTGTATCGCGCGGAATTTGCGAATATAACGACAAGGATTATTTAGAAAAAGTAACCGAACGCACTCAAATATTTAAGGAAAATGGAAAAGCTTTTTTCAAAGATGAGGACAAAATCGAAGAAGTTAGCTTAGATACTTTGGTATCGATGAATTATTCAATTTTTCATTCAAGCATTTTTGAACATTTAGAATATTATTTCGAAAAATTTTTAAATAAAAATCCACACGAAAAGGCAGAATATTTAATTCCAAATGTTATTCAGAATTTAATTGAAGCCGATAAAGCAAAAATCCTTATATACGAGTCACCGTCAGAATGGATGGGTGTCACGTATCCTGAAGACAAAGCTCTTTTAAAAGCTTTTATCGAAGAAAAAATTAAAGCTGGCGATTATCCAAAAGATTTATGGAATTAGAAAATATTGTTTTAGAATTTCTACCTCATCAAAAAGTGTTGTCCATTACAGCAATCGACAAAGGTTTAATCAACAAAACTTTTGTTGTTGAAACCATGAGTGGAAAATATCTTTTACAAAGTATTAACACTGGAATTTTCAAAAATTCGGAAGCGATTGTTAAGAATCATTTGACAATTAATTCGATTCTAAAGCAAAATCATTACGAAGCGGAAATTGCAGAACCAATTGAAACAAAATCTAAAACTTGGCTTTACAAAAACGAGGAAGCTTATTGGAGAATGTCGACTTTTCTAGATAACAGCAACACCTATCTTAGTGTCGAAAATACGAGTTTGGCGTACAAAGCGGTCGAGGCTTTCAGTTATTTTTATTCCATAATTAATCAAAACGAAAATTTAGAATTAAAACCTGTTCTACCCGATTTTATTAATTTTGAAAAAAGGATTTCAGATTTTAAAAAAGCTTTGGAAAGAACTACAGTTGAAAGAAAAGACAAAGCTAAAAATGAAATTGAATTTATCTTAAAACATCTTCAACTTCCAAACAATTGGATTGCTCTAGAGAAAGAAAATAAACTTCCGAATCGCATCATCCACGCCGATCCAAAAATTAGCAACATCCTTTTTGACAACGAGCAAAACGTAAAAGCTATTATCGATCTCGACACGATGATGAATGGAACTTTGCTTTATGATTTTGGCGATATGATACGCTCTTATACCAACCTCAGCAATGAGGACGACGGAAAAACAAAAAACAATTTTTCTCCCGAAATTTTTGATGCTGTTAAAAAAGCTTTCCTAAAACATCTTGAAAATAAGCTCACCAAAACGGAATTAGACAATTTGGATGACGCTGCAAAAGTTGTGATATACATCCAAGCTGTTAGATTTTTGACAGACTTCCTAAACGGAAATATTTATTATTCTGTGCAATATCCCGAACATAATTTGGACAGAACGCGTAACCAAATCAATCTTTTAATTGGTCTATCAAATCATTTGGAAGCTTAATCTGTTGCCAGACTTCCAACTTTTCGTGTAAAGGAATGGTATGCAAGGGACTTGTTGATGGCAAACCAACAATTGGGATTTCAATATCTTTTCCGAAAGTTTTGATTAGATTTTTGTAGGATTTTTGACCATTACAAAAGATTACTTTTAAGTTTGGATAATCTTTTAAAAGTTTTAAAACATCATTTCCAACTTCGTTTTTTATTTCGGAATCTAGACTTCCTTTGCGTTCGCAAGAATCGATGACATCCCAAAGCGCAATCTTATGTTTGTTTAAAATTTTAAGTTTTTGCTGATAATCTTTGGTAAATTCCTCATTAAATAATTCAAAAATAATTGTCCAAAATTTGTTTTGAGGATGTGCGTAATATTCCTGCATTTCCAAAGACTTAACTCCCGGAATTGATCCTAAAATCAAAATTTCAGAATCTCGATACACAACTGGCGGAAACGAGGAAATACGCTTTGACATTTACTTCAAATTATCCAAAACATTGAACAAAGCTTGGCTAATATCACCTGATTGGTAGTTATTAAGGATGATTGCATAGACATATTTTTTGCCCGATTTCGAAGTGTGATAGCCTGCAAAAGATTTGGTATTTCTGATGGTTCCGCTTTTCATCTTCATGGCGTTTTGTGTTGGAAATCCGTCAAAATAAGCTGCAAACCAAGGCTGTTTTTGAGCATATAACAAAGCTTGAACCTCTGCTTTTGCTGACACATAATTTTGAGGCGACAATCCACTTCCATCAGCAAAATTAATCATCGATGCATTAATGCCTTTTGACTTCCAAAAATCTTTCAAAAACTGAACGCCAACTTTGTATGAAGAATTCCCTTTTTTCTCCTTAGCCATTGTTTTCAAAAAAGTTTCGCCATAGAAGTTGATACTCTTTCGTAAAAACCAAAATACCATTTTGTCCAATGTCGGCGACTGATATTCGAAGAAATTATTTTTTGTAGGATAAGTGTCCATTTTTTTTCCAGCCAATTGGTTGTTGTAGTAAGTTTCAACATTTCCTGAAACGCTAAGGTTTTTAGAATTTAAAAAAGATTTTAATTCAACTCCTAATTGCAAAGGCGGATTGGGAACAGAACCAGAAACCGTCGACGTCTTCCCTGCTGGCAAACTTCCGTTAATTAAAGCAACATCCGAATGTGGTGCTGTAAAAATCAAACTTTGGTCAGAAGATCCTTCGGCTTTTAACTCATTAATCCATTTAACATTTTCCAAATCGTTGGAAAAATTCTTGAATTGCGTTCCATTGGTGTTAAGGTCGAATTGGTTTTCGCGCCAGTTGATTCCCCAAGTTCCAGCGCCGTAGTAATTCCCAATATCGTCCCACGGCCAACCGCCAGGCACAGATTGAAAATCAAAGTAAGAATCATCAATAATAATATTTCCCGAAATGGATTTTATACCTTTTTGTTGTAAAGCTTGATAAAGTTTTTCTTTAAATTTTTCAGGCTTATAGTCGTCGTAACGCCAGCTTCCCAAAGTTGGATCGCCGTTAGAACTCACCCAAAGATCACCTTCCAAAACGCCATTCTTGATCTGTCCAGAGTAGCTTGCTGTTGTCGTATATCGATAATCCTTTCCTAAAGTTTCTAAAGCTGCTGCTGCCGTAAAAATCTTTTGTGTACTTGCTGTGGAAAGACCTTTGTTTGGTTGATATTCGTATACCAAATTCCCAGCATCATCCGTCACATAAAAAGATAAATTCGCCGAATAAGCACCTGTGGAATTCAGGAGTTTTTGAGTAGACTTATCCAATTGATCGGCAACATTTTGCGCGGAAATAATTTGTGAAGCCAAGACAAACGTCATGAAGAAGCTTTTCATTTTTTAAAACTTTGTATGGTCAAATATAAGCAAAGCGGGATAAATTCGGAATTTTGAAAAGGATTCTTTGCATATCGATTTTAAAAATATCTTCAATAAATCATCGTAATTTTATAAAAATTTAAAATGCCAAAAAAGAATCGAAAACTGGAAGAATTTTGGAATGTTATCACACATGGATCGGGCATTTTGCTTTCTGTCATTGCTTTGGTCTCCATGATTGTAGCATCTGTCTCAAAAGGAAATCCTATGCAGTTGGCAGTTTCACTTGTTTTTGGATTAAGTTTAATTGTCTTATATTCTGCTTCCACCATTTATCATGCTGCGTCGACGCTTAAGTGGAAAAAATTTTGGAGAAAAATTGACCATCTTAGTATTTACCTCTTGATTGCTGGCACTTACACACCAGTCGCACTTTTAGGATTAAAAGGCGCTTGGGGTTGGAGCATTTTCGGAATTATTTGGGGATTGGTATTGATAGGTTTTATTTTTAAATTTTCTCCTCTTCAAAAAAACGAAAAAATATCCCTTTCACTGTATGCTTTAATGGGCTGGCTTTGCATTATTGCGATAAAACCAATGTTCGAAAACTTATCGACTGGCGCGTTAAGCTTCATCGCGTTAGGTGGTTTATTCTATACTTTCGGAATTTACTTTTACGCAAAAGATCACAAACGTTTCTATCATCCGATTTGGCACGTTTTCGTTCTGGGAGGCAGTGTGATGCATTATATTGCTGTATTTTTTTTCATTTTGAATTAAGTCCTTATTTAAAAAATTTTAACAAGCTCAATACTCGAATAATTTCTTAAATCCACTTTTATTGGGTAAATTTGTAAGAACTTAAATACAAAAATTAAAAATTCTACAAATATGTCAAAAGCAATTTCGCAAGTTCCTATTGCGATTAACGAACCCGTAAATTCTTACGAGCCAGGATCTAAAGAAGTAAAAAGCTTAATCGCCATGTACAAAAAAATGTGGGCGGAAAAGATTGAAGTTCCTATGGTTATCAATGGTAAAGATGTTAAAACTAACAACCACGTTAGATTGCAATCACCACAAGATCACCAACATGATTTTGGATTCTACCACCAAGGTGATATGTCGCATGTTGATCAAGCGATTGACACGGCGCTAGCTGCAAAAGCAAAATGGAATGCTCTAGGTTGGGAACAACGTGTTTCTATTTTCTTAAAAGCGGCTGACCTTATTGCAGGTCCTTACAGAGACATCATCAATGCTGCAACAATGATTGGTCAATCGAAAAACGTACATCAAGCAGAGATTGATTCGGCTTGTGAGTTTATTGATTTCTTAAGATTCAATGCGGAGTTTATGACAGAAATGTATGCTGAGCAACCAATTTCTGACAACGGCATTTGGAACAGAGTTGAATACAGACCTCTAGAAGGATTCTGTTTTGCAGTGACGCCTTTTAACTTCACAGCAATTTCTGGTAACCTTCCTGCTTGTATGGCAATGATGGGGAATGTTGTTGTTTGGAAACCTTCTGACAAACAAATCTATTCTGCAAAAGTAATTATGGACGTCCTAAAAGAAGCTGGTCTTCCTGATGGTGTTATCAATATGATCTTCACAGATGGTAAAGAAACTGCTGAGAAAGTAATGGCTCACAGAGAATTTGCTGGTCTACATTTCACAGGTTCTACTAAAGTTTTCCAAGGTATGTGGAAAATGATTGGTGACAACATCCACAACTACAGATCATATCCAAGAATCGTTGGCGAAACTGGTGGTAAAGATTTTGTTATTGCACATCCATCTGCTAATGTAGAAGCTGTTGCAACGGCTTTGGTAAGAGGTTCTTTCGAATATCAAGGTCAAAAATGTTCTGCAGCGTCTAGAGCTTACATCCCTCAATCACTTTGGAATGATGTTAAAAAAGTAATGGAAAGTCAAATGGCAACAATTAAAGTTGGTTCTCCAGAAGATCCTTCAAACTTTGTTAATGCTGTTATCGACAAAAATTCTTTCGAAAAATGTAAAGGTTATATCGACAGAGCTAATGCATCTTCGGAAGCAACTGTTGCAATTGGTGGAAAATACGATGATGCTACAGGTTGGTTTGTACATCCAACAGTAATCGAAACTACAAATCCTCAATACGAAAGTATGATCGAAGAAATCTTTGGCCCTATCTTATCTGTTTATGTTTACCAAGATGCAGATTGGGCAGAAACTCTTAAGTTGGTAGATTCTTCGTCACCATATTCTTTGACAGGATCAGTATTCTCACAATGCCGTTACGCAATTGACGAAGCTTACAAAGCTTTAGAAAATGCATCTGGTAACTTCTACATCAACGATAAGCCAACTGGCGCTGTTGTTGGTCAACAACCTTTCGGTGGTAGTAGAGCATCTGGAACTAACGACAAAGCAGGTTCTAAAATGAATCTTCTTCGTTGGGTGTCTGTACGTTCTATCAAAGAAACTTTTGTTTCGCCAAAAGATTACAAATATCCGTACTTAGGATAATCCTATTTTAAGATAAAATCAAAGAAAGCCAGTCTGCAATTAGACTGGCTTTCTTCTTTATAAAAAAACACAAACTTTACCTATTGTTATTTCTTTTCGTTAAAAAAGAAAATTTTACACATTGTACTCCATTCACACACATATCACCATTATTCGAGTACAAAAATAACAACATTTTTCTCTAAATATTATCTTTGAGTTTAATTTTTAAAACAAATTAGCAACATTTATATTTTTCTTAACCTTTTTAAATTTAAACAAAAAAGCCAACTTGTTTCTAAATTGGCTTTTAGGGATTTATCTAAATTAAGATTTTGACTTTCATTTCAGAATTCACTGATGAAGTGTAATTTCACATTCGGGAATTTCTCTTGTATCATGCGGATTCTAAATGACGAATCTGCAAAGAAAACCAACTGATCTGCATAAAAATCCAGCAACATTTATTTTAGAAAAAACTCTAAAAAATTGTAAATTGATTCTTATAACAACAGGTAATGAAGAATTTATTTTATGGTATTTTCGATTGTATTTATTAAATAGTTAGCAGTAATTTTATGAAACCACTATTCACAATAATTTTTTTGATTTCGAATTTCATTTATTCTCAAACGAATGAAACAAAACCAAACTTCAAGATAAATTCTGACACTATAAATTTCAGTTCATTTAGTGAACCTTCTTTTATTTTAAAAGATAGAAAGAGATTCTTTATGATTTGCAGTCAAAATAAATATCCTTATTCATCACTAGAAGGGAAATTTTTAAAAGTTTTCGAATTGGATAAACTAAAATATGAAAAGCAAATTCCAGATTCTTTGAACACTGGTTACATTGATTTTTTTGTAAAAAACGATAGCATTCTTTATAAAAAATATTTAGATCATAAAACCTATTTTTTAAACGATAATTTTGAATGGAACAGGATAAAGTCTACTGATGATTTAATTTATCAAGATAAAAACTTTTACATCACTTCATTAGATTTTGGAGAATTTGGTGCAAAAACTTGGTTTAAAGATAAAAAAAAAAAAGAATATCAATTAAACATATTTACGGCAATAATCAATAAAATAAATTCACAATATTTTCTAACGACTTCCAAAAACATCTATGTAATTGATAATCCTAAAAAATTAAAAATAGTTGAGTCAACTGAACGTTATGAAAATTACAAGAACACAAATAAAAATTCAAATAGTTATCCTGATACATATACCCCAAAACCTATTTTTTCTATAGATAAAAAAGGCTTTTATATTGTTACTTCATTTGTAGTTAATAATAATTTATACCACATTTGTAGGGAACCAAACTCGACTTACATTGGTAAAATAGTAGGTAATAAAATGGAAGTAATTCAAAAATTATCATCTGATATCATTCCTTTCACGAAATATTTTAATTATAGAAATAGAATTATAGACAATAAGCAGATTGTTCAATTCAACACTAATGATACTAACTTTTCTGGAATTATGGAAATAGAGGGAAATAGTATTCATTTATATTATTTTAAAAATAATTTTAAGGCAGAAAATTTAGGCTATTCAAAAGCTAAAATTGAATTTGAAAAAAAACTTGATTTCTTGATTGCCAATATTGGAAAAATAAATTTGACAGATATTGAAAATATGGAAAAAAATACAATTCCAATAAATCATAATATGAGATTATTATATAATGGTAAGATAAATCAGGATTTTCTAGGTCCTAAAATTTACAAAACGACTGAAGATAATTATTCTGAATTGCATACTTTATATAATTACAATAAGGAAAACATTGTAGAAGCGATTACATTTAAGTGGAATAGAAATATTGATTATGAAAATCAAGTTAAATTCCAGGATGATAATTCAAGAAAAAAAGGCGAAAATGAAAGGTATGATAATATAAAAAAATACTTAATTAGCAAATTTGGACAACTTGAATACAGCTCAGAGATGGAAGAAAATAAAAAAAATAAATGGAAAGTTGAACAAAAAACAATCGAACTAAATCAAGGAAAATACTTTCTTGAAATGAAAATATTTATAAACTAAAAAAATCCCGCTAACATTGTATTGGAAAAATGCGAGGATTTCCTATCATCGAAAGCTGTGAAACATTTATTTTAGGAAAAACTGTTTAAAAAAATTGTAAATTGATTCTCAAAATAACAAGTAATGAAGAATCTATTTATGGCAATTTCGATTGCATTATTTTCTATAAATGCTTATGCACAAGATACACAACGCGTTTTTGGGGATCTTAACAAAGATGGAATTGATGATCTTGTCGAGGTAAAATCGATTGATAATGGAGATAACGCCATCAGCTATAATCTGAAAATCTATTTCTTAGACGCGAAAAAGAATAAAAAACTGATTATTTCTACTGACAAAGCGATTGAAGAACATACTAATGGTGATGGAGAATCTTTTGATAATGCGGTAATCAAGAATGGTGCGCTACAACTTAATTATAGTTTTATTCGTGGCGGTTCAACGCATATTTTTAGATACCAAAATGGAGCTTTCGAACTCATTGGTTTTAAATACGGAAACTCGGATGGAAATGGACACATGACAAATATTGATTTTAATCTTTCGACAGGGCACTACATCTATAAATCAAGCAATTACGAAACCGATAAAGTTTTGTCCAAAACAGACAAAATCATTAAAATCAAACCTTTGCCTAATTTGGCAACTTTCGAGCCTTATGTTAGCAAATATGGGTACTAAAAAAACCGCCTTCATTGAAGGCGGTTTAGATTTTATCTAAATTAAAATTTTAGCTTTCAATTTTTTTTAAAGATGCAAATTTTCTATTGTTGGTTTAGAGATTTTTTTGATTCATTTGATACATCTCCAGCTTTTCCACTATAATAACTTACTTGCCACAACTTAGCAGTAGCTACATCAATAGCTTGTTGGCTTGCCATTTCATTTTGTTCATACTTTGAACTGTAATATATCCATACTTGACCTTTTTTATCATTGGTTCTCTTAGGTAATGCGTTAAGAATTGCATTAGAAGTACTTTGTTTAAATCTGTTTTCGCTAAAGTCAAGAAAACTCAACTTCGTATTTTTGGAGATATCGAGACTTGATAGTTCATTTTGAATAACTTCAAATTCTTCTAACTCAGAGGCATTTCTAACATCTATATTTTTTAATTTTACACCCAAAATACTAAATTTGGTAATGCTACTAGCCTTTGGTGCATATATTTTAACCTCTTTACCTTTTAGCTTGGAGACAATTATGACCTTATTATCGGTTGGGCTTTTTGTTTGCTTTATTTTATTTCCATCTCCAAAATCTACCTCGAAATCATCTTTAGATACGATGTAAAAATCAATAAAGGTGTCAATTGGATGGTCAGTCACAAAACTAATTTTGGGTACACTTGCATCATTTGGATCGTAAGGATTCAATTTATTATCATCATCGCTACGACAAGACAAAATACTGAAGCCTAAGACTAGCAATAGTAAATAAATTAATGGATTTCTTTTTTTCATCACTTCATGTTTTTAGCTGTTAATTATAACTAGAATATACGAAAAAATAGTATTCGAAAAGCTATTTTTTAAAACAAATTAGCAACATTTATATTTTTCTTAAGCTTTTTAAATTTAAACAAACAAGCCAACTTGTTTCTAAATCGGCTTTTTTTTAATGATTTATCGAAATAAAAATTTTAACTTTCATTTCTGAATTCACTGATGAAGTGCAATTTCACATTCGCGAATTTCTCTTGTATCATGCGGATTGTAAATGACGAATCTGCAAAGAAAAACCAATTGATATACATAAAATTCTCACAATAGTTATTTTAGAAAACTTTGTAAAAAAGTTGTAAATTGAATCTCAAAACAACAAGTAATGAAGAATCTATTTTATAGTATCTTCGATTGTATTTATTAAATAGTTAGGCGATATTATAACATTCATAACGCAAAATCGTGGGAATAACAATATCTTATTATCTTTTATCAGATGAAATTTCTTCTAATGCAATTGAAGAAAAGAAACGAAAAGATTTTTTTTATTTAGCAGATTATCTTGACGAAAATAACTTTCAATATACAGAGTATAATTGTTGGTTAAAAAGTTGGAATCCGCTTTATTATCTATTGTTCTTAATGACCAAAGATCCTATTTTTAAAAGGCTTTATTTTATGGATGGTGAATATGAGTTCACAGTAAATATCTTTAGCCATGACGAAGTTGATCAAATGTATGAAAATCTCAAAAAAATTTCAATTAATGACATTGAAATAGCAATTCAAAATAGTCTATATATAAATGAGATTAAGAACATAGACGGCTATCATATGGAAAGAATTACAGAGAGGTCATATTTAATAATTGGAGAATATTTCGAATTGTTAAAGGCTGTTTATGATGCACAATTAACTCGTAGACAAATTTTTCAAGTATTTTATCCTTAAAAAAAGTCGGACAACATTATATTGCCAAAATGCTAGGATTTATTGTAATCTAAAGTTGTGCAACATTTATTTTAGAAAAACAATGTAAAAAAATGTAAATTGATTCTTAAAACAACAAGTAATGAAGAATTTATTTTATGGTATTTTCGATTGTATTTATTAAATAGTTAGCAGAAATTGTATGAAGAACGCACTATCCATAATTATTTTACTACTTATTCCAGCATCTGTATTTTCACAAAGTGAAGAAAAAATAACAGGTGTTTTAAAATCAAATAATAATAGTTTTTTTATTGAAAATCAGTTTAAAAGATACATATTTAACTCTGAGTCGTTTAACTTTAAAAAGTATAAAAGCAAAAATGTTATTATTGAAGTTAAAAAATTATACGAAATAAAGCCCACCAATTATTTTCGGAACAAAATCAGAGAAAATAATAATTTAACTTACTATAAAAGTGAAGTTTCAAATATTAAACTGAACAATAATTATGACGAAGCTCTGAATGAAACCGAAGTAGCAATTTTAGATCAATATTTGTTAAACAAAACCCCTTTTGATAATTTTAAGAATAAAAAATTTATCTTTATTCGTGGAAATGGCACAAACATTATTACAAAAGACGATTTTTTTCAAGAAGCAAACAAATCAATTTCAAAAAATGGCGAAATTAACGGAACATATTGCTATCAATTTAGTAATACAGAAAAAAATGAAAATGGTGGTTTTGATGGAATGATTATTATGTGGTCAAAAATAAATATGTCCGAAACAAGAAAGGAAAAAATTTTAAAATTATTACCCAAAATTATTAAAAGTGATTAAAACAACTTCCGCTAACATTGCATTTGCAAAATGCCGTTTTTTTTTATAATCGAAAGTTTTATAATATTTAATCAGCCTCTGCTTTTTCCGACAAAATCATTAAAATCAAACCCTTGCCTAATTTGGAAACTTTCGAGCCTTATGTTAGCAAATATGGGTACTAAAAAAACCGCCTTCAATAAAGGCGGTTCATATTTTATCTAAGTTAAGATTTTAGCTTTGATTTCTGAATTCACTGATGAAGTGCAATTTCACATTCGGGAATTTTTCTTGTGTCATGTGGATTGTAAATGATGAATCTGCCAAGAAAACCAATTGATCATATTTATCCCTTGCCAAGAAACGTTGTTTAAGACGTGCAAATTCTTTGAATTCCTCTGACTTTTCATCGGCTTCAATCCAACAAGCTTTGTGAATGTTAATTGGCTCATAAGAACATTTTGCGCCATATTCGTGCTCCAGACGATATTGGATTACCTCAAACTGAAGCGCACCAACCGTACCAATAATCTTACGACCATTCATTTCCATCACGAATAACTGCGCCACACCTTCATCCATCAACTGATCGACACCTTTTGACAATTGTTTTGCCTTCAAAGGATCGTCATTATTAATGAAACGGAAATGCTCAGGCGAGAAGCTTGGGATTCCTCGGAAGTTTAGTTTTTCACCAGCCGTCAAAGTATCACCAATTCTAAAGTTTCCAGTATCGTGAAGACCAACAATATCGCCAGGGAAACTCTCGTCAACAATTTCTTTTTTATCTGCGAAAAAAGCATTGGGTGAAGAGAACTTCATTTTTTTGCCATCTCTTACCAAAAGATAGTTTTCATTTCTTTTGAAAGTTCCTGATACAATCTTTACGAAAGCCAAACGGTCACGGTGTTTGGGATCCATATTTGCGTGGATTTTGAACACGAAACCAGTGAAATTATTTTCCTCAGGTTTTACAATTCTTGTATCAGATTCTTTTGGTTGTGGCATCGGCGCGATTTCAATAAAAGCATCCAAAAGCTCACGAACCCCAAAATTATTTAAAGCCGAACCAAAGAAAACAGGTTGTTGATTTCCTTTAACGTAAGCTTCTCTATCAAATTCTGGATATACGGATTCGATCAACTCCAATTCTTCACGAAGTTGAGCAGCGGCTTTTTCACCAATCATTTCGTCGATTTTTGGATCATTGATATCATCAAATTTTATTGAATCGCCGACTTTCTGTTTTTTCTCTTCCAAGAATAATTGGATATTCTTCTCCCAAATATTATAAATCCCTTGGAAGTCACTTCCCATACCGATTGGCAAAGAAAGCGGTACAACGCTAAGACCTAATTTTTGTTCAACTTCATCCAAAAGATCGAAGGCGTCTTTACCCTCTCTATCCAATTTGTTGATGAAAACCAACATCGGAATATTTCTCATTTGACAAACCTGAACCAATTTTTCGGTTTGTTCCTCAACACCTTTTGCAACGTCAACAACGACGATAACCGAGTCAACGGCTGTTAAAGTACGATAAGTATCTTCCGCAAAGTCTTTGTGACCAGGCGTATCGAGAATGTTAATTTTGTGATCTTTATATTCGAAAGCCAACACCGACGTTGCTACAGAAATCCCTCTTTGACGTTCGATTTCCATAAAGTCGGAAGTTGCTCCTTTTTTTATCTTGTTGGATTTAACCGCACCAGCTTCTTGGATGGCACCTCCGAAAAGAAGTAACTTCTCCGTCAAAGTTGTTTTACCAGCATCGGGGTGCGCGATAATACCAAATGTTTTTCTTTTGCTAATTTCTTTTTCTAAAGACATAATAAAATTTCAGATTGCAAAAATCGTGAATTTTATTTGAAAACTAAAATTAGATTCGAGAAGAATTTTTGACAAGTTTAAGAAAGCTAATTTGAGAATACTAAGATATAAAAAAGTACGGAGATTCCAAATCCGCGCTATCGGGTTATTATTACAAATATTATTTCTTTCTTAAAAGGCTTCTAGGAACAAAGGCTATTCTTGCACTAATACTATCTTCTAAAATTCTATAGCCTTGTTGTTCTAATTTTAATAGATAATCATCACAAGCAGAACCTAAGATGGTAAATTTATCATGTTTTGATTTTATTACATAGTAATATTTGTTCTTAATAGTAACTTTACTCGGATCTAAATCTGTCCCAGAAAAATCCCTACTCAATAAAAAATTTGCTTCAATTTTTTCGTGGGGCTTCAAAATAATATATCCCTCTTCACATTGTTCTTTTGAATACCTATAAAAAGTGCCTTCAGGAAATGGTATCAAGGGGGCTAATTTGTCATTTTCAAAATAGGTTAAAGTTCCCCAAAAACCTCTAGGATCAATTATATATGTGTTACTAGTATTATTTTTTATCAGAAATTTACCGTCTGGAAGGGCAGGTTGCATTTCAATAAAATCTACATCGGTACCTTTATTTAGCTTTATTTGCGTAGAACAACTAATTATAAAAAGGCTAATTATAAATATTGCAAGTTTTTTCATTAATATTTTAAAATAAGAAAGTTTATAGCATCGCTTCCACACGAATCCTTTCGTGTGGTCTGTTAATTAAAAAAATAAGAGATTATTTTATGTAAAACTAACAAAAAATAACGACTCATTTTTAAAACCCAATCTATAATCTCAAACTTCTAACTTAGAATTAATTAAATTTTAACATTTGTAAATATTGAAATTGTGAGTACTTTTGTGCTTGGAAAACAGTATCAAATGTTTAAATATCTTAAGCGAATTATTCTTGTTATTATTATTGCCAATATCCTCTTTATTGCATTTGGGATTTTCTTTAATCCACCAATAACTTGGACGCAACTAGGCGGCATTATGACGTACGGTAAGCTGGATCGCGATTATATATCTTCTGACGAAATGGGCAACAATGTCAAAAAAGCGGTTATTGCATCCGAAGATCAATTATTTTTTGTACACAACGGATTCGATACAAAGGCCATAGAAAAAGCCTTGAAGCATAACGAAAAGAAAGGCGAAATCAGCCGCGGTGGAAGTACCATTTCTCAACAAACGGCGAAAAATGTTTTTCTGTGGCAAGGAAGAAGCTGGTTCCGAAAAGGATTGGAAGTAATATATACCTTTATCATTGAGAAAGTTTGGGGCAAAGATGTCATTTTGGAACGTTATCTTAACTCAATAGAAATGGGACAAGGCGTTTTTGGTGTCGAGGCGGCGTCCAAATATTATTTTGGTAAAAGTGCCAAGGATTTAACAAAAAGTGAAGCAGCTTGGATTGCTGTTGTACTACCAAATCCAAAGAAATACGACCCTAAAAACCCAACACCTTACCTTAATAAAAAGCATAATTGGGTTATGCGTCAAATGAATAACATTGTTCTGAAATAACTATCTTTGCAGGACTTATGGCTTTTAGATTAAAAAACAAAGACAACTTCAGTACAGTTCTAAAAAAATATTTTAGTGCTCAGAATGAAACCTTTTCTCTAGATCCTTTGGCAGAATTAATGAGTGCTGTCAAGAAAGAGGATCTTGGGGTTTTTGTCGCATATCTAAAAGACAATCAAGAGATTGCTAATAATCTTGCCTACTATGTTCATAACGTTTTCAAAGGAAAACCTTTTAATCTATCTTTAACTGAAGCTGATATTTTATCAGAAAATGCCTTCTTTCCAGAACTTAAAAAACGATTGTTAAATAAAGTTCTGCCAAGCATCGAAAATGAAAATACTATCTGGTATTTGGTTGATGTTGTATCAGTAACGCCGAAGAAAGATTTGGACTTTTTCCTAAATTCGGACGAAGATAAATTAAGCGAACTTTTAAAGATTTTAAAAATTGACAAATTCATTGCGAACACGCATGTAAAAAGAGAAATGCTTTTTGCTTTTAATGTTCTTGCGTGGCGTGTCATCGGAAATGCGATGGATGTCGAAGTGATGAAGATGGTACCACAATACCGAAATCTCGACAATCCATTTTTGGCTTTGCAAAACGAGTTGGATATTCTTATCCAACGTTTTCGCGAGAATCCAGATTTCCAATTGAACTCAAAAGATGAAGTCTACAAACAGTTAAGAGTCTATCTTCAACAATGTCAAGAGTTTGTCAATATTGCTTTTAAGAATAGTGGAAAATACGGAATCTCGAGTAAGATTAATCTTTACTTATTAAAAATTCGCCAGCAGTTGACAAGGATGTCGGAGATTCTGCAACTCTTTGTTATCGACTCAGAAGAGGATTATGTAGTCCGCTCCAAACAATTATTTTTGAATGTGCTTCGTTACAAATCGCACAAAAATAATATCCAAGATCTTGTTTCGGATTCCACGCGATTAATGTCGCATTTGATTACGAATCACACCGCAGAAACTGGTACACATTACATCACATCCAACGTCAAGGACTACATGAAAATGTTTTGGAAAGCTTGTGGTGGTGGCGTTGTCGTAGGCGCACTTTGTGTTCTGAAAATGCTGTACGGAAGCCTAGAAGGCAGCGACTTTAGCCACGCATTTCTGTATTCACTTAATTATGCGATGGGATTTGTGATGATCTATTTGATGCACTTTACGCTGGCAACCAAACAGCCTGCAATGACTGCCGCAACAATGGCAAAAGTACTTGCAGACGGCGAAAGCACGAAATCAAATTATGTCGATTTCGCACATTTGGTTTCAAAATTATTTAGAACACAGTTTATTGCTTTTGTAGGAAACGTTTTGATGGCATTTCCTGTCGCTTTGGCAATTATCTACGGACTCGAAATTTTGTTTAAACAGAATTTTGCAATCGATAAATCCACAAAGTTGTTAACCGACCTCAACCCATTTGATTCGAAAGCTATTTTCCATGCTTGTATTGCGGGATTCTTTTTATTTATTTCAGGGATTATTTCGGGAAATATTGGCAACAACTCAGTGTTTTATAAAATCCCAGAAAGAATCGCGAAAAACCCTTTCATCAATTATTTCTTTGGAAAAAGGTTTGCAGAAAGTCTTTCAAAATATTATTCTAAAAACTGGGCAGGCATCGTATCCAACTTTTGGTTCGGGGTTTTCTTAGGCGCAACCGCTCCAATTGGTTTGTTCTTTGGATTAGATTTGGACATTCGACACATTACCTTTGCTGCAGGTAACTTTGCATTAGGTCTTTATGGTAAAGATTTTTCGGTAGATTCGTATACTTTTTGGGTAAGTTTCTTCACCGTATTTTTAATTGGATTCTTCAACTTTATTGTAAGTTTTGGCTTGTCAATGATTTTGGCATTCCGTTCTAGAAAGATGAATACTGCTGAAGTTGGTGCAATCTTTAAGGAGATTTTCAGTTATTTTATAAAAAATCCTTTGCGATTCTTTGTTCCGATCCGTTCGAGATTAGATGGCAAAGCTCAAGAGTTAATGGAAAAATCTAAAACTTCTACAAAACCAAAAGATCTTTAAAATCGAATTCGTCACCAAGGTGGCTTTTAATTTTATTTAAATAAAAGCTTTTACGAAGTCTAAAATCATTTTTGAGAAGTGGCGATTTTATCTTTATTAAAAGATAATTGTCATCGATATTAACGGACTCTATCTCACTAAACAAATCTGTAGAAAGATAATCTTCCAAATAGTCTTTTACTTCGAAGGCGCGAAGTTTGGTTTCGAAACCGTGAATTCTTGCAAAACTTTTCACCAACTCTGACGACAAAAATTCTCTTTTCTTTTTCTTTCCCATTATTAAAGCTTTACAACAATATTAATCGTTTTTCTACGACGAGGTAAAATTAAAATTTAAAAAACAAAATCACTATCTTTGCACGCGATTATTTGAAGCAAAATTCGATAGTCGCCTATTAATAATAACTAAATAAACATCGACATATAATGAAATGTGGAATTGTAGGACTTCCTAATGTTGGAAAATCGACACTTTTTAACTGTCTTAGTAACGCTAAAGCGCAATCTGCGAACTATCCTTTCTGTACCATCGAACCTAACCTAGGCACGGTTTCGGTACCAGATCAACGACTTTTCGAACTAGAAAAAATCGTAAATCCTGAGCGCGTTTTGCCAGCTGTTGTTGAGATTGTTGACATCGCAGGACTTGTAAAAGGTGCGAGCAAGGGCGAAGGTCTTGGTAACCAATTCCTTGCTAACATCCGCGAATGTGAAGCCATTATCCACGTTTTGAGATGTTTTGACAACGGAAACATTATCCACGTAGAAGGTTCTGTAGATCCACTCCGTGATAAAGAAATTATCGACATCGAGCTTCAACTTAAAGATCTTGAAACAATCGGAAAAGCAGTTGACAAAGCTAAAAAATTCATCAAATCTGGTAAGAAAGAAGATGTCTTAGCTTATGAGACTTTGCAAAAACTTCAACAATTTGTAGAAGATGGCAAGAATGCGAGAGAATTCCCAGTTGATGATTTAACAAGTCCTATCATTAACGAAGTTCAGTTGCTAACTAACAAGCCTGTGCTTTACGTTTGTAACGTTGACGAAAACTCGATTAAAAATGGTAACGAGTGGATTGCTAAAATCGAAGAAATGGCAAAAAATGAAGGTGCCGAAGTTGTTGTTTTGGCAGCACAAATCGAAGCCGACATCAACGAATTAGAATCTTTTGAAGAGCGTCAAATGTTCTTAGAAGAACTTGGTCTAGAAGAGCCAGGAGTTAACAGATTGATTCGTCAAGCTTATGCTTTGTTAAAACTTCAAACTTACTTTACTGCAGGTGTTAAAGAAGTTAGAGCTTGGACAATCGGACAAGGTTGGACAGCGCCACAAGCAGCTGGTGTTATCCACACAGATTTTGAAAAAGGCTTTATCCGTGCAGAAGTTATCAAGTATAACGATTATATGACTTACGGTTCTGAAGCTAAAGTAAAAGAAGCTGGAAAGCTTTCTGTAGAAGGTAAAGAATACATTGTACAAGACGGCGATATTATGCACTTTAGATTTAATGTTTAATTAAATCTTTAGTTTCAAATACATAATCAGAACACTCACTTATTGTGGGTGTTTTTTTGTATTAAAAAAGCTACTCAAATTGAGTAGCTTTTTATTTATAATCTTTGAAATTATTTAGCAATAATTAATTTCTTAGAAGAAGCTTTGCAATTAGCATCAACTTTCAATAAGTAAACACCAAAAGGCTAACTATGAGAGGTCAATCTCATTATAGTTTATTTTAGTTTTTTCAAAACCACAGATTTAGGCTTGGCTTTTACGATAAGAACAAGAACTGGGTGAGATTCTTTATTAGCAGAATATTCCCCATTTTCAACCTCTTTATAATTGACAATTAATTGATTGCCTTTTGTGGAAAGACTTTCAACTTCAATATCTGCATATGGATTACTTGCACTAGGTTTAGGATTGATAATCAACATGCTTTCGTCAGCTTCCAATGTTGGAATAGGTGCTTGGCGCGTCATTCCAGGGTTTTGAAATTTGGTATATAAAGCTGTAATATCGTCCATATTCTCTAACACAAAAACGTCCTTAGCACCGATATTTTTGTTAAGTCTTCTCGCTTCAACGTATTCTACTTTTTCCATTGCATTAGATTTTTGCACAGTTGTTGAAGTTGCAGTTTTACAAGACAACACGGAAGTCAACATTATTAAAGTTATAAAAAATTTCATCTTTTCTTGTAAATATAAAAATAAAATTACTGAAAATAAAATCAACAATTACAATTCCTTATTTAAGCAAAAAAAATCCCTTTCATTTCTGAAAGGGATTCTTATTTATTTCATGCTGATAACTTTATCAACCACATAGACTGTGTTACCGCGCCATGGCAAAGTACCATGATATTCTTTGTAATGCAAGTCAAAATACTTACCACTGTTAAGCTCCAATTGTTTGAAAACAGCTTCGTCTTCGATAGAAAACTCAAACTGATTGCTACCAATTGCGCCACCTACCTTGGTTGCTCCAAATCCTTCTTGGATAAGCTTGCCTTCATAGGTTTTGAAAACATTTCCTTTTTTAACGGCGTAATTTAGATAACCCGATTTGACACCTTCGCCAAATACAAAATAAAACTTATACCAAACAAAGCCTCCTAAAAGTAGAACGGCCGCGGCTAAAAAAATCCAGAAATATTTCATGATAATTAATTTGTGTTTATAAAGTTATAAAAATATTACTTCTTCGCAATACTTCTAGAGATAACAATCTTTTGGATTTCTGAAGTACCCTCGTAGATTTGTGTAATCTTCGCATCACGCATCAATCTTTCTACGTGATATTCTTTCACATAACCATAACCGCCGTGGATTTGTACTGCTTCAATAGTTGTATCCATCGCTACTTGAGAAGCAAAAAGTTTTGCCATTGCACCACTTTCAGAAATATCTTTTCCTGCATCTTTCTCCACTGCTGCTTTGAAGCAAAGCATTCTTGCAGCCGTCGTGTTAACGTGCATATCTGCCAATTTGAAAGCAATCGCTTGGTGATTGATAATCTCTGTACCGAAAGCTTTTCTTTCTTTAGCATATTTAAGAGCCAATTCGTAAGCACCAGAAGCGATACCTAAAGCCTGAGACGCGATACCAATTCTACCACCGTTAAGAACCGCCATTGCAAAGTTGAATCCGAATCCGTCTTCACCAATTCTGTTTTCTTTTGGTACTTTAACATCTGTGAAAAGTAAAGAATGCGTGTCACTTCCTCTAATTCCCAATTTGTCTTCTTTTGGACCAATTTCGAAACCTTCCCAACCTCTTTCTACGATGAAAGCGTTGATACCTTTATGCTTCTTCTCTGGATGTGTTTGCGCAATTACAATATAGTAAGCAGCGTTACCACCGTTAGTAATCCAGTTTTTAGTACCATTTAATAAATAATAATCACCTTTATCCTCTGCAGTTGTACGTTGCGACGTCGCATCCGAACCAGCTTCTGGCTCAGACAATGCAAAAGCACCGATAACTTCACCACTTGCAAGCGGTTTTAGATATTTCATTTTTTGCTCTTCGCTAGCAAATTTTTCTAAACCAGCACATACCAAAGAGTTGTTAACCGACATTACAACCGCAGCAGAAGCATCAATCTTCGCAATTTCTTCCATTGCAAGAACGTAAGAAACACTGTCTAGACCAGCACCTCCATATTTTGGGTCAACCATCATACCTAGGAAACCTAACTCTCCCATTTTCTTAACTTGTTCTGTAGGAAATTTTTGATGTGTATCTCTTTCGATAACACCAGGAAGTAATTCAGTCTGAGCAAAATCTCTAGCTGCTTGCTGAATCATCAATTGTTCTTCTGATAAATTAAAATCCATATCAAATAATAGTATTAATTGCCCGTAAATTTACAATTTTTACGAAAATTATAACGATATGTATCGAATAAAATACATCTTTGTCATTTAATTAAAAAAAACTATATTTACGAAAATCTACTTTTTATTAAATTTAATTTAAAAATTATCAAATATTTAACGATATGTCTGTTAAAAGAACATTTGATTTTGCTCATAAAGCTCTAAATCAATATCCTAAAAATGATGCTTTGGTCACGAAAAAGAAAGGGGAATGGAAAAAAACATCCACTTTAGAGTTTACTAACCAAGCAAATAAAATTTCTCGAGGACTACTAAAACTAGGTATTAAACCTGGTGACAAAATCGGATTAATCACTAGTAACAATTGCACAGAATGGAGCATCATGGATTTGGGAATTTCGCAAATCGGCGCCATTTCTGTTCCTGTATATCCAACAATCTCGGAAGAAGATTATGTCTATATTTTTAACAATGCTGAGATTAAATATTGTTTTGTTTCGGATGCCAACCTTTACAAAAAAATGCAAAGTGTAAAACCCGAAATATCTTCATTAGCAGGTGTTTTTAGTTTCGACGATGTGGAGGGCGCACCCAACTGGCAAGAAATTCTTGATCTAGGCGAAGACGATGCCACACAGCAAGAAGTCGAAGACTTATCAAAAGCCATTCAGGAGGATGATATTGTAACTTTAATCTATACTTCTGGGACAACAGGACGTCCAAAAGGCGTGATGTTGACGCACAAAAATATCGTATCCAATGTTTTGGGAAGTGACTCTCGCATCCCACGAAACAAAAGCATTAACTACAAAGATTTGCGTGCTTTAAGCTTTCTTCCGATTTGCCATATTTTCGAAAGAATGGTTTACTACATTTTTATTAACAATGGTATTTCTCTTTATTATGCCGAAAGTATTGATAAAATCGGCGACAATGTTAAAGAAGTAAAACCACATTATATGACGGTTGTACCGCGTTTGGTAGAAAAAGTTTACGATTCGATCTACAACAAAGGCACTGCATCTGGAGGTCTAAAGTCTAAAATATTCTTGTGGTCAATTTCCATCGCAGAAAAATACAATCTGCAAGCGCCAAAATCTTTCGCACACATTATTGCTGACAAATTAGTTTTCAAAAAATGGCGAGAAGGTTTGGGTGGAAATTTAATAACGTTGGTATCTGGTTCTGCAGCGCTTTCTACAAGGTTAAACAGAATGTTCCAAGCAGCAGGAATTCCCATTTTGGAAGGTTATGGCTTAACAGAAACATCACCAGTAATTTCTGTAAACAGTTTCGAAAAAATGAGATTGGGCTCTGTTGGTATTCCATTAAGTAATGTCGATGTTAAAATCGCTGCTGACGGCGAAATCATCGTAAAAGGTCCATCAGTGTTTGGTGGTTACTATAAAGACGACGAAAAAACACTAGAAGCTTTTACAGAAGATGGCTATTTCAAAACTGGTGATATAGGCCTTATCGATGATGATGGATTCTTATTTATCACCGATAGAAAAAAGGAAATGTTCAAAACCTCAGGTGGGAAATTCATAGCGCCGCAAGTTATCGAGAACCATGCTAAAGCCTCGAAATTCATTGAGCAAATTATGGTTGTCGGCGAAGGCGAAAAAATGCCAACGGCACTTATCCAACCAGACTTTACTTTTGCACAAAATTGGGCAAAAATAAAAGGCATTAACATTGGTACAACACCAGCAGAAATGGCGAATAGTCCAGAGTTAAAGGAAAGAATCATGCAGGAGATGGAAAACATCAACAAGCATCTTGGCAAATGGGAGCAAATTAAAAAAATTGAACTCACACCAAAAGTTTGGTCTATTGATGATGGTTTACTAACCCCAACTTTAAAACTAAAACGTAAAGTCATTAAAGAAACCTTCAATGATTTGTATGAAAAACTCTACGACAGAAAATAATTAACATAAAAGCTATCCATTGGATAGCTTTATTTTTTTCAAAAAACTGATATTTGTTATATTTGTATTCAATATTGGTTTCAAAAGACATGACACTTACGCGATTATTCGACATACCTTATATTTCACAAGAAAAATATCAGAAAAAAGATTACATCAATGACAAAATTGGTGGGACTTGGCGCAAATTTTCAACAGAAGAATTCATTGCAAAAAGCAATCAATTTTCTAGAGGTTTAATAAAATTAGGCTTAAAAAAAGGCGATAAAATTGGACTTATCACCTCAACCAACAGAACAGAATGGTGCATCGTGGACCAAGCAGCTTTACAACTCGGCATCATCACCGTTCCGATCTATCCTTCAATTTCGCAAGCCGATTGCGTTTATAATTTAGGCGATTCGGATTGTGTATTTTGCTTTGTTTCGGACGAGAAATTATTTAACAAAATAAATGAAATCCAAAGCCAACTTCCTTTAATGAAGGACATCTACACCTTTGATAAAGTTAATGCTGCTAAAAATTGGGAAGACATCTTAGACCTTGGAAAAGATGATAGTCTACAAGCCGAAGTTGACCAAATAAAAAAAGACATCAATCCTGACGATTTGGTGTCGATTATCTACACATCGGGAACTACAGGAAAACCAAAAGGTGTAATGTTGACGCACAACAATATTGTCCAAGACATTATTGGTTGCGAAGACCGAATCCCACGCAGACAAGGTAACGACAGCCGTGCATTGAGTTTCTTACCGATGTGCCACGTTTTCGAAAGGATGATTTTCTATCTTTTCACTTACAATGGTTTTGCCATTTATTTCGCGGAAAGCACCGACAAACTTAGCCAGAATTTGCTAGAGGTAAAACCGCATTATATGACGGTGGTTCCGAGGGTTATTGAGAAAGTTTATGATTCAATTTATAAAAAAGGTACCGAAGCTGGTGGTATCAAAAAAAGTATCTTCCTTTGGTCTTTAAAGATAGCAGAAAACTATAAACTTGGCGCTCCAAAAAGCTTCTGGCACAAGATTGCCGACAAATTGGTTTTCTCGAAATGGAGAGCAGGCATCGGTGGCGATATTTTAACTTTGGTATCTGGTTCTGCTCCACTTTCTACTCGTCTCAATATTATGTTTCAGGCAGCTGGCATTCCAATTCAGGAAGGTTATGGTTTGACAGAAACTTCGCCTGTGATTTCTGTTAACAGTTTTAAGTTTATGAGAATGGGCTCTATCGGGAAACCACTTTTTAACATCGATGTTAAAATCGCTGAAGACGGCGAAATCTGTGTGAAAGGTCCAACGGTAACCCAAGGTTATTACAAAAACCCAGAAACAACGGCAGAAGCTTTTGACAGTCAAGGCTACTTCAAAACGGGTGACATTGGGCATTTGGACAAAGATGGTTACCTCTTTATCACCGATAGAAAAAAGGAAATGTTCAAAACTTCGGGCGGAAAATATGTTGCACCTCAAGTCATTGAAAACCTTGCCAAAGCTTCTTTGTTTATCGAACAAATTATGGTGGTTGGCGAAGGCGAAAAAATGCCAACAGCTCTTATCCAGCCAGATTTCGATTATGCCAAACAATGGGCAAAAGACAACAACATTAACATCGGGACGACACCTGAAGAAATTGCAAAAAGCCCTGAGCTAAAGGCAGCGATTGAAAAAGAAATGGACAATATCAACAAGAATCTTGGACATTGGGAACAAATCAAAAAAATTGAATTGACACCCGAAATTTGGTCAGAAGAAAACGGTATGTTAACGCCAACACTAAAACTAAAACGTAAAGTCATCAAAGAACACTTTATGGATCTTTATAACAAACTTTATGATAGATAATAGAAAAAGCCAGTTGCAATCAACTGGCTTTTCTTATTTATGTATTCTAACTTCTTAGTTCTTGATGAATTTTTCTGTCGATTTCTGTCCGTTTTCGAAAGTTACAACAAGCGTGTAAGTCCCTTTAACCAAAGTCTCAACATTAATTTCTGATTTTGTTGATGTTAATACCAACTTTCCATCCAAAGAGTAAATCTCTACATTTTTAATACCTTTAGCATCAATACTAATTGACTTAGATGTAGGATTTGGATAAATTTTCACAGCTGACTTTGCAACCTCATTAGTTCCTAAAGCATCTTTTCCGTACAATTCGAAAGCTACACCTGTAATACCCGACGAAGGACCTTTAAGATCTGTCCAAGTTGTATAACCATCCATCATAATATCGTCAGGATCAACCATTTTCGCTTGCGCTAGTTTAGGTGTTGTCGTTGTCGATGCCGCCCAATAAAAAAACTTTTCGTTATTAAAATTCTCTTCGCTTTTTACAGTTGGGAATACACTGATCCAATACTTTGTGTTTGGTTGAAAAACAAAAGCATTATCAGTTGTATCAAATTCCACTGAAATATTAGCAGCATTGCTACCAGTCTGAGCTACAGTAACACCACCTTGCGAAGCTAACTTACTAAACTTATAAACTAAGCCAGTTTCATTTTTTCCAGGAATACCAGCAGGTTTTCCTGCTTGATCTTGAAAAATCATAACATTCCAAGAAATAACATTTCCTGCATCTAAAAATCCTGCATCAGTTTTTGCGAAAACTTTTACTTTTTCGATTTTAACTGCACTTGCTAATTCAAAATCATCTGCTATAAAAATACCCTTTTGCGTTGTATCATTAAGAGATGGCGAATTGAAAACATTCAATTGATCTTTTTGAGGCTGAGAGAAAACAGATTGTTGCGCAAAACTTAGTTGCGAAGCACATAATAGGAATAATAATTTTTTCATACTTTTAAATTTCTACAAAATTAAAACCCTTCGAAAGCAATCCCAAACAATCATTAATGACAATAGTCATTTTAATTAAATTTATACACTTTTTAAAGAAACAAATATCAAAACATTAACCTAATAAAATTTTAACATTTCTATCGTCAATTAATAACGAAAAACTAAATATGATTCTAAAAACAAAAAAAACTCGCAACAAAATTTTAATCTCTCAATCAAAATCTGCTACGAGTTTTTAATATTTTTATGATTGTCTGCTTGGTCGCCGATATTCAGAAAACTCTGTCATTCAGAGCGAAGCGAAGAATCTCTGCTTTATACTAGAAAGATTCCTCGTACCTCGGAATGACAAACTGTGTTAAAGAAGATTGATTTAGGCACTGTTGCAGACATTCAATAATACTTTATAAAGAAAATTAGATTCTATTTCAAAAGATCCTTCAATGCATCTTCTAGTTTTGGAAACTTAAATTGAAAGCCTTGTTTCAGAATTTTTTCCGACGAAACGCGACTTCCTTTTAGAATTAAATTCGCCATTTCCCCAAACATTATTTTTAATCCAAAAGCTGGCACATTCGGGAACCAAAGTTTCTTTTTAAGTTGTTTTGCAACTGCTTTTGTCAAGTCTTTATTCGTAATATGTTCTGGTGTTGCAGCATTGTAAGCACCAAACATTGTATCATCTTCAATCGCCTGCAAATACATCTCACACATATCATCAATATGAATCCACGGTACATACTGCTTTCCACTTCCTAATGGCGCCCCTGAATTTTTCTCAATCGGCGTTTTTAATTCTGCCAAAAGTCCACCTTTGCCAGACAAAACCCCAGAAGTCCGCAACATCACCACTCTATCGGCAACATTCTTAAAATCCAAAGCTTTACTCTCCCAAGCTTGACAAACTTGACCAAGAAAATCATCAGCAGGCGAATCTGTTTCAACAAAGATTTTATCAGAGGTTATCGCACCATAGTAACCAACCGCCGATGCCGAAATAAAAGCTTTAAGTTTAATATTTCGTTTTTGAATTTCGTCCTGAATAATATTTGCAGAAACCACACGACTGTCAATCACCAACTTTTTGTAAGTTTTGGTCCAACGCATCGCAATTGGCGCACCAGCAAGATGTATAACGTATTCTACACCATCAAAAGCACCTTTTTCAATGGAATTATTGTCGTAATCGAGCTTAAAAGCTTTGTAAGGACTTTGTTGTTTTTCGTCATCGAACCTTACCAGAATATGAACATCATAGCCTTTAGAAGCGAGCAATTCGCACAATGCAGAACCAATTAAACCGGTCGCACCAGTGACCAGAACTTTTGACTTCTCCATCGATTATAGCAAACGAATTTTGTCATCTTCAATTTCGATTACTTTGTCTTTGTAAAGACCGCCAATCGCTTTTTTGAAGTTCTTTTTACTCATCTGTAACTCGTCTTTTATCTCTTCTGGAGAAGATTTATCTGACAAGTAAATCAAACCGTAATTATCGTTTAGCTTGTCAATAATCTTTTGCTTGAACTCATCAATATTTTCAAAACCTTCTGGCTGCAAAGACACATCAATCTTACCATCCTCACGAATCGCCTTGATGTAACCTTGCTCTGTTGAAAGCGGGTACAACTTTTTGTAAACATCAGAAGCGTAGATCAATGCAATATATTTTTTATCAATAATAACATTCCAACCCAACTCTGATTCGCCAATCATCAACAAATCAACTTTATCTCCCTTTTTAAATGGTAAATCGGTGTATTGCGGATTACGTTTAAACTTGGTTGTTCCCGTAATTCTACCACTTTCTTCATCAGTATAGACGTAAACAATGTATCGTTTGTTTTCGAGAATTTTTCCTTTTTGCTGCTTGTAAGGAACGAACAAATCTTTGATAATTCCCCAATCCATAAAAGCGCCACTTGGCAAACTTTGCACGCAAGTCATCACTGCAAACTCTCCCACTTCACATAAAGGCGTTTCGGTTGTCGCTTTTAATTTATCATCATCTTGATAAACAAAAACGTCAATATCTTGATCAACTTCTAAAGTCGAATTAACTAAAATCTTGGATAGAAAGGCTTTTTCACCGAATTCGTCTGTTAAGATATAACCTGAATTATTAACTTCTGAAACCTTTAGCGTCTGGAATGTTCCTACTTGCATTGTAAATATTTGCTGCAAAATTAGGCAAAATAAAATCGTTCCTTTTTCTAAATTTCAAAATAAAGTTTTAAAGCTTCAATAATATTTATATTTTTGAAAAAACACTCTATGTTAATAGAAGAATCAAATTGGATTGGAGACAAAATAAAAGTTGTTGTCGAGCAACAAGCCTTTCCGATTCTTAATATAGGTAGTTCTACGAAAGAATACCGCACCATCAGGCAAGGCTTTATTCAAAAAAATATTTTTGATTTAGTTCCCGATGAAGCAAAAAATGTGGTTCACCTTGATATGAAAGCTGCCGAAGGTGTCGATATTGTTGGTAATCTTTATGATAAAGACTTTTTAGAGGAGCTTAAAAAATATAAATTCAAATCAATAATGATAAACAACTTGTTGATGTATCTCGAAAGAGAACAGCGAGAAGAACTTAGCCTTATCATTGATGAAATCTTGGAAAAAGATGGCTTTTTAATTGTCACCAATTCTCATACTTTCCCACCAGCTCACGATCCTGTTGAAAGTTTTTATCGACCAGCTCCTGATAAAATGCAGCACCAACTTTTTAACAAATTTACTGTTATAGATTCGCAAGTCGTATCCACCAACTACAATTTTCACAAGTATCTTAAAACAAACAAAAAAGTAATACCTGTGAAAGTCGCTAGATTTTTGATGCCTTTTTACAAATTTAGAGAATGGAAATTCATGCTCAATTACTATCTCAATGATTTTAAAAGAGATTATTCTGCAGCATGTTTATTCGTACAAAAAAAATAAAAGCCATCATTCGATGGCTTTTTTCAATTTTCTAAAATTTATTTTTAAAAGTAAATCCAAGCATAAACCAACGTCCTGGCATTGGGACTAGACTTGTTTCTGTATATTTTGTATTCGTAATATTATTCACCAAAAGATAAATATTGAGCTTTTCGGTTTGGTAATTTAACTTCGCATCCAAAAGATTGTAACTTCCCAAAGCGACACGTTCGTTGTAACGATAGACCACTTCTGTATCAAACTTCCAATACCTTGCTTGTAGTTTTGCATTGAATTGGTGACGAAGATTATCCAATACATATTTTGAAAAAGCCTTATCGTCACGATTAATCTTGTTATCCAAATAAGTATAACCTACCGACAAATTATTAACAATCCAGTTAAGCTTTTGAGCAACTTCAGTTTCTAAACCTAAAGTCTGGATGTTTCGGATGTTTTCGGCACGCCAAACTTCACCTGCAGAATCTTTTGTCCAGTCGATTGCGTCGTCGGTATTCCTTCCAAAACCACTTAGCTTAAATAAAGAATTCGAGCGGCGATATTCGTAGCCAACTTCATAATTCATCGCATTTTCTGGCTTCAAGTTAGGATTTCCAGTTTCAGTTTTACTTACATAATATAGATCAGTGTAAGTCGGCACACGACTGGTTTTTGCCCAATTGGCGTAGACTTTATTATGTTGATCTAGGCTATAACCTACATCCAAACCTGGATAGAAAAAATTTCCATTACCAGGATAATTTGCCCAACTTACACTCGGGACAATATTTAATTTTTGATTGATTAGACTAATGTGATGCTCCAAAAACAATTGTGAAATAAAACGCTCTCTTTCGCCAAGATTATTACTGCGCAAGCTTTCATTTCGAAACTCTGCACCCAATCCTGTTTTACCTAATTTCGAGACAAAACTTGTATTAATTTCGCCACCAAGATTGTTACCAATATGCATGTTTCGATAGACTTCTGGCTTCCAGCGGTTAAACAAATACATATCTTGTGCACGCTTCCAATAAACATTGGCATTAACGCCAAAATTCCCAAATTTCTGTTCGTAAGAAGTGCTCACCAAAGAGGTTTGCGTTTCTTCATATTGATCTTTTGCTAAAGGCGACGAATAAAATCCGTTAGCACCAAACTTCTTTTCTGTGAAACCTGCTTGCATTTTGAAAGTCGCATCATTAACCTTGAATTGGTTTTGATACCAAACATTTTGTACGTCTGTATCTGTGTTAAAACGATAACCAGCCGATTCTGACTTACCAACTTGAATAAAGTTCCCGAATTTCTCGCTTCCAAAATCTGCTGCAGCACCCAACGACCACGTTTTGAAATCACCTTCCGAAGCATTGACTTGGTAAGTATTTTCTTTGCCAACATTGGTAATAATATTAATCACACCTCCATAAGCATTCTGTCCAAAACGTCGAGCTGCAGGACCTTTTATAATTTCGATACGGTCGATACTCGCCATATCAAATGGTAGATTAAAAGTATTATGCCCTGTTTGCGCATCATTCATCTTAATCCCATTAACCATAACCAAAACTTGATCAAAAGAACTTCCGCGAATACTTAGATCCGTTTGTACATCATTAAGTCCCCGACGACGGATATCCATTCCTGTAAAATATTGCAGCAGATCTGCGACACTTTTTGCTGGCGAATCTAGAATTTGCTGTTTCGAAACTACTGTTACATTCTCACTCACTTTAGAAATAGGAGTCGAAAAAAATTTCCCTTGCACAACAACTTCTTCTATTCCATTTTCTTGTGCTGACAAAAAGAGACAGCTAAGCGAAATCCCCATTATCACAAACTTTTTCATAGCTTTTTAATTTTACGACGGCAAATCTAAGCAATAGGAAAAACAAAACAATTAAGAAATTAATTTTATTTAATAATTAAGAAAATTTTAAAAATAAATTACACAAATGTAATTTTAGTTAAAAATATAAATCAAAACCACCTTAACTTAACATAATTAAAACAATCCTAATAGATAAATATATCTGATTTAACAAATGACAAATTTCATATTCAGTAAAATATTTAATAATTTTAAAAAACAAAAGATAATTAAACTAAATACACTCGAAAATACACATTTTTTATTTAAAATTTAATTATAAGTTTATATTTACACCTAAATCAATCAAAATAATTAACATGAAGAAAACTTTACTTACTTTAATCGCTACTATTAGCTTATCAGGTATCACAAACGCACAAACCAGCTGTGACAACACAGTACCATCTAAAAATCAAGAAGATGCTTACGGAAACATTACTTCGACAATACTAGCTAATGATTTCACAATTGCTGGAAACACCACAAAAAAGATTTCTAAAATCACGGTTAATACTGCAGAAACATCAGCTTTGACATCTTTGTCATTTTTTATTTATGACAATTCAACAACCAATTTTCCTAAAACACAACTTTCAAAAGTAACGCTAACACCTACCAGCAGTACTCTTAACGCTAACAAATTTGGTTTAGCTTTCAAAACATATACTTTCCAATTGGCAACACCGATTGTAGTTAGCAACACTTCAACTAGCACGCAAACCTATTGGTTAGGTATTGGCGAAAGTAATGGAACCGAATATCTAGAGACTACCAGCACGGTTGTAGGTTATCCATCGAGAGCTTATAACGCAAATGCCGATGCTTGGATGAATGTCGGATCGGACATCGTGTTCTCATTTACTGCGACTTGTGATGCCTATTTAGCAACCTCAGATTTGCAACAAAGCAAAATTTCTTTATATCCAAATCCAGCGCAAAAAGAAATTAATATAACAGGAGCAAAAACGATTAACAATGTTGAAATCTACAATCTAGCAGGAGGTTTAGTTAAGAAAACTAATGCTTCAGCCAACAAATCTAGCATCGATATTTCGGTTCTTCCAAAAGGAAACTACATTTTGAAAGCAGAAGTTGACGGCGCTAACAAAACTTTCAAATTCACAAAAGATTAATAGTAGAGGCTTTATACAAAAATCAGACACAAAAAATTCTCTTCATAAAGAATTCTATATTTTAAGTTAGAAAGAGAGCAGTAATTCATTTACTGCTCTCTTTAGTTAATAAACATTAACAAAATAACTAGCCAAAAAAACGCATTTTTTCGTAATTTTGTGGGTCTTAATTTTGATATGGCTACAACTGCAGAAATCGATATAAAAAAACAACTTTTTGTTAAAAACGCGCACCTCAATAACCTGAAGCACATTGATGTTTTAATTCCAAAGAATAAACTCATTGTTATAACAGGCGTATCTGGAAGCGGGAAATCTTCGCTGGCTTTTGACACTATCTATGCCGAAGGTCAACGCCGATATGTTGAAAGCTTGAGTTCGTATGCGCGACAATTTTTAGGAAAACTAGAGAAACCAAAAGTTGATGATATTAAAGGTCTTGCACCTTCAATAGCAATTCAGCAAAAAGTCATTTCGTCTAATCCGCGTTCTACAGTTGGTACATCGACGGAAATTTATGATTATCTAAAGTTATTGTATGCGAGAATTGGTCATACTTTTTCGCCAATTTCTGGTGAAGAGGTCAAAAAAGATTCTGTTACCGATGTTATCGATTTTATAAAAGCGTCAAAAAAAGACACGAGTTTCATTTTGATGGCGCCTTTACAATATGAAGTCGATGGTTTTACCGAACAATTAAAAACCTTGAAAGTTTCGGGTTTTACACGTTTAGAAGTTGGCGGGAACCTTGCCAGTATCGAAGATTTAGAAAGTTTTGGTTTCGTTCCAGAAGCCAATACAGAGATATTTTTGGTGATCGACCGTTTCAGTTACGAAGAGGACGAAAACTTCCTACAACGTCTTGCAGATTCTATCCAAATGGCGTTCTACGAAGGTCACGGCCGTTGTCTTTTGAAAAATACAGAAAGTAACGAAGTTCGAGATTTCTCCAATAAATTTGAATTAGATGGCATCGATTTTAACGAACCGAATGTCCATTATTTCAGCTTTAACAATCCTTATGGCGCTTGTCCAACTTGCGAAGGTTACGGCAAAATAATTGGCATTGACGAAGACCTTGTCATTCCAAATAAAAATCTTTCGGTCTTCGAAGATGCTGTAGCTCCTTGGAAAGGCGAAACGATGAGCGAATGGAAACGTTCTTTTATTAAAAAAGCAAAAGACTTCCCTATTCATAAACCTTACCACCAACTCACAAAAGAGCAAAAACAATATTTGTGGCGTGGTGACAAGTCTGCAAGTTTCCCAAGTATTGATAATTTCTTCAAAATGTTGGAGGAAAATCTTTATAAAATCCAATACCGTGTGATGTTGTCGCGTTATCGTGGCAAGACGACTTGTCCAACTTGCGAAGGTCTTAGATTGCGTGAAGAAACTTCTTGGGTAAAAATCGATGGACACAATATCCAATCTTTAATCGAATTGCCACTACATGAGCTTTCACCAATTATTGAAAGTTTAAAATTATCAAAATACGATGCCGAAGTCGCAAAACGACTTCTTTACGAAATAAAATCTCGAATCGGATTTTTACTAAAAGTTGGTCTTGGTTACCTAAGTCTTAACCGAACGTCCAACACGCTTTCTGGCGGCGAAAGTCAACGTATTAATTTGGCGACAAGTTTGGGAAGTTCTTTGGTGGGTTCTATTTATATTTTGGACGAACCAAGTATTGGTCTTCACTCTCGCGACACCGAAAATCTTATTGAAGTTCTAAAAAACCTTCGCGATCTTGGCAACACTGTTATTGTAGTTGAACATGACGAAGATGTGATGCGCGCTGCTGACTACATTATCGACATTGGTCCTGAAGCTGGTTATCTTGGCGGCGATTTGGTATTTGCTGGTGATTATAAAGATCTTAAAAAAGCTGATACTTTAACGTCAAAATATCTTAACCACGAACTAAACATTGAAGTTCCGAAAAAACGTCGTGTTCCAAAAGAATTTATAAAAATAAAAGGCGCTCGACAAAACAATCTTAAAAACATTGACGTTGATGTTCCGCTAGAAATTCTGACGGTTGTTACAGGCGTTTCAGGAAGTGGAAAATCAACTTTGATGAAGGAAATCTTAACCAACGCAGTGCAAATTCAGTTGGGAATGGGTGGCAAAAAAGCCGATTACGACAGCGTTGAGTTTCCAAAAAAGTTGATTAAAAACATTGAGTTAATCGACCAAAATCCAATCGGAAAATCATCACGTTCTAATCCCGTTACTTATCTAAAAGCCTATGACGATATTCGTGATTTGTTTTCGAAGCAAAAATCGGCGTCGTTAATGGGATTAAAACCAAAACATTTTTCTTTTAATGTGGATGGTGGACGTTGCGACGAATGTAAAGGCGAAGGTGTGATTACAGTGTCAATGCAATTTATGGCAGATATCGAATTGGAATGCGAACATTGCCACGGCACACGTTTTAAAAGTGAAATTCTCGAAGTAAAAGTTGACGAAAAAAATATTTCTGACATTCTAAAAATGACTGTTGATGAAGCGATTAACTTTTTCACAGAATTACACGAGTCCAAAATCGTACAGAAATTAAAACCTTTACAAGAAGTTGGGCTTGGTTATTTACAATTGGGACAATCTTCTTCCACGCTTTCTGGCGGTGAAGCGCAACGTGTAAAACTTGCGTCTTTCCTAGTAAAAGGTGTTACAACAGACAAAACTTTATTTGTTTTTGACGAACCATCGACAGGATTGCATTTCCATGATATTAATAAATTGATGAAATCACTACAAGCTTTAATAGAACTTGGACATTCAGTGATTGTGATTGAACATCAACCTGACATCATCAAATGTGCTGACTATATTATTGACATCGGTCCAAATGCTGGTAAACATGGTGGTGAAGTGGTTTTCACAGGAACACCAGAAGATTTAACTAAGAATAAAATATCGGCAACTGCAAAGTACATTGCGGAAAAACTTTAAGTTTTCTTTACGTTTAAAAATAAAAAGGCTTTCAGAGTTTAGAATTCTGAAAGCCTTTTTACTGATAAATAATTTATTTTTATGCTAAAACATCTTGTAATTCTGCATGTTTTTTGAACATTGCGTTAGCAAAAGGACAAAGTGGAATCACTTTTTTATTTTCCTTTCGAGCGAAATCTACGACTGCATTTAGAAGGTTCATTCCGACGCCAAGACCATTGTAAGCTTCTTCTACACCTGTATGATCGATGATGAATTTATCTTCTCCCGCCCAAGTATAAGTCATTTCACCAGCATGTCTACCATCGATAAAAGCTTCGAACATTCCGTTCTTTTCGTTGTTTTGTTGTTTGATTTCCATTTTTATATTTTTTAATTAAATTCTGAATTTACTGTAATTGATCCTTCTAAAATCTTATGAACGGGACAAGCATTCGCAATATGTCGGAAACGCTTCATCTGATCTTCTGGAATATCTGTTTTCGAAAATCGAATATTTCTTTTAAAAGCCGTTTGTGACTTATCAACACTATCAACTAACGTCACATCTACAAAGATTTCGCCGACATCCCAAGCTTTTCTTTCGGCATACATTTTCAGGGTAATTGCTGTGCAACTTGCCAAAGAAGCTGCAAGAAGTTCGGTTGGTTTTGGCGCCAAGTCTTTTCCGCCTTTATCTAATGGTTCGTCAACGATAATCTCATGATTTCCTGTTGTGACTTTCGTTAAATAAAGATCGTTTCCGATAGTTGCAGTTACATTAACATCCATTTCGTTTTATTTTTTACAATATTAAGATTATGATTTCACTTCCCAATTGATGTGGGATAAGAATTCGAAGTTTCCTTTAAAACAAAAGCGATACCGTTTTTTAAATTTTAGATTTTACGAAAAATTACAAGTCAGAAAAACTTCTGAACTTCCTCCAATCTAAAATCGGTAGCGGACACTGCGGCCGGGATAGTAAGGGCGCGACTGAAAGGAGCGGTCCGAAGAATTGCTTGGGAAAAACTTGGGCTTCTGAGGACGAAACCCCTGAATAGCCCGAATTGCCGCCCAAATAAAAATCCTAAAAACTTGCGCGAATCTGCATACTGCCCGTGTGGATCGTGCGCTCGCCAGAATTACGACCTTCGTAGTTGATATTGAGTTGTAAAAATGAATTGAGACTTTGCTGCCAATAAACGCTCCAGACTTGGTTTTTGCCAGATTTGAGACCTTCCAACATTTGGTTACCTACAATGCTGAAACTGTTGCCTGTAAAATCGTTATTGATAAATGAGAAATTGGCTCTGAGAGAGGTTTTCTTGTGGTCCCATTGCAGAGTTCCTGACAATTCGTAAGCTTTTAGCTTTTCGTCGCCATCGGTTCTTTTCTTTTGACGAAGCGCTCCAAAAAGTTCGGCTTGGAGACTTTCTGTTAAGCGATAAGTGGCTTTTGGCTTGGTTTCCCAGTTTTGAAGCAGGTAGTTTCGTGTGCTAAACATTTGCGAATGATTGGTGACATTCTGAAGTTGATTTTCCCAATCGGTGCGGAAGTTTTTGTTAAACCAATATCCTAGATTAAAGAAGTGCAAACCGCTAGAACGCTCTTCCACACTGTAATTGGCGTTAAGTAAATTGTCGTTGGACGTGAAGCGATAGTTGGCATTCCAGCCAGATTTGTCATTCGAATTAAACAAAGCCGAAAACAAAAGGTTTTGGGTTTTCATAATCTGGTCGCTTTCTTTCGCAAAAGGATTGAGGACGACCACGCGATCACCTTTCATAAAAGCGTTTTGCGATAGTAATGACACATTGAAGTTCCAACGTTTTAGGAAAGCGTTTTCGGAGCTAAAAATAACGGCCGGATTGACAAACAAAGCCAATTGCAATTTGTTTTTGTTGGATGCCAAATACTTTACGGTATTAGTATAGACGCGAATATATTGCGCTTGATCCATATATTCTGCGACCTCGAACTCGTCCAACTGCTGGATGCCATCACCATTATAATCGGTCCATTTGTACACACCTTGTCCATCGGTAACTTTGATGTATTGAAATTCGCGCTGCGCTTCTTGACCATTTCCTAATTCGTAAAAAGCTTGCAAACGCATACCGTTTCGGAAAAGTTGTTGGTTGTACATTAAGTTACCAACCACGAAATCTTGATTTTGATCATTGGCTAAAGTTTGATCTTTGTAGAAAAACTTGCGATAGTGTACCAAAGCCGATAACTGTGTTTTTTCGGTTTTAATGATTTGGCTTTCTGCCATGATGCCGAGAATATTGTTCATTTTTTGCAAACGATTATCACGAATGGAATCGTTATCGCGCAAATAAACTTTCATCAAAAGCTTGGTGCGTGCGCTATCTGAGATTTTCTTTTGAACAAAAATTTCTTTCCAACTAAAGCTGGTCGTATCGTAAGCTTGGGTTTCGTTGAACTTCTTTTGATTATGCTCCATTGCGCCGCCAATTGACCAACTTCCTTTTGCGCCTAACAATTCTGCTGAGGCGTTAGCACGAATAAATTGCGTGTTCATCGGTGTCGACTTGGTGTCGAGATAAGAAGCATTGGCTTGTGTTATCCATTTTTGATTTTTCCAACCAAAATTAAGATCGTTCTTTATGCCTTTATAAGTTGCTTTTTCGTCAAGGTAGTTTAATTTGTAATTAAGGAAAGTCCCATCATTCCAAAGGTTATCGAAGCCAAGCACAAATCTATTTTGAGTGATTTGGTTAAATTCTTCCGTTAAGTTAAAATCACGCCAAAAATCAACATTGTTAATTCTGTCCAAAACTTTGAAATTCTTTTGGATATGCTGATACTCAAACATTGGTGTTCCTTTCCAACTGTTTTTAATAAAACTTTTGTTGGCATATACTCGAGCGGCGTAACCTATGTTTTCGTTATTATCTTTTGAAGAAAATAAGTTAAGGTCATGATTGCTAAGAGAAGCGTCAACGCCAATGACACCATTTTCTAAAGCATATTCGGCATTGGTAGAAAAGACTTGCGTTTTTTCTGGTGCTGGCAAACGTCGAACTGCTCGGTAATCGCCAAGACCTTGCCCTACAAATTCGAAAACGCGACCGTTATTGGTGGTTTGTTGTATTCGGTAATCGCCCTTGGTATCTCCAAAATAGGTGAAAACAACTTGGTACAATTCATCATCTTTATTGGTCGAAAATTCGTAATGATAGATCGTTCCGTCAAATATTTTTTTGTATAGAATCTTATTGACATCATAATCGGTTTTGGTGCCCGATGGTGCATACATCATGTCGGGATTATTCCCCGCATTGATAAGATATTGTTTGTCTTCGTCGCTAAGGTTAAGTGACAAAGGTGCATTTTTATTATCGTTTTCCATAAACCATGAAAGTCCAACTTTGAGGCGTTCTCGTTGATGTTGAAGATTTCCTGTTACCAAAAATCTGGTGTAATTTCGATTGGTATAGTTGTAAGTTATGGTGATAAAGTTCTGTTTATATATAGGTCTAAAACTCGTAAAAGTAATTTCGCCAGTATTATAGTTAATAGTATAATCTAGGTTTTCGCCACGCTTCATCAAAACACCATCAATATAGACTTGCTCCGAGCCAGAAATTATGGTGATAAATTGTTCTCCGTTTTTACCAAATAATCGGTAAGGACCTTGATTGCCTTCAATACCTTGAAAACGCATTCTGTTAAATTCACTTCGCGCCACACCGCCCGAAATATCAAGGAAAGTTTTATTGCCATTTTCCTCCCAAGTGGTTTGGAATTGCAGTCCCATGCTTCGACGTTGGAATCGCCCAAAGAAAGTTTGACTATCGTCTAAATCGAGATGTCCAGCGCGGATGATGCTGTGCTTTTTGATATTTAACTGAACATAGATTTTGTCAAACTCTTGTAAAGTTTGTGTGTAACCATCGGCTTGTATTGGCAAATTATGATCCGATATCGAAGCCAAAATCGAAACATCTTCACTCAACTTTCCCGAAATCTGCAAATCCATGGAGCTTTGTACCGAAGAACCTTGGTTATTTCCAAAAGTGATACCACGCACAATGGAACCTTTGGAACTAAGGTCGCCTAGGATTTTAGCTTTTGTATTTTTAACCAAAACTTCTTCGTCATATACCAACTGCGGTGATTTTTTGATGAAGTCCAAAGTATCTTTAACAAAGAAGTCCTTATTAATTTTAGCAGAAATAATACTGTCTTTTTTTATAGAATCTTTAGGTAAGTTGGGATTTTTCCATGAGAAAACCTGAGCTTGCAAACCACAACAAGCCAAACAGAAGATTAAAATGGTAAAAATCTGTCGATACAATATCAAAATTTTTTCAGCTGTAAATCTACGAATAATAAGGATGAATAAAAGATTTACAAGTGATTAACGATAATTTTTGTCAAAAATTTTGTATTTAAAATAAAAGTTTATCTTTGAAGCCCTTTCAGAAACAATATGAATCTTCTACTCCAAGATTAGGTTTCGTTTTTTTTTGAAAGATTAAAAAATAAAAAATTATAATATTAATACTCTAACTTAAACATTTTTTATCATGAAAAAACTTTATTCTTTAAAGTCTGTCCTTCTTGGTGCAGCTTTAACATTCGGAAGTGTAACGGCTTTCGCACAAGCGACTGTTGACGCCAGTCTTTATGAAGAAACTTTTGGAGACTTTGGATCTTCTAATACTACATTTACAGCCAGTAATATGGGAAGTTACGACAAAAGAGGTACAACTACTCTAGTAGCTGCTGATGCATCTTCTCTTACTTTTACTGGTGCAAGTGCAATGTATTCAACAGCAACTTCAACCAATACTACAAGTGGACACGTTTGGTTAAACAAAAGTACTACTGGATATTTTCAGGTAAGTGGTATTAAAGTGTACAATGCAAAAAAAGTGAAAGTTACTTTTTCGCAAACAGGAAGCGGACCAATTAATGTACTTGTAAACGACGTACAAGTTGGAAGTTCTTCGGGAGCTGCAGCGGCAAATACTACAAATGAATTCTCAGTTGAAGGCAACGAAACACTTAATTTGAAATTCCAAAGAACAAATACTACACAGAATTTAAGAGTTGACAATATTAAGGTTGTAATTACTGAAGTTACAGATGCTCCTTGTACAGCGCCAACAATTACTTCGCAACCACAAGACAAAACTGTTGCACCAGGTGCTTCAACTAGTTTTTCGGTAACGGCATCTTCTGCTAATGCATCTGATGTATTAACTTACCAATGGCAAGCAGAAAATGAAGGAGAATGGCTTGATATCCCTGTAGAGTTTAGCGAAACTGCGCAAGAAGCTACATTTGTTATTGATGAAGCTAATGAAGGTATGAATGGTACTAAATTGAGAGTTGTTGTTAAAAATGATACTTGTGAAACGATTTCCAATGTTGTTACACTAACAGTTGATAAAACATTAGCTGTAAGTAATACTAATACAGTTAAAGTTAACTTGGTTAAAAATACTGTTATTACAAACGAAATTATCTTCAGTCAATCTACCAAAGTATCTATTGTTAACATGACAGGTCAAATTGTAAAAACTGCTGATGTTAAAGACAATACTAGATTAGATGTTTCTAACCTTTCTAAAGGAACATACATTGTAACTGCTACAGTTAACGGTAAAGCGGTATCTCAAAAGATTATTAAAAAATAATATCTCTTTTTTGAGAAAATATGATTGCCTCCTTTTTTGGGAGGCTTTTTTGTTACAATGTATTGTTATTAATTCTTAATATATTGTTTATATATTAGTAATGCCACCTTTTAGAATAAAAACTTATTTTTGCCACAGGAAAATAAACTTAACTTAAATATTTTACAACATGAAAAAATTTTATTCTTTATTAGCAGTTGCTGCTATCTCGATGACTGTTAGTGCTCAAGGTTCTCAAGGATTTACAAACGAAGCAAACACAGCTGGTTCTGGTTACACAACTGTTACTTTTTCTGGTGAGAATGACACAACTTGGACAATTACTGATGCTAGAATATTAGATACAACTAGTGATATTATTACAGGGAAAACAGTTTTGGCTAAAGCTGATGGATCAATTGAAGTTAAATTTCCAAATGGAGTTGGAACACTAAATTTTGATTACAAAAAAGCTTTCACAGGTAATACTGCTAGAAAAGTTGAAGTATACGTTGATGGTACGTTAGTGAATACTTCTCCTAGCTTTGGAACTTCTGGAGATCCGGTTGTAGTTAAGAACTTATCAACAACGATTAATAAGTCAGGTAATGTTGTTGTTAAAGTTGTAGCTAAAGGAGCTCAAACATCATTTGATAATTTTGTGTGGACTAACCCAACAATGGCAGTTGGAGATATCAATTCTTCAAAAGCTAACTTAGTAAAAAATACAGTAGTAGCTAACGAAATCATCTTCGGTCAAGATGCTAAAGTATCAGTTATCAATATGGCTGGACAAGTAGTAAAAACTGCTGATGTTAAAGATAACTCTAGATTAGATGTATCTAACCTTGCTAAAGGAACTTATGTAGTAACTGCAACAGTTAATGGTAAAGCGGTTTCTCAAAAAATCATTAAAAAATAATTTTTCTTACGAAAAATATAATCTAGCCTCCTTTTTTGGGAGGCTTTTTTGTTAATAGAAACATAATATGAATCATATTTTTGGCATCAAAATTAGCCGTAATTTTGTCCTAAGATTTTGAAGCTAGAATAAGGTTGAAACGTGCTTGGATAAGCATTTGTACAAAGTTTTTATTAATGAAATTCAAAATCCCAACATTAATTAATTGTTAAATTTCAAAGGAAGTGATTTTAATTCCATTTTTTGCGTAATTTAGCAGTCCAATTTTTAGCAAAACTTAAATTTTTTATATTATGAAAAAAATCTTTACAATTTTAGGCGTAGCTGCAGTATCTTTAGTATCTGCACAAACTACTTTTGATTATGTACTTAATAATCAAGGATTCTCTAACGCGCAAGCAATTACTACAGGTAATATTGTTGCAGGAAAAGTTACTTATGAAGCATTAAAGAATGGTGCTACTACAAATCCTTCTTTCTATACAGCTGGTGGTGGTACTCTAAGAATGTATTCTGCAAATGCAACTGGTGAAGGTAACACATATGCTGTTAAAGCGGCTACAGGTATTAAACTTAATGTTGTAAAAATTGTTACTCCTGGTACAGTGGGTTCTGATAATTACGCGCCGTCTACAGCAGTTATAACAGTTGATGGTGTTGTTGTACCTACAGTATATGATCCTGCGGATACTACGAACGCAACTTACTTAATTACTCCAACTTCTCCTGCATCTACAATCATGATTAAGAATGGTCAAACAGGAACTGCTGCACAAATCAGAATTAAGTCAATCACTGTTACTTACACTGATGCTCTTGCAGTTGGTGATGTTAACGTAACTAAAGTTAACTTGGTAAAAAATACAGTTGTTGCTAACGAATTAATCTTCGGACAAGCTGCTAACGTATCTGTTATCAACATGGCTGGTCAAGTTGTTAAAACTGCTGAAGTTAAAGAAAATACTAAATTGGATGTTTCTAACTTAGCAAAAGGTACTTATGTTGTAACTGCAACCGTTAACGGTCAAGCGGTTTCTCAAAAAGTTATCAAAAAATAATTGAATTAATTATTCAAAATATTAAGACCGTTCTTATGAACGGTCTTTTTTGTTTTAGTATTTTAGTAAACACCTCGTCGGAGATTTCCGACTAATGCATTGAGGTTAAATATCAGAGTGTATCGGATTCGATATCCATAATCCTTCATCGCTGGTTCGAAGCCTAAAGATGATTGTATTGGGAAATAAACTTCGAGAAAGTCTGGGATAATTTTCAATTTAACACCAGAATCCCAAATAAACTCTGTGCGTTGTCCTTTATTTTTATACAAACCAGCATCAGCATAAAGATTGAACATTTTCCAAATATGAGAATCTACATTAACACTGGTAATCCAGTCATTGGCTTTCGTATTAAAATAAGATTTGAAACCGCCTTCTGCCAAGATATATTGTTGTGACAATATTCCTGTTGTAGCACTTTGACCTAATAAACCATAAGAAAAGGCATAATTGGAAACACGCGAAATTCCATAATCGAAGTCCGTATTTTGCGTATGGTTGTTGAGAAAGAAGCCTCCAAAAAATCGGAAACTAATCTTTCTATCTTTCATATATTCCCAGCGATAAAAAGCCTCTGTCGACAATTTTTGAAAATCTTCCATCCATTGGAAATTGGCGTTAATAGACTTTTCGTGGATTAGAGAATTGTCTGTATACGAATAGCCAACATTCCAAAGATTATATTTTCCATATTCTTTTGCTAAAATTCGTTTTGCATCCAAATCTTTTTGGAAGTGTCCATAACTAAAATATAAATTTCGACCAACAGCACTTCTAGGATTTTTATTAAATGAGAAGTTAGTAAACAATCCATAAGTCTGATAAGCTAAGTCATAATCGTAGTGGAAATAGGATGCCGAGCCACCAATCTGCCAACTTCTAAAGAAACTATCCGCAGGCATGATGTTGTAAGAAACGCCTGCTTTACCAGTCAATTGTCCCGTTCCAGTACTATAATAAGGCGAAACGGAGTACACAAATTTTTGATCAAAAACACCACGATTCACCAAATTAAAACCAAGCATCACTTTATCATAAGCATTAAATCCAACGCGAGGCGAAACATAAAGTTCGTTATATTCTGGATTTGGGATGTCTTTGATAAGTTTTAATTTTAGCCTTTTCATGTTTGAAAAAAGCCCTTTTGTGTATAGATAGTTATCTCTAAAATTAGTTTCTGGAAACGCAAAATCATCATTCACGATTATTTTGTCTGCGTCATTTGTTTTGATATCATATTTCGCCGAAAACGAATCCGCGTATTGCCATTGGGTTTCTTTAGAACCCGATTCAGTCTCTGTTTCAAGTTTGAATGGAAGACTTTGCTTTCCCAGTTTATTTATTTTTACTTCAAAAGAATCATCTTTTCTAGCGAATTTTTTAAGGTTAAAATTCACACGATTTTTTTCCTCAATTAGTGAAGCCAAAAATTTGGAATTGCCGCCACTTTCCCATTCTAACTTTGATAAGAAATCACTTGCCTCAACAGGTTTTCTAAAATGTTGTTGAAAATAAGAATTTAGAAACGAATTGAATTTTGCAAATCCCATTTGATCCGCAACAAAATAAAACAAAATTCCAGTTTCGAAGTGGCTTATCGCAAAAGCATTAAACTTGCTGAGGTCCTCATATTTTTCACTGATTTTTTGATCGAGATTTTGTGTCAATATATATTGATATGCCAAAGAATAACGCTCGCTTAATTTAAGATCCGAAGCATGGAAAATCTTCAAAGGCTTCATTCCCAAAATTTTGGCTTGATCAGGAAGATCTCCCAAAAGCTTATGATTAGGATAAAACTCTCTAATGTATTGTAATTCCGAGTAAGTTTGCAAACCATTTTTTAACCAGTGATCGGCATTCTTTTCATTGATGAAGAGATTGTCGATAATCTGCTTGGATACAACGCTAAAATAATGCAAATCGATTTTTTCTGGATCCGAAAATAACTTGTAATGGAATTTCCAAAACTTAATATCGTCAATTCCCACGAACTTTTCTGTTGATCGAAATTTTTCACTGATGAAAATCTTGTCGGGCAAATCACCAAATCGTTGTTTCAGAAACTTGAGATGTAATGGCAGATAAAACTCCAAACTTGCGCGATCTTCTTGGGTAATTGGATAACCGAAAACAACATCAATTTTCTGATTCTCTACTGTTACAGGGATTTTGTCAATGTTATTAAATGAAATAAAAAACTCAGGATCATTAACAGAAACACCTGCAAAATCATTTTTTGAAGTTCCAGAATGGTGCAAATTGGATTCTACTTTAAAGGCATCGTGAATTTGGAAATCAACATCCCAATAAGAACCACTATTAAGATTCTGTTCGGTATCTAAAAAATGTCGCGGATACTGCTCTTGGTTTTCAAAAGTATCAGGAACAATGAAAAAATACTTTAAGTTAATATCAGTTTTGTCAATACCATAACCTGTAAACTTCGAATTAGGCAATTTGATCTCGTAATGTAACTTTATGTTTTTTGACGATTTCGGATCAAGTTTTTCATCAAGATTCAGATACAAAAACTCTTCTTTGAGATGTGAAAAATCTCTTGTTTTTCCATCGATTTCAATTTGCAAATTGTTAAGAGAACCAAGTTCTGAGGTTTTTGCAAAATATAAATCTTTTTTGCGATCTTTTAATTTACGTTTAAGAAGTGGCGTATTCCTGTTTTGATAAGCTGCAACCCAATTAAGAAGCTTAATTTTGTCCAGTGCGACATCAAGATTATTGTGATAAAGTATCTGTTGATCCACAATAAGTACTTGTGCATCAGGCGACAATCGTGCAGAAATCTGAATGCTATCTTGCTGTCCAAAACACCAAATCCCCTGCATCAAAAACAAGCTACCAAAAAATAATTTCTTCATCAAATATTTGCAATACTCAAATTTAGCAAAAAAACTTTCCAAATGCTTTATTAGGTGAATATTATTGGTGAAAAATAAGTATAATTCGAAAATTTAATATTAAAATTTAACCTAAAAAAACAGCTACCGAAAATCTCGCTAGCTGTTTCAATATTTTTAAGAAATATTTCTATAATGCGTTTTTGTAAGCTTCCCATCCTGCCATTTTGTATTTAACAGCTTCTTGTTCTGGATTTTCAGCTTTATAGATGCCGCGTCCAACAATAATAAAATCCGTATGATAATTATTAATCACTTTTTCTGGAATGTTGTATTGTTGACCTTTGCTATCGCCTGAATCTGAAAGATTAACGCCTGGCGTCATAAGAATCAAATCATCTGGAATTTCATTTTGTGCAACACAAGCCATCACATTAGATTGGCTTTCGATAATCTTCATCGCTTCTTCACGATAATGTGCGTCGGTCAAAGTACCTTTAGATGACATTCCCAAAATCGCTACAACACCAACGTTATGGAAACCATCGAGACTTGCGCTTCCACCGATTACTTGTGCCGTTACAAGGTCTGCCCAATTAGAAATCTTGTACATTCCGTAAGAAAATTGCAATTCTTGGGTATTACCAATATCAGCAAATTTTCGATCTTCCATAATTAAGAAATTATGTTTTTGCGCCAAATCTTTTAAAGGTAGAATTGTAGAATCTGCATCAAAATCCGTCAAAATATCGATATGGGTTTTAAGTGCTACAATGTGTGGACCAACCATATCTGCGAAATCTAATAATTCGCGCGTCGACAAAATATCAGCAGAAGCGATAAGGTTAGAATTCTTTTCGATAGCGATTTCCAAAAGGCGTTTCGCCATCGGATGCTCCACTTTTTCTAGTTTATTTTCGTAAGAAATTTTCTTTTTTTCTTGAAACTGAACTTGGTTTCCGTTTAAGAAATCATTGATTCTAGCAACTTCTTCGTCAGTAAGATGCTCAACTTCTTTTAAAATTTTTACAACTTCCGAAATCGTAAATAAGGTATGAACTTTGTAACCTTTGGCTTCCAATTTTTCTTTTCCACCTTGCTCTCTGTCTAGTACCACAACGATATCCGCAACTTTCAAACCTTCATTTTCAACTTCTTCGATGGTCTCAATTAAAGATTTTCCTGAAGTAATCACATCTTCTACCAAAAGACAGTTATCCCCTTTTTTGTAAATACCTTCAAGAAGCTTTTTAGTTCCGTAAGTTTTCGCCTCTTTTCTTTTAATAATCAACGGAATGTAACTTTCCAAAGACATCGCCGTCGCCATCGGAAGTGCTGCATAAGGCACACCACAAATCACATCAAAATTATCCAAAGGCAACATATCCAAAAGATAGTTGGCAAGATTTTTCAAGATTTTTGGTTCTGATGCCAAAGGACGTAAGTCAACATAAAAAGGGCTTTCGATACCGCTTTTTAATGTAAATCTTCCGAATTTGATAATGCCTAATTTGTAGCATTCTAAAAAGAATTCTTTTTTACTTTCCATTTTTACTTTTCACTTTCTACAAAGTTAAAGTTTAATTTTCAATATTGTAATTTTGTCCTGTCAGAAATTGGATTTTTTATTGATTTTAAAATGATTTTGTTAAAATTAAAAGTACCAAAGCTTAAATGCAAAGTCGAAAAATTAGAAACAATAACAAATCTATTTAAGACACAAAAAAGTCAAAGATTCTACTTTGTTGGTTTTCATTTTACCTGAGATAAATTTTCATTGGAGTTAAATGAGTAAAACCAGCACAAACAATTTGAAACTTTAAAAACGCTCCACAAAAAATAATAAAAAATGCTTCAACGAGACATTATTGATCTTCTAAACGAAAAAGCTGATTTCTATAACAACATATCTTTTATTGATAACGATCCAATCCAAATTCCGCATCGTTTTGACACCAAACAAGACATCGAAATTGCTGGTTTTCTGTCAGCAAGTATTGCTTGGGGTAACAGAAAGGCGATTATAAAAAATGCAGATTTGATGATGGAACTTATGGGAAACTCGCCTTATGATTTTGTTTTAAATTTTAAAAATTCTGATTTAGAAAAATTTCCAGATAAAGCGGCTCACCGTACCTTTCATATGGAAGATTTTAAATATTTTCTAAAACAGTTCCAAAGAATCTATCGAGAACACCATAGTTTGGAAGATTTATTTCTTTTAAAAAATGACGAAACCAATTTCTACCACAGCATCGAACGTTTCCGAAACGAATTTTTAAAAGAAGAACATCGCGCTCACAAACATGTAAGCTCGCCTTACAAAAACTCAGCATCGAAAAGGATTATGATGTTTTTGCGTTGGATGGTGCGAGACGATAATCGCGGTGTCGATTTTGGAATTTGGAAAAACATTAACCAAGCTTATCTTTCGATACCGCTGGATGTCCACACAGCTAATATTTCGAGAAAACTAAATCTCGTCACACGAAAACAAAACGATTGGAAAACTTTGGAAGAATTGGATTTGGTTTTGAGACAACTTAACACAAAAGATCCTGCTGTCTATGATTACGCTTTATTCGGACTTGGCATCAGCAAAGAGTTTGAATAAAAAAGAAGTGGCTCTTTAGGAACCACTCCAATAGAAAGACATCTCATTTTGTTTAGTTAGTAACTTATAAAAAAAAAGAGACGGCTACCCAGCCATCTCAAAATGTATCAAATTCAGTTATAGTAATATCGAAAATATGTCTTGCCAAACGTATCATTTCCATTATTTCTAGAATAAAGATATAAAATAATCCAACAACCAAGATGAATTAAATGTTAAAAAATAAAAAAACTCAGTTCACACTGAGTTTTCTATATTATTTAGCAATTTTTCTTTCTAAAACCTCATCAACCATTCCGAAGCCTTTTGCTTCTTCCGAGGTCATCCAATAGTCTCTATCAGAGGCTTTTTCTACCCAGTCGTAAGTTTGACCAGAGTGTAAAGAAATAATGTCATAAAGTTCTTTTTTCAACTTCAACATTTCTCTAAGGTTGATCTCCATATCCGAAGCAACACCTTGTGCACCACCACTAGGCTGGTGAATCATCACGCGAGAATGCTTAAGAGCAGAACGTTTTCCATTTTCACCTGCCACCAGCAATACAGCGCCCATTGATGCAGCGATACCTGTACAAATCGTCGCAACATCTGGTTTGATAATTTGCATCGTATCGTAGATTCCTAAACCTGCATAAACACTACCTCCTGGCGAGTTGATATAAATCTGAATATCCTTCGATGGGTCAGAACTTTCTAAGAATAACAACTGCGCTGTTACGATATTCGCAACTTGGTCGTCGATTCCTGTTCCCAAAAAGATGATTCTGTCCATCATTAATCTTGAGAAAACGTCCATCTGCGCAACATTCATACGACGCTCTTCCATAATGTACGGCGTCAAATTAGTTGGATTGAACATTCCCATATATTGGTCGGTTGCAAGGCCATTAATACCTTGATGCTTCACCGCGTAATCTCTAAATTCTTTTTTTAAGTCCATATAAATTGGTATTTTTTCGAGTTTGTATTTGCAATTTCTGTTCCTTTGCTAAAGTACGCCATTCTGTCATAAAATCCTAAACAACATCGCGTCCAACTGATTCCGAAGTTGCGAAAGCTTAATAATTTTAAAATAGATTTCTTCTTTCTCGTCTTCAGTTTCTAAAGCTTTTTTAAGATCCTCAATAATCTTCATGACATATTCTCGCTTATAACGCAGGATTGTGTCACTAACCATTTTGGGAACCACCTCTTCTTCGCTGCTAAAATAAATATTAAATTTTGCCCAATCACTCGTTTCATAAGGATTGATCAAGGCATCTGCCATTTTCCCAGAAATCTCTTCATCCATTAATTTAAAGAAAAACGAACTCGAGCGTAATTCATTTTCTTGAAGTCCAGCTTTTATTTCATCAACAATTTTCTGGTTGATTTCGGTTTGCAATTGGCAATCGTCTTCTTCTAAATGTTGAATAATTTCTTCGATAACCGTTGTCTTATATTCTGCGCCTTCTGCATCCTTTCTATCGATAATGACATCACCGAACTTCATCATTAACTCAATAAGCTTTTCTTCTAAAACAAAAAGCGGACTGATTTTAACATCAACTTCCGGAACAATTTCTAATTTTTGCTCAGGTTGTGCAGTTTGAGGTCTAGGACGATGTTCTTTATCTTTATAATCTTTTTGAAGTTGTAATTCGTTAAACAAATTTTGCTCGCTTAGCTTAAATTTGTTCGCAACTTCTTTAAGGTAAATTTCTTGTTTAAGACCATTGGTTACAAAAGCAACAGATTTTACAATCTCACGAATCGCTTCTGCCTTTTTAATTGGGTCGTTATCGGTATTTTGAAAAAGTATTTCTGCTTTAAAATCGATAAAATCCTGCGCATGTTTTTGAATAAAATCTTCCACATAATCTTGTGGATGCTTTCTCGAAAAGCTGTCTGGATCATCACCATCAGGAAATAACAGAACGCGAATATTCATCCCCTCCGATAGCAACATATCAATACTTCGGAAACTCGCTTTAATTCCCGCTGCATCACCATCAAACAAAATCGTCACATTCTCCGTAAGACGTTTAATTAATCTGATTTGTTCAACTGTTAATGCCGTTCCGCTACTGGCAACAACATGCTCAATACCTGCCTGATGAAGCGCAATAACGTCCATGTAACCTTCCACCAAAAGGCAAAGATTCTGTTTAGAAATCGCTTGCTTGGATTGGAAAAGTCCATAAAGAACATTGGATTTGTGGTAAATTTCAGTTTCGGGCGAGTTAAGATATTTTGCAGTTTTGATGGTATTGTTAAGAATTCTTCCTCCAAATCCTAAAACTCTCCCCGAAAAACTATGAATTGGAAACATCACACGCTCACGAAAACGGTCAACACCTTTTGGTGCGTTTTCAGGAAAAACTGAAAGCCCCGATTTTTCGAGAATTTCTTTGTCGTAACCTTTTGCTAAAGCATATTCGGTAAAGGCATCTTTCTTCTCTGGCGAATAACCAAGCTGAAATTTTTTAATGATATCTTGACGAAGCTCTCGCTCTCTAAAGTAAGAAAGTCCAATCTGTTGCCCTTCTTCGGCATCCCAAAGTTGTTCGATAAAAAAGTCGTTGGCAACTTCATGAATTTTATAGATTAAATCTTTTTGATCGCGTTGTTGCTTTTGTTCAGGCGACATTTCGACAATATCTTCCTCAACGGGAATGCCATATTTTTTTGCTAAATGTCGTAAAGCTTCGGGATAAGAAAAACCTTCTAATTCCTTAAGAAATGTAATAACACCGCCGCCTTTCCCCGACGAAAAATCCTTGAAAATTTGCTTACTGGGCGATACAATAAAACTGGGTGACTTCTCATCAACAAAGGGGCTCAGGCCTTTTAGGTTAGAGCCAGCACGTTTTAATTGTACATATTCGCCAATGATTTCTTCAATGCGGGCAGCAGAGAAAATTTTATCTATAGTCTCTTTGGTAATCACGATGTAAATTTAGTGATTGTTTAGGATTTTGAAAGTAAAAAATTATGATTAAAAACGAAGCAAAAATTGAGACTTATAATTACTCTTCGAAAGTTCCCGAGGAACTAACTGTTAATAGAAACTTCAAATTTTGCGAAAAGGCGCTCCGGAGGAGCGAACTGTTAATCAATTATTGAGCTCCTTCGGAGCTCAACCACACTAAGAAGCATTCTGCTATTATCTGAGCGCTCCTACGGAGCGCAAATTCATATTTCTAAAACAACTTCAAAATCCGTAATTTTACAAAAATTTTTGAAAGATGGAATTCAAGATTCGAAGTATCGAAGAATGGCAAGAAGTTGTTGACTATGTAAAATCCAAATTGGATAGACCTATCCTTTTATTAAAAGGAAATTTGGGCGCTGGCAAGACAACTTTTTCGCAACAATTGGTTTCCGCATTAGGAAGTGAGGACGAAGTCAGTTCGCCAACCTACTCTATTGTTAACGAATATAACTCTCCGAAAGGAAAAATCTTTCATTTTGATCTTTATCGTTTAAAAAACATTGAAGAAGCTTACGATTTTGGCATCGAAGAATATCTTGACAACGCTTATTTGTGCATTATCGAGTGGCCAGAAATCTACGAAAGCGAGCTTCTACCTGAAGAATTTCATGAAATGAAAATAACCAACACAGGCGACGAAAGGATTATTAATTTCGAGTAAAAAATAAGACCCAAGTTGTTTATATTTGTATCTTTAATCTAATAAAAATATTGCAAGCTTAATGAGCCATACTTCTACCATATTTACGCCCTTCAAAGAGGAAGAGCTAATCCCAAAAGAGGAAAAGCTTGAGGTTGTTCGCAAAGGAAAAATGCACAGCATTGGTATTCCTAAAGAAATCAGCCTTTCTGAAAAAAGATTATGTCTAATCCCTGACGCAGTGCAGGTTTTGGTACAAGCAGGACACAAAGTCGTTATTGAAAGAGGCGCTGGAGAAGGAGCTCATTATACAGATTTACAATATGCCGAGGCAGGCGCTGTGATTGTTGAAGATCCCAAAGAGGCATTTGTACAGGATATTGTTTTAAAAATAAATCCGCCAACATTAGAAGAGATAACTTATCTAAAAGCCAATACTTATCTTATTTCGGCGCTTCAACTTAATCTTCGCGACAAAGAATATTTTGTGCAGCTATCCGAGAAAAAAATAAATGCTATCGCTTTCGAATTTATCACCGACGAGTACCAACAACTTTCGCTTGTTAGACTAATTGGTGAGATTGCTGGAAGCGTTTCTATTTTGTATGCATCAGAGCTTTTGGCTTTGTCAAGTGGCTTGATGTTAGGCGGAATAACAGGAGTACGCCCAACCGAAGTTGTGATTATTGGCGCAGGTATCGTTGGCGAATTTGCGACAAAAGCTGCAATTGGATTAGGCGCAAATGTTCGAGTTTTCGACAATTCCTTATCAAAACTTAGACGTCTGCATTCTATTGTGGATCATCGCGTACCGACTTCCATCATCGATCCTCGCGAATTGACAAAAGCCGTACGTCGTGCCGATGTTGTTATTGGCGCATTACCTAGGCTAAATCTTCCACCAGTTGTAACAGAAGATATGGTTTTAAAAATGAAAAAAGGTAGCGTTATCATCGACATTACCGTGGACAACGGAAAAGCCATCGAAACTTCCGAATTGACAAGTCTAGAAAATCCTTTCATTATAAAACATGACGTCGTACACTGTGGACTTCCGAATCTAACAGCGAGAATGCCAAGAAGTACGACTAAAGCAATTAGCAATTTCTTCCTGAGTTACATCCTAGGATACGACGAAGATGGTGGCTATGAAAATATGCTACTTTGCAAAAAAGAGGTTAAACAAAGCCTTTACATGTACAAAGGTCGCCACACAAAATTGGTGATCTGCAAAAAATTCGATTTACCTTATCACGACATTAACTTGTTGATTTTCTAAAATTAAATAATGCTCAAAAAACTTAAATTTTACTTTGTTGGATTTATTCCAGGACTTATTATTGTCTTTTTTATTTTAAACAAAAAAGGAGCGAGTTGCTCTTACTTTCCCAACGAAAGAGTTATCGGAGAAAGTATGACAAAACCAGTTTCGATACCGACAAACCTAAAACCAGAGCTCGATCTACAAAAAATCGATGCTCAATATCTTAAGGATTCAATCATAGGAAAAGGAAAAATTGATTTCGATAAAAGTCAAGCGCAGAAGCAACCTTTCCCTGAATATTATATGACATCACCAGAGAAAAATCCGAAGTACGAATTAACTTTCGAAAAGACAAAAGATTCGGTTGTGATAAAATCTTTTAAAAAATTAAACTAAAATTTGAAAGTCTTTTCATAGCTTTGCATCAATGTTTAACCAAGCAACATATTATTACGAATTAACAACCTAGACTAGGATGGAGATTTCGTATGCAATATAATAACCTCGTCCTAGGACGGGGTTTTTTGTTTTTAAAAATACAATTATGACAATAGGACTTATTGGCGTCGGCCTTATCGGAGGTTCGATGGCTTTAAAATTAAAAGAAAAAAACTTTACACAAAAAATTATTGGCTTTGATAAAAGTGAGGCGCATCTTCAAACAGCAAAAGACCTAAATATCATTGATGAAATCGCGACTTTTGAAAATCTTATCCGCGAGTCAGATTTAATAATTATCGCTTTGCCTGTTGAAGCTACAAAGGTCATTTTGCCAGAAGTTCTGGATAGAATTTCGGACAAAACAGTGGTAATGGACGTCGGATCAACAAAACTTGAAATCACTAGCATTGCCGACGAACACTCAAAACGTAAAAACTTTGTGGCAAGCCATCCGATGTGGGGAACCGAAAACAGCGGTCCAATGGCTGCAACTTCCGAAGCTTTTAGCAATCGCGCGGCTGTTATCTGCAATCATGAAGATTCTTACGATTTCGCTGTGGAATTGGTAAAGCAAGTTTACGAAAATTTAGAAATGAACATTCTTTACATGGACGCTGACAAACACGATGTTCACACGGCTTACATTTCACATATTTCGCATATTACGTCTTATGCGTTGGCAAATACTGTTTTGGAAAAAGAACGTGAGGAAGATACTATTTTTCAGTTAGCGAGTTCGGGATTTTCGAGCACGGTTCGTCTTGCAAAATCGCATCCAGAAATGTGGGTTCCAATTTTTAAACAAAACAAAGAAAATGTTTTAGATGTTTTAAATGAGCATATTTCTCAGTTGCGAAAATTCAAAGCGGCATTAGAAAAAGAAAATTTTGAGTTTTTGGAAGAGCTTATCCTTAACGCCAATAGAATACGAGGGATTTTGGATAAGTAATTTTAATCATTTATGAATTTAGATTTCGATACAATTTTTCTTTAGTATATTTTGAAGAATTACTGAATCTGACGACATTCAAAAAAAACTATCTATTAAACAAAGTTTTGGTGTATTCAAAAATGTAAGCGGAAACTTGATAAGGTGATGGCTCGTAGATGGAATTTGCTTCAATAAAAGTATAAGAATTTCGGAAATCGGTTTCAGATTCTGATAACAAACTTTTGGCTTCGTCAACTTTGTTCAGCATCATTAACGAAATCGACTTGTAATATTTAGCATCCGAAAAATTTGGATATTCTTTCAAAGATTGGTTAAAAAAGCCGATCGCGTCTTGATATTTTCGCGTTTCGAAAGCGACAATACCTTGGTAAAAATATTCGTACGGATTCGAAATCGAATGTTTCACACTAAAAGCCAAAGTTTTGTTAAGATACAATTTAGCTTGGTCAAAATCATTCATTTGCAAGTAGCAAAGCGCCATCCAAAAAGTATATGGATGATCCATCACCACACCATCTTCTCTCGTTTTCGAAAGTTCGAAAAACTCTCGCAAAGCTTCTTGATAATTTTTCTGAAAAGCACATTTTATGAAAGCGCGGTATTCTCGATAATGATTGGTTTTGTCCAAGGCAACAGCTTTATCGAGATATTGCATGCCAAGTTCATACTTCCGTTGCTTGAACAAAGGCATCGCTTTCTGCTGCCAGAGAAAAGCCTCATTAGGCATAAATTCTAAAAGCTTATCAAGATTTTTTTGATGTTTAATGGAGAATAAAGAAGCTTGAGAATCGTCTTGCAAAATTTTTAAAACCTCTTGTTTTTGCGTTTCATTCAAATTCTTGAAACTTTCGAAATTCTGCGAAAATCCAAAAAATGGTAACAAAAAAATAAGACTTAAAAACTTTGTCAAAGCTTCAAAAATTTAATTCAAAAAAACTAACATTCTGCAACGTTAACCGCAACAGCCAAGCCACCTTCGGAGGTTTCTTTATATTTAGAATTCATATCCAAAGCCGTTTCCCACATCGATTTGATAACGTTATCAAGAGAAACACGTGCTTTGCTAGGATCACCTTCGAGTGCCAAATTAGAAGCAGTAATCGCTTTAATTGCGCCCATCGAATTACGTTCGATACAAGGAATCTGCACAAGACCACCAATCGGATCGCAAGTCAAACCAAGGTGATGCTCCATCGCAATTTCTGCCGCCATCAAAACTTGCCCAGGCGTTCCGCCAGAAATTTCAGTCAAAGCCGCAGCAGCCATAGCTGACGATACGCCAACTTCCGCTTGACAACCGCCCATCGCCGCAGAAATGGTTGCATTCTTTTTGAACAAAGTTCCGATTTCGCCAGCTGTTAAAATAAATCTGATAATATCTTCTTCTTTATTAAATTCGGTGAAAGTCTGCGCATACATCAAAACTGCAGGAATAACGCCACTTGCGCCATTAGTAGGAGCTGTGATAATTCTTCCAAAAGCTGCATTTTCTTCGTTAACAGCCAAAGCAAAACAACTGATCCATTTGGTAATCGAATTGAAAGTTTTTTCTTCCTCACAAACCATTTGGAACCATTGGTCCATATTTTTGTAAATTTTGGAACCGAGAAGTTTTTCATTCATTTCGGAAGCACGACGTGTTACATTAAGTCCACCAGGAAGAATTCCTTTTTTGTTAACACCTTTGTACACGCATTCTTTAATATTTTTCCAAATTTCTAAAGCTTGCTGATTGGTCTCTTCGCGACTTCTCCAAGATTCTTCATTTAGATAAATTAAATCCGAAACTCGTGTTAAATTTAGTTGTTCAATATATTTAATAATATCGCTGCCGTGGTGACAAGGATACAAAGTACGAACACACATTTCGCTGTAAGTATTATCTTCCTTAGTCCCAACAAAACCACCACCAAGCGAATAGTAATCTTGACTTAGCTCTTCGCTATCGTTAAAAATAGCGCGGAAAATCATTCCGTTTGGATGAAAGTCAAGCGTTTTTTCTTTATTTAAAATTAAATTATAACCGTAGATAAACGGTACAGGATGCACACCACCAAGATTAAGAATTTGAGATTCTTTGATGTGCGCTATTTTTTCATCAATTCTAGTGGTATCAATTGTTTTGAAATTTTCGCCAGAAAGTCCCAACATTCCAGCAATATCTGTCCCATGACCAATCCCCGTTTTGGCAAGTGAGCCAAAGAATTCTACGAAAACTTCCTTAACATCCGTCAAGCTTCTGTCTCTTTTGATAAGGTTCAAAAACATCTCTGCGGCGTTCCATGGTCCCATAGTATGCGAGCTAGACGGGCCAATTCCAACTTTTATAATTTCAAAAACACTGATCGATTCCATTCAATAAAATTAGGGCTCTAAAGATACTATCAATTTACAAATTAAAAAGTCAATAATCAAAAATTCTTAGGATTTGAAGACTTCTAGAAGAATTGCAGATACTTCTTTTGGTTTAGTCGCTGGGAATAAATGGGTTGCGTTTTTAATAACGAAATCTGGTTTCGAATTTTTAATCGGAAAAACAATGTCTTTATCCGCCATCACTTGGATGATGTTTGGCATTTTTTTGAATTTCCACTCCGAAATTTTTTCGATAGACCACTTAAGATAATAAGGATGACGCACTCGAAAATAGTTGTTAATACGCGGATTTTTAGGGTCAAACAACTTTCTTAAAAATGAATAAACCACTGCTGAGTTTTCATTAAAAAAACGCTCTGGCACCAACCTCGGAATTTTTGTAAAACCTCCGAATTTTATCAAAGGTGACTTTTCTTCGTCACTTCGGATGCTTCCCAAAATAACAACTTTCTTGGCTGGCTTTAGATGATGAATTTCTTGCACCATAATCCCACCAAATGAATAGCCTAATAGATAAAAATCTTCGGTATCGTCAATCCTGTCCGCCATTCTTTTTACATAATGCGAAAATGCTTCTTGATTTTCTGGAATTAACCAATTGAGAAATTCGACTTCGATATCGGTATCAAAAGTCAACTTTTCCAAAACCGTAAAATCGGCACCTAGGCCACTAACAACATATAATTTCATAAGCAAAACTACTATCAAAAGTAGGAAACAAAAAAAGAACAGACAAGCTGTTCTTTTTTAAATATTCTTAAAGTTACGCAATTATTTTGCAGTTACTTTCACTTTCATGTCGATATCGTCTTTTACTAAAACGTCAGCCATTGTAGATTTGTAAGAAACACCAAATTTTTGACGGTCAAAGCTGAATTTGTCTGTTACAATTGTTGCAACACCTTTGCTAACACCTACTTTTGCTGGGAAGCTGATTGCGTTAGTTTTTCCTTTTACTGTTAAGTTACCTGTAATTGTAGAATTCCAAACTTTGTCTGTACTTGGCTTAACTCCAGTAATTGTAAATTCTGCTGTTGGGAATTTTTCAACTTCGAAGAAGTCGCCAGTCTTAAGGTGACCATCCAACTTAGCTTTTGTTTCTGCGTCTTTAACGTCTGTTGCGCTAATTGTTGTCATATCTAACACGAAGCTACCACCAACAACTTTGTTATCTTTAACAACGATATTTCCAGATTTTACATTAACCGTTCCATCGTGAGAAGATGCTTCTGATTTTGCGATTTTGTAACCCCACCAATGTACGTCAGAACCTACAACTTTTTTAGTTTGTCCAAATGCTAGACCTCCAATCATCAAAGCAACTAAAGCTAATTTTTTCATAATTTTATATTGTTTAAATTTTATATTGCAAACTTACCAATAATCATTCTAAATAAAAATTGATTTATGATAAGAAAATTCATTTCACAAAAAAGCCCATCCGAAGACAGGCTAAAGAGATTATAATAATTTGATTAGTTTCCTAAAGGAATGTTGTACGCAACGCCTACCCCAACTGAGCCTGCGTTAAACTTCTGATCGGCAACTTGACCTTTGTCACCCGTAAATACTTTTGTGTAATGTGCAAAGAAATTCCAATCTTTGTTGTGGTAACCAATTTCTGGTTTCAAATAAAAACCGCCATCAGGTCTTTTTGCATTGTAAGCATCATTGTCTGTAACATTGTCATTACCTACAATAAAACCGTAACCAAGGTCAGCTCCTAGATAAAAACCAAATTGCTTTGGATAAACTCTAATTAATGCCGCCACTGGAACAACACCAAAGTCTTTGTTATTGACCTTCACATCATTAAATGTTGCAGATTTTCCGAAGAAATGGTTATAACCAGTCGCGATACCTAAACCAAATCCTGGCGTTATCAAATTTTGATAAGAAACATCTAATCCTGCATTAGCGGATGTGTTACCTCCTGTAGAAATACCACCATTAACACCAACTTTTAGCATATTGTTCATATCCGAACTCTGTGCATAAGTCATTCCTCCCGCTAAAACACCGATTGCTAAAATTGCTTGTTTTAAAGATTTCATAATTCAAATTTTTTCATTTTACGAGAAACTGACTTGAAAAATCTATGCCAAAACAAATATCGACCTCGCAAACAGCCTTTAAACAAAAGATTTACAATGATTTATAAAAACAAAAAAAGCAGCTTAAAAACTGCTTTTTTATCGATATTTTTAAAATTTTAGTATTCGAAAAGGACACTTCCCCAAGTAAATCCACTTCCGAAAGCCGACATACAAACCAAATCGCCTCGCTTCATACGACCTTCTTGGATTGCTTCACTTAACGCAATCGGAATAGAAGCTGCCGTTGTATTTCCATATTTTTGAATATTGATAAATACCTTCTCATCTGGCAAATGCAATAATTGTTGAACATATTGCGCAATACGGATATTCGCTTGATGTGGAATCAAAAGATCCAATTCATCAATCGTTTTACCAGCTTTGTTAAGCGCTTCCAAAATACTTTCTGGGAAACGAGTAACCGCATGTTTGAAGACGAAATTACCATTCATAACTGGATAGATATCTTCTGGCGTAATCGCTTCTGGTTCGGTTAACAGGCGATCTGCCCAACCGAATTTTGAACCTGGAAATTTAACTGCAAGTTCTTCAGCATATTTACCTTCAGAATGCATATTAACAGCCAAAATACCTTTCACGTTTTCGTCTTCCGAAGCCGACAAAACTACAGCACCAGCACCATCACCGAAAATTACAGAAACACCTCGTCCTCTATCTGAGAAGTCCAATCCAAAAGAATGAATCTCAGCGCCAACAACTAAGATATTTTTATAAGTCCCCGAAACAATCAGCGCATTTGCCATGCTCATCGCATAGACAAATCCTGAACATTGATTTCTGACATCCAATGCACCAATCGTATCACAACCTAGCATTTCTTGCAACAAAACACCATTTCCAGGAAAAAAATAATCTGGAGATAAAGTCGCAAAAATGATGTAATCGATATCCTTAGATGTTAAATTGGCATTTTTAAGCGCCATTTCCGAAGCTTTAAAACCTAAAAAAGCACTCGTTTCTTGGCTGTCATTTCGATCTTTACGATGACGTCTTTCTTTGATACCTGTTCTTTCTGTAATCCACTCATCATTGGTATTCATCAATTTTGACAAGTCATCATTGGTAACTATATTTTCTGGAACATAATGTCCCACACCTGTAATTTTACTTTTAAACATACTTTAAGCTTATAAAATAGTGATGCAAAAATAATGTTTTATTCATTACATAGAAGTTTATTTAACTATTAATAATAGATAAGCTGATTAAATCTGATAAAACCAGCCATCACACCGCAATTTTAACAATAATATCACATTTAATTATTTTTATTAAATAAATAAAAAATTCTATTTTTAGCATAGAAATACAAATTTTTACAAAAATTATTTAGCTTTGCGGAATGGCAATAGAAAGCATTTTTAAAAACGAATACTGCGAGTGGTTGGATGTGGAAATGGCGAATGAAGATGATTTAGCATTTCTGCATTCTCGTTATCATATTAACAATCTCATTTTGGAAGATACCATTGATCCAAATCACTTACCAAAATATGAAGAAGTTGATGAGGTAAAATTCTTCCTGATGCGCGAAAACACCGATATGGAACGACAAACACTTAATACCATAAGTGACGTCAGTACCAAATTGAGCCTTTTTGTATTGCCAAATCTCATCATTACCGTACATCGACTTAAAAGTAAATGTATCCGCGAAGTACTTGATGAAATTAACAAAAATTCTAAACTTGCTCATACAATTACTGCCGACAGACTAGCCTTGAAGCTTGCATTGGAAGTTATGAAAAGTTACGATGAAGAAAGTCAACATTTGGTGGAAGTTTTGGATAATATGGAAAACGAAATTTTCTTAAAAAACACCAATCAATCCAACCAAATCCGAAGACTTTACAAGCTAAAAAGAAAAGCGGGACTTAATACAAGAATCCTAAACATTTCCTCAGAATGGATTAACAAATTCCATGGGTTGGAGTTGGAGGAAGTTGAAGTTATCGACTTACTGGACAAGCAAAAAGATGTGTTGGCAGATTTTGACCATCTCAACGCACAAACCACCAACTTAATTTCGATGTTTTTGGCATTATCAGATCAAAAAGCCAATCAGGTTATGAAACTATTGGCAATCTATTCGGTTTATTTTTTACCAATAACCTTTATCGCAGGTTTGTACGGAATGAACTTCGAAAATATGCCCGAACTAAAACTGCCTTATGGCTATTACGGCACATTAGCATTGATGGCATTAATTGTTGTTGTCACCTTTGTATATTTTCGCAGAAAAAAATGGTAGCCTTTAGTAGACTACCATTTTTTTTATGTTTGATAAAGTTCTTACTTTACTTTTTTCAAATCCAAATCACCAAAGTCAAAACTAAAATCGGTAACATCCGAAATCGGTTTCATGCTTGCTGATTTTGCTTTAGCACTTTCATCAAAATCTACGATAAAAAACGCATCGGCATCGTAACTTCTATCATCCCATTTAACAACAAAAGTATTATTATTGTAAGGTAACAAATCACCTTTTAATCGTGGCGAAGTTTTGCAATACAATCGATACTTTTTGCCTTCTTGTTTAACTTCAACATCACCAAACCAAGCATCATTGTAAGTTCCTACAAATTGCTCAGGTTTTAGGATAAATGTTTTTTCCGCAGCTTTAACTTGATCATAAACATCTTTTTTCTGCTTTTCAAAACGCTCATTGTTCTTCGCCATTCTGTCAGCATTTTGTTTCAACCAATTTCTATCTTCAACACCCAAATAACTGTCTTTAATTGCGTTAGTCACGGTTGTGAAAGCTGCACCAGACTGCTGATTGGTCAAGGCTACAATTCCTAATTTTAATTCAGGAATCATTGTGAATAGTGTCACAGTACCAATTAATCCACCACTATGCTGAACTTGCAATTTTCCTTTAACATCGCTCAAAAACCAACCAAGACCATAACCATAAAAATGAGTATCATAAGGATTTTTTGGAGCCACTTTATCCGAAATCTGCAAAGACCAAAGCTCGTGTGCATTCTTTTCAGAAACCAAACGTTTACCTTCTTTAGTTGTAAAATTGTTCATTAGGAAAGTTGCCCAAGTCGTCATATCTTCAACATTACTCATAATTCCGCCTGCTGCGTTCGCCGTTTCATTCCAGTCGTGAGGTACAGCAATCGCTTTTCCATCAACTGGAGCATGCGCATCAATAATGTTTGATGAAGATTTTGCACGGTTATAAGAACCAAAACTCGCTGTCATCCCAACAGGCTTTAGAATTCTCTGTTCGATAAAATCCGCCCACGATAGTCCACTAATTCTTGTAATAACTTCACCCGCAACAATAAACATAATGTTGTTGTACTCTAGCTTTGTACGGAAAGAATGGTCAGGTTTTAGATAACGAACATTACGAACGATGTCCTGAATACTTTGCGTTCCTCCTTCTGGGAAAAACATCAAATCGCCTTGTCCCAAACCAAGTCCTGCACGATGCGTAATCAAATCACGAACTGTCACTTCCTTAGAAACATAAGGATCATACATTTGGAATTCGGGGATAAATTTCGACACTTTATCATCCCAATTTAACTTTCCATCATCCACCAACATCGCCAAAGCCGTAGCGGTAAAACCTTTAGAATTGGAAGCAATCCCTACCAAAGTTTTGCTATCCATCGGAAGTTTATTCTTTAAAGAACGAACTCCAAATCCTTTAGAGTACACCATTTGACCGTCTTTAACAATACCAACAGACATTCCTGGAACATCAAAAGTTTTGAGGGTGTTTTGGATAAGCTCGTCCAGCTTCGCCTCAGGCATTTGTGCCCAAAAAGTCGAAGTCGCTAACACGAACATAAACATAAATCTTTTCTTCATAGTTAACTTTATTATGAAGCCAAAGATATTGAATAAATAAAGGAAAATTAAATAATTATCTTTTGAAAATGATGAATTTCTAAAGCTTTACGCATTCTAAAGCCTTTGGAAGATAAGAATTAGGGAAGATTTGTCGTGCTTCGGTGGTCATAACTGTCAAATCATCGTAACGATTAGAGAAATGTCCCATAATAAGTTTGCCGACTTCCGCTTTCTTCGCAATTGTTGCAGCTTCTTGCGCCGTTGTGTGACCAGTATAATCTGCCATTTCTTTTAATTCGTGTAAGAATGTAGACTCGTGATAAAGGACATCCACATTTTTTATCAAAGGGATAATATCTTCTTTGTAACGTGTGTCACTACAAAACGCATAAGAAACTGATGCTTTGGGATCCGTGGTTAATTCAGCATTTGGAATTATTGTTCCATCTTCGCAAACGAAATCTTTTCCGTTTCTCAGATTTTGGTAATCGCAAATTTCGATTTCGGGAAATTCGGAAATTGCCGCCATATTAAGATGACGTTCTTTTGGTTTTTCTTTAAACAAATAACCATTACAATAAATCCTGTGATCCAAAGGAATCGTGAAGACTTCTACCCTTTTGTCTTCATATATTTTTTCCGAAACTTTTTTATCCAACTCGTGATAGACCACTTCGAAACCGCGATGTGTTTCAGTAATCGTAAAAATTGTTTCGAGCATTTTTTTAATACCTTTCGGGCCATAGACATGCAAAGGCGTCGTCCTACCCAAAAGCCTGAAAGAGGCAATTAATCCTGGCAAACCAAAACAATGATCGCCATGAAGATGCGAAATAAAAATATGATTAAGCTTAGAAAATCTCGCTTTTGCTTTTCGTAACTGAACCTGAGTCCCTTCTCCGCAATCAATCAAAAACATACGTTCTTCCATCTCCAAAAGCTGTGCTGTTGGCGACGAATTAACAGTCGGAATTGCGGAATTAAAACCTAATATGGTCAGATATGTACTCACAAATTTATTTTACAAAGGATTGACAGAAAGATAGTCTAAAAATGTTTTAAGCGCTTTACTTCTGTGCGAAATTTTATTTTTTTCTTCGGCTGGCATTTCAGCAAAAGTCGTATTATGATCATCTGCCATAAAAATCGGATCGTAACCAAAACCACCTTCACCAAAGACTTCTTTTGTTAAATTCCCATAAACACGACCTTCAAAATAATGTTCTCCAGAAGCATCAACCAAGCATAAAACAGTGATAAAATAAGCACGACGATTGGTTTCGTCTTTCATTTCATCAAGAACTTTTTCGATATTTTTTTTGAAATCGTGATCTCCTGCATAACGTGCCGAATAGATTCCTGGACGACCATCCAGAGCTTCTACAACCAATCCACTATCATCACCAAGACTTGGCTTTCCTGTTTTTTCAAAACAATATTTAGCCTTTATTAAAGCATTTTCTGCGAAAGTATGTCCATCTTCAACAATTTCTTCATTTAAGTTGTAATCGCTAAGACTTAATACAAAATAATTAGAACCTAAAATCTGTTGAATCTCTTCCTTTTTATGAAGATTGTGTGTCGCAACCAAAATTTCCATCGAGCATAATTTATCCTTCAAAGATACTAGCTTTTCTTCGAAAATAGAAAACAAAGCCCCACATAAAAATGTTAAAAATCCCTACACCAATCATAAAACTGTAGATAGGCTTAATTGGTAAAAGCGTATGCGTTGTCTCAGCGCCATATTTGATCATTATTAAAGCCATAATCAAATTATTAAAAGCATGCAAAAGGATTGGCAAAACGAGAGATTGTGTTTTTTCATACACCAAGCCTAAGACGATACCCAACAAAAAAGCGCCAACAAATTGCCAAGGATACACATGAAAAGCACCAAAAACAAATGCCGAAATAAAAATGGCTATCCTTGGATTGACACCGTTTTTAATAATCGACTTTTGGATTACACCACGGAAAACCAATTCCTCTAAAATTGGTGCCAAAATAACAGTCATGATAATCATGCTCACATTATCCATTGCCAAGCCCTTCATTTGCGCTTCAAATTTCTGGTATAAATCACCAAAAAAAACACCTGTCGTTGGTACAAAAGTCACTAAATATTCGGCGATTAACATCATCCCAAACATCATTGGAAAAACGATAAGATAAGTTACAAATCCATTCTTCTTAAAGTCAAATTGTAGCTTTAATCCTTTTGGTTTTAAAACAAAAAAATAATAAAAAACCAATGGCGATATCATGCTTACCGAATAGCCAATAATTGCAAACCAAGCTGATGCAGCGTAATCGATATGGAATATATAGATGCACAACACCGCAAGCAAAGCGATAATCGTTTGACCAGCAACCAAACCTAGAAAAAGAATTAGCGCTGCAAAAAAGCTAAGTGGTTGTATTGTGGATTTCATCTTTATTTTAATTCTTTAAGATAGTAAAGCGCTTCATTTGGAAACATCTCAGGATGAAAAATTTTAATATAATCTTTAAGCACCAAATCTGCACGAACAGCACCACTTTGGAAATAATCATTTGCCATTCCTACCTCACGATTGTTAATCATGTACAATTTTCCATTTTGGAACACCTTCATTTTCGAATAATTAGGATTGATATTTAGCATAGCCTGTTTGGTTTGATAAGCGCCAATATTCACCCAATATTTTGCATCTTCTGACTTTTTGTACACTTCTTCAAAACTAAGAGGAATTGCATTAACATCTGTATTATCTGCTAAAACATAATTGGCATTTGCATCACGAAAATAATTAGCAACAGAAGATTTTCCACCTGGCAAAAACCATTGGTTGCCGTACATTTCGTTACAAAGAACAACAGGTTTTTCTGCACTTTTCGAAGCTTCCTGTTGCAAATTATGATAATCGGTTTCAATTTTTTTGTAACGTTCTTCCGCAAGTTCTTTCACCCCGAACAATTCTCCAAATAACAAAAGATATTTTGATTTGTTAAGTGGCGTCGTTTCTAAATATTCGTCAAGAAAAATAATTTGAATATTGGCTTTTCTTAAAATCTCATAAGTATTTTCGAAGCTCGGAACATAATTTGTTAAAATCGCATCTGGCTTTAAAGAAAGAATTCTTTCGATGTCATATTTTTGTTCGTTACCGATATTTGCTATTTTGTTAGAAGCAACAGCTTTTCGGATATTTTCGTCAAAAATATATTCGGGACTTGCAACGCCAACAATTCTGTCCACCAAATTAAGCTCTGTGAAGAAGCCTAAAAGCGAAGAATTGAGCAAAACGACTTTTTTGAAGCCCAATTTTGACGAATCGAAGAAGTTTTCGAATTTTCCAGACTTTAGAACAAACTGCTGTCCGTCATTTTTATAACTCAAACGTTCTGAAATAATTACAGCGTTTTCTGTTGTCGGAATTTCTTTTTTCTTACATGATGTTAAACAGAAAAATGAAAATAAAATAAAAAAAAGTGCTTTCATATTTCAAAGAAAAGAAAAAAGTGTTATATTTGCAAACCCTTACGAAACAAGGTAACAACGGCCTCGTGGCGCAACTGAATAGCGCATCTGATTACGGCTCAGAAGGTTATAGGTTTGAATCCTATCGAGGTCACAATACCGACAAATGAAATTAGATTTCTTTGTCGGTTTTTTGTTTTATAAGCTTTTGTGAATCTGTTATTTAACGATAATCTTTTGTGAAGAAGCTTGATTTTGACCTTTGATGTTTACTAAATAAGTTCCTTTCGATAAATTTTTAACATCGATAACAACCTCTTTATGATTTTTGTAGATCTTCTCAAAAACAAGTTTCCCAGACATTTCTGTAAGATTGATTGAAAACTCTTTTGCCAATTGTGTGTCGATTTGGATATTAATCTTGTCGGATGTAGGATTAGGAAAGATTTTAACAAGATTTATTTTATCAGTTTCAGTTGTGTTAAGTCCAACATTACTCCCTGTGGTATTCTTCCATAATTTATTTTTACCAAAAGCTCGTCCAATGATGTAGCCCGCATTATCATTCGCAAAGTGCATAGATGTCATATCAATATCAAAACTGTTATCATACCAGCCTTTTGCAACATATTCGCCAGCCTCATTTTTAGTCAACTTAATAACACCTTGTGATGACGTATCATAATTCAATGCTCGAGCATCAAGAATTCCCCAAATTGTATTTTCATCAATTGCGATAATTTTCCTTAGCGTATGTGCTGAATAACCACCAACTCCTTCAATTTGATTGCCACTATTAGTTATTTTATAAAGTTTTTGAAAATAATAAAAGCCAAGATTTTCATTTAAAAAATGAAATGGTGCGATTGCGTCAAATATTTGCCAAGATTTCCCTGCATCAGTAGTTTTAGCCAATCTATTCTCCCAGTGCTGGTCACCATTATCCAAGTAGCTCATCTCGTCTATCCCAACAAAACCAACATTTCTATCAAAAAACTGCATTTGGATACCATGTTCTCCAAAAAAAGGTGATTGTACAGGTGCACTCCAAGTCGCACCGCCATCCTCGCTCTTTATTAAACCTTTGTTAGTATTTAGAAAAATCAAATTCTCGTTAACGCATGATATAACATCTATCCCAGAAATATTTTCAATAGGAAATTGTGTCCACGTTTCTCCAGCATCTTTGGTTTTAAGAAGCGTATTTCCGCCAGCTAACACATATCCAATTTTGGAAGTTGGAAATTGTATCTCTCTCAAATAAAGATCAGTTCCACAGTTTTTTTGTTGCCATGTCGTGCCAGCATCTGTAGATTTAAGAATAGTGCCATTCGCACCTGTGATGATCACAATATCTGGTGTTATAGCATATATATCACTAAGCCAAGTTGTTGTGATATTGGATAAATCTTTCTCTACCCATTGCGCATAGCAAGAGATATTAAAAATCAGGAGTAAAATAGAAGATAAAAGTGTTTTCATAGAGTGTTAGTTTATTTTAACTAAAGATAACAAAAACATTAAATAAATTAATAAATATTCAAAAAAAACATCAAATAAGCTCAACTATTACCATAAAAAACAAACATCTTCAAACAATTCAAAAGTGTACTAAATAAAAAAACATTCTCACAGAAACTATGAGAATGCTCTTTTTGAAAAATTCAACTGACATCCTATTACGGATATTTTTAATCTTATAAAAAATTGAATTTCTAAATTTTCAGATTCTATCGACCAAAATCGTCCTGAACTCTTACAATATCGTCTTCATTGGAAGGATTAGAAGCGTCAACATGTTGCCAGATTTCCGCAACAACGCCCCAATTATCCAAACCAATCAAACGGTGTCTTTCGCCCTGCTCCAACTTGATTTGATCTTTCGGATGGTACTCTACCAACTCTCCTTCCTCATCTGTTGGACTTCTTTTGATACCAACTCTTCCAGAAACCACTTGCCAAATCTCGGCTCTTCTGTGGTGGTATTGCCAGCTTAATCTTGCTTCTGGAGCTACCAAAAGAATTTTAGGACTTAGCTTTCCTCCGATTCTCAATCCGTCCACATCGATACCGTCAAAATAGATGTTTGCAAAATCTTGCGCTTGGCTTTCATCAATTACAAAAAAGCCTCCCCAAGGTCTGGAATCGTCTTTTGCAACGATATTAAACTTTTGTTCGGTCAACATTTTTTCGACCTCATCAAAGATTTTATTCTTTTCCATTTATTGTTTATTTATTTTGAATTTTACTTTTCTTTTGACATTGAGTAAGGAAAATCCTTTTCCTCACTTCCCCTTTGTTTATTCGGGACGTTATTCATTTGGAAATCCAAAACCGCACCTTGAATCAATTCTTTATGACTTAACCAATTTTTAGAATAAGCTTGGTTATTCACTTTTAAGCTGTTAACATAAAGATTTTCCGCACTATTTTCTGGTGCATTTATTTTAATTGAATTTCCATTTTCTAAATGAATAATCACATTCTTAAACAAAGGCGCTCCCAAAACATATTGATCTGTTGCAGGTGTTACTGGATAAAAACCTAAAGCTGAAAAAATGTACCATGCCGAAGTCTGTCCATTGTCCTCATCACCACAATATCCATCTGGCGTTGCTTGATACAACTTGTCCATCACCTTTCTTGCCCAATATTGTGTTTTGTACGGCGCTCCAGCATAGTTATAAAGATAAATCATGTGCTGAATTGGTTGATTTCCGTGGGCATATTGTCCCATATCCATAATTTGCATTTCGCGGATTTCGTGGATCACAAAGCCATAATAACTATCATCGAAAACTGGAGGAAGCGTAAAAATTTCGTCCAACTTTGCTTCGAATTTCTTTTTGCCACCCATTAAAGTTGCCAATCCATCAACATCTTGAAAAACTGACCACGTATAATGTAGACTATTTCCTTCCGTGAAAGCATCACCCCATTTGTACGGATTAAATGGCGTTTGGAATTTGCCATCCTTGTTTTTGCCACGCATCCATCCAGACTCTTTATCGAAAAGATTTTTGTAATTGTAAGCACGCTTTTTATAAACATCAATCTCCGATGCCGGTTTTCCCAAAGCTTTTCCTAATTGATATATTGCAAAATCATCATAAGCATATTCCAAGGTTCTAGCAGCGTTTTCATTAATTTTGACATCATAAGGCACATAACCAAGCTGATTGTAATAATCAACACCTTTTCTACCAACGGCGCTCATCGGTCCTTCATTATTTGCACCATGCTTTACAGCTTCCCAAAGCGTTTCGATGTCGTAACCGCGAAGTCCTTTGAGATAAGCATCCGCAACAACCGAGGCAGAGTTGTTACCAATCATAATATCGGAATAGCCTGGACTACTCCACTCAGGCAAAAATCCACCTTCTTTGTAAGCATTAGCCAAACCTTCCTGCATTTCAACATTAATGCTAGGATAGACCAAATTTAACAATGGATAAAGTGCACGGAAAGTATCCCAGAAGCCTGTACCAGCGAACATTCTTCCATCCAGAATTTTGCTGTTGTATGGACTCCAATGTTTAATTTTGTTTTGTGCATCAATCTCATAAAGTTTCTGAGGGAAAAATAAGGTTCTGTACAACGACGAATAGAAAGTCCTTGTCTGTTGATCTGTCCCACCTTTAACTTCGATTTTGCTTAAAGTTTTGTTCCAAATATCTTTTGCTTCAGTTTTTACTTGGTCAAAAGTTTTGTTAGCGATTTCTCTTTTTAAATTTAATTCAGCTTGTTCAAAACTTACAAAAGAAGAAGCGACTTTTGCATACACTGATTCTTTATTTTTAAGTTTAAAACCAATAATTGCTCCTGCATGATTGGACGAATTTTCTAACTGTTTGTCCAACAATTTTTCGTCTGCCCAAATTTGGGTTAAATCAAAATCTTTATCAAACTGAACAACAAAATAGTTTTTGAAATTCTCATATTTCCCTGAAGCATATTTGGTCGTATAACCAATGATTTTGCGCTCTTTAGGAAGAATTTTGATGTACGAACCTTTGTCCAAAGCATCGATAACAACATAAGCGCTATCCGTTTTTGGAAAATCAAACTTAAAAAAAGAAGCTCTTTCCGTTGGCGTGAAAGCAGTTGTAACATTCGCGTCCGCTAGATAAACGCTATAAAAATAAGGTGTTGAAATTTCAGCTTTGTGACTAAACCAACTCGCTCTTTCTTCCTCTTTGAATTTTGGTTTTCCAACGCCTGGCATTATGGCAAAAGCACCATAATCATTCATCCAAGGCGATGGTTGATGCGTCTGTTTGAAGCCTTTTATTTTGTCTGCATCATAACTGTAAGCCCAGCCGTCGCCCATCTTTCCTGTTTGTGGCGTCCAAAGATTCATTCCCCACGGAAGACCAACAGCAGGATACGTATTTCCGTTGGACAAAGACGGCTTCGACTGCGTTCCCATCAAAGGATTGACATAATCGACTAGCGAATTTTGCCCAAAAGAAATAAGATTTATAAAAACAAAAAGCGTAGCAAATATAGATTTCATTTTCATAATTTTAATTATTGTTTGACGATTGCTTCAACGCATAGCTTGCAGCACCCAATATGGCTGCATCCTCAAAAATAGCAGATATTTTTATTGGTAAATTAATGTTATTCTCTTCTAAATTTCGGGTAAGTTTTTCCTGAAAATAAGGATAAGCTTTTGCGATATTACCACCAATAACCAAAACATTCGGATTATAATTTTTAACATGTTGCACGACAAAATCACTAAAATGATCTGCGTATTCATCAAAAATTAGAGTTCGGATGTCTTCGGATTTTTCGAGTAAATCTTTAGTCCCAGAAATATCTTCTCCTGTAAGTTCTTTATAACGCTTAATAAACCAATTGGTTGTCAAATAATTTTCGAAAATGCTTTCTTTATAAGGTGCATCCCAAAGATCTTCGTCGGTTGCAAATGTACCATCATAAAACGTACTTCCAAGTCCCGTTCCTAAAGTAATGCCAAAAACGCGTTCGTAATTTTGGACTGCGCCACCAAAAATTTCGCCTTCCAAAAATGCTGCTGCATCATTGACAAAATGAATTTGTTTCTCAGAAATCGAAAGTCTTTGCGCTAATTCTTTTTTAATATTCAAATTAAGAATGTTGATAAATTTGCCATGCGTCATCAACGAAATTCCGTTTTCATAATCGAAAGGTCCAGGCATTGCAACACCGATTAATACAAGATTTCTATCGAGATTTGCAATAAGTTTTTCTATCGCCGAAACCCAAGCGGACAGAATAACTTCTTTTTCTGCTAAAGAATCAACATGTTCTCGAAGATAAGTTGACGCGATGATTTCGCGATTTTCAGTTGTTACCTGCGCCATCGTAATATGCGACCCACCAACGTCTATTCCTACTATTTGTTTCATTTTATTTTGGCTTAAAAATAAGATAAACAAGCGCAAATTCGATATTTTTCAACATCAAATTTGCGACTTGTCTTAGAGTTTGTTTAAAAATTTTACTGAAATTTCTAAAAATGCTCTTAATTAAAAAAATATCAAAAAAGTGTTATTTCACCATTACTTTTCCAGAATCTACAACTGCACTTGCATCAGCACTTTGAACCTTGTAAATATAAAGTCCAGCACCCAAGTTAGACGAACTAATCACTGAATTAGTATCCGAAATCTTTTGCGTTTTCACCAATTTTCCAGTTGCATCATAAAGCGTAACAATTGCTGATTTTTCTTTAGTCACAAAGTGAATATCGTCACCTTTTTTAACTGGATTTGGATAGATTTTAGTTTTTGCAGAAGCAACATCACTAACCGCCATATCATTAACACAAGCTACATCTGTACTCCAATTAGCGTCTGTCATATTGTTCAAAATTGCGAAATGCGTATTAGCCGTTTGGTCGAAAGCCGCGATACCACTACCTTCATTAAACTTCCAATTCGCTTCCAATCCTGCAGCATTAGGTGCTACAATACATTGTGTCGCTACGACTTCGTCCACAGATAAAGCTTTTTTCCAAACTCTAAACTCGTCCATGAAACCATTAAGTCTTCTATCGTTATTGTTAGAATTTCTCGCCGCTAAGAAAAAGTTCCCATTAGCATTAAATGCTCCCGACGCTGAAACCGTTGCATCTAAAGCACCGTTAACATAAAGCTTCATTGCTGCACCATCATAAGTTGCTGCAATATGATACCAAGCATCTTTATTAAATTTAGTTGCTGATTTTAATTTAACTTGTGCTCCGCCGATACTTACCACAAACTGCAAATAATCTCCCGTTGGAATATCGCCATCTCCAAAACGCAATAAAGCCGAGTTGTTGTCTCCTCCTTCGATACCTGCTACTGACGAAATGTAAGGAAATGCAGTTTGAAAAGCACTCATTTTAACCCAACCTTCCAAAGTCAAAGCATTTCCGCTAAGGTCAAAATTACCTGCATCTAGATAATTGGTCGTTCCGTTAAAATAAAGCGAACGATTCCCAGGACTTTGCACTGGCGTGAATCCACTTTTGAAAGATGACTCATTCGAAAATGTACTAACCTGCGCTCCACAAGAACTTTGAACTTTCCACGTGTAAGCTGTGTTAGGCGTTAAACCTTGTAAGTTGTAAGTATTAGTCGTTACATTATTAACCGTTGTCCAATCTGCTGCCGTTGCTGCTTTGTACTGAATCGTGTAAGAACTAGCATTGGTCGATGTCCACGAAACAGTCGCTGATGTCCCTTTGTAGTTAGATGATGACAATCCGTAAGGTGCAATACAGCCGTTACCCGAATTAAAACGAGGTGCAAAAATATAAGTACTCGTCAATGAGGCAGAACAATTTGATTGAATTCTCCAATCGTACTCGGTATTTGCCGTCAAATTATTAATCGCAATACTACTTCCAGAATAGTTGGTTGCAACACTTGTCCAAGTTGAAGAATTAGCCGCTTTATAATCGATGTTATAGGTTTTGGTCGCATCGCCTGTCCAAGTTAAAGTTCCTGATGTCCCAGCAAGATTTACAGCATCTAATCCAACTGGTGCATCACAATTAACACCAGCAGTCCAAGCATAAGTTGCCCCTGATAATGTTGTTGTCTCACCGTACAAGTTGCTCGTCGATGTCGAAATCTTTGCACTAGCATCTGCTTGACGCAAATCATACCAAACAATCACACCATAACCATCGGTTTTAGTTCTTGTAGATTGCGTATTGATTACCGATGTCGATGTCGATTGCACATTAAATGCAGCAGCTCCTAATTTAGGTTTTCCTAAAGGAGGAACAGCAGTCGCCATTTGCGTCATGTAAGTTCCGTAAAGACCGTTGTAAGCATAATCGATATAGTTACCAGCACGATCTGCTCCATTCGTTAAGTAAGTGGTGGGAACTGGTGCACCAACCGAGTCAGAATAATCATAAAGCGTCACCAACTTATCTGGCATGGCTGCTTTTAATTCTTGTAAAAGCATTGTAAAAGATGCTCCATTTTTCACATTTCCAGTTGTTGGATAACCCGCATATTCGTCATCGAAATCGACACCATCCAGACCATAAGTGTAAACGGTATTCGCGACTTGCAAAGCAAAATCTTTAGCAGCTGCCTGATTTTGGAAATTCAAAATACCGACACCTTGGTGATTACCAATAAGACTTAATAATACCTTGATTCCTTTTTGTTGAAGTGGTCGCACATAAGTATTAACATCGTTAAGGACTTTGGTAACGTTGTTATTATTGTAGATATAAGTACGACCTTTTGAAGCATCGTAATTGATATTTCCCGCAAAAATAATCGCGCTATCAAATGCTGGCTTGCCCGAATTGGTCAACGTGTAAGCGCCAACATTAAGCAAGTTATTGTCATTAACCTCCACATAGCAGAAGTTTTGTGGATTCTGCTGAGCCTTAACTTGCGTCGATAACAAGCCGCCTAGCATCATCAAAAGAAGCGTTTTTTTCTTCATATTAAAAGTTTTTTAATTGTTAAAAATGGTGTATATCTGAAATTTGTGTTTAGATTTCAAAAGCTTAACCTAATAATTCTGGGCTTTCATTGAAAGTTTTCCAAAGAAGTTCTCCAAACAAAGTATTAGCCCAAGCAAACCATGATCTTGTAAATTTTGTGCTATCATTTTTATTAAATGACTCGTGCATAAAACCTGTACCGCCATGTGTTTTTTGTAAAATCTGAATACAATTTTTGATTTGAGTTTTATCTTTAGTTGTCAAAGCTTTCATTATTAAACTCATTGGCCAAATCATATCCAAACCGATGTGTGGACCGCCGATTCCTTCCGCAACCTTACCTTTGAAGAAGAATGGATTATTCTCTGACCAAACAAATTTTCTGGTATTTTGATAAATAGGATCGTTTTCTTTAACGGCATCCAAATACGGTAAACCTAATAAACTCGGGCAATTAGCATCGTCCATTAAGTTATAACTTCCAAAACCGTTAACTTCAAAAGCGTACATTTTTCCAAACTCTGGATGGTTGTAAACGCCATATTTGTTAACAGCGTTTTCGACTTCATCAGCCAAAGCAGAAAGCTCTTGTGCTAGTTTTGTTTCATTTTTAATTTTGGAGACCATTTCCGAAGCTTGTCTCAAACTAACAACTGCAAACAAGTTAGATGGAATAAGGTACGCCCAAATTGTTGCATCGTCACTTGGGCGGAACATCGAACAGATAAGCCCATTTGGTTTTACAGGATAACCGTAACCTCCCATCGGAATACCGTCTGTCGCCCAATCTGTCGTTCTTTCGAATTTATAGGGACCGAGATTTTCTTTTCTTTGTTGCTCTTTGAAAGTCTGAAGCGTCAACTTAATCCCTTGCAACCAATTGTTATCAAAAGGTTTGGTATCACCTGTTTCTTTCCAAAAATGATAAGCCAAACGAATCGGATAACACAAAGAATCGATTTCCCACTTTCTTTCGTGGATACCATCTTTCATATCGGTATGGTCAAACTCTTTCCACTTACTAACTTTGTTATCGTCGTTGTAGAAAGCGTTTGCATAAGGATCTTTTAGAATGAATTTCGTTTGTTTATGGATAACACCAGCAATTAACTTATGAAGTTGCTGATCCGTTTTTGTAAATTGTAGATACGGAAAAACTTGCGCCGAACTGTCTCTTAACCACATCGCATCGATGTCACCAGTAATAACGTAAGTGTCGGGTGTTCCGTTTGTTTCGCTAAAGAAAACCGTTGTGTCCAAAGTGTTTGGAAAACAGTTTTCGAAAAGCCAACTTAGCTCTTTATTTTTTACTTTCTTTTTAAATTGTGAAATTGCATTTTCTACCGCCTCACTAGAAAAATTTCTTTTGTTCTTGGCAACACGTACCACAGGATAATCTTCTCCCCAAATAGCTTTCGAAAAAGCCAAATTCGGGAATAGTAATCCAGCACCTGCCAATGAACCTGTTTGGATAAATTTTCTTCTTTTCATTATAATTTATTTTTTCGCGATTTTTTATTGTTAAATTAGTTCTCGATATAATTTTTTCAAAATCTACTCGAACTGACGTTAGTTTTTTTAATCAAGTTTATTTACTTTTCCTCCATCTAAAAATAGTTCTCGATACGATTTTTTCAAAATCTACTCAAACTGACGTTGCTTTTTCTAATCAAGTTTATTTGTTTTTACTTTGATTAAAACAGTTCTCGATATGACTACTTTAAAATAGGACTAACATTAGTTTTTTTTAAAATAAAATTCAAACTAGTTAACAGGCTTGTTTCCCATTACGAATTTTAGTTCTCCGCCATTCATAATATCAGCATGATCCAACTCCCAACCTTTGAATTCTTTTCCGTTTAAAAATATTTTTTGAACATAAAAATTCTTGTCAGAAATCTTATCTGCAACAACCGTAAAAGTTTTTCCGTTTTCAAGTTTCAAACTAACTTTTGGGAATAGAGGTGTTCCGATTGCATATTTTCCATTGCCTGGCGTCACTGGATAAAATCCTAAAGATGAGAAAATATACCAAGCCGACATTTGTCCGCAATCTTCGTTATTCACGATGCCATCAGGCTTTGCATGATACATATTGTCTCTAATAAACTTCACCATTTTTTGAGTTTTCGATGGCACACCAGCATAATTGTACAAATACGGAACATGATGTCCAGGCTCATCACCAAAACCTAAAGAACCGATAAATCCTGAAATATCAACATGTTGCTCACCAATCATTTTTAAATCTTGGTTAAAAGTATTATCTAATTTTTGTTCAAAAGCTTTTTTGCCACCATAAAGATTAATCATCCCTGGAATATCTTGCGGAACAAAAAAATCATAAGCCCAAATATTCCCAGAAACCCAATGTGGTTGTAACTTCGTCCAATCATTTAAAGCAAAATCTTCAATAAATTTTCCATCTTTTTTTCTTGGCCAAAAATGTTTGTTTTCTTTATTAAATGTATTAAGGTAGTTTTGAGAACGCTTCAAATAGATTTCCGCTTCCTCTTTTTTACCGAGTTTTAGCGCCAATTGTGCGATACACCAATCATCATAAGCATATTCTAAAGTCGAAGAAACTGAAGCTCCATTTTCTGATGGTGTATATCCTAATTTGATATAATCATTCAAACCGCCACCGCCATCACTACTGCTCATTTTATCTGTTAAAGAAGCATCTTTCATCGCGGCAAACGCATCTTCCAAATTAATACCAGGAACTCCTTTTGAAATGGCATCCCAAATCACCGAAACGCTGTGATAGCCTAACATACAGAAATTATCAAAACCTGTAAGTTCCCAAATTGGCATGTGATCTTTGCGGTCTTTATGACGGCTAATCAAAGTATTTGCAAACTCGGTGGTATGTTTTTGATCCATAATCGTCAGCAAAGGATGTGTCGCTCGGAAACCGTCCCAATACGAAAACGTACTGTAATTTTTGAAACCTTTCGCATTCATGTTTTCTTCGGCTGCAACATAATCACCATTAACATCCATATAAAGATTAGGAGCAATAAATGTGTGATAAACACCTGTGTAGAAAATTTTGCGTTGGTCGTCCGTTCCGCCAGAAACATCATATCTTGAAATTAGTTTTCGCCAAGTATTTTGTACATTTTCTTTAGCTTTTGCAAAGTCAATATTTTTAGCTTCTACATTTAGGTTTTCTTCCGCATTCTCAATACTAATCGGTGACAAAGCCACCTTAACTTCGATTGCTTCATTGTTTTCTGTTGAGAATCTTACAAAAGCTTTTGCATCTTTTGCGATGGCTGCTTTTTCATTTTCAAGAATTTTTCCAGCTTTATAAACGCCTGAGCTTTTAAAAGGTTTAGAAAACTCCATCACGAAATACGCAAAACGTTTTCCGCCCCAACCTGTACTGTAGCAATAACCCGTAATTTTCTTATTTGATTCTATGTTAATCGCTGTATGATAAACCGTTCCAAAAATTTTGTTGGTTGGATCGATAATAATATTAGCTTCGTCCGTTTTTGGAAACGTATATTTATGAAAGCCAACTCTTTCCGATGCCGTTAATTCTGCTTTTACGTTGTAAGAATCCAACATCACCGAATAATATCCAGGTGACGCTGATTCTCTATCATGACTAAATGTCGAGCGATAAGTATTTTGCGGTTGTTGCTCTGTGCCAGCAATCATGTTGACTTTGCCAGTTGTCGGCATCACCAAAATGTCGCCCAAATCTGCCCAGCCAGTTCCGCTAAGATGATTGTGGCTGAATCCCATAATGGTTTTGCTGGAATAATGATAACCCGAACACCAATCCCAATCACCTGATTTTGTGTTTTGATCGGGACTCAATTGTATCATTCCAAATGGTGCAGTTGCGCCAGGAAATGTGTGTCCATGACCACCTGTCCCAATAAAAGGATCAACCCATTTTAGAATGTCATTTTTATCCTGAGCAAATCCTAAAATAGAGGTACAAACGAAAAATACTAAAACCTTGAAATGTTTAATCATGCTAAAAGTCTTTTACAATGAATCTTTTTTCATAAAATTAATAATTTCAGAAATATATCCAAAAGCTACAGCAACAACTGTATCTGCTGCGCCATAATAAACAGCTACTTTATCACCTTCAGAAATTGCTGCACATGGGAAAACAACATTGGGAACATCGCCCGTTGTCTCATAAAGTTCAGCTGGAGCAAGAAGATATTGCTTTGAACGGTACAAAACTTTATCAGGATTTTCTAAATCCAATAAAACCGCTCCCATCGAGTAACGGAATCCATTACAAGTATTGATAACACCATGATAGAACATCAACCAACCTTCTTCCGTTTTGATAGGCACCGAACCAGAACCGATTTTGGTACATTGCCAAGCACTGTCCATAAAAGGCGCCACTTTCATCACACAACGGTGTTCGCCCCAATACTTCATATCTGGACTGTAGCTGATAAAAATATCACCAAAAGGCGTGTGTCCATTATCACTTGGACGACTTAGCATCGCATATTTACCATTGATTTTTTCTGGAAAAAGCACACCGTTTCTATTAAAAGGCAAAAATGCATTTTCGCATTGATAAAATTCTTTAAAATCAAATGTATAAGCCAATCCAATTGTTGGTCCGTTGTAACCATTACACCAACTGATCCAATAACGGTCTTCGATAAAAGTTACACGAGGATCGTATTTGTAATCAGAGTCAATCATTTCTGTATTACCAGCTTTCATCTCGATTGGCTCGTGGTTAATCTTCCAGTTGATACCGTCATCACTAAAACCAGCAAAGATATTCATCTGTACCGCTTTATTATCGCAACGAAAAACACCTGCAAACCCGTCTTCAAAAGAGATAACTGCACTGTTAAAAATACTATTAGAACTCGGAATATCGTAACGTCCAATAATTGGATTTTCCGAAAAACGCCACATTACATCATTATTGTTTTCCGGTCGGTCTTGCCAAGGAATTGTTTTCATTTTTTTTATTTTAAGTTTTATTAAATGTCTTTCTGTTTTAAAAATTTTCAAACACGAAAGACCTTAAGTCATATTTTGAAAATGACTTAATTTTAATTATAAAAGTATACGTGAAGTAAGTTTAAAATTTAATTTTTACGCTCCTGTTTTTTCTTCTTGATGTGGAAACGGTACAAACATGGTTACCAAAAAAGCTGGAATAGTCGCAACCAACACCCAAATGAAAAACATTTTGTAGCCTATTGCATCGCTTATGTAACCACTTATCATCCCTGGAAGCATGACGCCGAAATTCATAATCCCCGTTGCAAAAGCATAGTGTGAAGTTTTATGTTCGCCTGGCGCAATCTGTTGCATAATGTAAAGCATTAAACCAACAAACCCAAAACCATATCCGAAATACTCAAACACTACGGCAGCGCCGATGACGTATAGATTTTCGGGAACATAAAACGCCAAAAGTGCATACACAACAAATGGAATATTAAATGCACAACACAACCAAATCAATGATTTTTTTAGACCTCTTGCTGATATAAAATGACCTGCCAAAACGGATCCTAAAATAAAAGCAATCGATCCATAAGTCCCATAAATAATACCAATATCCTCAGTCGAAAGCCCTAAACCTCCTGCTGTCCTTGGTGCTTTGAAAAAGAGAGGCGCGATTTTAATCGCGAAACCTTCTGCAAAACGATAGAAGATTACAAAACCAATACTCCACAAGATTTGAGGTTTTGTGAAAAAAGTTTTAATGATTTTCCCTAGCTCCTCAAGTACATTTTTAAATGATTTCTGATGTGTATTTACTTGAGAATTATTTTCTTTTGGTAAAACGAAATAGTGATAAATCGCCAAACTAATAAATACCGCCGAACAAATCCCCATAATCATCATCCAAGCATTGGTAACACCTCTTGACTTTTCCAAAGTCCCAGCCAGATAGACCAAAGCGCCACTTCCAACAATTTTTGCCATATTGTAAAAAGCACCTTGCCAACCAATATATTTAGCTTGTTCTCTGTTGGTTAACGCATTAATGTAGATTCCGTCAGCTGCAATATCATGCGTTGCACCACAAAAAGCAACAACCGCTAACAAGCCAATACTGTACTTAAAGAAATCGGTCATCGGTAGCGTAAAAACCACCAACGCGAACAAAACACCAATCGAAAATTGTGCAGTTATTGCAAAAAATCTTTTGGTTTTATAAATTTCTAAAAACGGACTCCACAAAGGTTTAATAGTCCAAAAAAATAAAATAAGCGCTGTCCAAAAAGCAATTTTAGCATCGGTGATTCCCATGTTTTTATACATGATACCAGCAACCGAGTTAATACTTACAAATGGCATTCCCATTGCAAAATACAAAGTGGGAATCCAGAACATAGGATTTATTTTAGATTTTGGAGCTTGTAGTTTTTCCACAATAATTTTTATTTAATAGATGGGCGCAAGATAATGCGCCCAATCTATAAAGAAAATAATAAACAGTTTTATTTTTTATCCCACCAAAGTCTGGTACCACCAGTGTCTGGTCCATTAAGCATAGACGCCGCTTGTTGATAATTGTATGTAGAAGTTTTCGTATCGTTATTATATGAATAATTATTTGGACCATATTGATCAAAATCAACACCTCTTGGTAACCAATACAAACTCACCAAAGGAGAAAATGAAACTCCTGGCGTTTGTCTGTTAATACTATTTTGTAATGATCCAATAAAGCTAGCATCTAATGTTAACTTATCATCCAAAAATTTACTTGTATTTCTGAATGACACATTATATTGATCAAAGCTAGAAAGAGGAATAATTCCTTTATTAGTTGTATTTCCAATTGAGAAGTAATTGGTTGACTTATCATTACCTGATTGGAAAGAAAGACTATTAATCCAAGTAGCACCAGTTCTCAAAAAATCTTTCAAATAATCTTTAGATGTACCTTTTGCTCCCCAACTTTCTATTGATGAGCCGGCTGTAGAACCATTAACGGAAGGATCATAAGATAGGTAACTATGCTGTAACTCTGGAAGACTATAAGCCTTATCCATTGTCAAGCTACTGCTATAGCTGATAGAACTTCTACCAGCACGACCTTTCTTAGTGGTGATTAGCACAACACCATTACCACCAGCCGAACCATAAAGTGCCGAAGCTGAAGCACCTTTTAAGAAGTTAATACTTTCGATGTCGTCTGGGTTAATAGAACTCATCACGTCACCCGCATCTGGCATGTTTGTGTATTGTCCAATACTTGGAGTTCCTCCATTACCGTTAAACATTGGAATACCATCAATAACATATAAAGGTGCAACGTTAGATACGGACTTGTTACCACGCATCACAACTCTTACCGAACTACCAACACCATTGGTTTTGTTGATTTGTACGTTAGAAACTTTACCATTAATAGCATTAAGTAAATTTGGAGTTTTTACTTCAGAAAGCTCGTCGCCACCAATCTGCTGTGCAGAATAGGTTAATGACTTGGCTTGTCTTTTGACACCTAAAGCTGTTACTACAACAGTTTCTATGTCATTAGTCTTTGTAGAATCCGATGCTTTCTCTTGTGCGTTAGCAGCCAAAGAAAACACGAATAAAATAGGTAGAACTGCTTTTCTCATAAGTTTTGTATTATTTAATTGACAGAATATCAGTTAACTTAAGCTTAAAACATTCAAAAAAAATTGACAATTAATTTTAAATATTTAAAATTTCGTTAATATTCAATTCATATAAACAAAACTAATTTTTGTTCTGAAATAGAAGTAATACTATTTTATCATAAAATGATATTATTTTGCAAACAACATTAAAAACAAACACATAATATTTTATCTATCAACAATTTACCATCAAAAATTGAAACTAAAAAATTTAGTAAAAATACTACTTTATTGACGTTTTGTAGATGTATTATATATAAGCAATTACTCGATTTTTTTAACACCTGTGAATTGATCCTTGAATTTTGAAGGCGTTGTATTCTTAATAGACTTAAAAATTTTGTTAAAATTCGCAATATTGTTAAATCCAGCATCAAAAGCAATTTCGGAGATTGTCATAGTACGCTCCGTCATCCAGCGAACAGTGTAACTAATGCGGATTTCGTTAAGATAATTGACGAAAGTTTTTCCTGTCCTTTGCTTAATAAATCGATTAAAAGTCGGAATGCTCATATTAACCAAAGATGCTATTTCGTCAAGCGTAATTTTATTTTTAAAATTTTTATGAACAAAATCGTGCACCGTTTTCATGGCATCTTTGTAGGCAAACACTTCTTGTTCTATACTATAAGATGACAACAAAATTCTATTTTCATCATTTGCGAGGATATTGAGGACTTTCATAATTTCCAAGAATGAATCAAAGCTGTCCATTTTCGAAAGGCTTAATAAAGACGCTTTCACCTTTTCGGCTGTTTCTCGAGAAAATAAAATACCTCGTATTGACTCATTCAACAAGCGACTAATAGGTTTAAAAATATTTTTCTCCATCAAAGCTTGAGAAAAAAAATCTTGATTAAACTGAATCGTCACCTCTCGAGACCTTTTATTCTTACAATTATGATCTGCCCAACAATGCGGAAGATTTGGACCAATTAACACCAATTCTAGATCATCAATTTCTTCGGAATGGTCACCTACTACTCTTTTGTAACCTTTGCCATCAACAATAAAATTGAGCTCAACTTCTGGATGATAATGATACGGAAACACAAAAGAATGATGGATGCGGTCAAAAAACAAAAAACTGTCTTCTGGCGACAATGGCGTAATTTCTCGCAAAATATTTTCTAGATGACTCATGACAAAATGCTAGTAATCGAAGTATTATCGTAGTAAAGATAGATTTTTAATTACAATTTTTACATTTTCTTCATTTTTCGAGGCATATTATAAAATATTTAACAAAACAACTTCAAACAAAAACACAAATCACTGATTTACAAGCATATAATCAACTTTTTAAATAACCAAAAGATTCCAATTCCTACTTCAAACTGGAAAACACTAGCAATCGTTATATGCTTATCAGATTGATTTTCAAAGAAAAATAATTTTTGAAAGATATTTTTTATTAATTTTAATTTTGAAGAAAAAAGCACATGAAAACAATTTTGCTCGTAAGACACGCGAAAAGTGATTGGCCAGAAGGCGTTGATGATTTTGACAGACCTTTAACAGAAACTGGTATAGAAAACGCTCCCAAAATGGCGAAATTTCTAAAAAATCAAAACATCAAAATCGATTCTTTTATTAGCAGTCCTGCAAAGAGAGCTCAAGAGACTTGCGCTTTATTTTCAAAAATTTATGATAGCGATTTTTCGACTGAGCAACAACTTTACAATGCAAGAGAACAGCATTTTGAAAACGTGATTTACGGTTTAGCAAATGATATTAATTCAGTTGCAATTTTCTCGCACAATAATGGCATTTCAAATTTTGCGAATTACTTGACAGACGAAATTATCAATCTTCCAACTTGCGGTGTTGTTGGCTATGAAGTCGATTGCGAAGATTGGTCAGATTTCGAAATGGCAAAAAAGAAGTTTTTATATTTCTATTCTCCGAAAACAATTTGATGTTTTTAAAATTACGATTTGTGCTTTTGTAGTAATTGTATTTTAAAATATTTCTTAAAAAAAGCACATTACATTTATGAAATGCAAATTAGATAAAAAATTGCTTTTTCATTTTTAATTGTGCGTTATTTTGATAATAAAACAATATTCTAGTCTGAAATATCGTTATCAAAAAAACAAATCATGAAAAGCATAATTTCCTCATTCTTAATAGCTTGCTGTGTATTTTCTTTTGCTCAAAACAAAAAATGTAACTACATTGAAGATTATTACCCTCTTGTTTACAAAGCTCAAATTCAATATTTAAAAAAGAATTTTGACTCTGCCTACATTAACCTAAAAAAAGCTGAACAAAATTGCCAATTAATATTTGACCCACTACTCAGTGCTCCAGAAATGCTTGCTAGCATCGAAGCAAGTCGCAACAACAATAGTAAAGCTTACAAGTATCTTAATTTTTTGTTCGAAAACGGATATACTTTAGATTTAATGAGTGAAAATGAGAATCTTCAAGTTTTAAAACAAGATAAAAATTGGACTCACTTCGTCGAAGATGCAAAAAAAATAAATAGCAATTGGCGACATAACGTCAACATAAAGCTAAGAGATGAGTTTATTAAAATGTTAGCGGAAGATCAACGTGTCAGAAAAGAAGGCATTTCAAAAGAGGAATATGACAAAGTTAATTGCTACAATGAAAACAGAATGAAGGAATTACTTTCTCAATATGGCTTTTTTAATCCAAAATTAATTGGCAATTATACTATCGATAAGCAACCAGATCATTTCTTAATTTTCGCCTTGCATTTTCTTGATATCGAATACTTCAAACCAATCTTTTTTGATTATGTTAAAAATGGAGAATCATTTCCAGAACTTTATGCAGCATTAATTGATAGTCATGATCGTACGAGTGGTATTTACACTTATGGAATTTATTCTAACATATCAGATAAGCAAATTAAAGACATCAAAAATCTTGACCAAAGACGTGTAAGTGCTGGATTACGTCCTTGGAAAATGGAATTAGAATTCCGAAAATTAGCCTATGGCGACATTCAATAAAAAAAGCGATGAATTAAAAACCCATCGCTTTTAACAATACAAAATAAATAATTACTTCATTACCAATTTCTTAGTAATTCTGTTTCCTTCAGGTGTGTTAATAACCAAAATTAGATTCTTAGTTCCTTTTGCAACTTGCGCCACATTCATTTTAAAGTTATTAGCACCATTTGTCATATTTTTATTCTCAGCCAGAAGCAGTTTTCCTTCCATTGAGTAAAGTTCGACTTTTGCTATACCAGATTTTGATGATTTTAGATCAACAGTTAATTCGTCAATTACTGGGTTTGGATATACATTAATATTCGTAATATTGACTTTTGTATCATTGTTTGCCAAATACTTCTCTGGCATACTAACAATCCAACCATAAGCTTGCACTGCTGGTCCATCTTCAAAACCTGCCACATATTTTCCATTTGGCGAGATTGCAATAGCAGGTCCCATATTTCCTAATGAACCGCTGGAATTAACTGCTACACCTTTATCCTCTAAAAATGTTTTTAAGTCTTTAGGTGTAGTTCCCAAACTAGGATTATAAATAATTGCAAATCTATTCTTTTGACCACCGTTATACCACATTCCAACTACAGTTCCATCATCTGAAATGCTAGAAAATGCGCCACCGAAGTAAGTTGCAGGATCTGGATTTGCGAACTCTGTGTAAGTATCAGATGCAGGATCATAGATAAATGGTAAGTTATCAAACTGGCCAACTGCAACACCATTTTTGTTGATACCTTTTACTTCATTTGTAATAACCTTAGGAAGCTCTCCTTTGTTGTTTTTTATGTACTGAAACACACCAGAGTTACTGTACAAAGTTGCAACTCTTCTTGTTGTTGCATTACCTTGAATCGGAATATCAACCCAACCACCAACATTTCCAGAATCGTTTACACCATACAATGTACCATCCTTGAAATCTGAATTCATAGGTCGTGTCACAACTCCTGTGGTAGTATCATAGATAAATGGAATTACCATATTAGTTTGCAATATTTGATCGAAAACGCCCATACTTCCAACAACATATCTTCCATTCTCAGAAATCTGATAAGGTACGCATTCTGTAAAGGTTTTAGAACTTGTTGTATTTTCAGGAAAAGGAATTTGCGTCCAAGTCGAACTACCATTTAACTTAAAAGCGGGCACTCTATTACTTGCTGTTGATGTAATACCGCCTGTCATATCGCCATTGTTGTTGATACTGTAAAGACGATAAATTGAAGACTCCTTTGGCACTGCTTTATCAGTGGACCAAGAATATACATAACCTAACATTACCCCAACACCATTATCATTTACATCCTGAAATGCTGTATTAGGTCCAATAATCTTTCTATATTCCTGTGCATTTGCAAGACTAGATGTTAGTAATAATGCTCCACAAATACTAAGTAGTAGTTTTTTCTTTTTCATTTTTAAATTATTTAAGTGAATTTGGTAAAGCAATATTAGCCTCTTAAAATTTCAATACCAATTGAAAGTATTTCAAAATGCATGAATTTTAAAATCATAAATCTTAATTCCAATTAATTAAAAGGAAGCTTCACTCCTGCGAATAATTCAGATAAAAACTGCAAACAAAATATCTCGTTTATCAAAATAGTGATCTAACATCAGCTTTTAAAAGTGTCTACAACACAAACAAACACGTCTACAAATAGGAACACAAACCACTGTATATCTGAATATTACCAAAATTCATTTTTAATCAAAATTTAAAACTACCTACCAACTACCCTAGCAAAATTTAGTTTTTGTTTCTAAATAAAACATCTTTGCCACAAGATTGAAAACCATGAGTTAATCACTTATTCTGTCTAACTCAAAAACATTAAGCATTTAACGAAAAACTAAAATTATGCTGAGAAGAAAGTGTTCTATTCTCCTGCTGTTTGGGATGACGTTAGCTCCCATCACTTTTATTAATGCACAGCTAGGTCAAATTACATCAGTTATAAGTATTGCAAGCAAATATGCAACACTCCTAAAATCAAATCAAAATGATGTTATCTATGCAGATGAAAATCTGAAAGATGAAATCGACGAGCATGTAAAAATTGCCATAATTCCTTTTAATACAGCAATTTCATATATCAAACCACCTCAATATACGGAAGAAATCGCCGAGCAACAATTTGAAAATCAGCAAATGATTGGTAAGTTGTTACAAGAACAATTTTGGGATGTATTTGACAACTACAAATCCGAAATCTATTTACAAGATATTAGAATAACCAACAAGATTCTCCAAGATATTGGCTACTTCCTTCATCCTGGCGATTATCCGCCATCTTATTTGGCAAAGTTATTAAATGTTGATGCAGTGCTTATCTGTACCTATGATCTAGAAGTCGACAATCAAAAAACAGGTTGGGAAAATCTCTCGAAAGCTTTGAGTGACTTGGCAATGTCTCAACTTAAAGGAAACATTCCTGGCTTACAAGCTTTAAAGTTTATTAAAAATCCAAATGCTTTAATTGACGTTATTACAAAACCTGGTGAGTTTTACCAAAAACTAAAGTCGGGAGATATTGCAGCAATTACCAATATTGCAGGGTCGCTTTTACCAGAGGGAAATTGGCAAAAGGTAGCGGAAGTTGCAGCAAAAAATTCAAAAACAATAACCAAGCTAGCGAAAGGTGATACATCCAATCTTTTCAGTGATTTGGTAAGCAACAATGCAAGTCTTCTAGGTAATCAATTAAAACTAAATCCTCAAGTTGTCAAACTCATCCAAAATAATAGCAAAGTTGTCCAGAATGTGATCGATGGTAATACCAAAGGCATTATGTTCGACATTATATCGAGCAATGTTACAAGCATTACGAGCAAATATGCAGGCGAACAAAATTCTTTTTTAACATCGGCTATCAACAACAATGCGAGCATCATTGCAAAACTCGCAACTGGCGACACCAACAATTTGTTAAACGAGGTTTTGGATAAAAACATTGGTCAGGTTGCAAGTATGGTAGGCGGCAATAATGCATCGTTTTATTCCAATTTAATTTTAAACAATAAAGAACTTGTTGGCAAAGCTTTGAAAGGCGATTTCACAGCCTTGACAACCGACTTGCTAGTTAACAACATTTCTTTAATTGGTGAAAAATTACCACTAGGAGAAGCACAAAAATATGCAGCACTTTTGTCTAACAAAGAAGCTATCAAAGGACTTTTATCAGGGAACACACAATCTATTATTTCAACTTTAACGCAAAATGGTGCGCAACTTTTTGGTGACCAAATCGGAAATGCAGATGTTCAGAAATTTGCAAAACTCATCGCAAACAACAGAGATTTTATCCAAAGTACCATTGATGGTGACCCGAAGAAAATGCTTAATTCTTTGTTAAGTAAAGACAGTAATATTTTGGGAACCGCTTTAGATGCAGCACAATTGGGCAAGTTTGGCGAAATTGTAAATACCAATTCCGATATTATTGTAAAGCTTGCATCGGGCGACACATCCAATCTTTTACAAGATATGTTGAGCAAAAATATTTCGACTTTATCAGGTATTGTTCCCAACACATCTTCTAATTTTTACACAGACCTCATTGTTAAAAATCAAAATTTAATTAGCAAAGCTGTTACCGGTGATTTCACATCTTTTACTACCGATTTATTAAGTAATAACACTTCACTAATTGGTGAAATACTTCCTTCCGAAGAAGCCAAAAAATATGCTTCTCTACTCGCAAATAAGGACGCTATACAAGGCTTATTAACTGGTGATACGCAAAGCATTGTTACCACTCTTACAGAAAATGGTCTCACAATATTCGGTGACCAAATTGAAAATGTTGACATTCAAAAATTTGCAAAACTTCTAGGGAACAACAAAGATTTTTTAAAAAACGCAATGAATGGCGACACCAAAAATATGTTGACATCGCTGCTCAATAAAGATGCCAATCTACTAGGAATTGCGCTGGATAAAAAGCAACTTGGCGAGTTCGGAAGTATTTTGGTCGACAACCAAGAACTGCTGGGAAAGCTAGCTTCTGGTGATACTTCTGACGTTTGGCAAACTGCCTTAACCAATAATGTAGGAAAATTAGTGGGAAGTATTGGTGATGAGACAACATCGTTTTATACCAATTTAGTTTTAAAAAACAAGGATAATCTTAGTAACATAATCAATGGAAACACTTCTGGGCTTGTAAGTCTTGCACTTGCCAACAGCACTGCGTTCGGAAGTAAAATCTCCACTGAACAAGCACAAAAATATTCGGCAATATTAACCGACAAAACTTTTATCAGTGGTTTTGCGAGTTTTGACATGGATACGGTTCTTAGTCATTTAAATCAAAACCAAAGCAAACTGGCAGGAATCGATATTCAAAGTTTTGGCTTGTTTATTAGTAACAACAAAGATTTTATCACCAACATCAACAGTGGCAATATTCAAAACCTTGTAAGTAGTCTACTACAATTCGACAGAACTATTTTTGGAACAGAACTTAACTTTAGTCAGATTGGTCAGTTTGCACAAATTTTAGGTTCAAAAACAAATCTAATTAGCAATTTAATTTCTGATAACTCACCCAATAGTGTTCTAAAGCTTTGGATGTCAAATCAAAATCTTGGACTGGATGAACTTTCGGTTTCAAAAACATCGGATTTACTTTTAAATAATAAAGAAGCAGTTATTTCCCTGTTAAAAGCAGACAAAATTCAGTTGGCTAATTTTCTAGGAAATGACGAAAAAACAGCCAACATACTCATTGAGAATCGTTCCAAAATAAATCAACTTCTAGGCATTTCGGAGGATGAAGATTTTACAATCCTTAGCAAGACGCAAGAAGAATTGGAAGTTTTGGCTTATCGACTTTCCGATACTAAAGAAATACTAAATGGTATTGTCAAAGGTGACCAAACGGAAATCATGACAAGCTACACGACCAACAATATGAAAAACGAATTTGGTATTGATAAAAACTTATTTGCTCAAATTTCTAAAGGTTTAACGGCTGAACAAAAAACCGTTTCGGAAGTTATCGTTAATTCTAAAATCAATCAAATGCTGTTAAATGACATGATTGATTTACAGTTTTTCGATTTTGGAAAAGATGCGCTCTCACACAAATATGACAATGTAAGCTTGCGTGAGAAAACATTTTCTCAAACCACAGCTTCTATTCTCGACCCAACGCTTGACCCAAAAGACAAATCAAAATTTACGATTAACATTTTCGGAAAAGACAGTGACAAAGTGCTATGGCAATACATTAACGAGAACAATAAAACCAGAATTTACGATATGTCAAAAACCGTTGTCGCTATCGTAAAAAGACTTAACAAGAATTTCCCTTATTTCAACAATAAATAACAAACAAATCTTATCATCATGAAAAAACTTCTACTTTCGACGCTTCTCATTGTAGCGGCATCACAACTTAATGCTCAAATGGCGATGCCTCCGACAAAGGCAGTCACAAAAGCAATTAAGAAAAACCCTCAAATACTTAATGCAATCAACACCAATCCACAGCTACTCAACTCATTAAATATGAACGAAAAACTTTTGGACGCTGTTGTTGACGAACCTCAAATTTTAAATTTAATTACTGCAAATCCTAACATCATCAATACCATTAACGGAAGTCCAGATTTTCTAAAAATGTTGACCAAAAATGAAGATGTTGTCTTGGCATTAAGCCTTAATCCTAACATCGTCAATACGCTTAACAGCAATCCTACATTAATAAATGCTTTGGCTAAAAAACCAAAATCCATCAATCAAATTGCGAGTTCTGTTGCGCAGACATCTGACAATTCAGTTATCACACAAGCGCCTACTAGTGCTGTAGTCACTGAGAAAAAACAAGAAAGGAAAAAAGCAGGTCTAGGCAATATGATTTTGGGCGCAGCAACCAACGGACTTGTTGGCACAGACCCTTTCAGCTCAGGAAAACTTTTCCAAAAAAGCTCCGACTTGCAAACGAGTTTGGATAAATCAAAAAACAAAAACATCTTTCTTTCAAAACGTTATGATGACTACATTATAGAGCATAAACTTGTTGCCATTATTCCATTTTCGGTAGACATCGAGGGTGAAAATAAAAAGCAAATTACGAGTAAAAAAGAGCGTGTCCGCAACGAAAAAGAAATCGAAGAAAGAATCCAAGAAAGTCTTTATAAGTTTTTACTAAAAAACCAAAACAACTACTCTATTGAATTCCAAGATATTAGCACCACTAATTTAAAACTAAAAAATAGCGGTATTATGTCAACATTGTACACAACCAACAAGGAAGACATTGCAAAAGCTTTGGGTGTAGATGCGGTTATTGCAGGCGATTATGTTCAAAAAATGAATAACAAAGAAAGTAAATCAGGGATTATTAAAATTACTTTATTCGATGGTAAATCTGGCGATTGGGTTTGGAAACTTGATGAAAATGCAGGCTCAAAATATTCCCTAATCGACGAAACCGACAAGCTAATGAATAGTCTTATGGATAAAGTCGTTAACTATTTCCCTTATAGAATGGCAAAATAAAAGCAAGTAGTGATTTGTATTGTTTGGAAAGTGGAAATTGTAACAATCATTCGATAATAATTTTGTTTGTAAAAACTCTATGTCTGCCTTTGAACACAAATTAAACATAGATTTTTCAGTATTTCAATCTTACTTACAAATGACTCATAATTATAAATTCGAAAGAAAAATTTTACTTGCTTTGTCGTTTTCTTTTGGATGTCGAATGATTTGTTACTTTTTCTATTTTAAATTTTTAAAAACTAAAATCCATAATTATATTTAACCTTTTTCACTTCACTAAAAACAGATTGGGAGCAACTTTGTTGCTCCCGATTGTTTATTTATAAAATGTCTATGTTCTTAATTTTATTGTGAGATAATATTCCCCGATAAGAAATGGACAGCTTCTTTTTTCAATTCACTTTTAGACAATGATGGACTTTCAAACTCCATAAAATCTACAAGGCCGTTAACAGACGAAGCAATCAAAATACCATTATATCTACCTTGTTTCTTATTAAGCTCATAATTCCACATTGTTAAATCAGATGTCTTCATATCGTCTTTTTTTAAGTTTCGCAAACTACTTCCTTTTATCGATTTTAGAATATTTTCCGTTGTATCAGAGCTTTCCAAATTATGCATGAAGAAATTGGTACTGTTTTTAAGTTTCGCCGAAAACCTTATACTGTCTTCATGATTGTTTACAAAAAAACTTTCTTTCGGAATTTTCATTTGTGTCTTAAGATCAATTCTCACCAAGGAATCTTGTTTCAACTTAACAATACCCAAAGCTTCTCTTTTCGTAAGATCTAAAGAATCAATTTTTTGATAAGACTCATAGAAAATATTCTTATTAAAATTCCTCTGTTTAGAATTGAAACGCTCGGTATCTGTATAGCTAAGTACATCTTGCATCTTCTGGTAATTTTCTTTGGAATACTCACTAGAAGCGCTCGCACCAGAACAACGCATGGCAATCCTTACAATAAAATAAATTGTCATTGCTGCACTAAATACGATTCTCCACACCGAAGAAGTACTTTGATCACTCATATTATCTATCTAATATCTTTTTGGTCCAAAATAATTTTATTTAAGATATTTCCTTCATCGTCCTTATACAAATACGTAAGCTTGTTAACTCCAAAATCACTACTTTTTAGAAGAATTTGCTTAATATCACCAGACTTCAACATTTCTTCTTTCATTAGCTCGCGCGCTGCATCAGTTTTTATGACATCCTTTAAATCTTGCGGAACCTCGACCGAATACATAACATCGTTATCATTGCCTGCTTCCATTTTAAGGACTTTAAGACCAGTAGATGGATCTGTCATTGGAAGATTCTTATTAAATACATCTAACATTTCATTCAGTTGTCCTTTCGAAAGCATTTGCCCTTTACCTAAATTAGCGACATCAACATCTTTAAACTGTTTTGCATTTTTATCAATCTTATCAGACGAAATCTGATTCCCATTTTTATCAAATAAAATAAACTTAATATCAATATCATCATTAAACTTGCTACCATTCGGCATAGAACTAATGATTTGCCCCAATATTTGTGGAAAAGATTTTTTCAACAGCTCTGTCTCCATATCATCTTTCTCAGAATTAAGTTGCATAGAAATACTAACCTCATTTGGTCCCGATTTGGTTGCGCTAGAAGATTTAACAGCCGGATTTCCTTGTAGACGAGTTGCTACCGCAGAATTATAACCAGTTATAAATTCGTTAATTTGGGTATCGCTTGACTTTTTACATGCAAGCAAAGAAAAAGCTAAAACCAACAACAAAAAGCCTCTTTTAATATTCATCATATCTATAATTTTGCTAAATATATAAATTATCGGCATTTCTTTAAAATAATTATTAAAAAAAGAACAGTCTCATTGATACACTTTTCACAATATTGGTATCCAGCTATGCAAAAAAAGAGAGACTAACATAGTCTCTCTTTTATATATTTTGAATAGAATTATTACAATCCTAAAGCTTTCTGATAAGCATTTTCTAATCCATCCAAATTTTTACCGCCAGCAGTTGCAAAACCAGGATTTCCACCGCCGCCGCCTTGGATTTCTTTTGCTAAATCTTTTACGATTGCACCAGCTTGGTAAGTTTTTTCCAAATCTGCCGAAACACCAACAGTAATCATTGGTTTTCCATCGGCGTCAGAAAGAATAATCGTTACCGAATTTGGAATTTCACGCTTCAATTCGAAAACGATATCTTTCACAGAAGCAGCGTCCAACGAAGTTTTCTTTACCAACAATTGTTTGTCGCCTTTTTGCTCGTAAGCTGTTTTCCAATCGGAGATTTCGCCTTTTGCTTTTTCTTTTTTGAAAGCGTCTAATTCAACTTTTAAAAGGTGATTTTCTTCCATTAATTTCTCAACAGATTTCAAAACATCCTTTGATTTCAATAATTGAGAAAGTTCAGAAATTTGATTTTCTAATGATTGATAATACTCTTGCGCTTTATCACCAGAAATAGCTTCAATTCTTCTAATTCCAGCTGCTGCAGAAGCTTCCGAAACCAATTTGAAATGTCCGATTTCACCTGTTGATTTCACGTGCGTTCCACCACAAAGTTCCTTCGAACTTCCAAACTGAATCATTCTAACACTATCACCATATTTTTCACCAAATAAAGCCATTGCACCTTTGTCCAAAGCTTCCTGAATAGGAATATTTCTGAACTCTTGAAGTGCAATATTCTCCTTTATTTTAGCATTCACTTTTTCCTCAACCAAAGCCAATTCTTCTTCGTTCATTTTACTAAAATGTGAGAAATCGAAACGCAAATAATCCGGACCAACATACGAACCTTTTTGCTCAACATGCGTTCCCAAAACGTCTCTCAAAGCTTCGTGTAACAAGTGCGTTCCCGAGTGATTTGCTTGTGAATTTCTTCTGTCAGCCGAATTTACTTTAGCATAGAAAACCGCAGAAACATCTTTCGGAAGTTCTTTAATTAAAGAAATAATCAAGTTATTTTCTTTTTTAGTTTCTAAAACTTCGATGTTTTCAACAGTGTTCTCGATCGTTCCTTTGTCGCCAACTTGTCCACCACCTTCTGGATAGAAAGGTGTATTGTCTAAAACGATTTGATAAAACTCACCGTCTTTATTTTCAATTTTTCTGTAACGTGTAATTGCTACTTCATTCTCTGTTTTGTCGTAACCAACGAAAGTTTCTGGCTTTTCTTCTAAAACAACCCAATCGTAAACTTTTGCCGCCGAATCTTTTTTAGAACGTTGCTTTTGCTTTTGCAATTCAGCTTCAAAACCTGCTTCATCAATTGTTAAACCTTTTTCTTCCGCTATAATTCTTGTTAAATCATCTGGAAAACCATAAGTGTCATACAATTCGAAAACTTCTTCACTTGGAAGTACTTTCTCGCCTTTTGCAATTGTTTGTTCAATTAATTTCTGAACTCTTACCAAACCATTTTCAATCGTTCTTAAGAAAGAAATTTCTTCTTCTTTAATCACTTCCGTTACCAAGGTTTCTTGCTTCACGATTTCTGGGAAAGTAGCGCCCATTTGTTTTTTTAGAACGTCAACCAACTGATAAAGGAAAGCTTCTTTCATGCCTAAAAAACGATAAGCATAAGAAATTCCTCTTCTTAAAATTCTACGGATAACATAACCTGCGCCGTTGTTAGAAGGCAATTGTCCATCGGCAATTGCGAATGAAACTGCACGAATATGGTCCACCACAACACGGATTGCAATGTCTTTTTCGTCCGTTAAAATTCCAGTATATTTTTTTCCTGAAAGCTCTTCAACCTTAGCAATTAAAGGCGTGAAAACATCAGTGTCATAATTTGATTCTTTGTGTTGTAAAGCCATACAAAGACGCTCGAAGCCCATTCCGGTATCGATATGTTTTGCAGGAAGATTTTCCAAACTTCCGTCTGCTTTACGATTGTATTGCATGAAAACGAGATTCCAAATTTCCACCACTTGCGGATGATCGTTATTTACTAATTCAAGACCAGAAACTTTTGCCTTTTCTTCATCAGTTCTTAAATCCACATGAATTTCCGAACATGGTCCACAAGGTCCGCTTGCACCCATTTCCCAGAAATTATCTTTCTTATTTCCATTAATAATGCGGCTTTCGTCGATATGCGCTTTCCAAAAATCGT
>NZ_JASLDS010000003.1 GCF_030151385.1 Soonwooa sp.
ACAAGGAACTAATTCAGCATCACGTAAAGCTTTAGTAGACTTTTTGCCCACGTTTTCTCTTTTTGTACCTTGAATTGTAATAGATTTCATTATAAAAATGTTTAAATTTTAAAGTGTGCAAATATACAGAATTTTCTGAAATTGCGAAATATTTATTTTTAGATGATAAATTTATCACTAATTGAGTGGTGCTCGTGTACACTTTTCATAACATCTGCGAAAAGTGGTGCACAGCTCAATACTTTAATTTTTGATGATAAACCTTCTTTAATTGGAATAGTATCTGTTACAATAACTTCCGAAATTTTAGAGTTCTGAATATTATCATAAGCCTTTCCTGATAATACTGGATGTGTTGCAATAGCTCTTACAGATTTAGCACCTTTTTCCATTAGGATGTCGGCAGCTTTGCAAAGTGTACCAGCTGTGTCAATCATATCATCGATAAGGATAACGTTTTTGTTGGTTACATCACCAATCAATAACATTTCTTCAACAACATTTGCTTTTTTTCTTTCTTTATAACAAATTACAACTTCTGCACCTAGATGGCTTGCGTAGTTTTTAGCTCTTTTTGCACCTCCCATATCCGGCGAAGCAATTGTTAAATCTTCTAGATTAAGCGATTGGATATAATCTACAAAAATTGTCGAAGCGTAAAGGTGATCTACTGGAATTTCGAAGAAACCTTGGATTTGATCTGCGTGTAAATCCATTGTCATAATTCTTGTTGCACCAGCAGCAGTCAAAAGGTTGGCAACTAATTTTGCGCCGATTGGTGCTCTTGGCTTGTCCTTTCTGTCTTGTCTTGCAAGTCCATAATAAGGAAGTACAACGGTGATGTTTTTAGCAGAAGCTCTTTTAGCAGCGTCAATCATTAACAAAAGTTCTAAAAGATTGTCTGCTGGCGGAAAGGTAGAACCGATTAGGAATACACGTCCACCTCTTACAGATTGTTCTAAAATTGGCTCGAATTCACCATCGCTAAAATCTTGGATGATAATATGACCTAGTTCTTGGCCATAGTTTTCAGCGATTTTTTCAGCTAAGACTCTACTGGTTCTTGTTGAAAATAGATAGCTGGGTTGTAGATCTGACATTTTACTTTTTATTTTTTGCAAATTTAATAAAAAATAAACCACTCGAAAATCAAGTGGTTTAAATTTATAAAGAATAATTGGTGTTAATTTTAATTCGGGAATGTTACTCCAGAATATTTGTTAGGGTCAACTTCTGGTAAAGTTGATTTGTATTGCTTGTTGATTTTTTGAATAAATTCGTTCGCAATAATAGCATAACCTCTACCTGTTAAATGTACACCGTCTAGTGAGAAAGCTCCTCCTGTTACAAATGTTGCTGTGTATTTTACACCATTCCATTGGATACCAGATTTGCTTGCCAATTCTTTCATTTTCGCGTTAGCATCTACAAAAGCGTAGCCATTTGCTGCTGCTGCTGCTTTGATGGTTTCGTTATAACTTGTAATTGCTGCATTCACTTGAGTTGCTTCAGCAGCTGTTAGTACATATCTGTCAGCAAAAGGATATGCGATACCTTTAGCGCCTAAAGTAGCTGGAATGCCAGGAGGTAATGTTTGAGTTGTTCCAATTGCATTTTTAGTTGACAATGGAATCAAGTCACTTTCTTTTGCTTGTCTTGCTTGTCCGTAAGTTGCACCAAGATAAGTTGCTAAAGCTGCTAAAGTTGGGTTTCCAGAGTTTGCAGCGGCATAGGTAATCGCTTGTCCCACGTCAGGGATATTTTTATCTTTAATCAAAAGTGGGTTAGGTGCCGTTTTGCTCAATATTTGAATTCTGTCGCCCACACCAATTGCTTTTAAGATTTGAGCTAAAGGACCATAAAGGCTTGTGTTCAATTGATCGATTGTAGCATTTCCGACAGCTACGTCACCTTTTCCAAGAACAGATGCTGTTAGTGGATTGTATGGAACAGTTGTTAGATTTGGGATTGTTGTTACATCTGGGATATTAGCAATAACACCTTTTGCTTTTGTTGAAGCAATTTGAGCAATTAATGCATTATAATATGTTTTGAATTGGTCTGGAGGTGTTAAAGTTTCTACAGATGGATCAGCTCCTGATAATGCATAAAGTAGTGCGTCATTATTACCAATCCATAGGGAGAAGAATGTTGGTTTTTGAGCTAAGAAATCTGCTATTACAGAAGTTTGAGGTGTAGTCGCAAATCTTGTAAAATAAGGGTTTGCGGTTCCGGTTGCAAGACCTGCAGGATTTCCATAACCAGGTGCTAATAGGTGTGCTACTTTTGCACCAGGAACGCCCATGTTTTGATAAGGTCCACCCGCAGTCACGTTGTCCAAAGCAGCGCCAGGTGCTGTTGGACCAGGTGTTAGTGCTCCGTTTACTACTGATAGAACGTATTTACCACCGAAATCTCCAGTTGTTGGATTGAATAGATTTGTAAATCCACCAGAATTGTTTGGCATCATAGGTTGTTTGAAGTCACCGCCACCAGCTAATTTCATTTGCTGTGCAATCATAGAAGGATAAGATTCCTTTTGACCATCACTATATAATGCGTTGTCTCTGTAACCAGAAGTAAGAGAGTTACCTAATGAAATGTATTTTGAGAAGTCAGCGTCTCCGTTAGTTACTTTGATGTCTTTAACATCTGTGTCGAAATCTGTTTTACAACTTTGCGTTGCTAATAAAGCAGAAATGCTAAATATTGAAAATAATATCTTTTTCATAGTGATTTAAAATTTTAGAACGCGTTATAAGATAGACCTAGACCGAAGTAGAAAGCTTTTGCTTTTGCTTGTCCAATGAAGTTATAGTACGTGTTATTAACGTGGCGACTTTGTGGCATTGCGTAAGCACCAGCAACATCAACTCCCAATTTGTTAAACTTAAATCCAAGACCTCCTGTAATTACATAAGAGTTGAATGAAGGTGTTTCCGCGATAAAGTTTTTGTTAGAGTATGGTGACTCGTCGTAGTAAGCTCCCAATCTACCAGCAATCATGTCGTTAAACATATATTGCGTACCAAGTCTGAAAGTCTTAGTGTTTTTGAAGTTTTTAGGTGTTACCAAAACTGTAGGATCATTTGGCTGGTTTCCAACTGGAGCGTGCTCGAAGTCCAAAGTTAGTTTTTCATATCTAGACCAACCAGTATAGTTAAAGTCTGCTGACACTAACCATTTTGGTGTAATCTTATATGTTGCTCCTAATGTATATTCCTCAACTAAAGGAAGTGTTGCTGTGAATTTATCTTTTCCGTTAGCATCAAGACCAAGATTAGAATACAAAGATTTAGGAATGTTAAATGTCGCTGTACCATTTTTGGCTTTCATGTCAACTGGCGAACGGTATGCAACACTCAAGTCAAGTTTTTCGTTGGGTTGGAAGTAGAAACCAAAACCGAAACCAGAACCAGAAGCTTTTTCATCATTAATATTTAGGCTTCCTCCAAAACCAGTAACTGCTTTGTCCCAATCTACTTTTCCTTTTGCGTAGATATAGCTTGCTCCAAATGACGCCCAGGGTGCTAACTTAAATGAAACCATTGGTTGGAAAAAGAAGCTTTTAAGTTCCATTTTTTGCACCATTTCTGCGCCCTCCCAAGTGCTAGGCCATTCGATTGTACTACCGAAAGGTGTTGAGAAGTTAAAACCTACTGAAACATCATTTGAGATTTTGTAAGCAACAGCTGCGTATAGTGGCGTACCAATTGGGTTATCCGTAGATGTTGATTGTAAAGTATTAAGATTTTGGAATGTTACTTTGTTTAAAGCTCCGAAACCACCTGCAACAACGCTAAACTTAGCTGGGATAAAAGACATACCTGCAGGGTTGAAGAAAGTAACACTTGCATCTTCGGCATGCGCACTTGTGTGTGCCATCGCAAGTTGCTTAACTCCTTGTAGAGAAACACGGAATCCACCTGCGTATGATAAAACACCTGCTGCTAAAGCCGTTGTTATAAGTAATTTTTTCATAGAAGTAATGTTATATTATGGTCAAATATAAAATTATTTTTTTTAAGAATGTTAAAATTTTATAAAATTAACTAAACACTCATTTAATTTTTAAGCTTGTTTAATTTTTATTTTTTGATAAATAGTTTTTCTATGGCTATATTGTAGAGGTTTGTTGTTTGTAATGATTTAGTTTGTTTAATATTAAACATTGCAATGCGAACCATAGTAAACTTATGTTAAATGAAGTTTTAATTATTTAACTATCAAGTTGTTTTATTGTTAAATGTTAATTGTTTTGAATGAAATTTTAAACTAAATGCAAATTCAGTATTTATTAAATCGGCAATACAACTTTAATCAAAAAAAGTTAACTTTGCGAGAATAATATATTTTAATATGAGTTGTGGATGTAAGACATCCGGCGATTCAGGACATTCATGTGGAACAAAATCCTCGAATGGATGTAGCAGTGTAGATACTTGTGGAAATAGCTATAAATTAAATGT